>CAZHQK010000155.1:0-23100 GCA_964534795.1 uncultured Acidobacteriota bacterium
CTCATGGATGGTAAGCATCTGTGTGACCTGATGGAAGAACTGGGCATCTCGTTGCCTGGCAACTGAGATAGGCGTAGCAAATCCAAGGGCTTCGCCGCTACGCGAGCCACACCCGTTCCCATTCCGAACACGGAAGTTAAGCCCTCCAGCGCCGATGGTACTGCGTTGGCAACGACGTGGGAGAGTAGGTCGTCGCCGGATTTGAAAACGAAAGCCCCGGGATCGTTCCCGGGGCTTTTCTTTTTTTCGCGCGCGACGCATTTCCCCCCCTTTCGGTTACCGCTTGCCCCTGTTACATTTCGCTTGCAATCCGGCGACAAATCCCGATAATCGACACTTGCGGTCGACTTCGAAGCGAAATCAGGGGGCCATGGCCGGGAAATCCAGCAAGGCGCTCGCCGTCGTTCTCCTCGCCGCGTTTTTCTTCGTCGTCGTCGGCATCGACTTCTTTCACACAGAGCCGCTTGCGAGTAAAGATCCGCGCTGCCCGGCGTGCCATTTCCAGAACTCCGCTCACGCAACCGTTCCCGCCGACGCCTTCGAGCTGCCCGCACCGGCCGATTGCGAGCTTTTGAGCCTGCACCCCACCTTCTGTTACGAGAATGAGATCGCGCCCTCGATTTCGGCGCGCGCTCCGCCGCTCGTCTGACGCCCCGTCTCGCCGGCGCCCGTCGCCGGCAGCCCGCTGTCCTTTCCCGTTTCTCGCTCAAGGAGGCTCGATGCCCGGTCGCATGGTTCGATATTACCTCTACCTCCTCCCGTGGCTTGCAAGCCCGCTCATGGGGCAGAACGGTTCCGGCGAGGCCCTGTCGCTCGAGCAGTGCCTCACGCTGGCTCTCGAGCGCCATCCGCTGATCCGTTCGGCGATGAAACAGCACGAAGCGGCCGTCGCGCGTATCAGGCAGGCCACCGCCTTTCCCTATCCGAGCGTCAGCTTCAACTCCGATCTGCAGCCGCGCCCGCTCGATTTCATCAACTCCGGGGAGAATTACCTGGGCGTCAATCAGCTGCTGGAACTGCCGCGCAAGCGCACGCTGCGGGGAAAGATCGCCGAGAAGGAATCGGACGAAGTTGCGAGCGACATCGATCTCGTCAAGCTCGAGGTTGCGTATCAGGTGCGCCGCGCCTTCTACGGCCTGCTGCTCGCCCGGGAAAAGCTGGAGTATGCCGAGCGTGATCTGGAACTGGCGCGGGACTATCAGCAGAAGGCCGAACTGAAACTCGAGGCCGGCGATGTCGGCCGCATCGAGGTGCTGCGGGCGCAGGTCGAAACGCTCAAGGCCGCCAATGCGGCCAGGGTCGCCGCCAAGGAACTCGACCTGGCCAGGGCGCGCCTGAACTACAATCTGGGGCGCCGCGAGAACGACCCCATCCAGATCTCCGGGAGGCTTGAAATTCCCTTCAGCGACCTCGGGCTCGAGGATCTCAAGCGGGAAGCCCTGACCCTGCGCCCCGAATTGAAAAGGCTCGGCCACTCGGTGGAGAAGGAAACGCTCGTGCAGGAAAGTGCGCGCCTCAGCAACTGGCCCGACTTGAGTGTCAACCTTTCGCGCCACGGACTGAGGGGTGAGCCCACGAGCTCCTCGTTTACCGTCGAGCTGCCCTTGCCGTTTCTGTTCCGCCAGCGACAGAACGCCGAGATCGCCGAGGCCCGCGCCAACATCGGGGCGCTCGAGCGCGAGGCCGAGCAGGTGCGCAACGCGATTCTGCTCGAGGTGGCGGAAGCCTACACCGGCGCGCAGCGGGCGCGGGATCAGATCGCTCTCTACCGGGAACAGATCCTGCCCCAGGCGGAGGAAATGTACGAGATGTTCCTCTTCAGCTACCAGGAGGGGGAGATCGGCGGCATCGAGCTGATCGAGGCACGCCGGACCCTCAACGAATCCAGAAAATCCTATGCCGATGCCCTGTACGAGTACGCCGTGGCGATCGCCGATCTGGAAAAGGCCGTCGGCCGTGTGCCATAGCCCGATCGGCGGGGAGAAACGACCATGAGACGATCCGTATTCCATTGGATCCTGATCGCGTGCTTTTTCGGTTCGCTGCCGGGCTGTCAGCGGTTTCGCAAACAGTCCGAGCCCGCCGGAGAGCATTCCGGGGATCTTTCGAACGAGACTCAAACGGCCGCCGCATCCGTGGAGTCATCCCGCGAGACCGGGTTTGCGGCAGCCGGTCGGGGACGCGGGCGCGGGCTTTCGGGGCAGGCTTACGGGCGCGGCCGCGCCGCCTATCAGGCGCTTACGCTTACGCCTCAAGAAGAACAGGGCTTCGAGATCACGACCGTCAGGGCCGTCTACCGGCCGCTGCAGTCGCTGCATTCCGCCATGGGCAAGGTCCTCGCGCCGCAGACGCGCACGGCCAAGGTGAGCTACGCCTTCCCCGCCAGGATCGCGGCGATCCATGTGCAAATCGGCGATTGGGTGGAAAAAGGCCAGCGGGTGCTCACCGTGCAGAGTGAAGAGGTGGGCCGGGCAAAGTCGGAATATTACAAGGCGGTCGCCGATCTCGCACTCGCGCGCAGCAATTACGAGCGCGAGCAGCGCCTGTTCGGGCGCGGCGTGGGCGCCCAGAAAAACGCCCTGGCGAGCGAGGCACAGTTCAAGGTGGCGCAGACGAACCTGGACGCCGCGGAAAAGAGACTCCACGTACTCGGTTTTTCCGAAGCCGATGTCAAAGCAATGGCCGAGAGCCACCAGATCAACCCCGAGATCGTGCTGTTCGCTCCCATCAGCGGCAAGGTCATCGAACAGAAGGCCGTTCTGGGGAGCATGGCGGATCAGAACGCCGAACTCATGACCATCATGGATCCCTCGGTTCTGTGGGTCGATGCCGAGGTATTCGAACGAGACATCGGCAAGATCCGCATCGGCCAGGACGTGCGCGTGTCCGTTCCCGCGTGGCCGGGCGAGGTCTTCACCGGAAAGGTCAGCTATATCGGCGACCTCCTGAATCAGGAGACGCGCACGGTCACGGTCCGAACCGAGGTGCAGAACCGCGGCTTCAAGCTCAAACCGGGCATGTTCGCCGACGTCACCATCTCTCTCAACGGCAGCCGGAAGCTTCTGGCCGTGCCCGCGGAAGCGCTGTTGGACGACCGGAACCAGAAGATCGTCTTCGTCAAGGAGGGAGGGCACTATGTCCCGCGCGTGGTGGCCGCCGGCATGGTGCAGAACGGCTTCTGCGCGATCTCTTCCGGCCTGCAGGAAGGGGAGGAGGTCGTCGTCAAAGGCAATTACACGCTCAAGTCCAGAATGTACGACGAGTTGCTCAAAAAGGCCGGCGTGCGCTGAGATCCGGCCCGGCATCGTGACGGCAACCCATCCGGCTGGTGAGCCATGATCGATAGAATCATCGATTTTGCCCTGAAGCGCCGCCTGCTGACGGTGCTTCTGATCCTGCTCGTGTCCATATGGGGTGTGATCTCGTACTTCCGCATGCCCAAGGACATCTACCCCGACCTGAACGCTCCGCTCGTCAAAATCATCACCGAAAATCCGGGGATGCCCTCGGAGGACGTCGAGCGGCTCATTTCCTTTCCCCTGGAAAGTCTGATGTCGGGCGCCCCGGGAGTGACGCGCGTACGCTCCGAGTCCACCACCGGCAGCTCCGTGGTCACGGTGGAATTCGATTGGGGCATGGATATCTACCTGGCGCGCCAGATCGTCTCCAGCAAACTCGAGCTCATTGCCGGGCGGTTGCCGCTCGGCACCAGCACTCCGATCCTGGGCCCGGTTTCCTCCCGCATGGGCGAGGTCTTCGAGTTCGCGGTCACGGGCGACGAGGCCGATCCGATGGAACTGCGCTCCATCGCCGACTGGACCATCCGTTACCGCCTGCAGGGCGTCCCGGGAGTGGCGTTCATCATCAACCTCGGGGGATTCGTCAAGCAGTTCCAGGTGCTCCTGAAGCCCGACATGCTCAAGAACTACGGCATCGGCATCTCCGAGGTCAAGGAAGCCATCGAAAAGAGCAACCGCAACTTTTCCGGCGGCATCATTTTGCAGGGACCGCAGGAGGTGCTGGTCAAAGGGCTGGGGCGCATCGACACGCTCGATCACATCCGCAACACCGTGATCACCTCGCGCGACAACGTGCCCGTGTTCGTCAAGGACGTCGCCGACGTGCGCGTCGGCCCGAAATTCCGCAGGGAGGACGGAGGCTACAACGGCCGGGAGGCGGTCTACGTCACCGTGGAGAAGCAGTACGGCGGCGATACCCTGGCGGCGATCCGCAACCTGAAGGAGGCGATCGCGCGCATCCGGCGCGACCTGCCCGCGAATATCCGGATCGAGCCCTTCTACGATCAATCCGTTCTCATCCTCAAGTCGCTCGAGCACGTGCAGGTATCGATCCTGCAGGGCGCGGTTCTGGTGGTCATCGTGATGATCTTTTTCATGTGGAACCTGCGCAGCTCGCTGATCGCCTCGCTGACCATCCCGTTCTCCCTGCTGATTGCTCTGGTGGTCATGGACTTGTGCGGCGTCTCGCTGACCGTGATGTCGATCGGCGGCCTGGCGATCGGCATCGGCAAGGTGGCCAACGGCTCCATCATCATGGTGGAGAACATCTACCGCGTGCTGCGCGAGCAAGGCGGGCGCGCGAGCACGGCCGAGCTGACCGCCGCAGCCGCCAAGGAAGTCGGGAGTTATCTGTTTTCCGCCAGTATTCTGATCATCCTGGTCTTCCTGCCCCTGCTGACCCTCCAGGGGCTCGAGGGTGCGATGTTCCGCCCCACGGCGTTCGCCGTGGCCGGCGCGCTTCTCGGCGCGCTCGTGCTCAACCTGACGCTGCAGCCCATCCTGGCCGCGACCTGCCTGAAGCAGGGAAGCGGCAAAGGGGCGGGGGATCCAGTCAACCGGCTCCTGCTCGCCGCCTACCGCGCCCTGCTCGTGCGCTGCTTCCGCCTGGAGAAACCCATCATCGCCCTTTTCCTCCTGCTGATCGCGGGCGCGGGCTACGCGTACACCCTCCTGGGCAAGGAGTTCGTGCCGCCACTGGATGAAGGGGCTCTCATGGTTTCTACGGTCATGCTGCCGGAGACTTCGCTGGAAGAATCGGTGCGCATGGGCCGCCGGGTCGAAAAGATCCTTCTGTCCTTTCCCGAGGTCGTTTCGGTTGCGCGCACCACGGGGACGGCGGAGGCTTCCGAGCACCTCCATCCCGTCAACCACAGCCATTACAACATCCAGCTACTGCCGGTCGAAAGACGCTCGCGGGATCTGCCGGCCCTGATCCAGGCCATGCGCGCCGAGCTGGACAAGATCCCGGGCATCGCCTACATCTTCGAGCAGCCGATCGCCAACAAGCTCGCCGAGATGCTGACCGGGACCGAGGGCCAGCTTTCGGTCAAGCTCTTCGGCCCCGACCTGGCGGTGCTGAACGAAAGGATCGAGGAAATCCGCAATGTGCTCGCGACCATCCCGGGGGTGGCCGACCTGCAGATCGAGCAGACCACCGGGATCCCCCAGCTGATCATACGCCTGAGACGCGAGCGGCTGGCACGCTTCGGCATCCCGGTGGCGCAGGTTGCGGAGATCGTGGAGACGGCACTCAACGGAATCGAAGCCACCGACGTTTACGAACCCGACCGGGTTACTCCTCTCCTCATCCGCCTCCCCGATGCCTATCGCAACAGCGAGGAGGCGATCCGCAACCTGCTCGTGGACGCACCCGGGGGGCAGCGCATCCCGCTTTCCGAACTGGCCGACATCGAGCGCGGCGAAGGGCCGCAGACGGTCTTCCGCGAGAACCTCATGCGCCGCAAGATCATCCTGTGCAACATCGTGGGGCGCGACATCGGCGGCTTCGTCGAGGAGGCGCGGCGCAAGCTCGAGGAGAGCGTCGCGCTGCCGCCGGGCTACGCGGTCAGCTTCGGCGGGCAGTACGAGAGCCAGCAGCGCGCGCTGCACCAGCTCACGGTCGTCATGCTGATCGTTCTGCTGATCATTTTCGTCGTGCTTTTTTCTTCATTCGGGTCCGTGTGGCAGGCCCTGCTGGTGATCCTGAACATCCCGTCGGCGCTGGTCGGGGGGATCATCGGGCTGCTCGTCGCGGGCCAGACCGTCAATGTCTCCTCGACCATCGGCCTGATCGCCCTGTTCGGCGTGTGCGCGCAGAACGACATCATCCTGGTGGCCAAGATCAACGATTTCCGGCGGCAGGGGATGGCGCTGCGCGACGCCGTCGTCGCCGGCGCCATGACCAAGTTCCGGCCCCTTTTCATCACCGACATGGTGATGATCGTCAGCGTGCTGCCGCTCGTGCTGACCGTGACGACGGGCGCGGAGCTGCACCGGCCGCTGGCGGTCGTTTACCTCGGCGGGTTTGCCTTTGCGATTCTGATGCGGCGTTTCATGGTGCCGGTGTTGTACGATGTGCTGGCGCGCCTTGCGGGGCGCCTGGGGCGGGCACCCGTGTCCTGCCCGTAGTTCGCGCGCGGGGTCTGCGGATCCCGCTGTCGCGGTAGTGCGTTGCGGAAAGTCCGCTGAAGCGGGAAAGGAACGGTTATGCCGGAAATCGTGCGATTGGGCATTATCATTTGTCATCGTTACCATACCTGCGCGGGCGGCAAATGCCTGCGCGCCTTGCGCAACCGCGAAGGGGCATTCAAACTCTATCGCGGCCGGGAGGTGGAGCTCGTCGGCTACACCACGTGCGACGGCTGCCCCGGAGGCAACGTGGAGTATGCGCCCGAGGAGATGGCCAGGAACGGCGCCGAGGTGGTTCACCTGGCGACCGGCCTGGTGGTGGGCTACCCGCCCTGCCCCTACATCGACGACTTCTGCCGGTTCATCCGCCGCCGTTACGGCCTGGAGGCGGTGGTGGGCACCCACCCGGTCCCGCAGAAGTACGACCTGCATCATACGGCTTTCGGGACGTGGGACGGGCCGGGCTGGCAGGAGCGCCTGCGCCACCTCGACGACGACGAATCGACGCGCCTGGCTTACAACTGAGCGCGCGCCGCGCGCGGCGGCGGAAAGGAGTGCGGCATGAACGGGACGGCCCGGGAATGGACGTGTGCGCAGTGCGGCGTGCGCTCGTGCGAAGCCCCGCCGGGAACGCGCGCAGCACCGCCCGGCTGCCCGATGACGGCCTGCGCGCGGGAGCTCGAGCAGGCCGGGCGCACGTACGGAGAGAACGACGCCGTGCGCCGGCTGGCACTCGCGGCGGCACGCACGGAAGCCGCGGGCTATTGCCGCAGCACGCGCATCGAGGAGATCATGGATTTCGCCCGCCGCCTCGGAGCGAGCCGGATCGGCATCGCCCATTGCGTCGGGCTCATGCGCGAGGCCGCAGCCGCCGCCGACATCTTCACGCGCAACGGCTTCCGCGTGCATACCGTGTGCTGCAAGGCCGGTTCCCTCGACAAGGAGCGGCTGGGGCTGGCGGACGGCGAAAAGGTGCACCCGGGCCGGTATGAAGCGGCGTGCAATCCGGTGGGCCAGGCCGCGCTGCTGGCGGCGGCCGGGACGCAGCTCAACGTCGTCATCGGCCTGTGCGTGGGCCACGACAGCGTGTTTTTCATGCACTCGCGGGCGCCCGTGACGGTGCTTGTGGCCAAGGACCGCGTCCTGGGGCACAATCCGGCGGCCGCGCTCTACACGAGCCACTCCTACTACCGCCGCCTGAAACAGCCGGCGGAAGCGGCGCACGGGGGAAAGGGGAAGCGATGAGCGGGATACCGCAGGCCTCAGAGGAACAAAGGGAACTCTTGCAGCAGCGGCAGCACCGCGAGTGCATCGTCTGCCGGCCGGCTGAGGCCGGCGGGTTCGAGATCCGCTTCCGCACGACCGCGGACGGCGGCGTCGCCGCGAGTTTCGATTGCCCGCCGTTCTTCCAGGGATACGAGGGCGTGGTGCACGGCGGCGTGGTCTGCACCCTGCTCGATGCCGCCATGACCCACTGCCTGATGGCCCGGGGGAAGAGCGGTGTGACGGCGCGGTTGATCGTGCGCTTCCTGCAGCCGGTCGCCGTCGGCCTGCCGGCCGAGATCACGGCGCGGCTGTGCGAGTACGAACCTCCATTGTACGTGCTCGAGGCCGATCTCGTGCAGCAGGGCAGGGTGCGCGCGCGGGCGACGGCCAAGTTCATCGACCGGGACAGCCACGGCCATTCGGCGGATCGCTGAGCGCACGCCGCGGGCGCCCGGGACGGCGGTGTCAAGACTCGCCCGCAGCCGTTGCGCGCCGGGAGGGCGGCCGCGGCCGGCCCCCCGGCGCGAGGTTCAGGCGAGCAACCGATCGACTGCAGCCAGGAACTGCTCCTTGTCGATCGGCTTGGAGAAGAAGGCTTCCGGCGGAGGCAGCTGCCGCCGGCCCTCGAGGAATTTCTTGAATCCCTCGGGATCGCCGCCGTAACCGGTGACCGCCGTGACGATCACGACCGGGATCCCTCCGAGCGCGGGATCTTCCTTGAGCTCGCGGTAGAAACGCACGCCCGACTCCTCCGGCATCGTGATATCGAGGCAGATCAAATCCGGCCGGTCCGATCGGACCTTCTGCATTCCCTCGCGGCCGTTGTATGCCGGGAGCGTATCATAGCCGTGGTCCTGCAGGAGCGCTTCCAGGTAGGTGACGACATCGGGCTCGTCGTCGACGATCAGGATCTTTTTCTTGCCGCCCGCTCGCGTGTCTGGCATGGTTTCATTCTCCCTTCTCCGGCCTGCAGCCCGCGGTTGTTGCGGGCCGTGAGCGACCGGCTCACTCTTTCCTGGCTTTGCGCAGCGCTTCCAGCGCGCGCCGCATGGCTTCGGGGCTGGCGGCCTGCAGGCTCTTTTCCAGCTCCTCCTTGAGGGCGAGCTTCTCTTCCGCCCGCCGGTTCTCTTCGATCCCCAGGGCACGCTGCACGGCGCGCACGTAGGCGACCGGGGAGACCGGCTTTTCCAGGTAGATTCCCGGGCCGGACATCACCCGGCTTTCCAGCAGGTCCTCGAGGTCCTTCTTGCCCATTTCGTCGCGGGCATGGGCCGTGACGATCAGCACGGGGATGCGCGACAGGTCCTTGTCCTTGCGCAGCTCGTACAGCAGCCTGTGGCCCGATTTGCGCGGCATCACCAGGTCGAGCGAGATGAAATCGGGACGCCGCGAGCGGATGATGTCCAGGGCCTCTTCGCCGTCGGCGGCCGTGAGCACCTGGAAATGCGCATCCTCGAGAATCGCCTTGAGATACTGGCGGACATCGGGCTCGTCGTCGACGACCAGTACGGTTTTCTCCTCCGGTCGAGTCATGATCCACCCATCCCTTCCGGGCCGGCGTCCTCTTCCTTGTTCGGGGGGCGAGGCAGCCGGTTCCTCGGGAATTCCAGGCGAAACACGGAGCCGACCTTTTCGGTCGATTCGAACGACACCTTGCCCCCGTGTTCCTGGACGATTTTTCGCGTCGTCAGCAATCCCAGCCCCGTGCCCTTGTTGGATCCCTTGGTGCTGAAAAAGCTGGTGAAGACGTTCTTCTTGATTTCGTAATCCATCCCCACGCCGTCGTCGGCGACTTCGAAAACCAGTACCCCGTCGCGGTCCCATGTGGTGACCGTGACGTGCCTGCCGGGCTTGTCGCTGATCTGGCAGGCGTCCAGTGCGTTGGACACGAGATTTGCCAGACAGGTGTGGATGCCCTGCTCGTCCATGAACGCGTATGGTATCCCTTCCTGCAGGTCGGCGACAAGCGTGATGCCGGCCAGCGCTGCCTTGTCCTTGAACAGATCGATGACGTCGCGGGCGACGCGATTGGGATCGACCAGGCTGACCTGGGGGGTGCGCCCGCGGGCGAACTCGAGGAATTCCTTGACGAAGGAGGTGATGCGGCCGATGTTTTCCTCGAGCATGCGCCAGCCGGCGAGCATGCGTTCGTGATCCCCTTTTTGCATGCCCGTCTGGAAAATGTAAATGCCGCCTTCCAGGCCCATGAGAACATTCTTGATTCCGTGCGCCAGCCCCGCCACCGTCTGGCCGACGGCGGCCAGACGTTCCGCCTCCATCTTCTCGCGCTCCAGCATCTTGGCGGCGGTGATGTCGGTCGACATCTCGATGATGTACGGGATGGTGCCGTCCTGTCGCACCAGCGGAACGAGGTGAACCAGATAGTAGGTGGGCTTGCCTTCGACCGGCACGCCCTGCTCCTCGCGCACGCGGATCCGGCCGTCGGAGAACGTGGGGACCGCGGCGCACTGCTCGCAGCGATGGTCGAGGCCCTTGTATACGGTGAAGCAGGGCATCTGGTGCCACTCGCCGTAAGCCGAGGTGAAGCTCCGGTTGGCCTCCACGATGCGAAAGTCCCGGTCGATGACGGCGATGCGCACGGGCACCTGATCCCAGAGCTCCGTCCGGATCCAGTTTCGCAGATCCTCGGTCACCATGTTGCCATGTCCTGTGCGCATGCCCGGCTCACCGAACCGCGGCCGAACTGCGCTCCTTTGCCGCTGTTGCATAGGGCGCCATGCGGCGCAATTCGGCGCCGTCGATGCCGCGGTGGCAGGTGCCGCATTCGGCGAATGCCCTGCGGAATCTATCGGGCTCCCGGTCGACCTTCTGCTTGTGGCAGGTGACGCACAATCCGTGCATGGCGTTCATGTATCCCGGCGCATATCCGCGGACGCCACCCTGCGGAGGCTGTATGAGTGCGCCCGCGACCGCCATATCCTGATGGCAGTCGCCGCAAGGCCTGGCGCTGGCGCGCGTCTTGGCAAAGGCAGGAGATGCGTGGCAGCGCACGCAGCTCGAGTTTCCTCCCAGGCGGCGGGTGTGCGAATTGTGGTCGAAGATGTCCGTTTCCAGATACATGTCCCGGTGGCACCGGTAACAGGGCGTGTTCTGGTCGAAGGGAAGGGCCTGATGGTGGCACACGGTGCAGGAAGCGTCCCCTCCCAGCCTGTCGGCGTGCAGCCGGTGAGGGAAGGGAACCAGCCTGCCGTCGCGGTTGCCGTCGATCAGGAAAAGTTGGATCGTGCCGGAATCGCCCGCTGGGTGTCGGGTGCCGGCCAGCCGGATATTGTAGGCCGGCGCACCGGCGGCCCCGTTGTCCTGCTCGACGACCGCTGCGAGCACTCTGGGCGCCTCGGTCGCGGTGCGCAGGAACAGGGAGCCGCGCCACACGTCGCGGGGCAGCATGGCCAGGGCTGCCGCCGCGCCTGCGACCAGGGCCAGCGAGTAGCGCCGGACCCCCGCCAGCGACTCCGGCAGGAGCAGCTGCGCGCTCAGAGGATCGAAGTTCCGGCGCGGGCGGGAACCACGGTCTTCGTGCGCAGCGTCGCACACGTTCAGGTTTTCGACGAAGAATATGAACACGAGCGCGGCTGCCGCCACGATGCCGGCGGTGACCGCGATCTCCATCCAGGTCGGGAAGTAGGAAGCACCCTCCGGCCGCGCGAAGGCGACGATGCACAGATTGAAGCGATAGCCGATCATTCCCAGGATCGTCAGGACGGAGCACGTCGCCAGGCCGGCGGCACTGGCTCGCACCTTGCGGACGAGGAGCAGCGTCGCCGGCAGGAGAACCGCGAGCGACATCTCCAGCAAAAAGACGAACGCCTGCCGGGAACCGTCGAATACATGGCCGATGCTGCCGCGCAGCGCCAGGTCGCCGAGGCGCAGCCCGGCGTATATGAACAGCACCGCCGACGCCGCCTTGCCCAGCTTGCCCAAGAGATCGATGCGCAGCTTGTGCCCGAAGTACCACGAGGAAAAGAGCGCTTCGGCCGCGATCGTCATCAGGCCCAGGCCGACGGCCGACACGAAGAAGAGAATCCAGATGATCGGGCTGTACCAGAGGGGGTGCACGCGATAGGGGGCGATCAAGAAGAGCGAACCGAGAGAGGACTGGTGCAGGGTGGAGAGCACGATGCCCGAGACGACCAGCGGGATCGTGGCCTTCTTGAGGAAGGCGTGGATGCGATGGAAGAGCGGCCGGTCGAAAAGCGAATGCTCGAGAATCACGGGACAGAATTCCAGGAAGAGCACCGTGAGATAGAGCATCACGCACATGGCCACCTCGAAGAGCACCGAGTGCGGTTGCTGGTGGATGATCGGGTACCAGATGTGCATCGGGATTCCCAGGTCGTAAAACAACCCGACGGCGACCGCCACATAGCCGAGGAAGGCGGTCAGGATCGCGGGGCGCGTGAACGGCCTGAACTGCTCGAGGTGAAAGATATAGACCACCGCCGCGATCACGAAGCCGCCCGCCGCGAGCGCGACGCCGCTCATGACATCGAAGGCGATCCACAGGCCCCAGGGTGTCGCGTCGGAAAGGGCCGTCGTGGCACCGAGGCCGCGCAGGAAGCGGGCCAGACTGACCGTGACCCAGACCCCCACCACCGCCCACAGCACGGTCTTGACCGCAATCTTCCGGTCGATCATCGTTCCCTGCCCTCCGGTGCATCCGGCGCCGCCGACTGCGCCGCCAGTTTCATTCTCCTCTCGATGATCCAGTAAAGCCCGGTCATCAGCCCGCCCATGCCGACGATGAGCGACGGGACCTTGGAAAGCGCCGCCCACGTGAGTTGCGGCAGCGGCTTTTCCCCGAGGTCCGGCTTGTAGGCGAGGAAGCCGAGCGCAATGTCGGATATGTAAAGCACCGAGGTTCCGCCGATTTCGGTTTCGCCGTAGATCTTGTCGACGTACCGGTCGGGCTCGCGCTCGATGCGGCGGCGGGCTTCGCGGATCAGTTCGTCGCGCGGCCCGAAGATCGTGGCCCTTTCCGGGCATGCTTCGACGCAGGCCGGCACGCGGCCCTCCCGGACGCGCGCGTAGCACATCGTGCACTTGCGCACGCGCGGCACGAGCGCTTCCCAGTCGTAGCGCGGTATGCCGTAGGGGCACGACATGATGCAGTAGCGGCAACCCATGCACAGGTCGGGATTGTAGATGACCGGGCCTTCCGGGGTTTTCTGCAGGGCGCCCACGATGCACGCCGAGACGCACGCCGGCTCCTGGCAGTGGCGGCACAGCCGGCGCACGTAGTGGTTGCCGGGGCGGCGCACGATCGTGGTGTAGCGCGTCGACGAGAGATCGTCGATGCGCAGCTTCCACGGGCGGGGCTCGTCGGCGCCGAGATGGTTCTCGCGCCTGCAGGCCTCGACGCAGCGCTCGCATCCGGTGCACAGAGTCGTATCGGTCAGTATTCCCATGGGGACGGTCATATGGGTACACCCTCTTTTCCAAGCGTCCGGGCCAGCTTGCTGCCGGCGTCGGGCGGCCAGTGCCAGCCGAGCTCCGCCACCAGCTGCACGCCGGGGACGAGCACCGCATGGGTCAGTTTGGTCAGCGGCATGAGCACCATGAGGAGGTCGGCGCTCAGCACGTGAACGAGCAGCATCGATTCATGGGAAACGGGATTCCACTGCGGGTGCATGACCAGGAACCCGGACAGGAAGGGCAGGGCGACGACGGGCGGAAGCGCGTACTCCTGGAATCCGGACAGCGCGCGCGTCGCTCGCGCTGCCGCCCTCTGCACGACCAGCGCCGCCGCGGCCGCAACGGCGACGACCGTCAGCACGTCGGCGAGGCCGTTGGGTATGGCCGGCCAGGAAACACCCAGCCCTCTGTCCCACAGGGCGATGTGCCCGGCAAGGAAGAGCGGCACCACAACGATGGCGACATGAAACAGGATCGAGGTCATGCTGTAGGCCGGATGCCGGCGCAGCTGACCGGCGGGCAAGAGCCACCGGGCAGTGGCCCGAACAATCCGCCTCCAGGCGAATTCCTTGTCGCCCGCCCGGCGCATGACCCGCGAGATCTCCAGCAATGTCAGCAGCAGATGGCGCACCAGCCCGAGAACCATGAACGAAAAGGCGAAGACGAACGCCGGGCCGCGCGCGAATGCCAGCCACGCTTCCATGTCACGCTCCTTTCTCCAGGTCGATGACTTTCAACAGCAGGTCGTGCAGCCCGACGACCTCGACCTCCTCCAGGCCGTTGTCCTGGCAGAGTTCGCGCAACTGCTTCTTGCAGTTGGCGCAGGGGGCGACCACATAGCGGGCGCCCGTTTCCCGGATCTGGCGCGCCTTGCGCCTTCCCAGCGGCCCCGTGCGGAAGGCGCGGATCTCGTCGATCGACACCGTTCCGCCCCCTCCGCCGCAGCAGTAGTTCTCCGTGCGGTTGGGTGTCATCTCGACGTAATCCTTGCAAATGACGCGCAGGATCTCGCGCGGCTCCTCGACGAGCCGGCCCACGCGCGCGATGTTGCACGGGTCGTGATAGGTCACGCGTTCCAGGATCTTTTGCTCCTTGAGCGGGATCTTGCCCGCTTCGAGCTGGGCCAGGGCATACTGCATGCAATTGACGACCGGCGGCGCATCCCTGCCGCAAAAGGTCGGCAGGAACCAGGCGCTGCGCGTGGCATGGCCGCACTCGCCGACAAGCACCTTGCTGCCGCCGAGGCGGCGGACCTCCGCGGCGACGTTGTGCACGATGCGCTCCATCATGCGGTCGCTGTAGAACAGGCCGTAGTTGATGCCGTCGTAATTGCCGGTGCCGATCGTCCAGGAGCCCCGGGTGACGTGCATGACCGCGGCATTGCCCATGAGCGTGTCGGCTTCCAGCAGGAAGTCGGAAACGGCCGGGAAGAAGACATACTCGGCGCCTTGCACGTCGATCGGGAATTTGATTTCCGCATTGTAGATGTCCCGGAATTCCTCCTCGAGAAACTCGCAGGTGTCCTTGAGCGCAGGCACCGGAATGGCCGAGGTGTTGCCCACACCCTCGAGCTGTTCGCGCACGGCCACGAGCAACGCCTTGGGTATCACGTCGATCTCCGCCAGCAGCCAGCGCGCCAGGTGCGTAATCAGGCCGTGATCGATCCCCATGGGACAGGTCATCTTGCAGCGGCGGCAGGCGGTACAGCGATAGTAGGCTTCGGCCATCTCGTCCAGGTAATCGTCGTCGAGCGTGAAGCCGCCGGCCAGGCGGGCCTGCAGGACGCCCGCCCGTGTGAAATAGCGCCGGTATATGCGCAGCAGCAGTTCCGACCTGCGGCACGGAATGTCGCCGTCCGCGCAGGTCTCTTGATAAAGCTGGCAATCCGCGGCGCACCGGCTGCAGCGCGCGGTGATGCGCGCATAGACTTCGAGCGGCAGGCCGTAGTTGGAGTGCTCGAGGACGGCGGCGAAGGCTTCGAGGAATTTCCTCGGCCGGTCCTTCAACTCGAGTGCGCGCTCCTCGACGTAGTAACTGTATTTGCTCTTGCCGTTCATGGAAAATGAGTGCTCCTCTTGTGGCCGGGCACGGCGGCGGTATCCTCTCCGCGCATGCCCAGCCGCGCCGTCCCCGACACCAGCCGGCCGCTCAAGAACAGTTCCAGCAGCTCGTCTACCGTCCCGGCCACCCAGGAATAGACCTTGATTCCGCCGGCGCGCAGCAGGCCTTCGAACGCGTCCTGCAAACCGCCGCAGATCAGCACCGATACCCCCTGATCCCTCAACAGGCGGATCCGATCGAAAGCTTCCTTGCTCTGCAAGGCGAATTCGATCTTGCCTGCCACCCGGCCGCCGCGAATCGTGAAGATCGCGATCCTCGCCGAATACTCAAAGCATGGCGATACTTCCCTGGCATGGTGCGGAATCGCCACCTTCATCGAAACCCGCCTCCCGGATTCCCGTTTTGCAAGTCCGGTGCCAAGGGACGACGTGGAGCACCAAGCCTATGAAAAGAAGACAGATGGGAGGGATTGAACGATGGACGCCTGCCGCTGCGCCGCGTCAATTGTGAAACAATTGATGTTTCAGTGTATCACTACTGAAACATCGGTCCCGAGGCAGGACCGTTTGTGATGGAGAATTTTTTCATCTTGCGCCACAGGGTGGTCCTGCTGATTCCCAGCTCCCGGGCGGTCCTGCCCAGGTGGTGGCGGTTGCGGCGGAGTGCCGCGCGGATGGCTTCCGCCTGGGCCCATTGCAGGCCGGTCGGAGTTTTCGGCAGTGCGGCCTGGACCGCTTGCGGGAAGAGGTTCTGGAAATCCTCGGGCAGGTGGCCCATGTCGATGAGCCTGTCGTGACAGAGGACGAAGCCGAATTCGATCAGGTTTTCGAGCTCGCGCACATTGCCGGGGAAGTCGTAGCGCATGAAGGCCTCCATGACCTTCGGGGTGACGCCGGCGATGTTTTTCCCTCTCTTGACATTGAAACGCTGGACGAAATGTTCCACAAGGTAGGGGATGTCCTCCCGGCGCTCGGCCAGCGGAGGCAGCGTCAGCCTGACGACCGCCAGGCGGAAGTACAGATCGTCGCGGAACTTGCCCTGGCTCACCAGCTCGGCGAGCTTGGCGTTGGTGGCCGCTATGATGCGCACGTTGCTCTTGGCGGGCTTTACCGCGCCCAGAGGTTCGTATTCCCGCTCTTGCAGGACGCGCAACAGCTTGACCTGCGTAGCCGGAGGCAGCTCGGAGACTTCGTCGAAAAACAGGGTCCCACCCTCGGCCAGCGCCAGGCGCCCTGGCTTGTCCCGCTTGGCGTCGGTGAATGCGCCCTGGGAATAGCCGAAAAGCTCCGATTCGAAAAGGGTTTCTGGAAGCGCTCCGCAGTTGACGGCGACGTAGGGCTTGTTTCGCCTGAGGCTGAAATTGTGCACGGCGCGCGCGAGCAGCTCCTTGCCCGAGCCGCTCGGGCCTTCGATCAGTACGGTGGCATCGCTCTCGGCGATGTCCGGCAGAATGGCGAAGATCTTGCGCAGCGCCTTGCTCTTGCCGACGATGTCTTCGAACGTGTACTGGTGGGAGATCTCCCGCCTCAGCTGCTCGATCGCCGACAGGTCGCGGAAAGTCTCGACCGCTCCCAGCAGCGTGCCGTCGGCATCCTTCAGCAGGGCGGTGCTCAGGCTGATGGGAATCGGTCGCCCTTTGCTGCTCAGAATGTGCGCCGGGACGTCGATGATCTCACGGCCCGATTCAAGTGTGCGCTGCAAGGCGCAACCATGTTCGCAGATGTCGGCATGAAACACGTCACGGCATCTCTTGCCGATCGCTTCCGAGGCCGGCACGCCCGTTATACGCTCGGCCGCCTTGTTGAATGAGGTGATGCGCCATTGCTGGTCGACCGTGAAAACCCCGTCGGCCACCGAGCCGAGAATCGTTTCCAGAAACCTCTTGTCCGGTTCGGATTTCATCCGCCTGCCGTCCCTTTCTCCGTCATCGGTCTCGATCGCGACCGCCACCGCATATTACTCCGGAATGTTTCAGAATGCAACAACGGCGAAACATCACGCTTGCAGCCATTTCGACGGAGGTGTTCCGGAGATGTTTGAGAATTGTCGGGGCGAGGCCCTGCAGCGCAGCGGCGAGCAAGAAGAGCGCGGGCGGCTCAGAGGTTCTTCTTCTTGTCCTCGAGTATGATCTGGCCTACGGTCTCGTCGCCCTCTCTCGCGGCCGTGATGTGCGCCGAGCGCCCTGATGAGCTTTGCCTGGCGGTCACCATGATCCCGCTTGCCGTGGAGGTCTTTGCCACTTCGAAGCCGGCGCGCATGAGGGCGTTTGAGTAAAAAGCCGCGACTTCTTCAGGGGAGTCTTCAGTCTTGAAAGTAAATACCGCCGCCTGACCTTCATGTCTCTCCATGCCGGCCAGAGCGCCCGCGACTTCGGCTCCGGGATACGAGGGGAGCCAGTCCGGCAACTGGGCGGCGTCCGGCCCCACGCGGATCGAGCCCTCCGGGGTGCGCATGGCCAGCGTGGCCTCGTCGCCTTCTCCCTTGGCCTCGAATTCCACCCTTTGATGCTTTTCATCCTCGAAGACGATCCTGCCGTTCTTGGCGTCGGCCAGGTTCACGGTAAGAATCTTACCGTCTTTCTTGTCGCGCACGCGGATGACGCCGCTTTCTTCGTCCACCCCCAGAATTTCGATGTCGGGGTTCATGGCGGCGATCATCTTGGCGACCGCGAGGCCCGGGTTTTTCTGCATGAGCGCCGGGTCAATGCCCGCCTGTTTGGCCTTGTTGGCGACGAAGATCCCGCCCACGACCACGACGATGACACCGATGACGATGATGCCGAGGCAGCCGGCGAGGATCCAGAAGAGAGGGCCGCGCTTTCTGGCGCCGGTCGGGGGCGGGGCGCCGGACGCGATGTTCACAGGGCGGCCGTCTGCGGCCGAAGGCGACGGCGGGGCCGATGCGGGACCGGGGGCGTCCGCGCGCGCGCCGCACTTGGTACAGAACTGCCCCGTGACCGGACTGCCGCAACTGGTGCAGAATGCCATGGGTATCACCTCCGCTGCTGCTCCTACCTTACGCGCAGCCGGCATCGCTGGCAAGCGGAAACGGAGTTGCGCGCCGCGCCCGGAGCAATTACCATTAGGTTTTTTTGCGGAATGCATGATCCGCATCCCAGTCGAGGCCCGTTTCCCGAACGTCCATGGGCAAGAAGAAAAAAGCGGCGTCCAGACTTCCGGTGCCCTCGGCGACGGCCGATGCCTGCCGTCGCCTGCTCGAGGCCGTGCGCGAACAGCGCGTCGGCGATGCCGTCAAGGCGCTGTCGCTTCTGCCGCCGGAGGTTGCCGACCCGGAGGGCGCCCGAGCCGCCGCCTGGGCCCTGCTTGCCCGTGCGCTCCAAGGCTACTCGACGGGCTCGCCCGCCAACAGCGCCGTTGCCGATCTCAGTCTCGCCGCGCGATATCTCCCGTCGCATGCGCTCCTGTGGTTTCACCTGGGCCTGGCCTTTCTCAAGGCCCGCCTGGAGAAGAAAGCGCTGTGGGCCTTGCGCAAGGCGGTCGAACTCGAGCCCGGGAATGCGCGCTATCTCTATCATGCCGCTTGGGCCGCGCTCGCGGCGGATTCGCCCGAGGCGCCCGGCTGGCTCGCCCGCCTGGATCCTTCGCGCCCGGGCACGCGTTTCCTCCGAGCCGCACAGGAAGTCCTGCTCGGCGGCGAGGCGGCCGCAACCTGCGCGGGTGCGCCGCACTCGGAGCGCGCTTCCATGATCTTCCTCCAGGGCGTTGCCTGCTGCCTGCGTGCCGCGTGCGGCGCCGCCGCGCCGGCACGGTCCCCGGGCCGGATCGCAGAGGCCGTTGGCCGTCTCGACATGCGGCCGGCCGCGGACCTTTTCGAGCGCGCCGCGCGGCTCGAGCCGCATAATGGGGTCGTGCGCCTGGCGGCCGGCAATCTGGAGATTCAGCGCGGGGACCAGCGCGCCGCCCTCGAGCATATGCAGGCCGCTTCGGCAAGCGGCCTGGAGCTTCCCGGACTGGCGGAATGCGTGTCGCGGCTGCACCTTCACGAGTCGAGCCGCAGCCCGGGGGATGCGCGCGAAGACGATGTCCTTCCCTGTTCGGAAAAGGGCGGGGCGCATGCGAAGGATCGAGATGCCGTGACCCGCGTCCAGGAACCACTGCTGGCGGCGCGCGCGGCCAGGATGGCGCGCGAGGGCAGACTGTCGGATGCGATCCTCCTGTGGAAGCAGATCGAGGGTCCCGAGAGTTCCGAGCTCGCCCTGATGCACAACCTGGCGCTGGCCTATGAAAGGCTCGGGGATCATGAGAAAGCCGCCGCCTATTGGCGCCGGTGGAATCGCCGGCGTCTCGCCCGGCAATCAGGTCCGGGCGACCCGGTTTTCGAGGCGGCGGTGCACGGGCGCCTTGCGCGCTCCTTTATGGAGGCCGGGCTGACGGAAGACGCCGCGCGCGCCCTCGCGACGACGCTGCGTTTCGCGCCCGGCGACGCGGAAGCGCGCGAGGCCCTGGCCGCTCTCTGCGAAGAGAGGGAACGATGGGACGAGGCTCTCGTGCACCTGGAGCATCTCCTGAAGCACCGTCCGGATTCATCCACCCTGTTGACCCGCACGGGCCTGGCCAGGATGATGAATGGCGACGCCGCGGGCGCCACCGAGGCATGGAGCCGGGCGATCGAGCTGGAACCGATGAACCAGGCCGCCCAGAAGTTTCTGATCCAGGGTTTGCAGGCTCGCCTCGACGCGATGAGCGCGGAGGAGTATCGCCGGGCCGGGCTGCGCCTGATTCAAGACGTCGCCAACCGGCTGCCGGGGCAGTACGGCCCCGAGCTGGTGCTGGCCGGCTATTTATACAGCCTCGGCGAACGCAAAAAGGGGAAGGAGGCCGTGGAGCGCGCCTTGCGCTCGGGCGCCGAACATCCGGAAGCATGGCTCGAGGCCTTCCGTACCCTGGACCGGTGCGGCAGGGAGCAAGAGTGCTGCCGCCTCGCCGACCGGCTCCTCAAGGAGCATGCCGAGCAGCCCGAATTCCTCGGGCCGTTCGGCCAGCTCCTTCTCCGGCACGGCTATCTCAAGGAGGCTTCCCGTCTGTTCCAGGCGGCGATGCGCCACAGCCGAAGTGAGCTGGTGCCGCGCAACATCGCCCGGGAGTACCTCGCCGCCGGATATGGCGAGGAGGCGCGCGCCTGGGCCGAAAGGGCGCTCGAGCGCGCTCCGAAAGATGCCGAAGCGCACTTCATTCTCGCCATCGGCTGTCATATCCAGGGAGACACGGAACGTGCCGAGGAGGCCCTGGGTAAAGCCCGGATGCTGGCGCGCGAAAGCGGCGACCGCGATCTGCTGGAGTGGATCGAGGAGTTCGACGAGCCGACACGCCTGCCCTCGTTTTTGCTGGGTCTTCTGGGGAGATGACATGGATCCCTATGCCGTTCTTGGAATAGGCCCGGGCGCCTCCGACGAGGAAGTCCGCAGGGCGTACATCGCGCGCGTGCAGGAACATCCTCCGGAACGCGACCCCGAAGGCTTCAAGGCGGTTCGCTGGGCCTACGAGAAGCTCCGCGACGCGGGCGCACGCGCGCGGCAATTCCTGGACTCTTTCGAAGAGCTTCCGGTGAGCCTCCCGCAATTGCCGCCGGTCGCTCCGGTTCCGCTGAGCCGGAGGCTGATCCTGCTTGCGGATTCGGATGAATGCGAAGTCCTGCGCCGCGATTTTCCCGAGGACCTGAAATGGCCGCTGTGATCCTGACGCGGCGCGGCCTTTTGCGGCACCCGGCATTCGCGTTCGACGAAGCGGACCGCCCGCCGCATGACCCCGGACAGGAAGCCCGGCCCGAGGCGCCCGCGGCAAAAGCTGCGCCCGACACGGCGGTGCTGCTTGCGCGCCTGTGCGATCAGGTGGAGAAGCTCGGCAAGAATTCCTATCGCGCCGCGGCCCAGCAGGAATCCCTGGCGAGGGATCTCGGCGAGATTCTCGCGCACCTGCGCGGGAGCGGTCCGGAACCTCCACATTCTTTCGTTGCGGAAGAGCTCTTGCCGCTGGTCGATTCCCTGCACCGTCTCGTGGAGGTGCTCTCGCGCCACGAAGAAAAAGGCCTGGCCGAAGGGGCCTGTCTGGTGGCGGCACGCGGCGACGCATGTCTTGCGGCTCTCGGCATCGAGCCGATATCGGCGGTCGGAGAGCGCTTCGATCCTCACCGGCACCAGGCGATCGAAGTCCGGCCCGCGCCTCCGGAGATGGAGGGGCGTGTCATCGAAGAGATCGTGCGCGGGTATCGCCGTGGGGGCCGAGTTCTGCGGTTCGCCCAGGTCGTCGTCGGGAAACAGGAGACAAAATGGACAGGATAATCGGCATCGATCTGGGAACGACGAATTCCGAGGTCGCGGTCCTGGAGAACGGACGGCCCGTGATCATTCCGGTCGACGGAGAGAAGATGCTGCCCTCGGTGGTCGGGAAGGACCCGGCCACCGGGCGGCTGCTCGTCGGCCGGCCGGCGCGCAACCAGTACATCGTGCACCCGCGGCACACCGTGCGCTCGATCAAGCGCAAGATGGGCAGCGAAGAGAAGGTCGGCCTGGGAGACGAGCGGTACAGCCCGGAGGAGATTTCGGCCTTCATCCTCGGTCGGCTCAAGTCGGCCGCCGAGGAGTACCTGCAGGCGGAGGTGCGGCGTGCGGTGATCACCGTTCCCGCATACTTCAACGACCTGCAGCGGCGCGCGACCATGAAGGCCGGAGAGCTTGCCGGACTCGATGTGGTGCGCATCATCAACGAACCTACGGCCGCGGCGCTGGCCCACGGCCTTTCGCTGGCGGAAGACCGCTGCTGGCTGGTTTACGATCTCGGCGGCGGCACCTTCGACGTTTCCATCGTCGAGAAAACCGGGAGCGTCCTGGAGGTGCTTGCAAGCCACGGCAACACGGCGCTCGGCGGGGACGATTTCGACCAGGTCGTCACGCGAAAGCTCATCGAGGAGTTCCGCCGCGGGCACGGGATCGACCTGTCCGGGGACCGGCGCGCGCTGGCGCGCCTGGTATTCGCCGCCGAACGGGCGAAGATCGCCCTTTCCGATGCGCCCTACTGCACGATCTCCGAGGAATTCATCGCCGCAGACGGGAGTGCCCCAAAGAATCTTGTGCGCGAACTCGCCCGCCGCGAGCTGGAGGAATGGATCCGGCCCCTGGTGGCGTCGACGCGGGAATCGATCGAGCGCGCCTTGAGCGATGCCGGCATTCCCCGCGAGCGCATCGAAAAGGTCATTCTCGTGGGCGGCAGCACGCATATCCCGCTGGTCTGGGATGTGATCGAGGATGTGCTCGGCCAAGTCCCGCATGCAGAGGTCGACCCGGCGCTTGCGGTGGCCTTGGGTGCGGCCGTTCAGGCCGGCATCATCGCGGGCGAGCCTCTGGAGATGATACTGGTGGACGTGGCCGCGCACTCGCTGGGCATCGAGGTCTTGGAGGAATCGGAAGGCATTCAGATTCCCTGCGCCTTCAGCCGTATCATTCCCCGCAACACCGCCATCCCGGTGCGCAAGGCGGAGGTCTATACCACGATCTCCGACAACCAGGAGTCGGCCGAGATCAAGATCTACCAGGGGGAGCACGAGTTCGCGCCCCAGAACACGTTTTTGGGGAAGTTCCGCATCGAAGGGCTGACGCGCGCCCCGGCAGGCAAAGTGGAGGTCGTGGTATCGTTCGACTACGACGCCAGCGGGTTGCTCCACGTGCGCGCGGAAGAACGCGGCTCCGCCAATGTACGGGAGCTGACGGTCAAGACGCTGGGCACGGCCCGGCCGGCCGCGGCGCCCGCGATGATCGAGCGCGCGCGCCGCCTGCTGGGCAGGGTTTCGGGCGAGGAGCGCCGCCGGCTCCAGCGTGCGATCGCCGACCTCGAGCGCGAACTGGCTTGCGGAAGCGCCAAGGCGGCCGAGGCGGAACAGGTATTGCTCGATATTCTGT
>CAZHQK010000156.1:0-27366 GCA_964534795.1 uncultured Acidobacteriota bacterium
CTGCTGGAAGGACCGCGTCCCCTATGACGAACGAAAGTACCTCGAGGCGCTCAACCGCCGAGCGCCCGCTTGGCTGAAAGCATCCGCAGCGGCAGCGTAGGGTGAAACAAAATGCTTGATAGAATACCTCAGATGTCTACCGGCCGGCGCCTTGAAGATGCCGGGCGAACCACTCCAGCTGCCTCTGCACCAGGTCGATCTGGTGGTTGGGCTCCTGGATGCCGTGTCCTTCCCGCGGGTATCGGACGAAGACCGCCTCGACCCCGAGCTCCACCAGGGCGCGATAGAACTCCTCGGCCTGCGCGATCGGCACGCGCCGGTCCTCCTCGCCGTGAGTGATCATGATCGGCGTCTTGACCCGGGTGACGTAGGTCATCGGGGAGAACTTGCGGTAGGTCTCGGCCGCGGTCCATGGATGACCCATGAAGCCGTACTGCATGAGGCCGGGGATGTCGCTCTGCCCGAAAAAGCTGTACCAGTCGCTGATGCCTGCATGCCCGATGGCCGCCTTGAAGCGGTCCGTCTGCGTGATGGTCCAGAATGTCCCGAAGCCGCCGTAGCTCCCCCCCATGACCACCAGTTTGTCGGGATCTGCGATCCCCTTGGCAATGGCGGCGTCGACTCCGGCCATCCAGTCCTGATAATCCTTGCCGCCCCAGTCGCCGACGTTGGCGAGCGTGAAGCGGATGCCGTAGCCTGTCGAGCCGCGCGGGTTCGGCATCAGCACCGCGTAGCCGTTGCCGGCGAAGATCTGGGCGCGGCTGTTGAAATTCCAGCTGAAGCGCCCGTAGGGCCCGCCGTGTATCTGCAGGATCATGGGATATTTCCTGCCGGGCTGACAGCCCACCGGCTTGAGCAGTATCCCTTCGACGTCGAGGTTGTCGGGGCCCTTCCAGCGCAGGATCTCCGTTTCACCCAGGGCGAATTCCTTTACCTGCGGGTTGGCGAAGGTCAGCTGCCGCTCCCGCCCCCCTGCCCAGTCCACGATCCACAGGTCGCCCGGCGCGTTCGCAGTTTCGATTCCGACGACCGCCTTGCCGCCGTCGGCAAACACGTCGAATTGCCCGTGGACGCGCTCTCCGCGGGTCAGCGGGCGCGCGGCGCCGCCGGCGGCCGGGACCGAGTACAAATGGCTGGAGACGCCCGTACCGGCGCTGAAATAGAGGGACTTGCCGTCTCTCGACCACCTTGGCGCGCCGCCGACCGATTCGGGGAAGTCGCCCGTCAGGACGCGCGCCTGCCCGCCCTGCCACGGAACCACCATCAGTTCCATCTTGACCGCCCAGGCCTGCGGCTGGGTCGAACCGGTGAAAGCGATCTCGCGCCCGTCCGGCGACCACCTCGGATTGGCGTCGATGCCGGGATTCTGCGTCAGCAGGCGCGTTTCGCCGCCGTCGGCCGCAACGATCCGGATGTCGCTCAGCTGATCGCCGGATATGTCCTTGTAGCGGCTTTCCTGGTAGGCCTGCTTCGAGCTCACGAACGCTATCCACCTGCCGTCGGGCGACCATTGCGGCGACGATACGCTGAAGGATCCTTCGGTCAGGCGCTTCTTGGACTTGGATGCCAGCTCGATCACCCACAAATGGGAGTAAAGCAGGTCGCGGTCGACGACGACGGCGTCGAACTTGTCTTTTTTCTTCTTCTCGCGCTCCTCCTTGCCCTTGGGAACGTCCCGCGTCACATAGGCGATGCGCGTGCCGTCGGGCGACCACTCGAAGCCGCTCACTCCGGCTTCCTCCGAGGTGAGCCGCTCCGCTTCGCCCCCGTCGGTACCGATGATCCAGATCTGGTTTCCCTTGTCCCGTTCGGCCGCAAAGGCGATCTTCTTGCCGTCGGGGGACCATTGGGGCGCGGACTCCCCTTTTTCGCCGTTCGTCAGGCGGAATGTCCGGCTGCCGTCGGTCGCCGTCAGATAAATGTGCGAGACCCGCGTGTTCTTCTCCCTGTCCCATTCGCTGATGGTATAGGCCACCCAGGCGCCGTCGGGCGACAGCTGCGGCGCACCGACGATCTTGATCGCCAGGGCGTCCTCGATCGTCATCGGCCTGTTGCCCGCCGCCATGGCCGGCCAGGCAAAAAGCAGCCACAACAACGCAATCCGCTTTTTCATGGCGATTTCCTCCTCTGCAATACCGGCGCCGCAAAGCCGGGCACTCCCGCGTTTTCCGGCGCCCGCCTATTTGGGATCCAGTCTCCTGTCGGCGTCGAGGCTCTCGAAGCTCCGCAGAGCATTTCTATCGCTGGCCGCAATCCAGAGCAAGCGAATTCGCCCGCGCGGAAGCGCGGCCTGCCGCGAGAAAGCGGCTGCTCGGCGCCCGTACGCTTTCCGTGATATATTGGCTGCAAGATCCCGGAGGTCGGCCATGCGCATTGTCTTCTGTTTTTCGTTACTGCCGGGCCTTCTCGCCTGGGCGCCCGCGCCGGCGCACGACGACCGGATTCCGCAGGCATCTCCCTCGATACAGGTTTTCATGCCGGACGGTTCGCTGCCCGAGCGCGAGATCCGTTTCAAGCTGATAACCGACAAGGGACGCATCGACGAGTACTTCACGGACTCCCGGGGGCGCTTTCTCTTCACGAGGCGGGAAGGGCTCGATCCCAATGCCGGGTACACCATCATCGTGGAGAGCGACCGCTCGACTTACGACACCACCACGGTCACCTTCAAGTATTACCAGTCCACCGTGTTCTATGTCCCGATCTTTCTCAGGCCGCTGGCCGCCGAGACCAGAAAGCCCGAAACCTTCGTGGTGGATGCCGGCCGGGTCGTGCGCGAGCAGAAGGGGCGCGATCCATGGAGCCGGAAGCCCTATCGGGAGTGGTCCGAGAAGGAAGTCCTGAAAATGCTGAACGATTCCCCCTGGGGGCAGACCCAGACGGTGACCGACGCCTCCAACCCCTTCGCCTCCGGGCGCCGCGTCGATTCGGGCCAGAGCCGGGTGGGCGAGATCCCGGAAATCAACCTGCGCATACGCTTTCTTTCGGCCAGACCCGTGCGCCAGGCCATCAGCCGCCTCATGGAGCTGCGCCAGAAAGGAAAGGTCTCCGAGGAGCTGGCGCAGCGCCTGGAAGCTTTCGCCGCGGCGGACTTCCCGGACTATATCGTGGTGACCGTCAGTTGCGAATCGTCCGCGGCGAACAGCCTTTTTCAGGAGACCAACGCCCTGCTGCAGAAACTCACGACCGGCGACCTGCAGAACGGCACTTATTTGATGACGAAGGACGGACGGCGGGTGTTCCTGCAGGAATATCAGCCCCCGCGCGAGGGCCTGGGTGCGCACTTCATCTTTCCGCGCATCGTCGACGGCCGGCCCTTCGTGTTGCCCGATAGCGGGGAAGTGCGCTTCTATTCCGAGCTGGCGAACCGGCTGACCGTCGGCGGCAAGCCCGTCTTCGTGAACATGCGCTTTGCCGTCAAGGATATGGCGTTCGACGGCAAGCTGGAGTACTGACGGCGGCCTCGCGGGGGCGCGGCGCGCCGCGCCCCCGCGAACCCGATTCGCGCTAGAAGTTGAAGCGCAACTGGAACTCGATCAAGCGGCCGCCGGGATCGTTCGTGCCCGAGACCGTAAAGTCCCGGTAGGCGTTCCTCGTCTGGCCGAAAGTGCTGCCGATACTGCCGCTGGCGGCATTGGTTCCCGGGTCCTGAAGCGTGATGGACGACTGGTTGAAAGCGTTCAGGAAGTTGGCCCGGAGCTCGATGTTCGTGCCTTCGGTGATATAGGTCCGCTTCATCACGCTCAGATCCCAGCGCTGCGTCCAGGGACCGTAGACAAAGACTTTGTATCCCATGACGCCCGGGGTGGTCGGCGGGCCGATATAGGGCTTGCTCTTGTCCACCATGTCGGGGGTTTTGCCGGCGACCTCGAAGGCGGCCAGCGTATTGTCGATCACGTCCTGGGGCAGCCAGTAGATGACGCCCTTCTGGGAGACGGGATCGGTCGTCTTGCGGATCTTGACCATCTTCTGCAGTTGCCGCCCGTCCATGTTGTGGAGGACGACGCCGGCATCCTGGTTGTTGAAGGTCAGGCGTCCGCCGGTGATCAGCAAAGGCGTTCCCGACTGGATACGGGCGACGCCGGTCCACTGCCAGCCCTCGAGCAGCTTCCTGACGAATGCGGGACCGCCGTTGAGGAAGCGGCGCCCGGGCCCGAAGGGCAGTTCGTTGATCCAGTTCATCTTCAGCGCATGGCGCATGTCGCGCGGCGCCGGGCCCTTGTCGTAGCCGAAGTCGCGCATCGTGGTGGCCCCGGCGAACGCCGAAGAGCTGTTGGCGTACATGCTGGTCAGGCCTTTGGCGAACACGTAGCTGCCCTGGAAGAGAAGCCCGCGCGCCATCCGGCGGTTGACCTCGACCTGGAGCGAGTGGTAGTTGCTGTCGCCGCCGTTGTCCATGTAATAGCTGCTGGTAGGCGCCTGGGGGTTGGCGACGAACCAGTTCGAGAGCTTCCAGACCTTGGCGGGATCGTTCGGGTCCTGGATCGTGATATACGGGACCAGGCCCGCATTGATGAGATTGTTCATGCGGGTGACGGTCTGGGCGATATTGGCCGCCAGCCGCCCGGCCTCGCCCCGCGTGAGCGTGATGGCCGTCGTCAGGTCATTGGTGAATCCGAGGCCCGTGGAAATGATCGGGATGTTCTTCTGGCCGGGCAGGCCCTGGTTGCCGAAGTTGTTGCTGGAGGGGGTTACCGTGCGCGCGATGCGCAGGTTCTCCTGGGCGATCTTGAATTCCTCGAGGAAGCCGTTCTCGAAGATGTTCACCTCGCCGATTTCATATTGGCGCCACAAGCGGGTGCCGTGGTTGGCCACGTAGCGGACCTCGAGCGCCAGGTTTTTCGTGAGCTCGCGCTGCAGGCCGAAGGTCCACGATTGCACGTAGCCGGTCCGCAGATTCGGGTTGAAGTCGTTGAGCGACGCATTCTGGCGTGCCGTCATGGGGAACTTGGCCTCGGGCAGCGGCAAAAACGGGTAGGATCCGTCGCGGAAGAGCCTGCTGCCCGGAGGGCCGAACACGTCGGGGTAGAGCGTCGGGTTGGTCCCCGCTGCGTAGGTCGGGCCCTCGTTGGAGCCGAACATGGCGTTGAACGTGGCAAAGCCCTCGCGCACGTAGGCGATCGAGTAGCCGCCGCGCAGCACCGACTGGCCCGGGTCGCCGAAGACATAGCGCAGGAATCCCAGGTCCAGTTTGGGCGTCCAGGCGAAGCCGAACGTGGGGGCGAAGTCCTTGTAGTTGGTCTTGAAAGCCTTTTCGCCCTTGGCCAGCAGCCGGTACTGCACCAGCCCGCCCTTGAATACCCCCGGCTTGAAGAGGTTGCCGGGGCCCGACACGCCGAATATGGCGTCTCCTCCGGTGCGGGTGTATACCTGGTTGTCATTGACCGCCGACGGGCTCAGCTCCCAGCGCAGGCCGTAGTTGAGAGTCAGGTTCGGGCGGACCTTCCAGGAATCCTGGGCGTAAAGGCCGAATTCCCTCTGGTGGTTCCGCTCGGTGTACGGGATGAACTCGTACTTGCGCGTGATTTCGCTGAGGGTCGATGACCGCCCCGTGGCGCTGATGCGACCCGTGAGCAGGGCGTAGAGGCTCTGCGCCTGGCTGCGCTGCGCCGAGGTGCTGTTGGGGAAGTTGGTCGTCGTGAAAATATTGGTGGACCCGGTAACGATCGGGTCGTTGGTGGCATAGCCGAGCGTTATGGTCGGCACCAGGTGCGACGAGACGCTCTGATTGAACGCATTGATCTGCGTGAAGCTGAAGCCGAAGTTCAGGGTATGGGTGCCCTTCATCCAGCTCAGGTTCTCCTCGAGGTTTTTCACCGGGGTATTGCGCCGCGAGGAGCTGCTGTAGGTATAGAAGCCCGAGGCGTAAGGATCGCTGACGGCATAGCCGCCGAAGAGCGCGAACGAAGCGGGTGAAAACTCGCGCCGGAACACGACTGTGCCGTTGCCGGAAGAGGCGAAGCGCACCTCATTGACCAGCCTGTTGGTTATCGTCCAGCGCTCGGCCGCCACGAACGAGAAGCTGTTCCGATAGACGCTCCCGCCCATGACGGTGGGTGAGCCCACATGGGTTCCCAGCCCCGGATAGCGGCTGTAGATCCCGTTCACCCCGTCCGGGATCGAATAGTAATGCTGGTAGTTGTGGACGAACTCGAAGTGGTGGTTCTTGGTGATCTGAAAGTCCAGGCGCGCCGTGGGAAACTTGCGGATGTTCGTGCCCGGATCCTGGAAGACGTAGTCCAGGCGGTTGTAATCCTGCTGGGTGCCGACCCGGCTTGTGAGCGTCCCCGTCTTGGTCACGGCCCCGGCGATCAGTTCCTCGGCTTTCAGAATGGTCGGATCGGGCGTGCTCGGGTATCCCCTGGCGCCGGCGATGGCATAGAGGTTGATGTCGCGCAGCACCCCGGTGGTGTCCATATAGGTGAAAATGCCCTGGCGCGCCTTTTCGGTGATGACCGTGCGGCTCACGTTGTAGGTCTGCGGCAGGTCGAAGTTCTCGTAGTTGACGAAGAAGAACGCCTTGTCGCGGCCGTTGAAGATCCCGGGGATCATGATCGGCCCGCCCAGCCGGCCTCCCATCTGGGTCATGCGGATCTTGTCCCGCGGCAAGCGGTCGAGGGTGTTGATGTACCAGTTGGCGTTGAACCGGTCGTCGCGCCTCTGCCAGAAGGCGCCGCCGTGGAACTCGTTGGAGCCCGACTTGGTGACGAACTTGAACTGGACCGCGCCGCCCGCGGCGCTCTCGGCCCCCGGAGTGGCGGTCGAGACGGTGACTTCCTCCACCGCATCCGATTTGGCCTGGATGCTGGTGAAAAAGCCGTCGCTCGACTTCAGGTAATTGTCCTGGACGTTGGCCCCGTCGATCATGATATTGAGTGTGGCCTTGGGCAGCCCCATCACCGATGAAGTGCGCGGCGTCCCGGGAGTCTGCACGCCGGGCAGCGTCAGCACGAGCTGCAACGCATCGCGCGTCGTGAAGGGCAGCTCGACGATCTGCCGGCCCACGATGGTCGATGCGATGTTTGCGCTTTCGGTCTTCAGGACGGTGGCCCCGCCGGTGACCGTCACGGTCTCGTCGATCCCGCCGACTTCCAGCTTGGCGTTGACCGTCGCGATGCCGCCGACCTCCACCCTGACGTTTTCCACCACGGTGGTGCGGAATCCCGGCAGGCTGATGCTCACCGTATAGGTGCCGTTCTGCAACGAGGGGATCACCCAGCTTCCTTCCTCATTGGATACCGCTTCGTAAACCGCGCCGGTCGCCGTGTTCTTTGCCGTGATCTGCGCCCCGGGAATCACAGCATCCAGCTGATCGCGGACGACGCCCGCGAGCCGTCCCGTCATCCCGCCGCCCTGGGCAAAGACCCAGCCTGCGACCAGCAGCGATGACAAGCACAGGGCAAAGATATGCCTTCGAAAGCTATATCCCATCCCATCCTCCTTGTTCATTCCCGCACGAGGCGGGGCGTATACCCATTCAAGACACAAACAGCCCCGGGAACCGCTCCCGCCGCCAGGGTAAGCAGAGCCGGCTTCCCGTGCCCATCTGCCAATTTACCTAATGTGAACTTGGGGCTTTGGTATCACAATGCGAGCTGCAAGGCAAGCTTATTTCTCTGTTTCCCGGCGATTCAGACACCGGCAGGGGTCCGGCACGCCCGTAGGTCCGGCACGCCGTGCCAGACCCGTGCGGCGCGCGGGACGTATCCGTCCCGGAGGGACGGAAGCTGGTAGCTCCAGGTGAGCGGAAGCGAACCTGGAGAAAAGGGAGCGCCATGCGACAAGCCCCGAAGGGCCGGCAGAAGGATAAATCGGAAATCCCGGTCTGTCGGCCCTCCGGGGCTCGCCTGATCGATACGCACCTTCCCGGGGGTTCGCCTGCGGCTCACCCCCGGCTACCGGCTCAGGGCCCCTGCCGGGGCCTGATGATCGCCCCGAATCGCATCGCCGCGCTTTCCGATCGTTCGCCTTCGGCTCACGCGCCCTGCTACCAGTGTCTGAATCACAGGGAAACCGGCGGTCGGGCATTTTCGGCGAGTGCAAGCCTGCCCTTGGTGACGGGCGCCTCGACCCCCTCCAGCCACAGGGAAAGGTCCGGACCGATGTCGCGCACCCTCCCCCGAATCAGCGGCGGCGGCAGTTGGGTCCCGGCACCGGCCTCGCCGGCCGTCTCGTCCCAGATGCACACTTCCCTGCCGATGATGACCGATGCGGAACGGTAGGCCGCTGCCAGCGCCTCCGGACCGCAGTCGACGAGTTTCGCATACCATGCGGCCAGCGCCGACAGCACGCCCGCGCAGGCTTCCTTCAGAGTGACGCGCGCGCCCGCCTCGGCCAGGCTCCCGGCGGCCGGCACGAAAGGAGTGGGCGAGACCTCGGGCGTGCGCGCTACATTCAGGCCCACGCCCACCGTGACGCTGGTGATCCGATCGCCCAGTACCTGCGTCGAAGTGATCACACCGGCGATCTTGCGCCCCCGGACCAAGATGTCGTTCACCCACTTGATTCCGGGATCGATCGCGCCCCGCGAAGCCGCGCGCACCCCTTCGACCACGGCCACCGCCGGCAGCATGGCGAGCGCCGGCGCCAGTCGCGCGGGAAAGTCCTCCGGCCGCCAGGCTGCCGTGAGATGGAGGTTGCCCGCGAGCGCGACCCAGCTGCGGCCGCGCAGTCCGTGGAAGTTGCGCCCATGCAGCGCAAGGCAGGCCAGAGGGCGCGAGAGTCTCCAGCCGCCGCGCAACAGCTCGACGACGGCATCGAATTGCGAGGCCGGCGCCTCGTCCACCACGACCGCCAGTTTCCAGAAGCCCGACGCTTCCTCGGCTTCGCCGAGCCAGAGCGCTTGACCGGGCGCAAGCGCCTGCCACAGAGCGCGCTCTTCGCCAGCGAGCACATCCGGCACGCAGGAAGCCCAGCGGGCTGCCGCCAGGACCTCGCTGGCGCACATTTCAGGGCAATTCGTCAGGATCTTCATCCGGCAAGATTTGCGCCGGCGCCGTGCGCGCCCCGAGATCCCTCACCGGGGCCGGCGCCGTGCCGCTATTCCCGCGGCGAGCAGCCTCGGTAGAGGAACAGGTATTCCTGGATCCCGTGGCGCAGCAGGAAGGAACCCGCGACCCGGAAGTCCTCCATGATCTTATTGATGTCGCGCGGTTGGAAGAAGGCCCAAGAACGCGTTTCCGGATCCCGGTTTGCGTACCGGAGATGTTCGCGGTCGACGATCTTGAACGTGATCGGACGGGCCGGTATCCGGGGCGAGAGCCAGAACTGCGCGAAAAGGCACGTCCCCTGCTTGCAGAATCCCGCAAGGTAGGCGACCAGCGAGGTCACCTGTTCCTGCGTCAGGTAGTTGAGGATATCCCAGCACAGAATGATGTCGAACCGCGTTTCCGGCTCGATCGGCATCACGCGCCGCAGGAGTGCCGAGTCCCAGAGAGGTTCTTCGCCGCCGGCATGGAATCCGGCTTCGGCAAGTGATCCGTACAGATCCGCGAAGTGGATCCTGCATGCGAATCCCGACCAGAAGTCGACGTTGGCGCCCAGAGCGGGCCCCAAATCCAGGATCGCGTATCTGCTCTCTTCCGCCAACTCCCGTACGAGGGCGTCGAGACCCATGGACCGGTAGACATCCGCATCGGGCCCGGACTGCCCTGGAGTCTTTGCGATCATCGGATCAAAAGGGCGCTGCCGGCAGTGCCGGGCATCCCTAAGCTCCCGTCCCGGGGCCCGATGCCGGGGGCGCAGCCGCGCCGGCCGGAGCCGGCGGCTTCGGCCCTGCCGCCCCGGGCCGCGTTTCGTGCCCCGGCGCCGCGGCGGACTCCTTGGAGGTCATGTCGATGCTTCCCTTGAAATTGGAGCCGTCTTCCAGCATGACCCTCGGGGCCGTGAGATTGCCGCGCACCGTGCTCGACTGCCGGAGGATGATCTGTTCGTCGCCGTAAAGATTGCCCAGGACCTCGCCGTCCACGGTGATGACCTTCCCGTATATATCCGCCTGAACCCGCCCGCTCTTTCCGATGATGACGTTGTGGCGCCGCAGATCGATCTTCCCCTCGATGCGGCCCTCGATCTGGAGGTCTTCCCCGCCTGTCAGATCGCCTTTGATTTCGATCGACGGGCCGATTACCGCGCGTTCCCTGGCAGCCTGAACCGAGGTCCTCGGGGGTGGGGCGGGCTGGGACTGCGGCGGGGGCACGGTTGCTTCCGGTTCCGATTTTTTCCACATCGCGCGTCTGCTCCTGTTGAAGGTTACCCGGGGGGCCAAGCCTGTTTTTAGGGCAACGGGCGCGCGAAGTCAAGCACCGTATCGCCGGCGCATCGGCCGGGCCCCAGGGGCCGCCGCCTTCTTCATCGAATCTTAACAGAAGCTTGGTCACAGCCTCACACAAACCTAATAAAAGTACGGAGAAGCACGGGAGGGCATAGGGATGAAGAATGTTCTGGCTGTCGCGGCGGTCGCCGCAGTGTTCGCATCGGGCTGCGGCGGGGGGCCGGGCACTGCTCCCCGGTCGCGCTCCGTCACGGTCAAGGGCTCGGACACCATGGTCATTCTCGGCCAGCGCTGGGCCGAGACCTACATGAAGGAGCACCCCGGCGTTTCGATCCAGGTGACCGGCGGGGGCTCGGGCACGGGCATCGCGGCCCTGATCAACGGCGCCACGGATATTTGCGAGGCCTCGCGCCCGATGAAGGACAAGGAAAAGGAAATGGTTCGCAGCCGGCACGGCCGGGACGTCAAAGAGATCCCCGTGGCGCTCGACGGCGTCACCATTTACGTCAACCAGGCGAACCCGATCCAATCCCTGACGCAGGCCGAGATCAAAGGCATCTATACCGGACGGATCACCAACTGGCGGGAGGTCGGCGGCAGGGACGAAAGGATCGTGGCTTACAGCCGCGAGAACAATTCCGGGACCTACGTCTTCTTCAAAGAGCATGTCCTGGGCGATGACGACTTCGCACGCGAGGTCCAGACGTTACCGGGCACGGCGGCGGTCGTGAACGCCGTCTCGAAGGATCCGGCCTCCATCGGCTACGGCGGCGTCGCCTATGCCACCGGGATACGCGAGGTTCCGATCCGTCCGGAAAACGGCGGCGAGCCCGTCCTCCCTTCGCCGGCCACCGTCCGCAGCGGCCTTTACCCGCTGTCGCGCAATCTGTTCTTTTACACGATCGGCGAGCCGACCGGAGCCGTAAAGGACTTCATCGACTGGGTGCTCAGCCCGGAGGGCCAGAAGATATGCGAGACGGTCGGGTATTATCCGGTAGCCGGCAAATGAACACCCAGGCCGTACAGCGGCCGTGGAAGAAGGCTGCGCTGGCGGATCGCGTCGCCTCGCATGTCATTCGGTTCTGCGCCTTTCTGGCGATCGTCGCCCTGATCCTGATCTTTGTTTTCATCGGCAGAGAGGCCCTGCCGCTGCTGACCTCGCAGGAAGTCCACAAGGAAGCGGACCTGGCGCGCCTGCTGCTCCCGCAACCTGCATCATCCGGAGGTGCCGCGGGGTTTACCTGGCAACCCGTTTCGCAGACGCCCAAGTACTCCCTGCTGCCGCTGTTCGTCGGCACCTTGAAGGTAACCTCGATCGCGGTGCTCATCGCCATCCCGCTCGCCGTGGCTGCGGCGCTGTACACTTCGGAATTCGCCCCGCCGCTGGTGCGCGAGGTGCTCAAGCCCTGCATCGAGATCCTGGCGGGCATCCCGAGCGTGGTGATCGGCTTTTTCTGCCTGATGGTGGTCGCGGACTGGCTCCAGGGCGTTTTCGGCTGGACCTATCGCCTCAATGCCGTGACGGCCGGCGTCGGCCTCAGCCTGGCGGTGATCCCCATCGTATTCACCGTCGCCGAGGATGCTTTTACCTCCGTGCCCCAGGCTTTTCGCGAAGGTTCGCTGGCGATGGGCGCGTCGGCCTGGCAGACGGCCTCCCGCGTGGTGGTGCCGGCGGCCGTGCCCGGTGTGCTGGCGGCCTGTGTTCTCGGTTTCGGCAGGGCCATCGGGGAGACCATGATCGTGCTGATGGCCAGCGGCAACGCCGCCATCATCTCCTGGCTTCCTTCCGACTCGGTACGCACCTTCTCGGCGACGATCGCCGCGGAGCTCGGCGAGGTGGTTTTCGGCAGCGCCCATTATCACGTCCTGTTTTTCCTGGGGGCTTTCCTCTTCGTTTTCACCTTCGTTCTCAACCTCATGGGCCGCTGGTGGGTGGTCCAGCTGCAGAAGAGGCTCCAGGGAGGATCCTAGCCGCCATGAGGAAGGGTACGGGCATCGGGGGCATGTTCATGGTTTCCATGATGGCGCTGGCCTGCGCCGTCATCGTCGCCATGGTGGCGATCATCATCGGCAACATCCTGCTGCACGGGGCCGGGGGGATTTCGTGGGAGTTTCTCAGCCGGGCGCCCGAAGCCGGGATGACGCGAGGGGGCATTTTCCCCGCGATTTTCGGGACGGCAGCCCTGGTGATCCTGATGACCATCGCGGTCATCCCCTTGGGGGTGGCGACCGCGGTCTACATGCACGAATACGCGCCCAAGCGCTCGCGCATGATCGGTCTGGTGCGCCTGGCCATCCAAAACCTCGCCGGCGTGCCCGCCATCGTCTTCGGTTTGTTCGGGTACGTCTTTTTCACCAAGTTCGTGGGCGCCGCCATCGACCGCGGCCTGTACGGCGGGGAGCTGGTCTACGGCCAGCCCGCGATCGTCTGGGCCGCGCTGACCATGGCTCTGCTCACGCTGCCCACCGTGGTGGTGGCCACGGAAGAGGCGCTGCGCGCCATCCCGCAGAGTTATCGCGAGGTCGCCTACGCGCTCGGCGCCACCCGCTGGCAGATGATCCGCCGCGTGGTGCTGCCGCAGGCAACGGGCGGGATCCTGACGGGCGGCATCCTGGCGGTGAGCCGCGGATCGGGTGAAGTCGCCCCGGTGATGTTCACCGGTGCGGCCTATTTCCTGCCCGAGCTGCCGCGGCGCCTGCACGACCAGTTCATGGAGCTGGGCTATCACGTCTATGTCATGACCACCCAGTCCATCGACGTCGAAGCGACCAAGCCTGTCCTTTACAGCACGGTCCTGGTGCTGCTGATGCTCACGTTCCTGCTGAACTTCACCGCCATCATGATCCGGTCGCGCATCCGCAGGAGGCTGCGTCATGATCGATGAGCCGCAGATCGCCCGCCCGGGGGAGAAAGCGCAAGAGGACGGCTCGATCCGCAGCGAGGCGCTGCAGGTACGCCATGCGCGGCAGCAGATCCTGAAGGGGATCACGCTGGCCGCCCGGCGCGGCGAGATCCTCTCGATCATCGGGCCCGCAGGCGCGGGCAAGACCACCTTCCTGCGCTGTCTCAACCGCATGCTCGAGCTGGATACGGCTTTCGAGATCGCCGGCGATGTCTTGCTCGACGGCCGGTCGATCTACGCCCGGGACGTACCGGTGGCCGAGGTGCGGCGCCGGGTCGGCATGGTTTTTTCGATCCCGGTTCCCTTGCCGCTCACCGTGTACGAGAACCTCGCTTTCGGCCCGAGTCTGGGCGGCGCAAAGCGCAATTCGTGGGATGAGAAGATCGAGGCTGCTTTGCGCGCGGCCCATCTGTGGGATGAGGTCAAGGACCGGCTCCAGGAACCTGCGCGCAACCTGTCCGGCGGGCAGCAGCAGCGCCTCTGCCTGGCGCGCGCTCTCGTGCTGCGGCCGTCGGTGCTGCTGCTCGACGAACCCTGCTCGGGCCTGGATCCGGTTTCCACGGCACGGATCGAGGAAGCCCTGCAGCAGTTGAAAAAGGACGTGACCGTGATTCTCGTGACCAACAACGTAAAGCAGGCCGCCCGGGCCTCCGATCGGACGGCCTTCTTCCTGTTCGGCGAGCTCATCGAGGTCGATCGGACCGAAAGTCTGTTCACCACGCCCCGGGACCGCCGGACAGCCGACTACATCTCGGGGCGCTTCGGCTAGAGCCATGACACGGCGAATGACTGCAATTCCTGCAGGAGCCATCGGATGCCGGCCGTCAGCTTTCGGCTGTCAGCCGTCAGATGAAAGCTGATGGCTGATATCTGATGGCTGACATCTGATGGCTCATCAGCCGGGGGGCGATAACGTGAAACGGGCATTCCATGGTACGGCCGCGTATGAAACACGCACGGAATACGCAGCGGAGGGAGGATTTGCCGCCGCCGCATCGCCGGGTGCCAAGCTGGAAACCAGGGACCTCGATTTCTGGTACGGTTCGTTCCAGGCGCTCAAACGGGTGAACCTGGCGGTGCGGCCGCGTGCGATCACCGCCATCATCGGCCCGTCGGGCTGCGGCAAATCCACGCTGGTGCGCGTTTTCAACCGCATGAACGACCATATCCGGGGCGTGCGCATCGCGGGAGAGGTGTTGCTCGACGGCCGGTCGATCTACGACGAGGGTGTCGATCTGCGGCAACTGCGCAAGCGGGTGGGCATGGTCTTCCAGCGCCCGAATCCCTTCCCGCTTTCGGTATACGAGAACGTCGCCTACGGCCCGAGGATTCACGGGCTGGCGCACGGCGACCTGGACGAGCGGGTCGAGGATGCCCTGCGCCGCACCGGCCTCTGGGACGTTCTCAAGGACCGGCTGCACGCTTCGGCCCTGGCCCTGACGCCCGAGCAGCAGCAGCGCATCTGCATCTCGCGCCTGCTCGCGGTCGAGCCCGAGGTTCTGCTCATGGACGAACCCACTTCGGCGCTCGACCCGATCGCCACGGCGCGCATCGAGGAGCTGCTCGTCGAGCTCAAGTCGCGCTACACGATCGTGATCGTGACCCACAACATGCAGCAGGCGGCGCGCATCTCCGACGTCACCGCCTTCATGCTGCTCGGGGAGCTTGTGGAGGTGGGCGAAACGCAGATCGTTTTCACCCTGCAATCGGATCCGCGGACGGAGCAATATATTTCAGGGAGGTTCGGTTAAATGCAACGCCATTTCGACGGACAGATGCAGGAACTCCTCGAAAAGCTCGTGCGCATGGGACGCCTGGCCGAGTCGATGATCCAGGCGGCCCTGCGGGCGCTCGTGGAGCGTGACGGGTCCTTGTGCGAAGAGGTCGCCCGCAAGGAAGAAGAGGTCAACGACCTGCAGATCGAGATCGACGATCGGGCCGTCAAACTCACCGCACTGCAGCAACCCGTGGCCGGCGACGTGCGATTCCTCTTCATGGCTTCCCGCATAGCCACGGAACTGGAACGTATCGCCGACCAGGCGGTCAATGTCTGTCAGAACGCCCGCGATTTGCTCAGCGCACCTCCTCTCAAGCCGCTGGTCGACCTGCCGCGAATGGGAGAGATCGCGGAGCAGATGGTCCACGACGGCATCGACGCCCTCGTGGCCAGGGACTGCACCCTGGCGGGCCGCATCTTCGAGGAAGAGAAAAAGGTGGATGCCTTTCGCGACCATATTTTCCGCGTGCTCCTTACCTACATGATGGCTGATCCGGGAACCATCCCGCGCGCGCTGGCTTTGATCCTGATCTCGCGCAATCTCGAGCGCGTCGGCGATCACGCCACCAACATCGCCGAGGAGGTCATCTACCTGGTCGAGGGGCGCGAAGTGCGCCACCATCACGAGAGCAAGACGCGGGCACTTCGCTAGGTCATTTCCGGAGGGTCCGGTTTCCCGATGGCGAAAAGAACAATCCTGGTGATCGACGACGAGCCCGATCTGATCGAACTGGTGCGCTACAACCTGGAAAAGGAAGGTTTCGAGGTCCAGGGAGCACTCGATGGGGAATCCGGCCTGAGAGCGGCGTGCGCCCGGGTCCCGGACGTCGTCGTGGTGGACCTCATGCTGCCCGAAATGGACGGACTGGAGGTCTGCCGCCGGCTGCGCGCCGACGAGCGCACGGCGGCGGTGCCTTTGATCATTCTCACGGCCAAGGCGGCCGAGGCCGACCGGGTGGTCGGCCTCGAAGTGGGAGCCGACGATTATGTGACCAAGCCGTTCAGCCCGCGCGAGCTGGCGGCGCGGGTGCGGGCGCTCCTGCGCCGCACCGTCCCGCGGCCGGGGGACGGGGAGTATGTCCGCCGCGCGAATCTGGTCATCGACCCGATCCGCCACGACGTGCGCTGCGGCGACAAACCCGTCGTCCTCACGGCCACCGAGTTCCGGCTGCTCCATTTTCTGGCCGCTCATCCCGGGCGCGTTTTTTCCCGCAGCGAGCTGATCGATCACGCCATCGGGCGGGAGGTCGAGGTGCTGGACCGCACCATCGACGTGCATATCATGGCGCTGCGCCGCAAGCTGGGAGCGTGCGGCGCGCTGATCGAAACCGTGCGCGGTTTCGGCTACCGCTTCCAGGAAGATTGACTCCGCAGGACCCCGCGACCGCGCGCCGCCGGCTTCAGGCGGCCGGCAGCATCACGCGGAAAGTCGAGCCGGCTCCAACCTCGCTCTCCACCTCGATGCGGCCGCCGTGGGCCTCGGCCAGATGCTTGGCGATCGAAAGGCCGAGTCCGGTTCCCCCCAGATCCCGCGAGCGCGCCGGGTCCGCCCGGTAGAAACGCTCGAAAATCCTCTCCTGCTCCGCTCTGGGGATGCCGATCCCGGTGTCCGTGACCGTGAGTGCGACCTCCGAGCCGCGGGCGGCGGCGCCGATCCGGATGCGGCCCCCTCGGGAGGTGTACTGCACGGCGTTGTCGAGGAGATTCTGGAGAATCTCCTGCAGCGCCCCCGGGTCGCCGCGCACCGGCGGAACATCCGCCGGGCAATCGACTTCGAGCACCAGTCCTTTCTCCTGCACCCGCGGGCGCACGGCCTCGACGCAGGGGGCGATCACTGCGGCGAGCGCGACCGGGAGCATTTCCAGTTCCTGTTTGCCGGCTTCGATGCGGGCGAGCTTGAGCAGATCGTCGGTGAGCCGTTGCAGGCGGACGGCGTTGCTGCGGATGATCTCCAGGAAGCGGCGGCTGTTGGCGGGATCGGCGAGCGCACCTTCCAGCAGGGTTTCGGCGAATCCCTGGATGGCGGTGAGCGGCGTGCGGAACTCATGCGAGACGTTGGCCACGAAATCGCGGCGCGCACGTTCCAGCCGGCGCAGCTCGCTGATGTCGTGCAGCACCACCACGGCTCCCGCCCTGTCGCCGGCGGTGCGCACGGGCGCGGCGACGGCCGAGTAGCTCCGGGTTCGCAGGGAGCCTGCGACCAGCTCGCCGCGCACGGTCTCGCCGGCAAGGAGGGCCTTGCGGACCAGCTCGAGAAGATCGGAGTGCGGTATAGCCTCGACCATCGGCCGCCCTCGGCACGAGCCGTCCTGGATGCCGACCGTGCGCTCGAATGCGGCGTTGCAGAATATCACCTTCTGGCCGGCGTCGATGACCGCGACCCCCTCGGTCATGCTCGCGAGAATCGCCGCGGACTGGTTGTGTGCCTCCGTCAGAGTGCGCACCATGCGATCGAGCTCCGCGGCCGTGCGGTTCAAACCGGCGGCCAATTCGCCGAGCTCGTCGCGCGCGCGCTCCGGCGGCAAAGGGCGGAAATCGCCCTCCGCCACCCTGCGCGAGAATTCTTTCAAGCGCTCGATCCTGGTCGAGAGTTTCCCGAAAAAGAGAAGCGACACGGCGGCCCCGATGAGCAGGACCGCTGCGGAAACCGCCCAGAGGCCGCGCCGGAATTCGGCCAGCGCGTCTTGCAGCCTTTCCACGGGAAGCGCGAGCCGCAGAATCACGGGCGTCCCGTCCGCCGTGCGCACGCGCAAGGCCAGATAGACCAGCTCGTGGCCGAGCGTGCTGTTCCGGCGCACGGCGCGGCCCGTGCCCGCCCGCAGCGCATCCGCGACCTCCGCCCGGCCTGCGTGGTTTTCCATCCTCGCCGGATCGCTCTCGGAATCCGCAAGCACCTCGCCGCCCGGCGCGATCAGCGTGACCCGAGCGCCGCCGGCGGCGACCCAGGCAATCCATTCGCGAAGGTCGGCCGGCGCGGCGGCGGCCGCCGGCCGGGCCTCGGCCAGGCGCCCGACAGCCTCCAGCCGTTCGAATGCCGCTTCCAGATATTCCCGCCGCAGGGCGCGCACGATGTAGGCGTCGACGGCGATCACGACAAGGAGAAGCATCAGAAGCAGCGGCAGCGCAAGTTTTCGGAAGAGCCGGCTTTTCACGGTTGCCTGCGGTCCGGCACCCCGAGGCGCCGGTCCCTGACCGCATTATATCGTTTTTGACAGCTCCCGACCCGAGGAATAACATTATGGGATTTCGAACGGCCCGGCAGCGCCCATGGCGATCCTCGAGCAGGTCAACGGCACGGCGGTTCAGCGGCGGCCTGCGGAGTACGTTCCGCGGCGCTCCTGGCGTACCCGCCTGATCGGCCGGCCGTTGCAGACGGCCGACGCGCCGCATCAGACGGTCGGCAGGTTCATCGGGCTGGCGGTTTTCGCTTCCGACGCGCTCTCGTCGACCGCCTACGCCACCCAGGAAATCCTGGTGGTTCTCGCCGCGGCAGGCGCGGCAGCGATGGCCGCCGTCGTGCCGATATCGGCGGCCATCGTGGCCCTCCTGGCCGTGGTGACCCTTTCGTATGTCCAGACCATTCACGCTTACCCCGACGGCGGCGGCGCCTACGTCGTGGCGCGCGACAATCTGGGGGAACTGCCGGCGCGCGCGGCCGGGGCGGCCCTGATCACGGACTACATCCTGACCGCGGCCGTTTCCCTGTCGTCCGGCGTGGCACAGCTGGCGTCGGCTTTCCCGGTCCTCTTCCCCTATCGCGTTCACCTGGCGGTCGCCATGGTGGCGACCGTCATGGTGCTTAACCTGAGAGGCGTGCGGGAATCCGGCAGGGCCTTCGCCGTGCCCACCTACTTTTTCGTCGTCTCCATGGCGATCATGGTCGGGGCCGGCCTGTTCCGCTATCTCACGGGATCTCTCGGGACCGTCCCCGATCCGCCCGCTACCGAGGCGCTCGACGGCCTGCGGGCGCTCACGCCGTTCATGATCCTGCACGCCTTCGCCAACGGCACCTCGGCACTCACCGGGGTGGAAGCGATTTCGAACGGCGTGACGGCCTTCAAGGAACCGCGCGCGCGCAACGCGGGCATCACCCTCATCTGGATGTCGTCGATCCTGGGCAGCCTTTTCCTCGGTATCTCCTTTCTTGCAAGGCATGCGCAGGCCGTGCCCTCGGAGTATGAGACCGTAATCTCACAGCTCGGGCGCACCGTCTTCGGCGGGCCGGGGATCCCGTACCTGTGCGTCATTGCGGCCACGACCGTGATCCTGATCATGGCGACCAACACCTCCTTCGCCGGCTTCCCGCGTCTGAGCGCGCTGATGGCGAAGGACGGGTTACTGCCGCGCCAGCTGACGTATCGGGGAAGCAGGCTGGTCTATTCCCGCGGGATCATCGCCCTCGCCGTGATCGCCTCGCTGCTGATCATCGGTTTCGACGCGAGCGTCAGCGGGCTGATCCCTCTGTATGCCATCGGCGTCTTCTTTTCCTTCACGCTCTCCCAGGCCGGCATGGCCCGGCGCTGGTGGAAGGTCGGCCGGTTGCAGCCCGGCAGGGAAGTCAAGGAACGCGGCTCGACGCTCCGGGCGGCGGCGGGCTGGAAGTTGCGGATGGCGATCAACGGCATCGGGGCGATATGCACGGCCGTGGTGACGGCGGTCTTCGCCGTCACCAAGTTCACCGAGGGGGCGTGGATCGTTCTGGTCCTGATCCCGGCTCTGGCGGTGCTGCTGCGCGGCATTCACAATCACTACATCAGGCTCGCCGCCGGCCTGTCGCTCCGGGATTTCGCCGAGCCGCCGCCGGAGAAGCGCCACCGGGTCATCCTGCCGATCAGTGCGGTCCACCAGGGGACGCTGGCCGCGCTGCGCTATGCGCAGATACTTTCGGAGGACGTCACCGCCGTGCACGTTTCCACCGATCCGGAGGAAGCGGAGAAGGTGCGGCGGCAATGGGAACAGTGGGGCAAGGGGGTTCGGCTGGTGATTCTGGAATCCCCTTACCGCCTCTTTCTCGAGCCGCTGCTGCAGTATATCGACGAGATCGCCGCGCAGCGCCAACCGAACGAAACCATCACGATCGTGGTGCCGCAGTTCGTGCCCAGGCGCTGGATCTACAACCTGCTGCACACGCAGACCGCCATGCTCCTGCGGCTGGCGCTGCTGTTCAAGCCGGGAATCGTGATCACCGACGTACCGTATCAGGTAGAATGAAGAGCGGCGTACGCGCGGAGTTTTCATGAACGTCATCATCGTGGGCTGCGGCCGGGTGGGTTCCGAGGTCGCCTATGCACTGTACTGCAAGGGACACAGGGTCACGGTGATCGACCAGGATGCGGCGGCATTCCGCAATCTGCCGCCGGATTTCCGCGGCATCACCCTGCGCGGGGATGTCCTGATGCAGGACGTGCTGCTGCGCGCGGGAATCGAGCAGGCGCAGGCGCTGGCGGCCGTGACGCCTTCGGATTCCGTCAACACCGTGCTGGGCCATGTCGCGCGTACGGTATTCCGCGTGCCCAGAGTCGTGGTGCGGGAATACGATCCGCGCAAGCGCGCCCTGCACGAAGCCTTCGGCCTGCAGGTGATCAGCCCCGTCTCCATGGGCGCCCGGCGCATCGAAGAGTTGTTGATCGGATCGCCTCTGGAGACCGTCTATCGTGCCGGCGGGGGGGAAGTCGAGATCTGCCGGCTGGTGGTGCCCGATGCATGGCATGGGCGCCCCATCCGCGAGCTCGTGCCCGCAGGCGAGTGCGTCGTGGCGGCCCTGACGCGCGCGGGGCGTGCCTCGCTGCCCGGCCCGGACGAGCGGCTCCGGGCCGGCGACGTGCTGCATCTGAGCGCGGCGCGCGAGGCCGCGCGGGAGCTGCGCGCGCGCCTCGAAAAGGAGCAGGAGGGCTGACATGTTCGTCATCATCGCCGGCGGCGGACGCACGGCGGCGCAGCTCGCCACCATGCTGATCGGACAGCAGCATGTCGTGCACCTGATCGAGGAGCGGGCCGACGTACTGGCGCGCATCCACCACGAAATCCCGACCGAGTCGATCTACGAGGGCGACCCGACCAACCCGCAGATGCTGGAACTGGCGGGCATCCGCGAGGCGCAGGTCCTGGCAGCCTGCACCACGGTGGACGCCGACAATCTGGTGCTCTGCTTCCTGGGCCGCGACCGCTACCACGTGCCGCGCACGATCGCCAGGATCAACAACCCGCGCAACGCCTGGCTCTTCGACCGCAAGTTCCACGTGGATGTCGCCATCAACCAGGCCGACCTCATGGCCAAGCTGATCGCCGAGGAGATGTCGCTGGGCGACATGATGACCCTGGTGAAGCTGCGCAAGGGAGAGGTGGCTCTCGTGGAGGAAAAGATCGCGCCGGGAGCGGCTGCGGCCGGGAAGATGGTGCGCGACCTCACGCTGCCGGCGAACTGCACGCTGGCGGCGATCATCCGCAAGGACGAGGTTCTGCCCGTGCGCGGCGAAACCGTCCTGCGACCGGGCGACGAGGTTCTGGCCGTGGTCGCCAGCCGGGAGCAATCGGCGCTCGAGGCGCTTCTGGGCCGCCCGGGCGACATCGGCCCGGCAGCGGCCGCGCGCAGCCGCAGGTGATGCGCGCCGCCGGGGCGCAGCTCGCCGGCGCGGAAAGGGTGATCCGATGAACAACACGGCGCTCGGCCTTCTGCTGGCCCTGGTCGGCTGCGCGGCGACGGCAAGCGGCCTACGTTCGGTATCTCCGCAGGAGACACGCAACGACTGGGAAAACCCCGCAGTCTTCGGGATCGGCAAAGAACCGCCGCATGCCACCCTGATGGTGTTTGCCGACGAGCAGTCGGCCCTGCGCGGCGCACGACAAGATTCTGAGTTTCACCGGTCGCTCAACGGGCCCTGGAAGTTCCATTGGGCGCGCAGGCCGGACGATCGGCCGCGGGACTTCTACCGTCCCGAATTCGACGACCGTGCCTGGGATGAGATCGCGGTCCCCGGCAACTGGCAGTTGCAAGGGTACGACATCCCCATATACCTGAATCAGGAGTATCCGTTCCGCAAGGACCCCCCGCGTATCCAGCGCGATTTCAACCCCGTGGGCTCCTACCGCCGGGAATTCGAAGTGCCGGCCGCCTGGGCCGGGCGTCAGGTCTTCCTCCATTTCGCCGGGGTCGAGTCCGCTTTCTACGTCTGGGTCAACGGCACGAGGGTCGGCTACAGCGAAGACAGCCGTACGCCGGCGGAATTCAACATCACGCGCCACCTGCGCCCCGGAAAGAACGTCCTGGCGGTCGAAGTCTACCGCTGGTCGGACGGCTCCTACCTCGAGTGCCAGGACTTCTGGCGCCTGAGCGGGATCTTCCGCGACGTCTATCTCTTCTCGGCGCCGCCGGTGCACATCCGCGATTTCGAACTGACGGGCGGCCTCGCGGACGATTACCGCAGCGGGATCGTCCGCGTGCGGGCATGGGTGCGCAACTACGGCGAAGAGGCCGCCGGCCCGTACCGCGTGCAAGTGCGCGTCCTCGACGATTCCCAGCAGCCGGCGCGCCCGCTGTGCGTACTCGAGGGCGCGACCGGGCGCATGGCGCCGGGCGCGGAGGAGGCGGTCGGACTGCAGGCCGCGGTCGCCGATCCGCGCCGATGGTCGGCCGAGGAACCCAACCTCTACCCGGTGCTGCTGGTGTTGTCCGACGCCCGGGGCCGCCCTCTCGAAGTCGAGCGCGGCGATCTCGGCTTCCGCCGTGTGGAGGTGAGGGAGGGTAAGCTGCTGGTGAACGGGGCACGCATCTTCGTCAAGGGCGTCAACCGCCACGAGCACGATCCCGACACGGGCCATTACGTGACGCCGCAGTCGATGATCGCGGACATCCGGCTGATGAAGCAGTCGAACATCAACACGGTGCGCACCTCCCACTATCCCAACGACCCCGCGTGGTACGAGCTGTGCGACCGCTACGGCCTGTATCTGATCGACGAGGCCAACATCGAGTCGCACGGCATGGGCTACGATCCCGCCGTCACCCTGGGAAACAATCCCGAGTGGCAGGCGGCCCACCTGGATCGCGCCCAGCGCATGGTCGAGCGCGACAAGAACCATCCCTCGGTGATCATCTGGTCGATGGGCAACGAGGCGGGCGACGGCGTGAACTTCGAGGCGGTGTCCGCCTGGATGCACCGCCGCGACCCGACCAGGCCGGTCATGTACGAAAGGGCGCGCGAGCGGCCGCACGTCGACCTGATCACGCCCATGTACATGCGCATCGAGGGATTGCTGCGCTACGCCGCGCAGCCCCGCACGCGCCCGCTGATCCTGTGCGAGTACGCCCACGCCATGGGGAACAGCGTGGGCAACCTGCAGGACTACTGGGACGTCATCGAGCGCGAGAACTATCTCCAGGGCGGATGCATCTGGGACTGGGTGGATCAGGGGCTGCGCAGAACGACCTCCGACGGCCGCGCGTTCTTCGCTTACGGCGGCGATTTCGGCGACCTGCCCAACGACGGCAACTTCCTGTGCAACGGCCTGGTGCAGCCCGACCGCAGGCCGAACCCGCACCTGCACGAGGTCAGGAAGGTCTATCAGTCCATCAAGATCACGGCTGCGGATCCCGCGCGCGGGGCGGTGCGCGTGCGCAACGCCTACGACTTCATCGGCTTGGGATCGTTCGACATCGCATGGGAGCTGAGCGCCGACGGCGAGGTCGTGCAGAAGGGGGGTCTGCCGGGGATCGACCTGGGGCCCGGGCGGGAGCAGGTGCTCGAGATTCCGTTCTCCCGGCCCGATCCCGCCCCCGGGGCCGAATACCGCCTGAAGCTTTCCTTCATCCTGGCGCACGCCGCGCCCTGGGCGGAACCGGGCCACGTCGTGGCATGGGAGCAGTTCCTGCTGCCCCTGGCCGCGCCGCCGCCGCCGCAACCGGAGCTCGAATCCATGCCGGCCCTGCGAGTGGAGGAAACGGCCGAGTCCGTCACGGTCGCAGGAAGCGACTGGCAGGCGGTCATCAGCCGGACGCGCGGCGTGCTGACGTCGTGGGAATTTCGCGGCCGGAAACTCCTCGCCGCGCCCCTCGTGCCGAACTTCTGGCGCGTGCCCACGGACAACGACATCGGCAACGGCATGCCCGTACGCCAGGGGATCTGGCGCACGGCGGGCGACGACCGGCGCCTGCGGGCATTCTCCGTCGAGCAGCCGCAGCCCCAGCTGGTGCGCGCCGCCGCCGACTTCGACCTGCCCGCGGGAAAGTCCGCGCTGCGCCTGGTCTATTCCATATCGGGCGACGGATCGATCGTGGTCGAAAGCTCGTTCCGACCCGGGATGGAGCTCGTCGACCTGCCGCGCTTCGGAATGCAGGCGTCCGTGCCCGGCACCCTGCAGAACATGCGCTGGTACGGCCGCGGGCCGCAGGAAACTTACTGGGACCGCAAGTCCGGTGCGGCATTCGGCATCTACTTGGGCAAGGTGGCTGACCAGGTGCACCCGTATATCCGGCCGCAGGAAACCGGCAACAAAACCGATGTGCGCTGGGCGGCCCTCACCGACGAGGCGGGCGAGGGCCTGCTCGTGGTCGGCGAGCACGAGCTGAACTTCAGTGCCTGGCCCTATACCATGCGCGATTTGGAGCGGGCGCGCCACACTTACGAACTGCCGGTGCGCAGCACCGTCACCGTGAATATCGATCTCAACCAGATGGGAGTCGGAGGCGACGACAGTTGGGGCGCGCGCCCGCATCCCCAGTACACCCTGCCGGCGCAACCTTACTTGTATCGATTCCGCCTGTCCCCGATATGCGGCGACCGGCTGCGCTGCCCCGGCCGCACGAAGTGGTAACGCCGGTCCGGCCCGCTTGTCGCCCGGCGAGATCCCGACCCCCCGGGTTGTTCGCCTCCGGTTGGCTGATTCGCCCACTTTTCCCGGCAGGCGGCGCATTTTCGTGTTATCGTCACGGCGGCATGCAAGCCGCATTTCTGCAATGGAGGGCGCCGTGTTTCGCCTGAGAGTGCGGACGGGACCGAGGAATCCGAAAGCAAGGCTCCGTTCAAGGCCGGCGGGAGCCTGAGGAGGAACCGTGGGACCTGAGGAAGACGTTCGGCGCGGGCAAGGAAGCGACAATGCCGCACGGCTCGAGGCGGAGCGCTGGCGCGCAGCCTTCGATTCCGTGCTCGACATGGTGGCGTTCCTCAGTCCCGACGGATCCATGCTGCAATGCAACCGGGCTTTCGCCGATTTCGTGGGCCGGGATCCCGACGCGCTCGAGGGCGAGAAGTGCTACCGGCTCGTTCACGACGCGGAGCGCCGCGTCGAGAACTGCCCGCTTCTGCGCGCGCTGAAAAGCGGCACGCGCGAGACCCTCGAAATGTCCGTGGGCCAAAGGATCTTTCTCGTCGTAACGGACCCCATAAAGGAGCCGGGCAAAGAAATCGGCGAGTTCGTTCACATCATACGGGACATCACCGAGGCGAAGCGGCTCGAACAGGCCTTGAGGGATAGCGAGGAGGATTTCCGGCGCATGACGGAAGACGCGCGCGACGGAATCATCGTCGCCGCCGCGGACGGGAGCCACCTTTATGCCAACAGGCGCGCCTGCGAGATAACGGGCTACAGCGCCGAGGAACTCTCGAAAATCGGGATGAGCGGCCTCGCCCACCCCGATGAGCTTCCCAAACTCTCCGAGCGGCTCGCGCGCAGGATCGCGGGCGAAGAAGTCCCGGACGCTTACGAGACGGCCATCGTGCGCAAGGACGGCAGGATCGTCCCGGTCGAAATAGCGGGATCCAGAATCCAATGGCATGGGCAGGCCGCCGATGCGGTCGTCGTGCGCGACATCACGCAACGCAAGCGATTGGAACAAGAGCTGCGGGAAAGCGAAGACAGGTATCGCACGCTGGTCGAAAGATCGCTCCAGGCCGTGCTCGTGATCGAGGATTTCCGCATCGTTTACGCCAACAAGCGCTGCGAGGAGGTCACCGGATACACGGTCGCGGAACTGCTCGCGCTTCCGCCCGAGAAGGTCATGGAGCTCGTGCATCCCGACGACAGGGACCTTGTGTGGGGGAGATTCAGGGAGCGCGCGGCGGGCAAGGACGTTCCTCCGAATTACGAATGTCGGGGCCTCCGCAAAGACGGAACCGTCCGGTGGCTCGAGATCTTCGCCGGCCCCATCGAGTATCGCGGCAGGCGCGCCATCCAGGCCGCCGTCATGGATATCACCGACGCCAGAAAATCGCAGGAAGAGATGGCCTCCCTGCAGGAGCAGTTCCGCCAGGCCCAGAAAATGGAAGCCATCGGCAGGCTGGCGGGCGGCGTGGCCCATGACTTCAACAATCTCCTGACGGTGATCAAGGGGACCTGCCAGCTTTCGCTGCACGATCTGCCCGAGAGCGATCCGATGCGCCAGAGCTTCGAGGAAATCATGGAAGCCTCCGACAGGGCTGCGGCGCTCACCCGGCAGCTTCTTGCCTTCGGCCGCAAGCAGGTAATGGAGGTGCGCGTCATCGATCTGAACAGGGTCCTCGAGGGGCTCGACAAGATGCTGCGCCGGATCATCGGCGAGGACATCGAGCTCGTCACTTTCCTGCAGGACGGGATCGGCATGGTCCGGGCCGATCCGGGGCAGATCGAGCAGGCCATCATCAATATCGTCATCAACGCCAGGGACGCCATGCCCGGAGGAGGAAAGCTCACCATCGAAACGGCCAACGTATACCTGGACGAGGAATATGTCCGGTTGCACCACGGCGTGCAGCCCGGGCCCCATGTGATGGTTTCCATCAGCGATACCGGAGCCGGGATGACGCCCGACGTCAAGGAGCATATCTTCGAGCCGTTCTTTTCCACCAAGGAGGGAGGCAAGGGTACGGGCCTGGGTTTGTCCACGGTCTACGGGATCGTGAAGCAGAGCCGGGGAAGCGTCTGGGTCTACAGCGAGCCGGGGCGCGGGACGACGTTCAAGATCTACCTGCCCCGGGTCTATGCGCCCGCGGACGCCGTAAAGGAACGCCCGTCCGGGGAAGTCCCTCGGGGAAGCGAGACGGTTCTGGTGGTGGAGGATGAGGAAGGCGTTCGCAAGCTGGCGGTGCGAGTGCTCGCGCAACAGGGCTACAAGACCCTGGAAGCGGCCGACGGTGCGGGAGCGCTGGCGCTTTGCGGTATATACAAAGAAACCGTCGATCTCATCCTGACGGATGTGGTCATACCCGGAATGAGCGGCCGCGAAACGGCCGAGCGGCTGCGCGCGATCCATCCCGAGGCGAAGGTGCTGTACATGTCCGGCTACACGGACAATGTCATCGTCCACCACGGCGTCCTGCAGGAAGGGATGAAGTTCCTTCACAAGCCCTTCACGGCCGAGGGCCTGGCGAGAAAGGTGCGCGAGGTCCTGGACGAGTAATCACCGGGAGGCAAAGCCCGCACGCACGGGCAGGCGCGTTTCCCCC
>CAZHQK010000157.1:0-3465 GCA_964534795.1 uncultured Acidobacteriota bacterium
GTCACCGAAATTGACGTGCGGCGGGGGGGCGTGCTACTCTCGGGGCACGTTGCATGCTGCGCGCGGGCCCATAGCTCAGTCGGTCAGAGCAGCTGACTCATAATCAGCGGGTCGCAGGTTCGAGTCCTGCTGGGCCCACCACTATCGATCGCCGCATAAATAATGAAACACTTAAGGCAAAAGAGAGGAAATCTGGAGCGTTCGATGCAACCGCGAAGGAATGTTGGGCTGGCTGCCAAACGACATATCTCGGCAGACAAGAGATCCATGAGCTCCGCCTGTGTGTCAGGCCGGCCGTTGGCCAGATGTCTTTTGAGGTGATTCCAAACACCTTCGTCGGGATTCAGCTCCGGGGCATAGGATGGAAAATTCACCAGGTGAAGGCGGTGCGTACGAAGCAGGAGCTCTTGGACCGGTTCACCGCGATGAATCCGGCTATTGTCCCATAGGACGATGACATGGCCGCGGATCTGATGCAAAAGGTGCCGCAGGAACGTGGCGGCCTCGACGCCTTGAATGTTGTCCTCAAAGAGCCGGCAGTGGAGCGTGCAATGAAACCGCCGGGGGCTGACGGCGATGCCCGATATGGCCGAGATGCGATCGTGACGGTAACAATGGTGAACGATCGGCGTCCGCCCGACGGGGCTCCAGGTTTTGCAGGCGGTAGGAATCAGGAGGAAGCCGGACTCGTCGACGAAGACGACGTGGGCTGCCAGCCGCGTGATGTTTTTTTACTGCCGGCCAGACAGTTCGCTTCCAGTGGGCAATCGCCGCCTCGTTCCGTTCGAGCGCGCGCCGCTCCGGCTTCTGGTGACTCCATCCCAATTGGTGCAGGAGCTTGCCCACGTGATTATCGAACTCGCAGCGGCACCTGTTGATAGCAGGTTGCACGGCGCTGGGGCTTCCCAGGGCTTGGGCCCTCGGCGCTCTCGTGCGGCCCCTTGCGGGGCTTCTCCTATGAGTCGCGAGGCAGCTGATGGGATAATAGGATGGCAGCTGGGAGTGGCTCCCGGCGAGTCTTGCGCGCTGTGAGGCGCTCCGTCTGTGCGGATGGCCCCGCCAGGGCATTTTGCCGGGCGGGGGATCGCCACCGGGCATGTTCCGGTCTCCCGTCTATGCTTCCGGCTTGCGGGAAATCGCCCGGGCCGTTGCCGCTCGCAGGAAACTGCCACCGGATTCGGCATTCGCCCGCGGCGGATCCGCCGGCGCCGGAGCGATTCGGTGAGTGTTGCGGGTCAGAAGGGATCCAAGTTCTCCTCGAGAAATGCGGCGGCGAAATAGTCGGCGCTGGCTTCGGAATCCATCAGCATATCCAGCTGCCGTGAACAAAGAGTCAGCCGGCCCAGCTGAACCAGCCGCGAGCGGAGCTGTGCCTCCTCGGGTTTCGCCAACCTGGCCAGCACCATATCGCCCATCACATTCACCAGAAATCCCATGGATGACAGGACCTTCCACAGAAAGACCGCGCGCCGCCTCCGCCGTTCCTCTCCGGCGCCGCCTCCGCCAAAACGGAATTGAAGGTAGTTCTTGTTCTGCACCGGGCTCATCACCGCATCCACGTTCGCGAAGTGGTAACCGGCCTTGGCGCTGAAATTCATATATTGACTCGATATCACGGCAAAGGTCGGTTCCGCCATCCGAAGCGGGTCGACGGGCGGCCCCATCAGACTCTCGCCCACCACCGACGCGAATCCTCCCGCCGAGACGGCCCTGGGCCTGTCCCAGCGGATCCTCGGATCCAGGAGACCCTCGAGGAAGGCCATTAACGGCACGGAGAGCACATCCTGAATATCGATCCAGGGCTTATCGGCGGCGCAATCAGCCAATCCGCCGCCCACATCCAGCACGAGCACCGGCATGGGCAGGCGCACCGACAACTTCCGGCTACGGGTCCTGTCTCTGCCGGCCCGTTCGCTGAACCGGAACATGGTCTCATAGAGCTTCTCGTGAACGAAGCGCACCACATCGTGGTAACTGTGGCATGCCCCGGGACGGAATTGCGGGGAAGACGGATCGGTTAGATGGAGCCCCGTGATAAAGGGCGCGAGGCGCCGCAGTCTTTCCACTGCCGGGGATTCGGCCAGGGGATAACGATGCGGACGCCGCCCGGCAGACGCGCCCGGCGCGCCTTCCCTAACGCTCGTTGCCGATGCATCCACAATGACCATCTGGCCGTCCTTGAGCGTATCAAAGGCGCCCTTCATCCCGACGATGCAGGGGAGGGCCGATTCGCGGCACAGGATCGACATGTGTCCGCTGGGGGAGCCGATCTCCGTAATCACTGCGGCGCATTTGGGAAACAGTATGGAAAACGAAGCCGAAGCCTGCCGCAGCAGCAGGATGCAGTTTTCGGGGAGGTCGGAGATGTCTCGTCCCGGCGTAGCCTTGAAAATCCGGCCTGCGCCGATTCCCGGGCAGGCGCACATGCCTCCTGACAGGATCACTGTGCCGCCGGCTGGAGGGGGTTCCGCCTGCTCGGATTCGAGGACGCCCGTCATAGGCCGGCTCTGCAGAATGAAGAGCCGGCCGCGGGAGTCGACGGACCACTCGATATCCTGGGGGCTGCCGAAGTGTTCTTCCAAGCGCCGGCCGAGCTGCGAGAGAACAGCCAGATCGTTCGGGGAAAGGAGGTCGGAAGTTGGCGGCGGGCCGCCTGCGGTCAGACTGAGTTCTTCGGCGCTGCGCCGCCCCGCTACGAGGGACTCCCCCAGACCATCCACAGCGCTGATCCTCAGGCGGTCGAGACCCGTGTCTTGAAAGTCACGGGTAAACATCACGCCGCTGCAGCGTGCCTGCACCATCTGGAGCACTCCCACCGCCATAGCGGCGTCTTCGATGGAGAGTCCGTGCTGGTACCGATAGAGCACTCCCTGCGGCGTAAAGGCGCTGGCGAGCACGCGCCGGTATGCATCTGCGAGCTTCCCCCGTCCAACATCCAGGAGCGTCAGGTATTGTCCCGCATGGCTGACGGAGGGGCGGTCCTCACCGGTCGCGCTGCTGCGCACGGCGACAGGAACCGCGGCCCCGTTGAAGACCAAATCATAAGCGTCGAGAATGGCGCTCTCGAGATCCGGCGGCAGCGCGCAAGTCAGGAGAACGTTCTGCACCTCGCGTGCGGCACGTTCCAGAGCCTCCCAGCCGTGCGTTTCGTACAGACCTTCCAGTGCGGCTGCCCGCCGGCTCAGATCCGTCCATTCGAGGAGATGCCGGAAAGCGGCGACGGTTATCACGAATCCGTCCGGCACCGGCACTCCCAGGCTGCGGATCTCGCCGAGGAGCGCCATTTTGGATCCCACTAGGGGGGCGTCGGCTGAGGTCAGGCCGGTGAGATTCCGAACCAGCGGGCCGGCATCGGGCGGGCCGGCGGGTTTCGCCGCGCGCCGGACTTCGTCCCCGATACGTTCCAGGACCGCGTACAAGTCCTTATAGCGCCCGTCGGCGAGCTGGTTGAGCGCCTTCGCCATT
>CAZHQK010000158.1:0-16274 GCA_964534795.1 uncultured Acidobacteriota bacterium
CACTTCCTTCGTTTTCGGGATCGTTGCGCCGGAATCGGAAGTGCCGGGATCCCCTGCCAGCTCTTCCAGGGCGGACAAGGCCTTCAAGTACTCGGCCAGTTGTTCGCGGTAACCGAGTTGATAGTCGAGGATGGCGGTGAAATTGGCGAGCACCGTGAGGAAATCCACCGAGCCGGTTCGGTAAGCGGCCAGCGACGACTCGAGGGCGAGTTCCGCCTGCGGCACGATCCGGTGCGAATAGAGTTCCATGAGTCTGCGGGCGGCTTCAGCCGCCAGCCGGCGCTCCCGCAAGCGCAGCAGGAGCTGCTGCTGTGCGCTGCGGTAGCTGCGGCTCGCCTCGGCAAGCAGCGATCCGGCCTCCTCCAGGCCGTAGCGCTGCTTTTTCCAGAAGTACAGCGGCACGTTGACCTGCACCTTGAACTCCCACATGGGCTTCATGGCGCCTTGGTTGTAGTAGCCCGCCATCACGTCAATGTCCGGATAGTAGCCCCTGCCGGCCGCCTGCAGATTGAACCGGCGGCTGTCGATCGCGGCCTGCTGCGCCCGCAGCAGCGGCGAGCTCTCCAATGCGCGCGCTTCGAGGGATTCTTCCGCTTCGAGGGGGGGCACCTCGGTGACCGGCTCGGGACGGCCGAGCGCCGCGGCCGCAGGCCGGTTCAGCAGGGCGTTGATCTCGGCCTTGAGGCGGAGTTTGTCGCGCTCGAGCGCGATCAGGCGGTTCTCGAGGATGAAGATTTCGGTTCCGGCTTTGATGATGTCCTGCTGTGCGGCCTTGCCCGCGGCGTAGCGCGCCTGCGCGGCCTCGGCAAGCTGTCCCATGAGTGCCTGGTTGCGGTGCACCAGATCCGCCGCGTCGCAGGCGAGGCGAAGATCGTGGAAGTTCTCTTTGAGGCGCGCGACCAGCCGGAGCTCCGCGGCCCGAGTTGCAAAAGCCAGGCTTTCGGCCTCCTTTGCCGCCATGCCGCCCCGCAGTGCGCGCTTGCCCGGGAAAGGGAATTCCTGCGCCACCTGGATGCCGATGCTGCTCATCGGCGCCGCGCCGAGCCCTGCTCCGGGATAGGGCCAGCCGCTGCTGACCCATCCTGCGGTGACGCGCGGGTCGGGGAGCGCGCTTTCCTGGGCCGGGCGCGCCAGTGCCGCCTCGTAACGCTTGCGGGCCGCCTGCAGCTCCGGGTTCGAGCGCAGCAACTCGTGCACCAGATCTTCCAGACGGAGCTCGGGCTCCGATTGCTCCTGCCCGGCTTGCGGATCGGTTCGGGCCGAGGGCACGGCCGCGCCGGAGGTCTGCGGGAGCAACAGGAGTGCCAGAAGGATCCACGGCCGGATGCTGGGAGTGCTGCGGCTGCCGATAATGCGCATGCCGATAGCATGAGCAATCGGCGGGCCACGATGCGACATGGATGGGTCGCGTGCGGCAAGTCTGCTGCAATATCAGCGGATAGAATAATTTATAGCACGACGCGATCCGAGTCCGCTGCCGGGACCACGCCGAGTCGGACGCCGGACTGCCTCAAATGGGGCGGCGCCGCCCGAATTCGGGCAGGGGAGTAATGGTGAGACTAGAGGTTGCGCGCCAGGATAATGAGTGCCAGGCCGATGATGAAGCTGGCGAACATCAGGGCGAGGAGCCGCCCGGTGCCCGCGGGCGCATCCTTGAACTCGCGCCAGATGAACACGCCCCAGAGAGCTGCCACCATCGTGGCTCCCTGGCCGAGACCGTAGGAGATGGCGAATCCCGCCTGGCCCGAGGCTACGATATTGAAGCTCATGCCCACGCCCCAGATCATGCCGCCCAGGATGCCGACCGCATGGGTCTTGGCATCGCCGCCGAAGTAGGCGGATGGCGACACGGGCGGCCCGGAGAAGGGATGGCGCATGATGAGCGTTACGAAAAGGAAATTGCTCAGCACCAGCCCGAGGGCGAAGACGAAGACCGCCGCGTAGGGCCCGAGCCTGCCGGGTTCGAGATGAGCGAAATCGGTCGACATGGCGGCGGCGACGAAGCGGTAGAAAAAGCCCATGAGAATGCCGCAGGCGACCGAAAGCAGCAGGCCGCGGGCGCTGACTCCCTTGCCGCCTGCGGGCAGACGCCGATATGCCGTTGCGTCGAGCAGTATGGCGATCACGACGAAGGCCACGCCGGCGAAAAGAACGAGGGCGTTACCCACCGGGTTGCCGATGTAGTTCACCACGACGCCCAGCACCAGAGCCAGTCCGATGCCGACCGGGAAGGCCACCGCCATGCCGGCGATGTCGATCGCGGCCACGAGCAGGATGTTGGCCGCGTTGAAGACGACTCCTCCGAGAAAGGCCAGGCCCAGGCGGTACGGTTCGGCCTGGCCCAGGTCCTCGAAAAAGCCGCGCCCCTGTGTTCCGAAGCTGCCGAGCGTCAGCGCGAAGAGCAGCGAAAGGAGCAGCACACCGAAGGAATAGTCCCAGTAGAAGAGTTCAAAGCGCCAGCCGCGCCGGACGAGCTTCTGGGTGTTGGCCCAGGAACCCCAGCAGAGCATGGTGACGACGCAGAAGATCACGGCCAGCGTGTAGTTCTCGAGGATGAACATGGGAACCTCCCGGCAAGCGGGGCCAAAGCCTTTCCCCGGTTGACATGCGATATCCTACACCGACCTCGGCGCGCCGACCGCTCCTTTTCGCGCCTCCCACTCCTTTTCGAACTCGGCGCGGTTCGGGAAGGACTTCTGCGTGCCCACGCGCGTGGTGGACATGGCGGCATAGAGGCTGGCACGCAGCAGAGCTTCGCGCTCGGCCGTGCCCTCGGCCAGAAAGACGGCGAGGCTTCCGATGAAGGCATCGCCGGCGCCCGTCGTATCCTTGGGCCGCACCGGGAAGGCGGGGATCGTTTCGATTCCCGCAGCGGTGGCCAGAAGCGCGCCCTTGGCGCCGAGCGTGATGATGACGCGCCGTAAGCCGCTCTGCAGGAAATAGGCGGCGCAGCGGCGGGCGTCCTCGTCGGTACGCACCGGCAGGCCGGAAATGGTTTCGGCTTCGCTCTCGTTGGGGATGAAGTAGTCCACGCCCGCGATCCATTCGAGGTCGAGATGCTGGCCGGGCGCCGGGTTGAGCACGCAGCGGATTCCGCGCGCCGCGGCGAAGGCCACCGTGTGATAGACCGTCTCGATGGGGATTTCCAGCTGCAGGATGATGCAGTCGGCACGTTCCAGCGCGGGAGCGGCCGCGTCGACGTCTTCGGGCCGGACGCGGTCGTTGGCGCCCTTGATCACGAAGATGCGGTTCTGCCCCTCGCGGTCGACGAAGATCGGCGCCACGCCGCTCGAGACGCCCTCGAGCATGCGCACGTGGGTCGTGTCGATGCCGTAGGACTCGAAGTTGCGCAAGGTCGCCGGGCCGAAAAGATCGTCGCCCACGCGCGCCACCATGTGCACTTCGGCGCCGCACAGGCGCGCGGCCACGGCCTGGTTCGCTCCCTTGCCCCCGAAGCCGAGCTCGAAGTGCCTGCCGAATATGGTCTCGCCGGGGCGGGGAAAACTGTCGGCGAAGGTGACCAGATCGATGTTGGCGCTGCCCACTACCGCGATACGAGGTTGTCGGCTCATCGCTGCTCCTGACGGCCGGAAGGCCGGGTGACGCGTTCCACGTAAAGATTGATAAAACGCGGCCAGTCGAGATCGTACTGGACCTGCATCTTGCGCGCCCCCTCGGCGCCGGGCCACGGCTCGCGCCCGCCGACCGAAACGCCGTAGTTGATGTCGTGGTTGGTATCGACATCGACGTAGAGTTCGACCGTCTTGGCGATCGCGGGATCGATCAGGGTGACGGCGGCGATCTGATCGTACATGAGCGCGACGTGCTCGGGATTCTTCTGGAAGCCGGGGCCCATCTGCTCCTTGATGACGCGCGTCAGCGGGGTGTCGACCGCGACGATCCTGTCGAAGACTTCCTTGGTGAATCTGGCCTTGCGGGAGACATTGAGCGGCGAAAGGATGATGGGGATACCCGAGCGCAGGACGATGCGCGCGGCTTCGGGATCGACCCAGAAGTTGAATTCCGCGTTGGGCGTCTGATTGCCCGCGCCGTCGGGCAGCGAGGCGACGGCGCCTCCCATGATCACCAGCTGCTTCACGTTGCGCGCGAAGGCGGGTTCCTGGCGCATCGCCATGGCGATGTTGGTCAGCGGGCCGATCGCCAGGATGGTGATCTCTCCGGGATTCTGCATTACGGTGCGCACGATGAAGTCCACGGCGCTGACGGGCTCCGCCTTTTTCCGGGCGAATCCGCCCGGGGGCGGCGGTGCCGGTTCATCGGACCACCAGCCGCCGTAATGCTTCATGGCAAAGTCGGATTTTTCGTGCATCAGGGGCCGTGCGGCTCCCTTGTAGACGGGGATCTCGCTGCGCCCGGCGATTTCCAAGATCTTGAGCACATCCGAGGTCGCCCGCTCGACATTCTTGTTCCCGGTGACCGTCGTGATCCCCAGGATCTCGAGCTCGGGGCAGTTGAGCGCGAAGATGAGCGCCATGGCGTCGTCCTGGGGCACGAAGACGAAATCCGTGTCGAAGATGATCTTCTGCGCGGGAGCGCCCTGTAGGGCGGGCACGAACAGCGCGAGCATCAGGGCAAGGCGAAAAGTTCCGGCTGTCATCGATATTCCTCCGTCGAACTGGCCGTCGATCCGGTCGCGGCCTCCCCGAAGGACGACCGGGCCCGGCCGGCCGCTGGGTTTGCTACGGCATGAGCAGGTTGCGCGCCTCCGGGGTCGGCGCCGTCATGAGCCGCACGCGACGTTTGTCCTGCCCTGCGGGCGTTGCCGGCAGCACGCAGCATGGCGACAGCAGCAGCGACAGGAGCCGTTTCATCGATCGGACCTGAGCGGACCCGCCGGGCTCCGCATGGGCGGAGTCCGGCGGAATTGAACATAGGCTTTTAGAAAACGATCTTGAGCGCGAACTGCACCTGCCGCGGCGATTTGATCGTCGACAGGATCTGGCCGAAGCTGGGATGACCGAAAATGGTGTTCGGCGTCGCGAACTGCGCGTGGTTGAATATGTTGAACACCTCGGTGCGGAACTGCAGCGTGCGCCCCTCGGCGATCGTGAATATCTTGTAGATCGAAAGGTCGAAATTCACCTGTTTCGGCCCGTAGAGGCCCCCGATCGTACGGCCGGCGTTGCCCAGCGTCCCCGCCGGGGGCGCGGCGAAGCATGCCGTATCGAACCACTTGCTTACGGTGGGCTTGTCCAGGCGGGGATTGCAAACGACGTTGGGCCGGTTGGTGAGAGCGGTACCCGACTGGTTGTTGGCCGTGGTGAAACCGAGCGGGAAGCCGCTGCGGATGTTGGTGATTCCGTTCAGCTGCCAGCCGCCCAGGATGGCCTGGGGCACTCCATTGAGGCTGCTGAGGAAGGTCTGCCCCTTGCCGAACGGAAGCCGGTAGAGATAGCTGAGGGTGAAGTTGTGCCGCAGGTCCGTCGCAGCAAGGCCCTTGTCGGCGTCGGGCCATGCGGCCAGCGGGAAGTAGTTCGTCCCCGGATCGCCGGTGATCTCCTGGCGCAGGCCGTTGGTGATTCCTTTGCTGTAGGTGTAGGATCCCAGGAGGTAGAGCCCGCTGGCGGCGCGCCGCTCCACCCGTACCTGCATGGAATGGTAGTCGAGCCAGCCGCGGCTCATGGTGGCGAATATGCCGTTGTACTGCGGGTAGGGCCGCCGCGATGCCGGGTTGAAGCCCGGGCCGGGCGTGGCGGTATTGAGGTTCTGGTTTTTCATCATCAGGCGCGTGCCGCGGGTGCCCGCATAGGCGGCGCTGAAAAGCGTGCTCCAGGGGAGCGAGCGCTGCAGGTTCAAGTTCCACTGCTGGATCAGGCCCTGCTTGAAGTCGAGCTGCTGGGTGCGCCAGTCGCCGGTGTAGGTCGCGGGATCCTGGCGCTTGGTGTTGTCGGGAAAGCCGGTGGCCAGGGTGCGCACGGGCGTGATGTTGTCGCTGGTGAAGGCATAGGCGTTCGAGTACGGCGGATTCTGGTACAGTCCCTGCGTGCCGCCCATGGCGGAGACGTCATGGAAGATGCCGTAGCCGCCCCGCAGGACGGTGTCGCCCGAGCCGAACGGGCTCCAGGCGAAGCCGATGCGCGGCTGCACGTTGCTGTAATCGGTCTTCACGCCCACGGTGCGGTCCCTGCCCTTTTCGGCGATGAAAGCCTTGCCGGAGTAAAAGTCGAAGTTGGCGAATCTGTCCGCCGCCTCGTGCAACGGGGTCGTGACCGAGTAGGCGAATCCCAGCGTCAGGCTCAAGTTGGGGCGCACGGTCCAGGAGTCGTCGACGAAGCCGCGGAACTCTTTCCAGCGCCGGCCGCGGATGGAGCCGTCCAGCTCGTTGTTGCGCCCTCCCGATGTCGGCAAGCCCATGAGCAGGCTGGCGACCGGATGGCCGGTGCTGCCGTTGAGCGTGCCGTCGGCCCTGAAGCCCGCCGTGAAGAAGGCATCGAAGGTGAAAGTGCCGGCGTAGGCGTTGTTGCCGAGCGTGTTGAGCTGCATGATGCGCGTGGTGAAGCCCAGGTTGAGCGTATGAGCGCCGCGCACGAGCACGAGGGTGTCCGAGAGCTGATAGACATTGGTTCCGCCCTGGTAGGGTGAGTACTGGCGGTCGCCGATGCCGGCGAAATTGCGGATGGTGATCTGCGTCAGCTGCGAGGTCTCGGGCGTGCCGAGGTTGGCTCCCGGAATGCCCAACTCCTGCGCCTTGTTCGACAGGTAGCCGTAAGACCGGATGTAATTGAAGACGCGGTTGTACCCGGCCGTGAACTGGTTGATGGTGTCGGGCCGGAAGACGTGCGTCTCGGAGACGGCGACGTTGCGCGCGCGCGTGGTGAAGTTCTGGTTGCTGTTGAAGGCGGTGAGGGCGCCGAAGCCCGGCAGGCCCGAGGGCCGAAATGCCTTGGCGTTTTCGAAGCTGAAGCGAACAAACAACCGGTCGTCACCGGCGAAATTGTGGTCGACGCGCGCGTTCCACATGTAGTCGTCCAGCCGGCGGATCGGGTTGGAAAGGTAATTGCCCGAAAGCCGATCCGTGTAGGTGGGCATAGGCAGGAGATCGAGCAGCTTCTTGCCTATCGGGTCGATCTGGTCGGGCGGGATGATCCCGCCGGTGAACTGGTCGCGCACGTATTTCCCCGTTGCCGGGTCGATGCGCGTCGTGCGCGGGTTGTAGATGGTCGGCGCGGGCGCGTTCGGGAAGGACTCGGTGAAGATGCCCTGGTGCATGAGCGCGGTGGGCACGGTGGTCAGGATCGTCAGCCCCTCGCGAACGTTGTTGCCCTGGAAGTCGCCGAAAAAGAACGTCCTGTCCCGGCGGATGGGGCCGCCCAGGGAGAAGCCGTACTGGTTCTGCTTGTATTTTCTCTTCTGCGGGCCGTCGAAGAAGTTGCGCGCATCGAGCGCCTCGTTGCGCAGGTATTCGAAGACGGTGCCGTGCAGTTCGTTGGTTCCCGATTTGGTGCTGACCAGGACGGTCGTCCCGCCGCGGCTGCCGTACTGCGCCGAGAAGTTGTAGGTCATGACGCGGAACTCGCGGATGGCGTCTATCGACGGCAGGATGGCGATGCCGCCGGCCGTCAGTTCGTTGTTGTCGATGCCGTCGATGAGCCAGTCGTTGGCGTTTTCGCGCATACCCTGGGCCGACAGCGACATGGTGCCGCGATAGGAAACCTCGCTGCTCGGACCGCCGCTGAGGAAGCCGCCCGTCTGGCCTGTGGTGGTTCCGGGGCCGAGGAGCGCGAGCTGCACGAAGTTGCGGCCGTTGAGAGGCAGCTCGGCGACCTGCTCGGCATGGATGATCTGGCCGAGAGTGGCATCGGCGCGTTCGACTTCGACCTGCGCCACCTGGCTGGTGACCGTCACCTCGGTCGAAATGGCCGCCACCTCCAAGGTAAAGTCCACTGTCCGGCTCTGCTGGACCTCGAGAGCGATGTCGCGCACTTCCGCGGTGCGGAACCCGCTCATGGAAGCGGAGACGGTGTAGGAACCCACAGGGAGAAGGGGGATCACGAAACGCCCCGCCTGGTCGGTGAGGGTTTCACGCGCGACCCCGGTTCCCTGGTTGCGCGCCGTGACGGTCGCGCCCGGGACGACGGCGCCCGAAGAGTCCTTGACCGTTCCCGAAATGGTGCCCACGGATTGGGCGCAGAGCATGCCCGCTCCGATCAACTGGATAGCGATGACCAGCGCTGCCGCAGCCGGAAGCGCCCGCCTCTTGTTCATATTTCCTCCACTTCGCCTTTTTCTTTGGCGCATAATCCCTGACATCCCGCAACGCGAACTCCGAGCCTGTCGGCTACCCGGCAGAGAACGCGTTTGAGACGTTTCAAACAAAGCTCATGCTATTTGTCGACGCGAGCGCTGTCAAGAGGATTCTGCTCGGCTCTCGATGGTCCGAATTTTCAGCGACATGCCTTGATACGTTTCAAAAGGGCGCTCGGGATCGGTTCGGATGCCGAAGGCGCCGGTTGCCAATTGGAAAAGGCGCCCGAGATGATTGTCATAATTTTGAAACGAATCAATATCGCTTGTGTCATGGCGGCGGTGATATAATCGCGCGCGGACGACCGGGTGCGGGCGCTCGCTCGCGCGGACGGTTCCGGAGGAAGCAAGGCCATGCCCACGCTCAGGGAAATAGCCGACAGGGCCGGGGTTTCGGTTGGCACGGTATCGAACGTGATCAACGGTACGGCGGCCGTGAGCGCCGAGCGCCGCGAGCGCGTCCTGGCCGCAATCCGGGAACTCGACTACCAGCCCAACCATGTCGCGCGCAGCCTGAAGCTCAAAAAAACCCGGATGCTCGGCATGGTCATTTCGGATATAACCAATCCCTTTTTCCCGCAGCTTGTCCGCGGGGCCGAGGACGCGGCCCTCAAGAACAGCTATCTTCTCATCACGTTCAACACCGACGACAACGTGGAGCGCGAAAAGCGGGTTCTTTCGGTATTGCGCCAGCGCAGGGTCGACGGCGTCCTCCTGGTGGTGGCGCCCAATGCCGGCGATGACGGCCACATCCGCGGCATACTCGATTCCGGAATGCCCATCGTGTGCCTCGACCGCCTGCCAGCGGGCATCGAGGTCGATTCGGTCTCGGTGGACAATGTCGCCGGCGCCCGCGATTGCGTCCGCCACCTGATCTCGATGGGGCACCGGCGTATCGCCATCCTCACCGGGCCCAAAGCGGTGCAAACCGCGGCCGAGCGCTTGCAGGGCTACCAGGAAGCGCTCATCCAGGCCGGAATCCCCGCCGACCCCGGCCTGGTCCTCGAGGGGGACTTCCGGTCTGAGAGCGGCTACCGGCTCGGCCGCGCACTGCTGGCGGGTTCCGACCGCCCCACGGCCGTTTTCGTATGCAACAACATGATGGCGCTCGGCCTGCTGAGGGCGCTCGCCGAACTGGGCCTCAATTGCCCGCGCGACGTCGCGATCGCTTCCTTCGATGACTTTCCGCTGGCGGAAGCCTTCCAGCCCCGCATGACCGCCGTGGCCCAGCCCGCCTATTCCATCGGCTACCGCGGAGCGGAGCTCCTGATCGCGCGCATCGAGGGCCGACCGGCCGAGCCGCGCCCGAGCCGCATCCGCCTGGCCACCCAGCTTCTGGTCCGCGAATCATCCACCGGCTACAGGTTCAACCGTTAAGGAGGCCCTGCCATGACGTTCCGACGAACGGGCGCGCCTTTCGTTCTAGTCTTGCTTCTCTGCTGCGCCGCGCCGGCTCCGGCTGCGGAAAAGGTCATCCACGACGCCGACATGGGTATCTTCAACGACGATGCGCACGCGCTGATCATGCTGCTCAACTCCAGGGCCGTGGAAGTCCTGGGCGTCACCACGGTCGCGGGCAATGCCTGGGTCGAGGACTGTACCGCGGCCGCGATCAGTCTGCTCAAGGCCCTGGGCCGGCCCGATATCCCGGTATTCCAGGGTGCCGGCGAAGCCCTCATGGGCAACCGGCAGCCGTGGCTCGCCGCCGAAGAGCGCCTCTTCGGCAACTCCGAGTACCTGGGCGCATTTGCGCGCCCCAGGCCGCAACCCGTCTTTCCCGGCGGCGAAAACGCCGTCGATTTCATCGTGCGCAAGGTGAAAGAATTCCCGAACGAGATCACCCTTCTGGCGACGGGTCCGGCGACCAATATCGCCCTCGCCGTAAAGGTGCATCCCGAGATCGTGCCGCTCGTCAAGCGCATCATTTACATGGGAGGAGCCGTCGACATTCCCGGGAACACCACGCCCGCGGCCGAGTTCAATTTCTGGTTCGATCCCGAGGCCGCCCGGATCGCACTGCGCACCCCGTTCCGCGAGCAGATCCTCGTGCCCAACGACATCTGCGAGCGGGTCTACTATACGAAAGCGATCTACGATCGCATCGTCGCCGCCCGGGAAACCCCGGTCGTCAAGATGTTCCGCGACCGCCACGGGGCTTCGTTCCAGTCCGATCCCGGCAGGCGGTCTTTCGTCTGGGACGCCCTGGCTGCCGCTTTCCTGCTGAAGCCCGGAATCGCCGTGAAGCTCGAAGAGCGCTTCGTCGACGTCGATGTCCACTACGGCCCGAACTACGGCCGTTCGATCGGGTACCACGAGTCGCGCCGGCGCTCGCTCTCCTCGCCCGAGAACTTTCCCGCAGGCACGCAGAAGGTGAAGATCCTTTTCGACATCGACCGGCAGACCTACTGGGATCTTTTCGTCGACCTCATGACGAGGCCGGTGCCGGCTCCGTGACTCGCCACAGTCGGACCGGGGGGGCTGTCGGCGGCGCCGGGATCAGTAGACGGCCGGCATTTTCTCGCGCGTTTCCAGATTGAACAGCCCCAGATCCGTCAGGGCGTACTTCCACGGATCGCAGGTCAGGTTCATGAAGGTGAGCAGGTCGGTCGTCCGTCCGGCGAGCACCGGTACCGGATGCATATCGTTGGCGATGCGATTCAGCGTCCGGATCTTGCCGGCCACCGAGTTCGGGTCTTCATCGGTCATCAGCCCGGCGATGGGCAGCGCCAGTTCGGCCAGGACCCTGCCGCCGGCGGCGATCACGAATCCCCCCTGGAGTTCGGCCACCCGGTTGGCGGCCACAGCCATATCGGCGTCGTCGGCGCCCACAACCGCCAGGTTGTGATGGTCATGGTTGACCGTCCAGGCGATGGCGCCCCGGTCGAAGCCGAGCTCCCAGAACGCCAGACCGATGTTTCCGGTGCGGCGATAGCGCTCGATGACGGCGAATTTGGTGATTCCGCGTGCAAGATCCCGCTGAACGAGGCCGTTCCTCACGGGCAGCTTGTGCGTCAGGGGGCCGAGGTCGCGCGAAAAGTAGCGCGGTTTCAGAACGGTGGCCGTGACCTCGGAGCGGTTCGGAGGCGCTGCGATTTCGAAATCCGGGGCGCGCAGCGGGCGTGGCAGCCTGACGCTGTTGCGGACATACTCCGGGGCTGCCGGGACGCGGATTTCGCGGACCAGGCGTCCCTGCTCGGCGACCAGCCGTCCGTCGGCGACCACCTTTTCGATCCGGACCTTCTCGAGATCGGAGATCAGCAGAATGTCGGCATAGCGGCCGGGTGCGAGGATGCCGTGGTCGTCCTCCATGCGCCAGTGCTGGGCGTTGTTGAGCGTCGCCATCTGGTAGGCGATGGCGGCGGGAACGCCCAACTCGATGGCGCGCCGCACCTCGTGATCCATGCTGCCGATTTCCAGCAGCTCGTCGGCCGGGCGGTCGTCGATGGCGAGCCCCACCAGGCGCCAGTCCTTCAGGGGCAGCTCGAGGAACTGCCGCACGATGTCTCCGGTGCGGTCGATCTTCAACTGAAGGTGCAGGCCGCGGCGCAGCATGGCGAGGGCTTCGGGCAGGCGCGGCGAGTGGGTGGAGGAGATGCCGGCGGCGATCCAGCCGTCGAGTATTTCCAGGGCCGGGCTGCCGTGTCCTTCGACCCGCCGCCCGGCGTCCAGAGCCGCCTGGATTACGCCGTGCAGGCGCGCGTCTCCCTCGAGCAGGCGCGGCAGGTCCATGACTTCGCCGAGGCCGCGCACGACGTCGGGCCATTGCCGGATGGCGTGCTGCACTTCATCGTGGCCGATGTAGCCGCTCGTCGTTTCCACCGGGCTCGGCGGCGTGGCGGACGACACGCAGGGGTAGATCTTCTGCGGCAGTGCGCGGCCCTCTTCGACGAAATACTGCACCCCGGGCAGGCCGCCGGCGGCGTTGGTGATTTCGTGCGTCCCTTCGAAATAGGCGGTCAGGCCCATGGGGAGCGTGACCCGTGCATGCTGCGTCGGGCTCAGGCGGCTGCTTTCGCAATGGTAGTGCGCGTCGACGAAGCCCGGCACGAGATAGAGGCCCGAGGCATCGATGATCGTGGTCGCCGGTCCCATGCAGCGGCGCACGTCGCCGAGCGCGGCGATCCGCCGCCCCGACACGGCGATGCCGGTTTGCGGCAGCAGCTCCAGGGTGGCGGTATCGAGCAGCGTGCCGTTGAGGATGACCAGATCCGCCGGGCGCCGGCCCAGGGCCACTTCCATCAGATCGATGCGCGCCTTCTGCCGCAGGCGCGCTTCTTCGGGAAGTGATTGCGGCGGCTCAGCCGCGCGCGCCGCGGCGGGCGCCCCGGCGAATGCCGCCGCCACGCCCGCGACCGAACCCGCCAGGCCTGCACGCAGGAACTCGCGCCGCCTGGAGCGCAAACCTCTTTCTCTTGCTCCCGGTTTTCTCATCAATCTCCCGCCTGTTCGAAAGCGGCCGCGCCCTGGGGCGCGCGCCGACGCTTGGAAGTATACCGCGGGATGCAAACCACCCGGGGCCGGGCGCCGCGTCCGGCGGCGATTTTTCGGCGTTGCCCGGCGTCGCCGATGCGATAGAATGGCGCCCCGTTTGCGGTCGTGCGCGAACGCGGGTCCGGCATCGTCATGGACGTCGGGGTGAGATGAGAAGGTCCGTTGCTTCCGCCGTCGAGCGCATCTTCCGGCTCTCGGAGAACTCGACGACCGTGCGGCGCGAGATCCTGGGCGGGCTGACCACGTTCGTCACGATGTCGTACATCGTCGCCGTCAATCCTTCCATCCTGCACGAAGCCGGCATGCCCCTGGAGGGCGTGCTGTTCGCCACGGCGGTTTCCTCGGCCGCGGCCACGCTGGTGATGGGCCTGTATGCCAACTACCCCATCGCCCTGGCTCCCGGCATGGCCTTGAACGCCTATTTCGCCTACGCCGTGGTTCAGGGAATGAAGATCCCCTGGCAGACCGCGCTGGGCGTCGTTTTCATCTCGGGGACGCTCTTTCTGATACTCACCCTGACACGGGTGCGCGAGCAGATCGTCAACGGGATCCCCGCCTGCATCCGCTCGAGCACGCCTGCGGGCATCGGGCTTTTCATCGCCTTCATCGGCCTGAAGAACGCGCACCTGGTCGTTTCGGACCCCGGCACCTACGTCGCGCTCGGCAGCTTTTCGGATCCCGCGGTGCAGACCGCGGCGTTCGGGTTCCTGCTGACCGCCGTTCTCGTGAGCCGCCGTATCAACGGGGCCATTCTGCTGGGCATCGTCGCCACCACCCTTTTTGCCGGAGCGCGCGGCCTCGCGCACCGGCCGGCCGGAGCGGTCTCGGTCCCGGACGTTTCGGGTGCGCTGCTGCAGCTGGATCTGTGGGGCGCCCTGCAGCTCGGGCTTCTCGAAATCGTCTTCGTTTTTCTCTTCGTCGATCTCTTCGACAACGTGGGGACGCTCGTGGGCGTCTGCCAGCAGGCCGGGCTGCTCGTGGACGGCCGCATTCCGCGCGCCAACAAGGCGCTCATCGCCGACGCGGTCGGCTCCATCCTCGGCTCGCTCACCGGCACCTCGACGGTCACCAGCTATATCGAGAGCGCCGCCGGGGTCGCGGCGGGCGCGCGCACGGGCCTGAGCAACGTGGTGGTGGCCGGATTGTTCCTGCTCGCCGTATTCTTCGCGCCCCTGATCGCCGTGATACCGTCGGCGGCGACCGCGCCCGCGCTGGTCATCGTGGGGGCGCTGATGACGCGTTCCGTCTCCTCGATCGACTGGAAGGATTTCACGGAGGCGTTGCCCGCATTCGTCACGCTCCTGGCCACTCCCCTGACGTTCAGCGTCGCGACCGGCCTGAGCCTGGGGCTGGTGGTATTCACCGTAACCAAGCTGGCCGTGGGCCGCAGGGGCGAAATCAGCCCCCTGCTGTGGGTGCTGACGCTGCTCTTCATTTTTCGCTACGCCTATCTCGCGGCCCGCTGATGCGCCCGGGCGGCGCGCGGCAGCGAGACTGCGGCGCTGCGGAGCCCGCGGTTCGCCGGATCTTTTCTCAAGAGCCTTCCGCGCGCGCGCCGTGCGTATTATGCTGGGAGAGCGCGGGATCGCTCCGGAGGGCGGCGCCGTCCGGGTGCGTCAGCGATGCCGGACTCAGGAGGTTTTCATGGACTTCGAACTCAACGAGACGCAACGGATGTATCGCGACATGGTGCGCGCGTTCGTCGAGCGCGAGCTCAAGCCGGTCGTGCTGCAGTACGACCGCCGGGCGGATCCGAAAGAAGCCGTTCCGGTGGATGTATACCGCAAGGGGCTCGAGCAGGGCTTTCATCAAATGGTCGTTCCGGCGGAATTCGGCGGGATGGGCCTGGATGCGGTGAGCACCATCGTGATCCTCGAGGAGATGGCGGCCGGCGATGCGGGATTCGCCACCACCTGGCATGTGAACAACATTTCGCTCACCGTCCTGCTCAACATGGGCTCGGACGATGAGGTCGAGAGGTTCCTGCGCCCGATCACCGAAGGTGCCGGCGGGGTCGCGGCCCTTTCCACCACGGAACCCGACGGCGGCGTGACGAGCGCCCTGTTGATCGATCCCGCCGGTTTCGTCTTCAGGACGCGGGCGCGCCTGGAGGGCGACCACTGGGTCATCGACGGTGCCAAGTCGTATTGCAGCAATGTCGGACTCCCGTTTGCACGCTGGGTGCTCGTCTTCTGCCGCACCGACATGGAGAAGACCGGCTGGGCCTCGACTCTGCCCATCGTCGTGCCGCTCGGTACGCCCGGACTCGTGCTGGGCGGCGAGGAAGACAAGATGGGGCACCGGCTCTCCAGCACGCAGGCGTTCACCCTGGACCATGTGCGCGTTCCCAAGGAAAACGCCATCGGCACCGGAGGGCGGGCGATTTCGGGCGGCAAACGCCGCACGCCATACGATCACGACACGGCCATTGCCGCGATCGCCGTGGGCTGCGCCCGGGCCGCCTACGAAGAAGCGCTGGCGTGGGCGCGGGCCAGGGAGGTCCTGGGCAGGCCGCTGATCCGGCACCAGATGATCCAGGCGAAGATCGCGGACATGTATATCGGACTGGAAGCGGCACGCTCGTTCATGTACCGCACGGCCGCCTATTCCGACACGCACGACCAGATGGACGTCCGCCTCTCGCGCGCGGTGAAGGTCTTCGCCACGGAAACCGCCAATCAGGTCACCAGCACCGCCCTGCAGGTTCTGGGCGGCCTGGGTTATTGCAAGGGCTCGATAACCGAGAAGTGCTATCGCGATCAGCGGGTGACCCCGATCTACGAAGGGACCAACGAGGCGCAGCGCATCAGCATCAGCCAGCTGATCGAGGCGGGCAGTTGACGGCTCCGGATGTCCCATCCGGGCCGCTGCGGCGACCGAACCGATGCTGACTCTGGCAAAGGCCGCGAGGCTGTCGGGCTCCTGCGCAGCGGCGTTCGTCGGTGCCGGAGGCAAGACGACTGCCATGCTGAGGCTCGCGCGCGAGCTCGCTCCGGCCGTTGTTTGCTCGGCTCGGGCCATGCGGCCCGGGGATTGCGCCGCGGCCGACCGGCATTGCATGCTGCGCGGCGGCGCGCCCGCCCCCGCAATGGAACGCTGCGCCGGCGTCACTCTGGTTACCGGCCCGTTCGATGCGGCCGCAGGACTCTGGGAGGGGCTTGCGCGTCCCCAGCTCGACGAGTTGCAGGAAACGGCCCTCCGCCTGGGCATGTCCTTCCTGGTCGAGGCGGACGGCGCAGCCCAGCGCCCGCTGAAAGCACCGGAAAACGATGAGCTCTCTGTCCCGGCGGGCGTGGAAACCGTTTTCGTGGTCGCCGGGTTGAGCGGCTTGGGGCGGGCTCTGGACGCAGAGTCGGCCTGGGGCCCGGACCGTTTTGCGGAATTGTCGGGCCTGCCGATCGGTGCCGCGATTACCGGCGACGCGCTCGCCCGCGTGCTGGCGCACCCTGCCGGGGGGCGCAAGGGCATGCCCGCAGGGGCGCGGCGGGTCGCGCTGCTCAACCAGGCCGACACCGCGG
>CAZHQK010000159.1:0-25756 GCA_964534795.1 uncultured Acidobacteriota bacterium
GCAACTCAGGGAAGATCCTTCTGCCGAAAATCGCCGGGGGCATCCGGCGATTTTCGGCAGAAGGATCTTCCCTGAGTTGCTGGCCCTGCCGCCGGGAGTGTCCGTCAAGAGACTGCTGCACGATCGTGCGCTGCATATCGCCGAGCTGCCGACTGCAGAGCGCGCCGCGGTGGAGGACATCGACACGCCCGACGACTACTACAGGTTGACGGGGGAGGAATTGGAAGCCGCGCTGGCACGGAGGGGTATCTCCTGGACCCGGCGCGCATCCGCGGATGCGTAACCCCGGTCCCACAAGGCCGCAAGCGGCAGCCTTCGCATCCGCTGCACCAGAGAGGCGACGCCCGCATACAGAAAACCGAACTGGAAGAGCGCGAGAAAGGGCAGTATGCCGTACACACCCAGATCCCAGCTGTACCAGATGATCAGGGTATAGCCGATCCCGAGCCCGATCTCGAAAAGCGGCGCCAGCCCGACGCGGCCGCGATACTTCTTGTGCTTCCACTCCCCGGCGCCGCCCTCCAGGGAAAACTTGGGGGTGCGGACGAACGGGCTCGCCACCCCCAGGGCGCCCTCGAGCACCGCCCGGGCGCCGGCGACGCATGTGCCGATTCCGATCGCCATCAGGACCGGCAGGTACAGTATCCTCTTGCACCAGTCCGCATGCAGGGCTTTCTGGGAGGTGACATAAAAACAGGTGACGCTGCTGAAGGCCAGCAGAAACAAGGGCAGATCGATGAGCAGCAGGTGGAACCAGCCCTGGTTGTAGCGCACGATCATCGCGGGAAAGAGCGCGAGCGAGAGCAGGACCATGAGCGGGTAACTGACGTTTCCCGTGAGGTGGTAGAAGGCTTCGAGCTTCTGGCAGGGCCGCAGATCGCTGCGCAGGATGCGCGGGAGCAGCTTCTTGCAGGTCTGCATCGCCCCCTTGGCCCAGCGGCACTGCTGGACCTTGAACGCGTTCATCTCGACGGGCAGTTCCGCAGGCACCGTGACGTCCGGGAGGAAAACGAATTTCCACCCTTTGAGTTGGGCGCGGTAGCTGAGATCGAGGTCCTCGGTCAGCGTGTCGTGCTCCCAGCCGCCTGCATCCTCGATCGTCTTGCGCCGCAGCACGCCCGCCGTGCCGTTGAAATTGAACAGGCGGCCGCTGGCAAAGCGGGTAAAGCTCTCCATCATGAAATGACCGTCGAGGAAGATCGCCTGCGCGCGCGTCAGCAGCGAGTACTCGCGGTTGAGATGCTCCCACCTGGCCTGGACCATGCCGACCTTCGGGTCGGTGAAATAATGGATCACGCGCTGCAGGAAATCGGGGGGTGGAACGAAGTCGGCATCGAAAACGGCGATGAACTCGCCGCGCGCCGTGCGCAGCCCGTTGGCCAGCGCGCCGGCCTTGAAACCGGTGCGCTCGCTGCGGTGGATCAGCCGGATATCGATTCCCCGCGCGCGCCACCGCTCGACCGCCTCGGCGGCGATCCTCTCGGTTTCGTCGGTGGAATCGTCGAGCACCTGGATCTCGAGGAGCTCGCGCGGGTAGTCGAGCGCGCATGCGGCGTCGATGGCGCGCTCGATCACATACATCTCGTTGTAGGAGGGGACCTGCACCGTGACCGCCGGCAGCCGTTCGAACCTTGCGCGCACGCAGGCCGCGTTGCGGCGGTTCCTGTGATAGAGGAACGTCATGAGATAGCGGTGCACGCCGTAGAAGCTCAGGATCGCAAGAATCCCCAGATAGACTCCCACGACGAGCCAGTCGAAGCCGTTCATCTCATACAGGTACGAGATGTTGCCCGTCCGCAGAAACATCTCGTAGCCCGTTTCCGGCCGGCCGAAAAACGGCATGGCACCTCCCGTGACGGCGGCAGTATGGCGAAAGCGCGAGCGCGGGTTGTCACCAGATTGTCCGGAATTGTCAGCGATTGTAAGGCCCGCGGGCCTCGTCGTGCGGGCGGGATACGTGCGGCAGCGCCCGTGCCGGCGGCGAGCCCCGCGGGCAGGGGGCGCGGAGCGCGCCGTGCGGCGAGCTTACAGGCTGAGCTTGTAGCCCACGCCGTAAATCGTCAGGATGTGCCGCGGGTTGGCGCAGTCTTCTTCGATCTTCCTGCGCAGCTTGACGATGAAGTTGTCCACGGTCCTGTTGCTCGGATACTTGCCCGTACCCCATACGTGGTCGAGGATCTGGTCGCGCGAGACCGGCTGGTCCACATGGGCGTGGAGCAGCTTGAAGATCTCCACCTCGTAATGCGACAGGGCGTGCACCGTTCTGCCCCGGCGGACACGGCAATGCCGGACGTCCACCTCGCTTGCGCCCACGCGCACGATGCCGACTTCGCCGGCATACCCCCGGCTGCGGCGGATGAGGGCCTTGAGACGCGCCAGCAGCTCGCCCACGCCGAAGGGCTTGGTGAGATAGTCGTCGGCGCCGCACTCGAGGCCGCGTATCTTGTCGTATTCCTGAGCCTTGGCGGTCAGCATGAGAATGGGCGACCGGACGTTCTGCGCCCGGATCTGCTGGCAGACTCGGTAGCCGTTCACGTCGGGCAGCATGATATCCAGGATGATGCAGTCCGGATGGACCCGCAGGCACTCCCGCAGTCCGTCTGCGCCGTTTTCCGCGGCGACCACTTCGTAGCCCTCGAATTCGAGCACGTCGCGCAGGCCTCGGACCATCTCCCGCTCGTCTTCGATAATCAGTATCCGCTCCATGGCGACGCTTCCTGTGCCCCCCTCAAGCGCCCTGTTCCGGCGCGCGCACCGGGATGCGCAAAGTGAAGACGCTCCCCTTCCCCGGCTCGCTCTCGACCCGGACCTCGCCGCCGTGCATCTCGGCGACCCTTTTGGTGATCGCCAGCCCGATGCCGCTGCCGCGCACCCGGGCGACCGCCGGGTTGCTCCCGCGATAGAACTTGTCGAAGATCCTGGCCTGCTCCTCGGCGGGTATGCCGATCCCCCGGTCGGCCACCGCGATCTCCACGAAACCGTCCGCACGGCGCACGTGCACGGTGATCTCCCTGCTGTCGCCGCTGTATTTCACCGAGTTGTCCAGCAGGTTGAACAGGGCGGTGGCGATCGCATTGGCGTCCGCCATGGTATCGGGGACGTCGCCGGCGAACTCCCTGGTGATGCGGAAGCCGTCGCGCTGCACGTGATGCCGGTAGCCCTCGAGCTCCCTGTCGACCAGCTGGGCGATGTTGATCTTCTCGAAGTGCGGGGCGCGCCGGTCGCGCTCCAGGCGCTCGAAGTCGAGCAGATTGTTCACGAGGCGCGTCATGCGCTCGCTCTCCGTGTGTATGATGCCGTAGTACTCCTGGCGCGCGGATTCGCTCTTCTGCCGGCCGCTCAGGAGGATTTCGCTGAACATCGAGATCAGCGACAGCGGCGTCTTGAGTTCATGGCTCACGTGGCTGATGAAATCCTCCTGGAGCTGCGCCAGCTGGCGCTCCCTGGCGGCGGCGATATAGATGATCGCCAGGCTGCAGAAGATCAGCGACATGCTCAGCACGATGAGAAACAGATACACCCTGCGCTGCTTGCGCGCGTCCTGCTCGATCTCGGTATAGTTGCGCGGCACGATCTGCAGGAGCCACTTGTAGAAAGTCGTCGGGAAGCGCGTTTCGTAGAAATACTTGCTCGATCGGGGAATCGGCTGGTTGTAGACGCCGTTGTTGTCGAAATCGACGATGCTGACGTAGAAGTCGCGCTGCAGGTCGCGCAGAAAACGGTCGACGAGTGCGAGGATCTTCTCGTAATCCATCTGGAAGCAGACGATGAACCGCTCTCCCTGCCGGTTCTGCTTGAGCACGTAGGAAGCGAAGAAGTAGCCGTAGGACCTTTCCATGTGCAGGTGGTGCGCCTGGTTGGGGGCGAGCCCTCCCACGTCGAGGTCGCTCAGGCGGAAGCTGTTCCTGAAGGCCGCCCACGATTTCCGGATTTCCTGCGAGTAAGGCGGATAGAGCGGGTGATCGCTCCCGGGCCTCAGGAAATACACCTGATCGACGTTGAAATCGCCGGCCTTGATCGCCTCCACGACCTCCGGCCAGCGCGTGGGATTGTCGACGTCGGCCAGAGCCGACAGCAGGCGGTCGTTATCGATGATTTTCTGTTCGATGCGGTCCACGAACTGCCGGGCGAGGCGGATATTGGACTGGACCATCGAGGTCTCGATGAGGTTCTCGCGGCCGACGGTGTAGTAGTAGCTGAAATAACTCAGAACGGCGGTGGACACCACGATGACGGCGATCGCGATCGCCACGGTCGTGGTGCTGTAGGATAGCCCCCGCTTCATGATTCTGCTATTGTAACACCGGTCCTGCGAGGAGGCGCGATGAGCGGCGGTTCCCGGGTATTGCATCGGCTGCTGTTGGCGGCCGCGCTGGCGGCCGTGGCTCCTGCGGCATCCGTATCTGCCTTCCAGTCATCGGAGGAGCTCGAGGCCAGGATCCGGCGCGTGGAGGGCGGCCTGATGCCTGCGGGCGCCCCGGCCGAATCGGCCGCCGCCGCTTTGACCGAGCGCATGGCGCACTATCGGGTGCCCGCCGTCAGCGTCGCCGTGATCGAAGGCGGTCGCATCGAGTGGGCCAAGGCTTACGGGATCGCCGACTCCGCCCGGGCCGCTCCGGTCACGCCGCGCACCCTTTTCCAGGCCGCCTCGATCAGCAAGCCGGTGGCGGCCATGGCGGCCCTGCGCCTGGTCCAGGAGGGCGTCCTCGAACTCGATGAGGACGTCAACCAGAAGCTCGTCATGTGGAAGGTCCCCGAGAACGAGTTCACCAGGGAGAAAAAAGTCACCCTGCGGCGCATCCTCAGCCACAGCGCCGGGCTGACGGTGCACGGCTTCCCGGGATACACGATCGACTCGAGGACACCTTCGCTCGTCCAGGTGCTGCGCGGCGAGCCGCCCGCCAATACGCCGCCCGTGCGCGTGGACAGCGAGCCGGGCTCGCGCTGGCGGTATTCGGGCGGGGGTTTCTGCGTCCTGCAGCAGCTGATCGCCGACGTCACCGGCAGGCCGTTCGCCCGGTTCATGCGCGACACGGTCCTGCAGAGGCTGGGGATGCATGACAGCACCTACGAGCAGCCGCTGCCGCCGGGAGTTTCCGAGCGCGCGGCCGCCGGACACGACAAGGAAGGGCGCCCTGTCGAGGGGCGGTGGCACATTTATCCGGAGATGGCGGCGGCCGGCCTGTGGACCACGCCCTCCGATCTGGCGCGCTTCGCGATCGAACTGCAGGAAGCCGGCGCCGGCAGGTCGCACAAGGTGCTGTCGCAGGATACGGCGCAGGAAATGCTCACGGCGCAGTCGGGCCGGAGCGGGCTCGGCATCATGGTCGAGGGTTCGGGACCGTCGGCTTTTTTCCTGCACGGCGGCAGCAACAGAGGATTCCGTTGCACATTGATCGCGACCGTGCACGGCGGAAAGGGCGCTGTGGTGATGACCAACTCGGACAACGGCGCCGAGCTGGCCGGCGAGATCGTGCGCAGCGTGGCCCGGGAATACGCCTGGCCCGAATTGCCGAAGCCGCAGTAGGCGCCTGCGGGCCGGCACGGAAAGGGGGCATGCCGGTCGCCGCTTCGGGGGGAACCATGAGATCCTATGAAAAGCTCGGCCTCTTCTACCTCGGCAAGATCATCGATCCGCGCTCCGGCGCCCTGACCGACGAATACCTGCTCTATGACTCGCGCGACCTGCTGACGCACGCAGTGTGCGTCGGCATGACGGGCAGTGGCAAGACCGGCCTGGGCATCGCCCTTCTCGAGGAAGCCGCCATCGACGGCATCCCGGTGATCGCCATCGATCCCAAAGGCGACCTGGGCAACCTGCTGCTGGCGTTCCCCGACCTCGCCCCTGCGGATTTCCGACCCTGGATCGACGAGGACGAGGCCCGACGGCGCGGCATGTCCCCCGACGACTTCGCCCGCAACGAAGCCGAGCGCTGGCGCCGCGGGCTGGCGGAATGGGACCAGGACGGGGAGCGCATCCGCACGCTCCAGGTGCGGCTGCTGCGCGCCCGGGAAAGGCAGGCGCGCGAGCAGGAACAGTACCAGGAACAGAAGGCGGCCGCGGCCATATCCCTGGGAAGCACCCTTCTGGGGGCCCTGATCGGACGCCGCGCCATCAGCACCGGCACCCTGGGCAGGGCGACCACCACCGCGCGCCAGGCTTCGCGCATCTCGCGCCAGAAGCAGGACATCCAGCTGGCGGAGGAAGAAGCGGAAGCTCTGCGCCGGCAGCTCGAGGAGATCGAGGATCAACTGCGCCGGGAGTCCGATCGCCTGTCGCTGGCTCTGGAATCAGGTACGGAAGCGCTCGAGGAAATCCTCATCCGCCCGACAAAGGCCGATATCCTGCTGCAGGCATGCGCGATCTTCTGGGTGCCCTTCCTCCACAGCCCGGACGGCAGGAGCGAACCGTTGTTCGCACCGGCTTGAGCCGAACGAGAAGTCGCCGAAGCCCCGGGCGCGGCAAGAGCGCCGAGGGTGCCGCTGCCGACCTTATTCCCCGGCGGAGCGGCGCCGGATCCAGCGCCGCACCAGGAAGAAGCGATAGACCGAGTACGCGATGAAGAGAATGCCCGCCAGCATCACGCTCGTGCGTTGAAAGCGGCGCTCATTCCAATAGAGCAGCAGCACGCCGGCGACGAGATAGACGGCGGAAACGCCCTGCTGGAGCCGGTCGAGCCAGATGCGCGTGCGGCAACCCGGCGGTTTCCCGTTTCCCATGATCCCCTCCATCGCGCTACGCAAAAACCATCCGGCAGACGATCACGGCGGCGATCAGGCACACGGCGTCGGCAAACAGCCCGGCCAGAACGGCGTGCCTCGCCTTCTTGATGCCCACGGCGCCGAAATACACGGCCAGCACATAGAACGTCGTTTCGGTGCTCGCATAGGCCGTGGCCGCCAGGCGGGCAATGAAAGAATCCGCTCCGTAGGTCTTCACCAGCTCGGCCACCAGGCCCATGGATCCGCTGCCGGAGAGCGGGCGCATGATGGCGAAGGGCACGATCTCAGCCGGCGCCCCTATGAGAGCCAGCAGCGGCTCGAGCCAGCGCGCCAGCCACTCGATGGCGCCCGCCGCGCGCAGCATCCCCACAGCCACCAGGATGGCCACCAGATAGGGGATGATCCGGACGCCCACCTGAAATCCCTGCTTGGCCCCTTCGACAAAGCTCTCGTACACCTTGACCTTCCGGGCGGCGCCGTACAGCGGGATGCCGAGGAGAAAGAGCGGAATGGCCCAGACGGAAACGGTGTGAATCCACTGCTGGATCATGACGGCTCCCCTTTCCTCGCGGCACGCTCCGCCGAAAAGATCGGCAGGTGCTCGCAAAGCTTGGCCATTGCGACACCGGCGGTCAGGGCCATGGCCGTGACCGCGATCGTCGTGCCGATGATCGCCGTCGGGTTGCGGGAACCGGCGGAGGCCAGCAGGCCGATCATGGAAGCCGGGATCAACTGCACGTTGGCCGTGTTGATCGTCAGAAACAAGCACATGGCGTTGGTGGCCACGCCGGGCCTGGGATTGAGCTTCTCCAGATCCTCCATCGCCTTGAGCCCGAGAGGAGTCGCGGCATTGCTGAGCCCGAGCATGTTGGCGGCGATGTTCATCATCATGCTCCCCATGGCCGGGTGATCGCGCGGCACCTCGGGAAAGAGGAAACGCATCACGGGCGCGATCGCGCGCGCCACGATGTTCATGAGCCCGGAATCCTCGGCGATCTTCATGATTCCCAGCCACAGGGTCATCACCCCGATGAGGCCGATGGCGATCGTCACCGCATTCCCCGCCGAGTCGATCGCCGCCTTGGTGACGGCCTCGATTTTGCCGTTGATTCCCCCCACAACCACGGCAAGAATTACCAGCGCAAGCCAGATATAGTTGAGCATGCTTTCACCTCCACGGTAGGTGATGCGCAACGGGAGAGATTGCCGGCTGACAGTCCCAACCCGGACGATCCGGAACCAAAGCAGATCCGCTTCTGTCCGGTTTTCATGTTCCGATGCACGAGTGCCGTCGGCAATCAGCTTTCAGCTTTCAGCAATCAGCTCTCAGGGTTCACCGTTCTCTTGGGAAAAGAGAGACACTGAAAGCTGACAGCTGAAAGCTGAGAGCTGAAGGTGGCCGCAACGATTATGCTCCACCCTTTCCGACGTCTCCCCCGAAACAGACAAAACTTCACCGTCAAGAGACTAATCAACCACGGAAGCGCCCGTTCCGAAAGTCAAAAGTGAAACCCGAAGGGAGCAGCGCCATGGACATGCCCATCATCCGACCCCGGGCCCTCAAAGCCGGCGACACCGTCGGCATCGTCGCACCGGCCGGCCCGGTCGAGCGCGAGGACGCGCCGGCGGCCGGTATCGCCACCCTGGAACGTCTCGGTTTCCGCGTGCGCATCGACAGGCGCATCTTCCAGGCGGCGCGCTACCTCGCCGGCCCGGACGAGGCGCGCGCCGAGGAGCTGATGCGGTCTTTCGAAGACCCCGAAATCCGCGCGATCGTTGCCCTGAGGGGAGGATACGGCTGTGCGCGCCTCTTGCCGCTGCTGCAGGAGTCCAGGCTGCGCGATCACTGCAAGATCTTCATGGGGTTCAGCGACTTGACCACGCTGCATCTTTATTTCCAGAGGCGTTTCGGCTGGGCGACCGTGCACGGTCCGATGATGGCCTCCCCCTCCCTGGCAAGCATGGCCGGAGCGCAGGAAACGAACCTCCTGCGCCTCTGGACCGACCCCGAGTACCTGCCCGAATACAGCTTCCCGGAAATGGAAACGTGGCATGGGGGATCGGCCGAGGGAAGACTCACCGGAGGATGCCTCTCTCTGGTTGTGGCCGGCCTCGGGACAGAATATGAAATCAAAACTGAAGATCGTATCCTTTTTCTCGAAGAGCTGGGAGAGCCTCCGTATCGCGTGGACCGCATGCTGACCCAATTGCGCCTGGCGGGCAAATTGGACGGACTTGCAGGCATCATCCTCGGCACATTCCAGGACTGCGATCCCACAGACGGCTCATACAGGGCGGAGGACGTGTTGAGGGAGATCCTCGGAAACCTACAAATACCGATTATAGCTGGATTTCCAGCCGGACACGGCCCGATCAACTGGGCTTTCCCACTCAACCTTCCGGCGCGTTTGGATGCCGACTGCAGGACCGTGCGGTTACTGACCCCGCTGGTCCGCCCATGACGGCTGAAGGAGGCGGCGCACAGGCAAATTCTGCCGGATCTGCAACGGCGTACCATTCCAGGGAGATAATCGACAACCGCCGGTTGATCTTATCTCCTCAATAGGAAACGACTTATCAAGAATCTCAGACAGGCCGTCAACTCTCTTTGAAGGCTTCGCCGGGCTTGGATTCCGCCGGCTCTGCCCCAAGAACGCACCTTCCCGGCAGATTTGGGCTTTACACCCCGCGGGATAGCTGGTAAATTAGGCGACGGGATGCTTATCCGCTCGGGAGTTCGTGGGAAGGCGCACTAGCAGCCAGGTCCAACAAATGGGTCCGCCAAGCGAAAATGATCAGCCCTCAGACGAAGCTAAAGGCGTCTTTATTGAGACTGCAGAAGAAGCAAGCTCGCTTTTATTTCGATATTTCGGAAAGATTTAAAGAAAACTCCCTGGTTAGCGAGAAGTGGCGTGCGATCGGAACCGGCCTCGAGAGGCAGGCCGAGGTTCTGAAGGCGCTTCCCTTATCTTTTTGGAAGGCGCTGGACCGCCGCGAGGCACGTTCGCTGCTGAAGGCCGTCGAGGCAGCCCTGGACTCTGGTCGTGCCGGCATATTGGAGCAGGATCCTCTCCGGCAATGCTTTATCAAGTGCCTCGATTTCGAGGAACCGGTTATTCCCGAGATATACGCCCCCATTCTTCGAAATCTGAAGGCGCACTGGACGGATCAGGCTCTCGACTGGTATGTACTGGTACGTTCCCATCTCACTCGGCTGATTCAGTTGATCGAGCCGTTTTGTGGAGAGCCCGCCCTCGCCCGGCGCTGCGCGCTTCTGGTCGAGAGATTCGAACAGGCGCTGCAACAACCTCCGGTTCAGGCGGAAGCGAAGCAAGGGCGCGCCAAGGCTCTGCTTAAGACGCGCAAGCCTGCGCGGCGGGCGTCTGCAAGCGCCGCCGCGGGCGCGCGCAGGACGGCCCGGGCATCGAAAACCGTCGCGCGCAGGGAAGCCCTCCGCCCGGGTCAGCACCGTATCCCCAAGAGTCCCAAGCCCTTGATCGGAAAAGTGCGCTTGCGCCGGCATCCGGTTTGAGAGCACATACTTGCCGTCGGCCCCGGGCAGGTTGATTTTTTAGCTTCGAGAACCCATACTTCCTTGCAGGAACAAATTTTGCAAGCGGCCCGAACAGTGAGAAAACGGGCACGCTGACAACAAGGGGGAGCACTTGCCTAAGGAACCTTGGCCGAATCCCGATGAGTTGCGCAGGGATATGGAAGAGTTTTTCGCCAAGAAGTACGGCGACAAGGTGCGCCTGGGGGTTTTTACCACGGCTGCGGACCAGGCGCGCACGGCCGACGAGGGAACGTCGACTGCGGAGCGCCCGCTCGATCTGAATTTCCACTATCTGCCGCGCGACATCAAGGAATACCTGGACCGTTTCGTCATCAAGCAGGATGCCGCCAAGAAGGTGCTGGCCACGGCCATCTGCGACCACTTCAATCACATCAAGACCTGCGCGGGCAAGGGCCCGTGCCGCGACTACGCCAAGCAGAACATCATCATGCTCGGCCCCACGGGTGTCGGGAAAACCTACCTGGTGCGTACCATCGCCGATCTCATCGGTGTGCCTTTCGTCAAGGGCGATGCCACCAAGTACTCCGAGACCGGCTACGTCGGCGGCGACGTGGAGGATCTGGTGCGCGAGCTGGTGCAGAAGGCCGACGGCAACATCCAGCTGGCGCAGTACGGGATCATCTACCTGGACGAGATCGACAAGATCGCCACCCCTTCGAACATCATCGGCCGTGACGTGAGCGGCAGCGGCGTGCAGCGCGGCCTCCTCAAGCTGATGGAGGAGACCGAGGTCCCGCTGCGCACGCCCTTCGACCTGGCCTCGCAACTGCAGGCGGCGATGGAATTCCAGAGCAAGGGGAAGATCAGCCAGCAGGTCATCAACACGCGCCACATCCTGTTCATCGTCAGCGGAGCCTTCAACGGCCTCGCCGAGATCATCCGCCGGCGCATCGGCGCCAAGCAGATCGGCTTCACGGGCGCAGCCGCCGGGCAACTGCGCAAGGACGAGGATTTTTTCCAGTTCGTCAAGAGCACGGATTTCATCGAGTACGGCTTCGAATCGGAATTCATCGGGCGCCTGCCCGTGATCGTCAGCTGCCAGACGCTCGACGTGGACGACCTGTTCCGGATTCTCAAGCATTCCGAGGGCTCGATCATCCGGCAGTATCAGCAGGCCTTCGAAGCCTACGGCATCGAGCTGACCTTCACCGACGAGGGCCTGCACCGCATCGCGGAAAAGGCCCACGAGGAACAGACGGGCGCCCGCAGCCTGGTGAGCGTGTGCGAGCGTACCTTCCGCGAATTCAAGTTCCACCTGCCGCATTCCGCCGTGCGCCGCCTCGAGGTGACGGCCGAGCTGGTCGATGAGCCGGAGAGAGTCCTCGAGCGGATCCTCGAGCAGGCGGCCGCCGAGGAATTCGCCCTGCTGGAGAGGAGGGCGAACGAGATCGCCCGCCAGTGGTCGAAACAATACGGCATCTCCATCCGGCTGACGCCCGAAGCCGCCAGAGCCGCCGTGCACAAGGCGGCCGAAAAGCACCAGTCCCTCGAGGAGTTCTTTGCCGAGACCCTGCGCAACTACGAGCACGGTCTCAGCCTGATCCGCAAGACGCGCGGCATCGAAAACTTCGAGATCACCCCGGAGGTCATGGAGGACCCCGCCGGCACACTCGACCGCTGGATCCGTTCCTATTACATCCGGCAGCCGGAGTGAGCCGGCAAGCCGGCCGCCGATCGACAAGGGCGGCGACGGCCGCCCCCCGGGCCCCGGAAGCTTCCCGCCCGGCGCCACTCGCGTATCTGGAGTTCCCGCTGCAGGACACTGCTTCCTGACCGGTCCCGCCGGATTGTTGCGGGATATTCCGGCGCGTTTCGGCCCCTGCCAGGCCTGGTGGAATGACCCGGGTCGAGCTCGAGGGCCGCCTGGAAAAGGCCGAGCGCCTTCTGCAGGAGGTCCGGCCGCGGCCGCGCGAGGAAATAGAGCCCCTTGAGATAAGGTCCCGCGCGCCGGACCGGCAACATCAAGCAATAAGCCCACGGTCCGTCGCGGCGCGGCGGACCTACTTGCGTGCCGGACCCCTGCGGGTGTCTGAATCGCGGATAGAGGTTGTAGGCCTCGTGGTTGAGCGTTTCTGCAGGGCATCGCGCTCGGCGACATGCGGCGATCCATGAGCTCGCGACTCAATGGACGCCGGTTTTCCTCTTCCGCCTGACTGAATCAAAGCGGTTTGTTCTGCCCTTGCCCTTTCAGGGCGGAGAGTGCTTCAGCGGCGGCGTTGCGGATGTACTCGTCCTCGTCCGCCAATGCTTTCGCGAGCGGGTCAATCGCCCTCTTGTCTCCTATTTCTCCCAGGGCCTTGGCGGCCGCGCGCCGCACCAGAAAAACGTCGTTCTCCAGGACGCGGATCAAAGGATCGACGGCTCTGGGATCTCGAAGCCGCCCCAGGGCCAGGGCTGCGGAGCGACGCACCAGCGTGTGATTGTCTCCCAGCGCCTTGATCAGGGGTTCCACGGCGCGCGGATCACGGATGTTGCCGAGGGCGATGGCCGCGAAATTCCTCACGAAATCATCCTGGTCGCTCAAAGCCCGGATGAGAGGTTCTACGGCCTCTCTATCTCCCGAAGCGCCCAGCGCGATCGCCGCCCGTTGTCGCTCGTAGGAATCGCCCTCCCGCAACGTCTTGATGAGTTCCGCAATCTTCGGGTTTCCCTGTCCGTTCAATGCGGCGGCGTCGACGGTTTGAAGCATCGGAGGATGGAAGCCGACGGCAAAGGCAAGCGCCAACAAGGCCGTCAGTCTCCTGTTCATCGAGTGGTTCATTGAAAACCTCGAACATCCGGATCTGCAAGTTTCTATATGACTCGCTTCCCCGTGTCAAATGATCTCCCATTGCTCCGGCGCGCGATCGTACGACCGAAGCGGGCTTGTGGGGCCGGCATCACCAGTGTCCGCCTGCACCAGGGTCTTGCCTTTCCGGCGGCGATCATCGACCGGTCGAGGCGCTGCTTTCCGGCCCGGGAGGTCCCGGTGACCATGGGCGCGCCGCCATGCCCGACGGCCCGGGAGCCGACATTGCCCCGAGGCAGATCGGGAGTCCTCGGCAGCGACCGGAGATCCCGGTTCAGGAGCGCGGATTTCGCGAGCGCGCTCGCAAGAGCCGTCGTTCGCATCCGCATGGACGGGCGGGGCCGCGTCTCCGACACCATCTTCGTCGAGCGGCTGTATCAGTCGCTCGGGTATTTACGCCCCTGTCGGTCTTTGCCGGATCTCGAATGAATGGATGGGTCGTCCGGATGCGCCCTTCAGCCGGATCTTTCCCCTGCGGCCGATCCGATACGCCCGCCTCTCCAGCGGCGCGGGCAAGCGGCGCGGCCGCCGCGCGGCAGGCTCAGCGCGGCAGGTATTTCTTGGGGAACCTCGCGACCACGCAGTAGTTCGGATCGACGACGTTGCCCACCTGCGCCGTGCCCAACTGCGACACCAGCTGCAGAGCCTCCCATTTGTCGAAGCCGTAATCCGCCACCAGCCAGAGTATCAGCTCCACGTGCGCGATGCGAAAGGCATCCATCAGCGGCCGGACGGCGCCCGCGGCCATGATAAAGTCGCTGTTTTCGATGCGCGGCCAAGCTGTCTTCCTGTTCTTGAGAAGATCGAACTGGAAGGTGACGTCCATGGAAGTCTCCAGGCCCGAACCGCACACCTCTCCATCACCCTGCAGCGCGTGGCCGTCGCCGTAATAGAACAGGGCCCCGGGGTGGAAGATCGGCAGATAGACCGTGGCGCCTTCCCGCACCTCCGGAACATCCATATTGCCGCCGAACTCTCCGGGCCATAGCCCGTCCCAGCTCTGCTCCCCCGGAGGTGCCGTCGCCACCCTGCCGAGCATCGGATTCAACTGCACGGTGATCGACTTCATGCGGCTGTTGGGGAGCGCGAGCGTCCCGGTCATCCGGGCCAGGTCGAGCTTCCAGACATAGCGCTGCGCCGGAATCGGATCGTTGAGCATCGGCGTGTATTTGTCCGAGGCGAGCGCGCTGAAGCCCGGGCGGTGCGTCGATACGGCGGTGTCGCGGTTCGGCTTCAGACTCAGGATCCTGACCACCAGCGTGTCGTCGGGCGTCGCCCCTTCGATTTCGATCGGCCCGACTTCTCCCGGCCAGGCACCCCCGGGGCGCTCGTACCACTCGCCCCAGAGCGTGCTGGTGACGACCGTGTCGCCCGGCTTGACCCGCAAAACCGGCGGCCGCTTGGCAAAGGTGGGATATCCCTTTTGGGGGATGAACTTGTGCGTTTCCGCAAGCAGAAGGCAAGGCAGCAGAAGCGCATACAGCAGGATCACAGCATGGGTTACCGATGATCGCAGCATCGATTCCTCCGTCGTCTGCACAATGGTTAAGGATCCGCATCTCCCCGGCAAAGCCGGCCCTGCCACGTGTCGCGCGCCGCCAGTGCGCTCTCGACGGCCCGCTGGACCCCGGCCCTGCTCTTGCCCCAGACCGGGCCGAGCAGCCGGTCGGCGGGCGCGACGGCGGACAATCGCTCCACGCAGACCCGCGGGCTCAGCCTTTCCAGGAAGCGCACCACGAGGTCGACATAATCTTCGAAGCCCGGCAGGGGAAACGGGCTCCTTTCGAACTCCGCCCCCATGGCCGTGTTTCGGACGATGTGCAGCTGGTGCAGCTTGACGAAATCCACGCCCAGCTCCGAGAGCGCGTCGGCCGCCTGGAGCATTTCCTCCGCCGTCTCCCACGGAAACCCGAGGATCACGTGCGCGCAGGTGAATATCCCCCGGCCCCGGGTCAGGCGCACGGCACGCACGAAACTCGCATAATCGTGCCCGCGACGGATGCGCTCGAGCGTCCTGTCGTGGACCGACTCCAGACCGTACTCCAGCGTCACGAAGACGCGGCAGGCGAGCGCCTCGAACCAGGAGATCTTGGCCTCATCGACGCAATCGGCGCGCGTGCCCACCGCCAGACCGACGACGCCCTCGTGAGCCAGGGCGGATTCATACAGCGGGACCAGCTCCTCCAGCGGAGCATAGGTGTTCGAGAAGGGCTGGAAGTATACGATGAACTTTTCGGCCCCGTAGCGGCGGCGCAGGAACCGGATGCCGCTTTCGATCTGCAGTGGCAGGGGCAGTGCGCGGTCCGCCGACGGCGGGCGAAAGACATCGTTGTCGCAGTACGTGCATCCGCCGAAGCCCGCCGTTCCGTCGCGGTTGGGGCAGGTGAAGCCCGCATCCACGATCACCTTGTGCACCCGGCAGCCGAACTTGCGCCGGAGTAAGGCTCCGTAGGAATTGTAGCGTCTGCCTGCAAACGAGAGGGCCGCGTCCGACACGTCGCCGTTATTATAGGCCATGGGCCGCAACATGCACCACCGGTGCTCACATGCGGCGGCACCCGGCGCGCCGGCCGGAAACAAAAAGGCGGCACGCGGCACGGGGATGACGACGCTTCGGGGCTGTCGCAATCCCGGTGTCCGCGGCCGCCTCGGCGAAACGCCTATCGGCGCGGCGCTTAGATCTTCACGCGATAGTCGTCCTTCGGGCAGATCCAGTACATGCCGCCGGGCATATGGCTGGTCTTGATCACGCGGGTCGCCACCATGCCGGTGCCGCAGTTCGGACACGGCCTCTCGTGGCGCGTCCCCTTGTCGCCCAGGCTCGCGCGCGCCGTCTTGGACAGCTTCTCGGCCATTGTGCAGCCTCCTTTCTAAGATTCGGATCAATGCAAAAAGCGGGAATTTTACGGATTTTCGCCGAGCTGTCAATAGCGGTTCGCCGCAAAGCTGCGATTCAGATACCCGCAGCCGCGGGCGAGCCGAAGGCAACAGGTCCTGCGCGCCGAGCGTGAGCGGTCACATGGAGTAACGAGCCCGCGGTCCGGCCCCGGAGGGGCCCCGAGCCGGTAGCCGGGGGTGAGCCGCAGGCGAACCCCCGGAAAGGTGGATATCGATCAGGCGAGCCCCGGAGGGCCGGCAGACCGGGATTTCTGATATATCCTTCTGCCGCCCCTCCGGGGCTTGTCGCATGACGTCCCTTTTCTCCGGGCTCGCATGCGCTCGCCCGGAGCTACTTTCTTGCGTGCCTCCGGCACGCCCGAAGTACGTCGCGCGCGAGTGGGTCCCGCGCGCAGCGCGGTCACCCGGTACCCGCGACCGGTGGCACTTCCACGGCGGCGCCCGTCCGGGCGCTCAGCAGGTATGCAGCCCGCACCTCTATGCCCAGGGCGGCGAGCGCTGCGCGGTATTCTCGCACCTGGGCGGCATAGCGGGAAAGGAACGCCGTCTCGATCTCTCCGGGAGGGCCGCCCGGCCGATCCGTCTTGTAGTCGACGAGCACCCAGCCTTTTTCGTCCTCGAAGAGCAGATCGATCTTCCCTTCCTCGAGAACGCGCCGATCTCCGTCGCCGAACGACCGGACGAAAGGAAGTTCCCGCAGCACGCGCGCCCCCCGTCCGGCTGCGGCGCGCACCCGCGCCATCAGCGCCGAGTCCAGGCAGCAGCGCATCATGGCGCGCATCTCGCGCACCCCCTGCGGGTCGAGCCGGTGGCGGCCTGCGGCTCTCGCAGCGCAGTCGTCGAGGTTCGCGGCATGCAGCAGGTCGACACGTTCCATGGCTTCGTGGAAGGCGATCCCGAGGCGCACGTGGCGCGCGCGTGCCGTGTCGCCCGCTTCTCCTTCCGGTGCGGGCAGATCCTCCGCGCGCGCGGGAGCGGTTCTCGCGATCGACGAGGGCGTCCCGGCGATCAGCTCTTCCAGCTCGCGATACTCGCGGCGCAGGCGCGCGCGCCGGTCGCTTTCCGCCCCGCCGACGGCACGACTCTCCGCCTCCCTGAGCTGCAGCGTATCCGTACGGGCGATGCGCGCCGCGCGCTCCTGCAAGACAGCCTCGCTGCGGAGAGCGGCGGCGAGCGGCTCGAGGCGCGTTCCCTCGAAAGCTGCAATCCATCCGCCCGTTTCTTTGCTCGGTTTCCCCTTGTGGTGCACGCACAGGAACAGGTGGTCGCGGGCGCGCGTGAGCGCGACGTACAGGAGCCGGATCAGTTCGGCCGCGCTCCTTTTCCGCTCGGCTTCCTGGAGCTCCTCCCAGCCCGGCGTGGTCACGCTCTCCTCGCCGATGCGAACGCGCAGCGCGAAGGTTCCCAGTTCGTGCGCCTCCGCGAGAAAATCGGCGCGCGGCCCCTGGACGCGGAAGCCGAGCCCGGCGACATAGACGATGGGAAAATCCAGGCCCTTGGCGCGGTGGATCGACATCACCCGGACTGCATCGCCGCGCTCCTCCATCAGGCGGCTCTCGCTCTCGGCGGCGCCTTCCTCGTCCATGATGCCGACGAGCTCGACCACCTGGGAGAAGGTCAGCCCGCGCTCGAGCGCGCGCAGGGTGCGGCCCAGCTTGGCGAGGTTGGCGAGCGACTGGAATCCCCGGCGCGCGATCACCTCCCGCGCGCCCGTGTTCTGCAGAAGCATTTCGAAAGTCTCGGCGGCGGAGCGCCGGTGGCGGCCGCGATGCAGCTCGTGCAGGACCTGGTACGGCCGCGACAGCGGCGATTGCGCCGGCACCGGCGATCGGTAATCGAGCGGCACCCCCTGCAGGCGCGCCGCGAGCAGTTCCTCGTCGGAAAGCCCGAAAAACACCGAACGCAGCGAGCCGTAAAGCGCCACCGCGTCGTTGGGGTTGGCCACGGCCCGCAAGACGGTGATGGCCGACGAAACCTCGCTGCGCCGGTAGTAGAACTTTCCGCCTTCGAGGACATAGGGTATGTCCGCGCGCCGCAGGGCATCCTCCAGGATGTCGGCATGCGTGAGCACGGGCAGCAGCACGGCGATGTCGCCGTAAGCGGGAGGGCGCCGCTTCCCCGGCATGCCGCCGCCCGATCCCCGATCTTCAACCAGGCACTCGCCGCCGGCGCATATCGCGGCGATGTGCGCGGCGATGCGCTCCGATTCCACTTCGAAAAATCCGGCTCCCGAGCCGCACCAGTCGCCCTGCGCATTCCGCTCGCCCAGGATGCAGACCGACGGCGCACGCTCTTCCGCCTGGCGCAATCCCGCGCCGCCGAAGGGGAGGTATTCGGGCTGGTAGCGCCCGTCGTCCGGTCTGGCCATCAAATCGCCGAACACGGCGTCCACGAAAGCCAGTATCGAAGGAACGGAGCGCATGTTGGCGGTCAATGCGACCTTGCACAAGCCCAGCTCGCGCGCGCGCTCCTCTTCGACGACCTCCTCGTAGGTTTCCACATCGGCCCCACGGAAGCGGTAGATCGACTGCTTCGGATCGCCGACGACAAAGAGCCTGCCCGGAGCAGGCTTCAGCCGGCGCACATCGGTTTCCTCGAGGTCGGTCGAGGTCAGCAGCAGAAGGATTTCGAGCTGCAGCGGATCGGTATCCTGGAACTCGTCCACCAGCAGGGTGCGGTAGCGTTTCTGGAAATCCCTGCGGGCCGCGCGGCTGTGGCGCAGCAGGTCGCGGGCGAGCCGCAGCTGGTCGGCGAAGTCCAGGAAGCCGCCTGCTCGCTTGCGTTCCGCCCATTCGGGGAGGAACTCGGCGATCAGCCAGCGTATGACCCTGTCGAGCACGCGCCGCCGCTCCAGGTTCTCGAGGGATTGCAGCAGCTCCCGGGCTTCGCGGACATAGGCGCGCACGGCCCGGACGGTCTCTTCACCGCCCTGCCAGTTTCGCCGTGCCCCGACATTGCCGGCCTTCGCCAGGCGCTCCCCGCGATTCGAGGGTTCCGCCAGCCGGGCCAGGGTATCCCGAAGCAGGACGGAAAGCCGATCGTCCGGATCGAGGGCGTGCGCGGCAAACTCGCAACCCCGCCCATGCATTTGCGCCAAAGCCCGCCGAACCTCGTCGTCCGTCATGGGGCGCTCAAGCCGGAGCTCCCGCACGGAGCCGCTATGGCGCCGCAGGGTGCGGGCCAGTTCCCGGAGTGTTTCCAGGCGCATGCCGGCGCGCAGCGCCTCTTCGAGCAGCGCATGGCGCGCGGCGATCGCCTTCTCGAGCCAGCTCTCCCACACCTCGCGGAAATGGATCTCCCCCTGGACCTCGTCCAGCACGTCGAATTGCGGGTCGAGGCCGGCTTCGAAGGGCCGTTCCTTGAGCAGCGATACGGCGAAGGCATGGAAGGTGGAGACGGCGGCGCCGTCCAGCTCCCCGAGCCTCCGGCGCGCCAGGTCGGCAAGCTCCCCCGGGCCGCGGCTGATCTTCTCGAGCTCACTGCGCAGGCGGATCTTCATTTCGCCTGCAGCCTTCTCGGTGAAGGTTATGGCGCACACTTCGCCCAGGCGCAGGGGAGGCCCGTCCGGCCCCGCCCGCAGCACCAGATGCAGGATGCGGCCGATCAGCGTGCTCGTCTTTCCCGTGCCCGCCGAGGCTTCGACGATCATGGAGCGCGCGGTTTCCTCGATCGCCCGCCAGCGTGCCTGCCGATCGTCCGTCATGAATCGTCCTCGTCCAAGCCGTCGAGCTGCCGCAGCAGGCCGAAGCGGCCGACATCGGGATCGTACGACTTGCGCTCTTCGCGCTGGATGCGGTCCTTGCCGCAGATCGCGAGATAGTCGCAGTACGAGCAGTGCCCGTTGGGGTATAGGCTCCCGCGCGACCGGGCGGGGAACACGCCCTCTTCCATCAGGTCCCCGACGATCTCCAGGATCCGCTCGAGGCGCCCGAGGGCGCATTGCAGCTCTTCCGCGGTGAAGGATTGGACTTTCACGGAACCATCCGCGGGTTGCAGGTGCAGGTATTCGCCCACCACGTCGAGCGCCCCGGCCGACTCGGGCAGAACGGAAAGCGCCCCGCGATAGACGGCCAGCTGGACCCTCTCTCCCCCCATGAGCAGCGAGCGTCTGTCTCTCTCGGCCGACTGGGGCAGGCGCCCGATCTTGTAGTCGATGACGCGCGCGCCGCGGCCGTCGCGCGTCAGATCGAGACGGTCGATGCGGCCGCGCAAGCTGAACGTATGCCTGCCGGCGCGCATGGTGTACGGCGGGGCGTCCGCCGGCGTGCCCATTCTTCCGAACGGCCTTTCCAGGCGCGCCGGGACAAGGCCCTGACCGCTTCTCTGCCGTTCGAAGTCCAGCCAACGGCGCAGCAGGCACAGCAGGCCGTCACGCTCGATCTCCCACAGGAGGTCCGGAAGGCCCGGCTGCCGCACCCTTTCCAGCTCCGCCCGAGCGCGGCCCTCCAGCAGGGGCCACAACTCATCCGGCGGAGAACCGAAATCCCGGCCCGCGAGGCTGCCGACAAACTTCTCGAGGATTCTGTGGACGGCGCTCCCGCGCTCCAGGGGATCGAGCGCCTCCGACGGCTCCGCCTCCTGCCACGCGGCCAGCCCGAATGCGCGTTTGAGATAGAAGAGATAAGGGCACCTGGCATACTCCTCGATGCGCCCGGCGGAAAACTGCAGCGCGGCGGGGCCCACGTGGGATCGCAGCCAGGCCAGCAGGTCCGGGCGCGTGATCCGCCCGTCGTATGCCGTGAGCCGCGGCTGCCAGCGGGCGCGGTCGAAAGCCAGAGGCCCCTGCAGCAGTTGCGGCTCCTCGAGCGCCAGGGACTCCAGGACCGCGCCCGCGAGCGCGCGATCCTCCGTGATCAGGCGCAGCCGGATCTCCCCGCGGTCCACCGCGGGCAAACCCGCCGCGGGCACGGGATTCTCGAGGGATACGGAGCGGAATCCCGGGATCTTCCCTTCGGCCAGCTCGCGCAGCCCGACCGGCTCGCCGCGCGCCGCGGCCGCGGCCCGGAGAAAGAAATCCGAGGGTATGCGCTCGCGGTCCGAGCTCTCGTCGAGCCGCGACGCGACAAGCACCAGGCGCCGCGAGGCCGCGCGCACCGCCATGTCGAACAGCAGCTTTTCCTCTTCGGCGCGCAGCGACTTCAGGGGCAGCCTCGAGGGTTTTCCGATGCGCTCGCGTTCGCGATCGAGGAGCAACGGGTCCTGGCGCAAGCGCGCCGGGAACTTCCCTTCCTCCAGGCCGGGAACGATGACCAGGGGGAAACGCAGGCCGCGCGCCGCGGCGGTGGAAAGCAGGTTGATCCCGTTCTCGAGGAAGCGCCCCTCGGGGCGCGTCAGGGACGCAAGCGCCTCTCCGAGCGCCGCCAGCGCGCGGCTGCGCGCCACCGGCTGCGCGCCGTGCACGGGCTCCAGAGCTGCAAGATCGTCCAGGGCCGTGGAAAACCGCTCCCAATCCTCCGACGCTCCCAGCAGCGGCTCCAGTCGTTCTTCGAGCAGCCGCGCCCAGCCGCCCCATGGCAGGTTCGCGGGCCAGCCTGCGGCCGCGTCCCGCAGCGCCTCCCACCCGGCGCGCAGCAAGCGGGCGGACTCGAACCGGCGGCGCGCGCTTTCGACCGGCGGCTCTCCTTCATCGGAATCGGAGTCATCGGAACCTGCCGGGCGCCTCTCGGCATCGGCGAGTTCCCGCCGCGCCTCTTCGAGCAGGGCGCGCGTGCCGCTCTCCCAGGCATCGGCGCCGGCGAGAAAACGGTAATCGTTGGTCAGCGCGCGCCATTCCTCGGACTGCCAGCGGCCGGCCTCCGCCTCCGGAAGCGCCGCGCCGATCGATTCCATCGCCGCGAGAACCGCCTGCCGCGCGAAACCCTCGCTTTCCAGCGCGAGAATCGAGGCGACGGCTCGCGCCAGCGGGCGCGCGGCAAAACTGCTCCCGCCGTGCAGGTAATACGGGATGCCGCGCGTTCGCAACACCTCGCCCAGCAGCGCCACATCCTCCTCGGGGTGCCGCAGAATGACCGCTGCCTCGTAGAAGCCGCGAATCACTCCTTCGCGCACGGCGCGCAGGATCTCGCGCACGATCTCCACCGCCGCCCGCGAGTCCCCCGGAACCGACAGCAGGGCGAAAGAACCGTCGTCCGGCAGCGGCCCGCCCCAGGAATCCGCGGAAGAGAAGATCCTCTCGGCCAGGGCCGACAAGCCCTCCGGTCCCTGCGGCGCAGGCAATCGGATCGGATCGGCTCGGAGCACGGCGGCTTTCTCTTTCAAGAACGGGGCGGCGAAGCCGGAGGCCGATTCGTCGACAAAGGGGACGAAAAGCGTGATCTCGAGCGCGCGGCTCATAGCGTCGAGCAGCTCCGACTGCAGCCCGGTCACGTCGTAGATGCCGTAAACCAGCAGCCGGCCCGACTGCAGGATCCGCGGGGCATCCCGCGCTCCATCGAGCGCAAGACGGAAGTCGTCGCCCACGTCATGGAAGGAAGCCGCCGCCTGCCGGTATTGCCCGAACAGATCCGACAGGCCGCGCAGGTGGTCGGCGCGCTCGGGCTCGACCCGGAGCAGTGTGCGCACGGACTCATCCAGGACCTGAGGGCTCACGCCGGCATCGCGCAGGTCGCGGAAGGTCGCCAGCAGCGCCGCCCGGAAGCCCGCCAATCCGGCGACCTGCCGGAACACCGCCGGAGTGCGCTGCGCCAGCAGATCCTCCAGGATTCTCGCGGCCGCCAGGTCTGTAAGTCGAGCTTTGCTCCCCGCGGCGCCGGCCAGCCTGTTCACGAGATCGAGGAAGGTATAGAAACGCACATTGGCCGCTCCCGCACTCTCCTCGGCGATGCGCTTGCGCAGGTATGCGGCCAGGATGTTGGAGCCCACCAGAACCGGGACCGGCGCCAGAGGATCCGTTCTCTGCAGCTCCGCGATCGTCTCGAGAAATCTTCTTTCCAGAGCCGAGAACGAACCGGCCAGGACCTGGTGCTTCATGGACCTAGAGTTTGCATCAAGCGTCCGGCCGCCGCCACCGAAAACGGCCCGCGCCGGGCGGGCCCGCGCACAGCGCGCCCAGCTCGCCCAGGCTCTCGATGCGCGGCCCGCCATGCCAACGGCGATGCCGGCCCGACCTGTCCAGGAGCACGGCGCGCATACCGGCGCCGCGCGCGCCCCGCACGTCTTCGTCGAGCGAATCGCCGACATGAAGCGCATCGGGCGGCCCGACGCCCATGAGCGCGAGCGCGTGCCGGAAGATGCGCCCGTCGGGCTTGGCGCTGCGTACCTGCCACGAAAAGATCACGCGCTCGAAATAGCCTCCGATGCCGAGACCGTAAAGCACATCCTCCAGGCGCGAGTCGAAGTTCGAGATGACCCCGAGCCGACAACCCCGGGAGCGCAGGAGCTTCAGGGCGGGAATCGTGTCTTCGTAAAGGACCCAGGCGCGCGAAGTGCGGAAAACTTCGTAGACCTCATCGAAAAAGTCCGGGAAGACACCCGGCGGCATGCGGGTGCCGAATACCTGCCGCACCAGGCGGCGCCACCATTCTTTTTCGGCTTCGGCCCCGGCACCGGCACGCGCCAGCCCCTCAGCCGATTGGATCCGGAAGGCGGCGTCGAAAGAACGGTCCAGTTCCGCCGCGGGCACATGCACGCCGTGGCGCCGGGCGACGGCACTGTATATCTCCCCCACCGAGCCGCGCACTTCGAACAAGGTGCCCGCCGCATCGAAAAAGACGACTTCCGCATCGTTCGTGCCGTTCGCCATGACTTCCGGTCAACCTCCACTGCCGGGCATAACGCAAATACCATAGCGCCCGGCGGCCGGTTTTGCCAATGGGACCGCGGGCCGGCAAGCGGCAGGCGCAGTGCATCCCGGTGACAAGGCCGCGAAGCTCTGGTATCTTGCGGCTTCCCGCAAGCACCCGGTGCACGATGAAACGATCGCCGCTGGCAATCATTTTTTTCACGGTTTTCATCGATCTCGTGGGTTTCGGCATCGTCCTCCCCCTGCTGCCGTACTATGCCGAAGATTACGGCGCTTCTCCCTTTCTCGTGGGCGCGCTCTCCACGAGCTATTCGCTGATGCAGTTCATCTTCATGCCCGTATGGGGCCGCCTGTCGGACCGCCACGGCCGCAGGCCTCTGATTCTCATGAGCCTGGGGGGATCCTGCATCGGCTTCCTCATCTTCGGGCTGGCTTCCAGCCTGCCCGTCCTGTTCGCCGGCAGGATGATCGCCGGGATCGCCGGCGCCATCATACCGACGACCAATGCCTACATCGCCGACGTGACGCCGCCCGAAGAGAGGGCGAAAGGTATGGGCATGGTGGGCGCGGCGTTCGGTCTCGGCTTCATCCTCGGGCCCGCGATCGGCGGCCTGCTCGCGCCTTATGGTTACGACAAGCCGGTTCTGCTGGCCTCGGCGATGGCCGGCGCCAATCTCGTCTTCGCCTACTTCAAGCTTCCCGAATCCCTGTCCTCGCAAAACCGCGGGCGCGCGCGTCCCGGCTATTTCAGGCTCGAGCAGCTGGCATCGGCCGTGTCGCGGCCTTCGGTCGCGCTTCTGATGAGCCTTTATTTCCTGGTGATATTCGCCTTCGCCAACATGGAGGCCACGTTCGGACTGCTGAACGAGCACCGATACGGACTGGACGCGCGCCGGACCGGATACCTCTTCGCCTATTTCGGCCTCCTCATGGTGCTGGTGCAGGGAGTGCTCGTGGGCCGGCTGGTCAGAGCTTTCGGCGAAAGAACCCTGATGGCGGCAGGCACGTTCTGCATGATCTTCGGGCTCGTCTTGATGCCCTTCGCCCCCGGCATGCCGGCCTACTGCGCCGTAATAGCCCTGCTGTCCTTCGGCGCGGGGATCAACAATCCTTCGGTCGCGGCCCTGCTCTCCCGTTCGAGCGGCATCGAGGAACAGGGAGGGATCATGGGCATCGCTCAGTCCCTGGCGAGTCTCGGCAGGATCCTGGGACCGCTATGGGGCGGATACTCGTTCGGCAAGTTCGGGGAGGAGTGGCCCTTCCTTTCGGGTGCGATGATCATGTCGCTGGCATTTGTTCTCAGCATCGTCCACTGCGCTCGAGCGCGGTTCGGGGCGATCACGAGGCCCCGGCAGGGGCCCTGAGCCGGGCGGGCCTGCGCCAGGGCATTGTTGCGCAGAAAAACGCGCATGCCTCTCTGTCGGCCCTCCGGGGCTTGCCCACCTCGGATCCGCTTCTCTCCGGGTTCGCCTTCGGCTCACCCGGAGCTACCAGCTGCCGTGCCTCCGGCACTGAAGAGGCCCCGGCAGGGGCCCTGAGCCGGTAGCCGGGGGTGAGCCGCAGGCGAACCCCCGGAAAGGAGCGTATCGATCCGCCGAGCCCCGGAGGGCCGGCAGATCTTCGCGCCTGCGCCGAACCGAAGGCCTTGACCGACAAGTCGCCGTCCGGCACGGCGTGCCGCACTAACCGGCAGCCGGGGCTGCTTTCTTCCGTGCCTGCGGCGCGCGGGGCAGATCACGCTCCCGGCACGTCCTATCCGGCAGGCTTCGCTTCCCCCTTCGGCGACAGGTTGTCGAAATTGAGCGCCGCATTGAAGAGCAGCATATAGCTGCCGCTCGTCTGCATGCGCCAGAAAGGATTGTTGGAAAAGAACAGTATGTGCCCTTGACCCAGGGGCGCCAGCACGACGGCCGGCTTGCCCGCCAGTTCCTCCGCGCCGCCGAGCATGCCGCTCACCAGCAGGTCCTTTTCCTGGGCCCAGCGCAGCAGGACGCGCGGCCGCAGCTCCTCCGGCGGCAGGAGCCCGCCCGCC
>CAZHQK010000160.1:0-11690 GCA_964534795.1 uncultured Acidobacteriota bacterium
GCCGCATTCTTCGCCTTCGGCGCCGAAAGGGTGTTTCCCGTTTCGGCCGAGCATAACCGCGGGCTGCAGGATGTTCTGGATGCCGTGGCCGAGCGCGCCGGAGACGCCGGCACCGGAGCCGGCGGGGATTCGGCCGAGGAAATCGCCGTGGCCGTCGTCGGCAGGCCGAACGTCGGCAAGTCCTGCCTGGTCAACCGGCTCCTGGGCATGGAAAGGACGATCGTCAGCGAAATCCCGGGGACGACCAGGGACGCCGTCGATACGCGCCTGGTGCGCGAGGGTGTCTGCTATCGCATCATCGACACGGCCGGCATCCGCAGGAAAGGGCGGACGGAAGCGCGCACGGAAAAGATCAGCGTCGTCATGGCGCGCAAGAACCTGGCGCGCGCCGATGTGGCACTCCTGCTGCTCGACGCCGAGGAGGGCGTAACCAAGCTCGACGCCGCCATCGGCGGCTATGCATCCGATTCCGGTTGCTCCATCATCATCGTGCTCAACAAGTGGGACAGGATCGCCAAGGATCCCCACACCTTCGAAAAGCACGCCGAAGCGGTGCGGCGGCGCATGAAATACCTTTCCTATGCGCCCATCGTGGCCGTTTCGGCGCTGACCGGCCAGCGCGTGCCGAGGCTTTTCCCGATGATCCAGGAAGCGTGGCGCGCCAGGCATCTGCGCGTTCAAGCGAGCGTTCTCAACAACCTTTTCGCTCCGGAACTGGCCCGCCGGTGGGAGCGCGGCCACCCGGCCGAGCGCTGGAACATCCGCTACATAACGCAGGCCCGCGACGTGCCGCCGACCTTCGTGGTCTTCACGGGCGGCACCCGCCGGCTGCACTTTTCCACCGAGAGGTTCCTGATCAACGAGCTGCGGGAGAAGTTCGGCTTCTATGCCACGCCCATCCGCCTGCGCCAGCGTTTCAGCAGCTCGCGGCGCCGATAGCGGCCGGGGGCGGCAGTCATCAGCCGTCAGCTCTCAGCTCTCAGCTGTCAGCAGCCGGGCTTGTTACTGAAAGCTGACAGCTGACAGCTGATCTCCGCAGGGATTGACACTGCGGGGAGCGCTCACTAGTATAAGCCTCGACTGCGACCCGCCGGGATGGCGAAGGTGAACAAGCACGATCTCAGCAAGGCGGTCTACGAGGTTCACGGGGGCCTTTCCTTCGCGCAGGCCCAGGAGACCGTCGACACGATACTGGATACCATCAAGGAGCGGCTGCGGCGCGGCGAGAAGGTGCTCCTCACCGGCTTCGGCTGCTTCCGCGTGGTCGAGAGAAAGGCCCGCCGGGGCGCCGATCCGCGCAGCGGCCGGCCGATCACGATCGCCGGCCGCAAGGCGGTCAAGTTCAAGCCCGCGAAGCGATGGGAATCGCTGTGACGCCCATGGACTTCACTCCGACGAAGCTCTATTACAAGATCGGCGAGGTTTGCAGGATCGTCGGCGTCGAGGCGCACGTGCTGCGCTACTGGGAGACGGAGTTTCCCGTGCTTGCGCCGCAGAAGAGCAGGGGGGGCCAGCGCATCTATCGGCCGAAGGATATCGAGCTGCTCCTCGAGATCCGGAGGCTGCTTTACGAAGAAGGCTTTACGATCGCGGGCGCGAGAAAGCACCTCGGCAGGAAGGGCCGGGCCGGGGCGGTCGTTACGCGCGAAGGCGCCGGCGCGCAGCGCGAGACGGCCGACGGCGGCCGGCGGCAGGTCGGCGCGCCGCTCAGGGAGGTGCGCAAGGAGCTGGAGAACATATTGACTTTGCTGGATCGCGAGTGATAGCTTTGATTGCGGTCGGGACGTGGCGCAGCCTGGTAGCGCACATGCTTGGGGTGCATGTGGTCGGTGGTTCAAATCCACTCGTCCCGACCATTTCGCATCGTGGCCCTGATTCTCCTGACCAATGACGACGGCATCGAGGCGGAAGGCCTGCAGCGCCTGCGCGCCGCCCTGCGCGATTTCGCCGACGTGATCGTCGTGGCTCCCGACCGTGAGCGCAGCGCCGTCAGCCACGGGCTCACGCTGCGCGCGCCCCTCACCCTCCGGGCGGCGGGCGAAAACCAGTACACGCTCGACGGCACGCCGGCCGACTGCATCATCTATGCCCTCGAGAGCGTGACGCCGGCGGTGCCCGATCTCGTGATCTCGGGCATCAACCACGGCGCCAACCTGGGCGACGACATCATGTATTCCGGAACCGTGGCGGCGGCGCGCGAGGCCGCCCACCAAGGGCTGCGCGCCCTCGCCGTCAGCCAGGCCTACGACGATTCCCCGATCGACTTCACCCGCGGCGTGAAATTCGTCAGCGCCCTGGTCAAGCGCCTGCTTGCGCGCAGCGGCGACGGTGCTTTCTGCCTCAATGTGAACATCCCGGTACGGCGCATCCGCGGGGTCAAGATCACCCGGCAGGGCTGCGGCCCGCCGCTGCCCCACTTCAACGCCCTCGACCGCGCGGCAAGGGCGCAACCCGCAGCCGCGGGCGCGCCCAAGGACTCGAGAGACGATATCCCCCTGGATTACCAGGCCGTGCGCGACCACTACATCTCGGTCACGCCGCTGCAGAACGACCAGACGGACTACGCCATGGTCGAAGAGCTGCGCCGGCAGGCACGCTCTCTTTTCCCCGGGCGCCGCATCCCCGGAATTGGGTTGATCGGCTGAGGCAAGTGCGCTAGGATTTTGCGCTGGTTCCAGGCGGGGCGTGGCGCAGTTTGGTAGCGCGTACGGTTCGGGACCGTAAGGTCGGAGGTTCGAATCCTCTCGCCCCGACCACTCCCTTTCCCATGCAGGCGAAACACATCATCGTGCACGGTATGGTCCAGGGAGTCGGCTTCCGCTGGTTCGTGCAGCGGCTGGGCACGAGGCTGGGACTGACAGGGGACGTGCGCAACCTTCCCGACGGCACCGTGGAGATCGTCGTGCAAGGCGATGGGCGCAAGCTCCGCGAGTTCGTCGAGGCGGTGTCCCGCGGGCCTTCGATGGCGCATGTCGAGCGCCTGGAAATCCGCGACATCGCCCCCAGCGGGGATTATTCATCGTTTCTCATCGAGGGGTGGCAGGAATGACAGATCTCAAGGCGGCGATCCGGGAAATCCCCGACTGGCCCAAGAAGGGAATCCTGTTCTACGACCTCACGACCTTGATGAAGGACGCGGCGCGATTCCGCGAGGCGGTCGACGCCCTTATCGCGCCCTACCGGGACGTCCCGGTCGACCTCGTGGTCGGCATCGAGGCGCGCGGATTCATCTTCGCGCCCATCGTGGCCTACGCGCTCCATGCCGGGTTCGTTCCGGTGCGCAAGCCGGGCAAGCTTCCCGCGGCGACCCACCGGGTGACCTACGACCTCGAATACGGCACCGACTCGCTGGAGATCCACCAGGACGCCATCCGGCCGGGGCAGAACGTCCTGATCGTGGACGACCTGATCGCCACGGGCGGAACGGCGCGCGCCGTCGCCGGGATCGTGGAGAAAATGGGCGGGAAGGTCGTGGGGCTCGCCTTTCTCGTGGAGCTGACCTTCCTGAACGGCCGGGCCCGCCTCGCCGGCTACCCCGTCACCACCATCCTCCAGTATTAATTTCGGTGACAGGCTACTCAACCCCGAAACTCCTTGCACAGCATGACTGCCGTATAAGGGGGAGTTTCGGGGTTGAGTAGCCTGTCACCGAAACTCGCGTCAAGCAGAATTGGAACTCACGGCTTGCGGGCGCGGATGAAGGCGCTGATGAATCTGCCTTCCATTGCCGGGCCGGCGACCTCGGGATCCAAGCCGCCGGCGGCGAGGAATTGGCGCGCGTCTTCGGCGCGGTAAACGCGGGTGGGTTCGATCTCGATCTCCACGAAACCGGCGGCGCGCAGCTTGTCGACGTATTCCCGTTCCTCGAGCGCCCCGGCGATGCAGCCCGCCCATAGTTCGACACTGCGCCGGATCCGCGGGTCGACCGGGCCGCGCACGACGACATCGGAAATCGCCAGCCGCCCCCCGGGCTTGAGCACCCGCCAGGCCTCCCGCAGCACCCGGTCCTTGTCGGTCGAGAGATTGATCACGCAGTTCGAGATCACGACGTCGACGTGATCGTCCGGCAACGGGATGTTCTCGATCTCGCCCTTGAGGAACTCGACGTTGTCGACCCCGGCCCGGCACTGGTTCCGGCGCGCGAGCGCGAGCATTTCGTCGGTCATGTCGAGGCCGTAGGCCTTGCCGGACGGCCCGACGCGCCGCGCCGAAAGCAGGACATCGATGCCGCCGCCCGAGCCGAGATCGAGAACGATTTCGCCCGGGCGGAGCTGCGCCAGGGCCGCCGGATTGCCGCAGCCGAGCGAAGCCCGGAGCGCCTCCTCGGGCAATCCCGCCGTTTCCTGGATGCTGTACAGATTGGATGTGATCGGGTCGGTGTAGCAGTCCAACGGCCCGCAGCAGCTGCTCTTTTTCCCGGCCGCATCGGCCGCGGCTCGGGCGTATTTCTCCATGACCGCTTCCTTGATCTCCTTTTCTTTCATCATCGCCTCTCCGTTTTTTCCCTCCTGCGCAGCAGGAAGGCGAAGACGAGGCCGGCCAGGCCGAGCGTCGAGAATATCCACATGCCCGGGTTGTAGCCGGCGGGATTGTGCGCGCCCGCGCCCGCATGGTCATTGGCCCAGCCGATGAGCAGATTGAATCCCGCGAGGCCGACGTTCTGCACGAGCGTCATCAGGCCGTAGGCCGTGCCCAGCCTGGCTTGATCGACGATGTAGGCCACTGCGGGCCACATCACCGCCGGTATCAGCGAGAAGGCCGTTCCCATGAGGGCCATCGGCACGTAGAGCGAAATGTCCGTGTAGGCCATCATGAGATAGACCGGCACGAGCAGCAGCGAGCCCAGCATCATGAGAAGCGCACGCCGCCCCACGCGGTCCGCCAAAAGCCCGAACAGCGGCGTGAAAACCATGGCGAACGCCGTCAGCATGCTCGAAAGAAAGCCTCCGGTTTCGCGCGAAACTCCGTGCGCCTCCATGAAAAACTTTACCGCGAATGTCTGGAAGGGAAAGATGGCCGAGTAAAAGGTGACGCACAGGGCGACGATGTACCAGTACGACGCGCCGAAGCGCCCGATGTCGCGCAGCTGCACGCGCTCGGTTCCGCCGGACCGCTCCAGGGCGTAACGCTTCTGCGCCTGCGTTTCCATGACCCAATAGCAGACCGCTCCCAGAACGCAGACTGCGCCGAAGGCGACGGCCAGGAGCAAAGGCCCCCGCCACGTGCGGTAAAGCCCCCGGGCCCAGGTCGGCGAATTGAGGGCGGCGAACGATCCGAGGCGCGCGATCGTCAGATTGACGCCGAAGGCGAAGCTCAGTTCCTTGCCGCGGAACCACTTCGCGATCGCGGTCGTCACCGCCACGATCAGCGACTCGGCGCCGATGCCGAAAAGAAGCCTTCCCGCGGCCATCACCTCGAGTCGCCCCGAAGCGGCCGTGGTCGCGGCGCCTGCCAGACAGAGCAGGGAAAACAGCAGCGTCGCCCTCCTCGTTCCGACGGCATCGATGATGATGCCTCCGATGAGCACCATGACGATGTTGGGCATGCTGTAGATGGCGTTCATCAGGCCGATGTCGGAGTCGGCAAAGCCGAGCTGCGCTTTCAGCACGTCGGCGAGCGGGCTGATGCAGTCGTAGATGTAGTAGTTGCCGAACATCGCCAGGCTGATGAAGCACAGGACCGACCAGCGCAACAAGGGAGGCGGCTCGGGCGTTTCGGGATCGTTCATGGAGAACTCGCTGTTCGACATCGCAGGCGACGGCCGCTATGCTACTCCGACGCGCGGCCCAACTCAATAATCGGGGACGCTTCCCTATTTCCGGAGCGGGTTCGAGCGTGCGCTCCCATGCGCCGCGCCGGATAGGGGAGCGTCCCCAATTAAATGGGGAGCGTCCCCAATTTTCCGGGTATGATGTGCGCCGTGCCGCTGCGCGGCAGACCGACGCGGAGGGATCCTATGGCAGCGCCGACATCGCTTTTCGAACAGGCCGTGACCGCCTTCCGGCAATGTTTCGCCGCGAATCCGCAGCTCGCCGTGGCCGCCCCCGGCCGCGCCAACCTGATCGGCGAGCACACGGATTACAACGAGGGCCACGTCCTGCCGATCGCCATCGACCGCTATCTGGTTGCCGCGGCCGCGCCGCGCGCCGACCGCACGATCCGCGTGCATTCCACCGCCCTCGGCGAAACGTTCGCATTCGATCCCGCTCGCGTTCCCGCCGACCGCCCGCGCTGGACCTCGTATGTCGCAGGGGTCGCCGTCGAACTCGCGCGCGACGGTCACCGGCTCCCCGGAGCGGACCTGCTCGTTCACGGCGACCTGCCGATCGCTTCAGGGCTGAGTTCCTCGGCGGCTCTGGAAATCGCCGTGGCGACCGCGCTCGAGCGCCTCGCGGGCCTGGAGCTGGACGATGCCCGCCTTGTCGCGGCCTGCCGGCGCGGCGATCACGCCCTGGTCGGCGTACGCTGCGGCCCGATGGACCAGTTCGCCGCGCGCGCCTGCCGCGCCGGGCATGCCGGTCTGCTCGACTGCCGCTCGCTCGAACTCAGTCACAGGCGGCTGCCGGCGGCGGTCGAGTTCCTCTCGATCTACTCCGGCATCCCGCGCGCGCTGGCGGCGAGCGAATACAACGAACGGCAGGATTCCTGCCGGCGCGCCGTCGCCGTCCTGCAGGCCGCCTGGCCCGAAATCCGCGCCCTGCGCGACGCGACGCCGGAACAGCTCGAAGCCTGCCGGTGGGACCTGGGCGAACGCGCCTACCGGCGGGCGCGCCACGTGGTCACCGAGCAGCGGCGCGTCTTCGCGATGGTCGCGGCCCTCGAGAACGGCGACGCCGAACGCGCCGGCAGTTTGCTCTACGAAGGGCACCGCAGCCTGGCCGAAGACTACGAGGTCAGCCTGCCGGTGCTCGACGACATGGTCGAATGGCTCGCGCGGCAGCCGGGTGTTCTGGGGGTGCGCCTCACCGGGGCGGGCTTCGGCGGAAGCCTCATCTGCATGGCGGCGGCCGGCGCGGTCGACGAGCACGAGACCGGCGCGCGCTTTGCAGAGCGATTCGCGGCGCAGACGCCCGACCGACCCGCGCTCTGGAAGCTGCACGCGGTCGACGGGGCCCGCCATCGGCCGTCCTTCATTCCCTGACCGGCTTGCGGGATCGCCGCCATGAACCTTTCCTGGATCGACTGGCTGATCATCGGCGCCTACTTCGCCCTTTCCCTGGCCGTCGGGCTGGCCGGTGTCCGCCGCGCAGGGTCGGGCGCGGCCGAGTTTTTCGCCTCGGGACGCAACGTGCCGTGGTGGCTGCTCGGCGTTTCCATGGTCGCCACCACCTTTTCCGCCGATACGCCCAACCTGGTCACCGACATGGTGCGCCAGCACGGCGTCGCCGGAAACTGGCTCTGGTGGGCCTTCCTGCTCACCGGCATGATCACCGTTTTCGTCTATGCCCGGTTGTGGCGGCGCTCGCAGGTGCTGACGGACATCGAGTTCTATGAGCTGCGCTACAGCGGCCGGTCCGCCGCTTTCCTGCGCGGCTTCCGCGCCCTCTACCTGGGCGTGTTTTTCAATGTCGTGATCATGGCCGCCGTGCTCCTCGCCGGCGTCAAGATCGGCGGCGTGCTGCTCGGGCTCTCCCCGGCGCAGACCGTGGGCACCGTCTCGATCATCACCGCCGCCTATACCATGCTCGGCGGCCTGCGCGCGGTCCTGCTCACCGACTTCGTCCAGTTCATGATCGCCATGGCGGGCTCGATCTTCGCCGCTTGGGCCTGCGTGCACCTGCCGCAGGTGGGAGGACTCGCCGGCCTGCTTTCGCATCCGGCCGTCGCCGGCAAGCTCTCTCTTCTCCCGGATTTTTCCGACACCTCCGAGCTGATGGCAATCTTCGTCGTCCCGTTGGCTGTACAATGGTGGAGCGTCTGGTACCCGGGCGCCGAACCGGGCGGCGGCGGATACATCGCCCAGCGCATGCTCGCGGCCCGTGACGAGAACCATGCCGTGGGGGCCACGCTTCTCTTCAATATCGCGCATTACGCGCTGCGGCCCTGGCCCTGGATCCTCGTGGCGCTCTGCTCGATCGTCGTGTTCCCGGATCTCGAGGCGCTCGGCCGCGCATTTCCCGGAGTCGATCGGGCGATCGTGAAACACGACCTTGCCTACCCGGCCATGCTGACCTTCCTGCCGTCCGGGTGGATGGGGCTCGTTCTGGCTTCGCTTCTGGCCGCCCAGATGTCGACCATTTCGACGCACCTCAACTGGGGCGCCTCCTATATCGTGAACGATTATTACAAGCGCTTCCTCCGGCCGGACCTGTTGGAAAAGGACCAGGTGCGCATCGGGCGCGCCGCGACCGCGCTTCTCATGGCGGCCGCCGCCGTGACGGCGCTCTTTCTCAGCAGCGCCCTCCAGGCCTTCCACCTGCTGCTGCAGATCGGCGCCGGCACCGGACTGCTCTTTCTGCTCCGCTGGTTCTGGTGGAGGATCAATGCCGCAAGCGAAATCGCCGCCATGGCCGTATCGTTCGCCGTCGCCCTGTATTTCCAGTTCGTCCACGAGCGCGTCGGCCTGCCGGCTCTTGCCGAATGGCAGCGGCTCGCGGCGGGTGTGGCCGTGACGACCGCCGGCTGGATCGCGGTGACACTGGCGACGCGCCCGGTCGAGCACGAGAAGCTCATGGCGTTTTGCCGCCTCGTGCACCCCGGCGGGCCGGGTTGGAGGAAGGTCCTCGCGCGGGCGGCGCGGCAGGGCGAAGACACGGGCGGCATGGAGCCGGAGCGCTGGGATGTGCCTCGCGGGCTGCTGCGCGCCTCGCTGGGAATCGCGCTCGTTTATGCGGCCCTGCTGGGCACCGGCTTCTGGCTCTACGGCAACACTGCGGCCGCCGCTGTCGCGCTGGCGACGGCGACCGCTGCGGCGCTGGCGCTCGGCGCGACGGCCGCGCCGCGGCCGCAGACGCGGCGGCCCTGATCGCGGCAGCGTCCAGGCGTCTGGTATCATTAGCCAGGCTTCGACGAAAGGTGCGAATGATGAAGAGAAGGACCGTGATCGCGTTGCTGTGCGGCCTGCTGCTGGGCTTTGCCGTTCCCGGCAGCCCGCAGGGCCTGCCCCAGGACGAATGGGCGGGCGTGCGGCGCATCGTGGCCGTGGGCGATCTGCACGGCGACTACGACCGCTGCATCGAGGTGCTGCGTGCCGCCAGGATCATCGACCGGAGCGGCAACTGGAGCGGCGGGCGCGCCCACCTGGTCCAGACCGGCGACATTCACGACCGCGGGCCGCACGCGCGCAGGATCCTGGATCTTTTCATGAAGCTCGAGAAACAGGCGGAGCGCGCCGGCGGGCGGGTGCACGTTCTCATCGGCAACCATGAGGCCATGAACCTGTACGGGGACCTGCGCTACGTGCCGCCGGAAGCGTACGAGGCGTTCCGCACGCCCGAGTCGGAGCAGGTGCGCCAGGCCTTCTACGAGCGCGAAATCGAGGAACTGCGCACGAAAGCCGAGGCCGCCGGATCGAGCTTCGCCGCCGACCAAGCCTTCCGGGCCAAGTGGGAGCAGGAACATCCTCCGGGATTTTTCGAATACCGTTTTGCCTACGGCCCCAACGGCGAGTACGGGCGCTGGCTGCGCGGCCGCAATGCGGCCGTCAAAATCGGCGCCACGCTCTTCCTTCACGGAGGGATCTGCCCCAAGTACGCCGGCATGCCGATCCGCACGATCAACGAGACCGTGCGGCGCGAACTCGGGGATTTCACGCTGCTCGAAGGCGGAATCGTCCGGGACGGCGAAGGACCGCTGTGGTGCCGCGAGCTGGCACGCGGCGACGAGGCGGCGCTCGCCGGCCACGTCGACGAGGTGCTCCGCAGTCTCGGCGCGAGCCGCATCGTCATAGGGCATACGCCGACGCAGACCGCGGTACTGCCGCGCTTCCAGGGGAAGGTGGTCATGATCGACGTGGGCATGTCGGCGTACTACGGCGGTCCGCCCGCATGCCTCGTGATCGAAAACGACGTCCCCTGGACGCTGCACAGGGGCAAGAAGCTGCGCCTGCCTGCGGACTCGGGCCAAGGCCTGCTGCGCTATCTGGAAGCCGCCGCGGCGCTCGACCCGCCGCCTTCCCCGATCGAAAAGCTGATCCGCGAGCTGCGGGCGCCGGCGCCCGCAGTCAAACCCTGAGCGTTTTCCATTTGCACCCCTGCAGCGCGCGCTGTATAAACGGGGCAAGTGCACCTTCATTCTTCGAGAGAGGGCGGCGCGTCATTCCTGATCGGAGGAGTCATGAGAACAGAAAAGCCGGCAATCGTTGCGTTCGCGACCATGCTCGTGTGGGGCTGCTGTGCGGTGCTTCCGGCCGCGGCCCAGGAGAACGATCCGGCCCTCTGGAGCCGCGCCGAAAAGGAGAAGTTCCTGCTCGAGGCGAAAATAGAGCGCCGCAAGGACGCGGGCAAGGGGATTACGGGATCGAGCCGGGCCGCGCTCAGCAGCGAGCGCGGCACCCACGATGCCCACATCCAGACGATCGACGAATCCAAGACGAAGTTCGAAACTGCGATGGGCACCGAGTTCAATTTCAAGGATACCTGGAAGTTCAATCTGGCGGCTTACATCCTCGATCGCATTCTCGACATCAACATGATTCCGGTCACCGTCGAGCGCAAGGTCGAGGGGCGCTCGGCTTCCGTGACCTGGTGGATCGACGACGTGCTCATGGACGAGCTTGAGCGCAGGAACAAGAAGGTTGCGCCGCCTAATCCCGAGAGCTGGAACCGGCAGATGTATGTCGTCCGCGTTTTCGATCAGCTGATCGCCAACACCGACCGCAATCTCGGCAACGTCGTGATCACGAAGAACTGGGACATCTGGATGATCGACCACACGCGCGCGTTTCGGCTGACGACGCAGCTCCCGGAGCCCAAGAATCTCGTGAAGTGCGACCGTTATCTGCTGGCGAACCTGCGCAAGCTGGACAAGGCAACGCTCAGGGAGAAAACGGGAAAGTATCTGAACGGGATGGAAATCGACGGCGTGCTGGCACGCCGCGACGCGATCGTGAAGTTCTTCGAGGACAAGATCAAAACACAGGGGGAATCCGCGGTCCTGTATGACTACCTTGTCGAGCGCAAGGCCGCCTACCCTTGGATGCAGTAGCTCCCGCGCGCCGCGCGGGACCGATCCGGCCCCGGAGGGGCCCTGAGCCGGTAGCCGGGGGTGAGCCGAAGGCGAAGGATTGAAAATCGCGGTGATGCGGTTCGGGGCGATCATCCGGCCCCGGAGGGGCCCTGAGCCGGTAGCCGGGGGTGAGCCGCAGGCGAACCCCCGGAAAGGTGCGTATCGATCAGGCGAGCCCCGGAGGGCCGACAGACGGGGCTTTCTGATGTATCCATCTGCCGGCCCTTCGGGGCTTGTCGCATGCCGTCCCTTTTCTCCGGGTTCGCCTTCGGCTCACCCGGAGCTACCAGCTGCCGTGCCTCCGGCACTGACGCGGCCCCGGAGGGGCCCTGAGCCGGTAGCCGGGGGTGAGCCGCAGGCGAAGCATTGAAAATCGCGGTGATGCGGTTCGGGGCGATCATCCGGCCCCGGAGGGGCCCTGAGCTGGTAGCCGGGGGTGAGCCGCAGGCGAAGCATTGAAAATCGCGGTGATGCGGTTCGGGGCGATCATCCGGCCCCGGAGGGGCCCTGAGCTGGTAGCCGGG
>CAZHQK010000161.1:0-6388 GCA_964534795.1 uncultured Acidobacteriota bacterium
GGTCCGGTTGGCACCGGCTTCGAAGTTCACCCTGCCGTCCGTCGTCAGGTCCCAGAGGACGGTCACTTCCTGCGGCAGTCCGACCGGCCCGGCGTAGCCGACATCGGCGCCCGTCAGTTCCCGTACCGTGTCGGGCGGCGCGAGGCTCAGGCGCCCGCAAGCGAGCACTTCCGCGAGCTTCGCGCTGCTGACCTCGCAGTCGCCGCGCACGCACACCGCCACGACGCGGTCGTCGGCCTCGAAAAGAAGCGTCTTGGTGGTCTTTTCCCAGGGGATGCCGACGAAGGAAGCGAGCCGGGCGGTGTCGACGATGCCGGGACCGTAGACCGCTTCCAGCGGACGCGGCTCCTCGTTCGGATCCGGCGCCGCCGACACGGACTGCGCCCGTTCCCTCGAGGCCCGGTAGGAGCATGCGTCGCACTCGGCCATCTCTTCGTCGCCCGCCTCGGAGAAGGCCGCGAACTCTTCCGAAGGGGATGCGCCGGGAGCGCGGGCCGGCGCGCGCAAAGCGACCGCTTCGACTTCCATTCTCCGGAATGCGGCCAGGCAGGCTTCATGCAGGAGCGCGCAACTCGCCCGGGCGCCTTCTTCGTCGGCGTCGAAGCTGTAGGCGGCCTGCATCAGGAAGCGGCGCGCGGCAGTGAAAGCCGCCGGGCCGCGCCCTTCTTCCTCGTGCCTCCAGCGGCGGAATCCGAGCATGAGCGGCAGTTCCCTGTAGCTCATCGGCAATGCCCCGGCCAGCAGGCACAGGTCGTCGTCGTGGTGCGCCGCCAGGAAGTAGTGCTCGACGATGCGCCGGCGCTGCGCGGCGAGCGCGCGCCGGCACTCGGCCGCAGGCGCCCGGCCCGGCGGGCTCGCGGGGCAGCCCGCCGGCGCTTCGAGGAACTGCACGCCGCGGCGCGAGAACTCCTCCTCTGCGACGGCGGCGATCTTGTGCAGGACGCGCCGCCCCAGCGGGAGAAAGACGAAGATCCCCGGCCCGGCGGCCCGCACCATGCCGGCGCGTACGAGCAGGCGCTGGGCCGCGGGCAGAGCGCCCTTCGGCGTTTCCCGTACCGTTTTTCCGAAGATTCTCGAATAGAGCATGAGCCGCAGCCTTTCCGGTGGATGTCAATTCCCGTATTGCGGTGCCGGGTGCATTGTACGCGACCGCACGCCGCCGAATCCAATTTGCCGTGCGGCCGCCGCCGACCCGGGTGCGATCCTGCAGGCGAGATTGGCGTGGCGCCGCGGGTCGTTCTCGTGGTAGTGATAGACGCGTGCTCCGTGCCGCGGGAGGAACAGGATGGGAGTGACGCGTACCCTGCTTCTGGCTGCTTCGCAGAGCCGCTGGCTGCGCGCGCGCGCGACGCGTTACGGTTTCGTGCGGCGCGCGGTCCTGCGCTTCATGCCTGGGGAGGATGTGGAGGATGCGCTGGCGGCCGCCCGCGAATTCAGCCGGGAGGGCCTGTCGGCGGTCTTCACCCGCCTGGGGGAGAACGTCACCGAAGAACGGGAGGCGGCCGCCGTGACGCGGCACTACCTGGAGCTGCTGCGCCGCATGCGCGAGCTTGCGCTCCCGGGCGATCTCTCGGTCAAGCTGACGCAGCTGGGTCTCGACCTTTCGCCGGAGCTGTGCCACGAAAGCCTGTGCCGCATCCTCGAGCGGGCGGGCCGGGAGTGCATGGTGTGGATCGACATGGAATCCAGCCCGTACGTCGACCGCACGCTCGAACAGTACCGGCGGGCGCGCGCCCGGTTCCCCAACGTGGGCGTCTGCCTCCAGGCCTATCTCTACCGCACGGAGGCCGATCTCGGGAGCCTGCTTCCGCTCGCGCCCGCCGTCCGCCTGGTCAAGGGGGCGTACCGCGAAACGCGGGAACACGCCTACCCGCGCAGGCGCGATGTGGATGCGAACTTCGCGCGGCTGGCCGCACGGCTGCTGGATGCCGCCGCGCGGCAGAAGGGGATGCGCGTCGCCATCGGCACGCACGATCTGCGCCTGATACGGCGCGTGCAGGAACATGCCGAAGCCGCCGGGCTCGGGAAGGACGCCTACGAGTTCCAGATGCTGTACGGCATCCAGCGCCCCGAGCAGCTGCGCCTGGCCCGGGAAGGATATCGCGCCAAAGTTCTGATCTCCTACGGCAGCTACTGGTTCCCATGGTACATGCGCCGTCTGGCCGAGCGGCCGGCCAACGTCTGGTTCGTCGTGCGCAATCTGTTCAGCGGCTGACGCCGCCGCCGTCGGCCCGGGAGGGAAAGCATGCCCGAAGGAAGCCTGCCCGTTGCGGATGCCGGGCGAAGGTCCGAGGAAGCGGGATTCGTTCGCGGTTTGAACCTCTTCGATGCCACGATGGTCGTCATCGGGGTCATGATCGGTTCCGGCATTTTCATCGTCTCGGCCGACATGAGCCGCCAGATCGGCGGACCCGGGTGGCTGCTGGTAGCCTGGGCCGTCACCGGCGTGCTGACCATCACGGCGGCTCTGTCCTACGGCGAGCTCGCCTCCATGATGCCGGAAGCGGGGGGCATGTACGTCTACCTGCGCGAGGCGTATTCGCGCTTGTGGGGCTTTCTATACGGCTGGACGCTCTTCGGGGTGATCCAGACGGGGACGATCGCCGCGGTGGCGGTCGCCTTCGCCCGCTTCTCCGCCGTGCTTCTGCCCTGGATCGGGGAGGACCGCTACCTGGTGCCGCCCGTGCACCTGTCGGCGCGCTATGCCGTGTCGCTGTCGAACGCGCAATTGGTCGGGATCCTGGTGATCGCGCTCCTGACCTGGACCAACAGCCGCGGCTTGGAGTACGGCAAGATCGTGCAGAACCTGTTCACGGTCGCCAAAACGGCGGCGCTGCTGGCGGTGATCTTCCTCGGGATTTTCGTGGGCCGCAACGCCGATGCCCTGCGGGAGAATTTCTCGGATTTCTGGCGCACCGGCGGCTTCAACGCTTCGCTGGGTCTCGACATCGCCACCGCCTTCGGCCTGTTCGTGGCCCTGTGCGTGTCGCAGACCGGTTCGCTCTTCTCGGCGGATGCATGGCACGACGTGACCTTCGCGGCGGCGGAGGTCAAGAATCCACGGCGCACGCTGCCGCTGTCGATGGCCCTGGGGACCATCGTCGTGATCGCGCTCTATCTGCTCGCCAACGTCGCCTATCTGTGCACGCTCCCGCTGTCGGCCATGCAGAACGCTCCCGCCGACCGGGTCGCCACGGCGATGCTCGAATCCATATACCCGGGCGTGGGCACCGGCCTGATGGCGATCGCCATCATGATCTCCACTTTCGGCTGCATCAACAGCCTGGTGCTGGCGGGAGCGCGCGCATACTATGCGATGGCGAAGGACGGCCTCTTTTTCGGCCCGGCGGGGCGCCTGAACCGATCCCGGGTGCCCGGCTGGTCGCTTTACGCCCAGGGCCTGTGGGCTGCGCTCCTGGTGCTGCCGCGCACCTACGATCCCGCCACCGGGGCCTACGGCAATCTTTACAGCAATCTGCTCGACTACGTGATTTCCGCGGCGCTGCTTTTCTATGTCCTTACGATCGCGGGCGTTTTCCGCCTGCGCCGCATCCGGCGCGACGCCGAGCGGCCCTACCGCGTCGTCGGCTACCCGGTGGTTCCCGCCGTCTATGTCGCCGGGGCTGCGGGCGTGCTGGCGGTGCTGATCGCGTATCGGCCCGCGACCACCTGGCCCGGCTTCGTCATCGTGCTGCTCGGCGCCCTGGTCTACGCGCTGATCCGGGCGCGGCGGACCTGAGCGCGGCGCCGCCGGGGGAGCGCAGCGTTGCGGGATGGATTTTCCACGGGGAGGGAATGACGATGGGAAGAGTCCGTGACATTCGGTTTTGTGCGCGTGCGGCCGCGACGGCCCTTGTCGGCCTGTTCGCCGCCTGCAGCCTGCTCGCCGCGGCACGTTCCGACGGCCGGCAATCCGGCGCGCAGGGGCGGCGCGGCACCGCGGGCGTCGAGACTGACGACATGAAGCTGCCGCCGGGGGAGATGCCGGGCCTGGTCATGCGCTATGCGGTGGACCGCGCCACCCTCAACCGCATGTTCCCGGTGGAGTACTCGGAGGCGCGGCGCAATCGCATGAAGGAGTTTTACCGGGAATGGCGGCAGGCGCTCGCGGCCGTGAATTTCGACGCCATGAATCAGGAAGACAAGGTCGACTATCTGCTGCTGCTCAATCACCTGGCGTACGAGGAACGGCGTCTCGATCTCGAGGCGAAAAACGCCGAAGAAGCGCTTCCGCTCATGCCTTTCGCGCAGGCGATCATCGGGCTGGAGGAAGCGCGCCGCCGGATGGAGAAGGTCGATCCGCAGAAGGCGGCAGCGCTCCTGGCGGATCTGGGCAAGCAGATCGCGGCGACGCGCCAGGGCGTGGAAGCGGGGTTGAGGCCCGAGGGAAAGGCGCCCGGCGGCGTGGCGCCCATCAAGGTCAAGAAGACGGTCGCCAACCGCGCCGTCGCCCTGATCAACGGCCTGCGCAACACGCTGCGCAGCTGGGCGGGTTTCTACAACGGCTACGATCCACTGTTCACGTGGTGGGTGGACGTGCCCTACAGGTCCGCGGACCGCGCGCTGCAGGACTACGTCGCCTTCCTGCGCGAGCGCGTCCTCGGGCTCAGGCCCGAACCCGCGGAAGCCGCGGCCGCCCCGGCGGCGGGCCGGGGCGCCGGCGCAGAGCAGGCCGGCGGCGCGGCTGCGGCGGGCGCGCGCGGAGGGCGCGCCGCCGTGACACAGGCCGAGCCCGGCAGCAGCGCCGACATCATCGGCGATCCCATCGGGCACGACGCCCTCATGGCCGAGCTGGCCCACGAGATGATCCCGTACACGCCGGAGGAGTTGATCGCCATCGCCAACAAGGAATTCGAGTGGTGCGAGAACGAGATGAAGAAGGCCGCGCGCCAGCTCGGCTACGGCGACGATTGGATGAAGGCGCTCGAATACGTGAAGAACCTCTACGTCGAGCCGGGCAGGCAGGCCGACCTGGTACGCGAGCTGGCGCTCGAGGCGATCCGCTTCCTCGACGAGCACGACCTGATCACCATACCGCCGCTGGCGCGCGAAAGCTGGCGCATCGAGATGATGTCGCCCGAGCGGCAGCTGGTGAACCCGTTCTTCACCGGCGGCGAGGTCATCAGCGTTTCCTACCCGACGAACACCATGACGCAGGAACAGAAGATGATGAGCATGCGCGGCAACAACATCCATTTCGCGCGCGCCACGGTGTTCCACGAGCTCATTCCCGGCCATCACCTGGCCGGTTTCATGACGGCACGCTACCGCACCTACCGCAGCCTGTTCAGCACGAGTTTCTGGGGCGAAGGCTGGCCGTTGTACTGGGAGATGTTCCTGTACGACACGGATTTTCCCAGGTCGCCGGAGAACCGCATCGGCATGCTTTTCTGGCGCATGCACCGGTGCGCACGCATCATCTTTTCGCTCAACTTCCATCTGGAAAAGATGACGCCGCAGGAATGCATCGATTTCCTGGTCAGGCGCGTCGGCCACGAGCCGGAAAACGCCATCGGCGAGGTGCGCCGCTCGTTCGGCGGCGGCTACGGCCCGCTGTACCAGGCGGCCTACATGGTCGGCGGGCTGCAGTTCCGCGCCTTGCACCGGGAGTTGGTGGAGTCCGGCAAGATGAGCAACCGCGCATTCCATGACGCGGTGATGCGCGAGAACAGCATGCCGGTCGAGATGCTGCGCGCGCTTCTGACCAACCAGCGGCTGACGCGCGACTACAAGCCGAGCTGGAGGTTCTACGAAGTCAAGTAGGGACCGGTGGCTTGAAGCAACGGGATGGCGCTCCGGCGCGGCGTGCCGGACCCACCCGCGATCCGGCCCCGGCAGGGGCCCTCAGCCGGTAGCCGGGGGTGAGCCGCAGGCGAACCCCCGGAAAGGGGCGGATCGATCGTTCGAGCCCCATAGGGCCGACAGAGGGGCCTTGCTGGTGTATCCGTCTGCCGGCCCTTCGGGGCTTGTCGCATGCCACTCCCTTTTCTCCAGGTTCGCTTCCGCTCACTTGGAGCTACCAGCTTCCGTCCCTCCGGGACGGATATGGCCCCGGAGGGGCCCTGAGCTGTTAGCCGGGGGTGAGCCGCAGGCGAACCCCCGGAAAGGGGCGGATCGAATCAGGCGAGCCCCGGAGGGCCGACAGACGGGCGTTTCTGATATCTTATTCTGCCGGCCCTTCGGGGCTTGTCGCATGCCACTCCCTTTTCTCCAGGTTCGCTTCCGCTCACCTGGAGCTACCAGCTTCCGTCCCTCCGGGACGGATATGGGCCCGGAGGGGCCCTGAGCTGTTAGCCGGGGGTGAGCCGCAGGCGAACCCCCGGGAAGGAGCGTATCGATCAGGCGAGTCCCGGAGGGCCGACAGACGGGCGTTTCTGATATCTTATTC
>CAZHQK010000162.1:0-6321 GCA_964534795.1 uncultured Acidobacteriota bacterium
GAACATCAACAACATCAAAGCTGACGACATCGAGGAACTCGTCGAGGAACTCGGACTTCACCCAGCGCAGAAGATTTTCACCCTCATCGACGCCCTACGCGAAGAGGAAGACGGCGAGGACGAAGCCGACGAAGACGAGTGGGAAGACGACGTCGACGAATAACTGACACATCAATTCATCCAAGAGTACTAACATGCCAGTTAGGTCGGAAAAGTGTCCAAAAAGTGTCCAAAATATGCCATAAAAGGCCGTATTTCGCAGTACTCCACCGCATGGTCACTTTCCGCTAACTCATTGAGCAATCGACAATAATCCAACGATCCCAAACACTTCTGGAACACCCCTTGAGCGAAGGGTACCATAACCGGGGGCTCGGGGAGGCAGGGTAGAGCCTGCGGCCGAGCCGCGACTTCACCGAACAGGAGGGAAACGACATGGCGAATTCCGGGCCGCAGCCCGAAAAAGCTTCGACTGCCGATCACGGCCGGGTGCGCATATCCATGGACCAGATACGCGACTACGAGTTCCGCGTGCGCTTCGACAAGGACCACTACCCCGATCTGCTCATGGACGAGCCGGCGCCGCTGGGCAAGGACACCGCACCCAACGCCGCGCGCATCCTGGCCGCGGCGATCGGGAATTGCCTGAGCGCCAGCCTGCTCTTCTGCATGCGCAAGGCGCGCGCCGACCTCGGCGCCCTCCATACCGAGGTCACGGTCCGCCTGGCGCGCAACGCGCAGGGCCGGCTGCGCATCGCCGGAGTCGAAGTCGAGATCGACCCCCGGCACGCGCCCGCCGACCAGGCCCGGCTCGAGCGCTGCCTGGAGCTGTTCGAGGATTTCTGCGTCGTCACCCAGAGCGTGCGGCAGGGAATCGACGTCCAGGTGCGCGTCAAGACCGCCGCCGGGTGAGCGTCGCGCCGCCTGCCGGCGGCCCGCAAAGTTCCGGCGCAGATCGGCGAGCACCGATTCCATCGAGTCTTTCGGAGTCGAGCGAATATAGGCGCTCACGCCCGGGATGAGCTTGACGACGAAAGGTATGTCGCGGCTCAGGCTCGCCGACTCGATCTCGACGATGACGCCGCCGTCGGTCTCCTCGAAGCGCCACCAGCTGACCAGGCGCCAGAGATAGCCGCTGTCCTCGCCGGGCGGTTTCTCCCTCTCGCTCGGCGTATCGGCATTCTCGATCTCGGCGATCCGGCCGGCGACACTCCGGCTCCAGGCACGCCTGGAATCGACGGCATAATAGACCGCCTCCTGGATGGTATTGTAGGCGGCGCTCACGAACGCCTTGGTGCGCTTCAGCCGCAGGGAAAAAACGAAGCGGTTTCCCTCCCTGGAGATCAGGCGCGAGCGGACCACGTCGGCGAACTTCCCCGCGTGGCGGTCGTAATCCTGCAGCGAATCGAGCAGCCGGGGGAGCTTCGTATGCGGCACGAGCACGGTTCCCCACCAGTGGTGGATTTCCGCGCCGGGCAGCGAGAATCCGCTGTTTTCGGGCACGACGCCGGTCACGCGCTCGACATACGTCCCGCCTGCCGCCAGCCTGCGCCGTATTTCGCTGTGCCGCTCCGGGGGCAGACGGTCCTGGAACAGGAATGCCTCGGAAGCCCGGGCCGGGCGCGCCGCCCGGGCGTCCGCCCAGCGGTAGTAACGCTCCCAGGCGGCCGCGGCCGCGGGCGTCAGGACGGCGGCGGCCGCGTTTGCGGCACCGAGCAGCGCCGACAGCACCAGCACGGTCAGGCGGGCGATCCGCGGGGCCGTTTGGGCCTGGAGGAGCGTTCGAGCGTCTCGCAATAGTCCTTGAGGTCGCGCAGAACCGAGATCCACCCTTCTTCGAGTACCGCCATGGCCTCCGGATCGGGCGGCGGATAGCCTTCGTCGTACACCAGCACCTCGCTGCCGTCCTTGCGCCGGCGGATCGTGTAGGCGAGCGTGTGCCTCTGGTTCTTGCCGAGCATTCCCGTACCGTCGTCGATCCATTCCAGCTCCACCAGGCAGGGAGGTTCCAGGCGCCGGAAGAGTGCCCGGCCCTGGTAGCCGCGCTTGCCGCAGCGCCAGTATGCCTTGAGCTCGCCTCCCACGCGGGCATCGGCCTCGGCCCGGTCGCAAAACCACTCGGTCAGCTGCCCGGCCTCGGTGAGAGCGCGGAAGACCGTGTCCGGAGAGGCGCACACGAGCACCCTTTTCTGGATGACGCCTTCCTTCGTCGGAGCATTCGCGGGCATCGGCCTGAAACGATATCACAAACGCGGCACGCGGCGCGAGCGCCCGCCGGGCCTTCCGTTTTATGCCGAGTTTGCTTGATTTGTCGCCCATGCAATGCCATGCTGGCCCCACCCAAGCAAACGAGCGAGGAGCCATGAGCAAGAACATTACCTGGATGATCCTGCTGTTGGTCGTACTCCTGCTGGCCGGGGGGCTGTCGTTTACGGTCAACCTGTATTTCGACTGGCTGTGGTTCCAGGAGCTGGACAAGGCGCCTCTCTTCACCACCGTCCTTTATGCCAAGGCCCTGGTCTTTACGGTGACGCTCGCGGTCATATTCTTTTTCCTGTACCTCAACCTGCTCGCAGCGGGCCGCGGGCCGGGTTTCATCGAGATCATGCTGCCGAGCGCCGACGGCGGTATGGCGCCCTACCGCTTCACGCAGGAAGCGGTGGGCCGGTTCGTCGGCCTGCTCTCGCTGCTGCTGGCCTTCCTGATCGCGGCGCGCGCCGCCGACCGCTGGGACCTGGTGTGGCGCTGGCTCTACCGGGTCGATTTCGGCGAGCGCGACCCGGTCTTCGGCAGGGACATCGGCTTCTATTTCTTCTCGCTGCCGCTGTACGCGGAAGCGGTGCGGCTCGCCATCGTGGTCTGCGTCGTGGGCGCGGGCGGAGTGCTGGCGCTCGGCTTCTTCAAGGGCCTCTTCCGGGCCCAGCGCCTGATGCGCCTGGGCAAGGGCGGGCGCATGGGGAGGCACGCGTCGCTGCTGCTGGCGCTGCTCTTCCTTCTTCTCGCCGCGAGCGCCTACCTGAAGCGCTTCGCGCTGCTGCTTTCCAGCCACGATCTGATGTTCGGCGCCAATTACGTCGACCTGCACGCGCGCCTGCCGCTGCTCGCGGCGCTCGCCGTCTGCTCGCTGCTGGCGGCGGTGCTGTGGGTCTACAACGCCTTCGCCGCGACCAATCGCCCGGCCTATCTCGCGGTCGGCGCCTATGTCGCGGTCCTGCTCGCGGGAGGCATTTACCCGGCGCTCGTGCAGAAATTCATCGTGAGCCCGAACGAGTTGATCCGCGAGCTGCCGCAACTCGAGCGCAACATCCAGGCCACGCTGCGCGCCTACGGCGTCGACAAGGTCGAAGACCGGGAGCTCTTCGTCGACCGGTCGCTTACGCCCGCGGACATCCGCGCCAACGAGCCCACCATCCGCAGCATCCGCCTGTGGGATCACGAGCCGCTGCTCGACACTTTCAGCCAGATCCAGGAAATCCGGACATACTATCGCTTCGCCTCGGTCGACAACGACCGCTACATTCTCGACGGCACGCCGCAGCAGATGATGCTTTCGCCGCGCGAGCTCGACTCGGCGAGCCTGCCGGAGCGCAACTGGATCAACGAGCACCTGACGTACTCCCACGGCTACGGCCTGACGCTCGGCCCGGTCAATCGCGTAACCGCCGAGGGGCTGCCGGTGCTCATGGTGCAGGACATCCCGCCGCGCGCGGCCGACCCCAGGTTCAGGATCGAGCGCCCGGAGATCTATTTCGGAGAGCTGACCCGGGGATACGTCGTGCTCAAGAGCGGTACCAAGGAGTTCGACTATCCCTCGGGTGAGGAAAACGTCTACACGACCTATGCCGGCAGCGGGGGCATCCCGGTGCAGTCGTTCTTCAGGAAGCTGCTCTTCGCCTTCTATTTCCGCGACATCAACATCGTCCTTTCGCCCCTGTTGCGGCACGACAGCCGCTTCCTTTTCTACCGCGACATCCGGACGCGCGTCGGGCGCCTGGTGCCGTTCTTGCAGCTGGACCGCGACCCCTACATGGTGATCTCCCAGGGGAAGCTCTTCTGGATCCAGGATGCCTATACAACTGGAAATCACTACCCTTACTCCACGCCGACGCGCGGCGTGGGCAATTACATCCGCAATTCGGTCAAGGTGGTGGTCGACGCCTACAACGGAACGGTCGACCTGTACGTGGCCGATCCGGATGATCCCGTCATCCGGGTTTACCAGCGCATCTTTCCTGCGGTTTTCCGCCCCATCTGCGAGATGCCGGCGGATCTGCGCGCCCACGTCCGCTACCCGGAGGACATTTTCCGCCTGCAAACCTCGATCTATTCCATCTATCACATGACCAACCCGCAGGTCTTTTACAACCGCGAGGACCAGTGGGAGATCCCCGCGCTCGCCACGGCCGAGGGCGCGCGCATCATGGTTCCTTACTACACGGTCATGAAACTGCCGCAGGAGAAGCAGGAGGAGTTCATCCTCATGCTCCCCTTCACGCCGCGGGGAAAGGACAATCTTTCGGCCTGGATGGTGGCGCGCAGCGACGGGGAGCATTACGGCAAGATGGTCGTCTACCGCTTCCCGAAGCAGAAGCTCGTCTACGGGCCGCGCCAGATCGTGGCGCGCATCAACCAGGATCCGGAGATTTCGCGCCAGCTTTCGCTGTGGGATCAGCGCGGCTCGCAGGTGCTGCACGGCACGCTCCTGGTGATCCCGATCGAGGAGTCGCTGATCTATGTCCGCCCCCTGTACCTGCGCGCCGAGAGCGGCAAGATCCCCGAACTGAAGAGGGTGATTGTGGCCTACGAGAACCGCATCGCCATGGAGGAGACGCTCGAGGCCTCGATCGACCGCATCTTCGAGAGCGGCGCCCTGACCCCGGTCGAAAGAGGCGCGCCGGCGGGCGGCGCGCCCGCAGCGGCGGCGCCCGCGGAGGCGGCCGCGATCGAGAGACTGCTGCGCGAGGCCAAGGACGCCTACGATCGCGCCCTCCAGGCCCAGCGCGAAGGGGACTGGGCCGGCTACGGCGAGCAGCTCAAGAGGCTCGGCGCCCTCCTCAATCAGCTGCAGAAGTTTCGGTGACAGGCTACGTAACCCCGAAACTCGCGCACGCCCGCCTCGAATAGGGGCGGTGCGCCCGTGGTACAATTCGTGCGCGCTGAAGCGATCCTATCGGCGGCCGCCGGAGCTCCGGGCGGCCGCCCATGTGCTATGGACGAAGCCTCGATCGAAGTATCCGGCTTGACCAAGATCTACGGCTCGCTGGCGGCGGTGAAGGACCTGTCGTTCACGGTGGCGCCCGGCGAGATCCTGGGGCTGGTGGGCCCCAACGGTGCCGGCAAGACGACGACCCTGCGCTGCCTGGTGGGGATCATTCCGCCCACGCACGGCGAGATCCGCATCTGCGGGCGGCCGCTGCTTTCCGATCCCCTGGGGGCGAAGCGCCTGATCTCGTTCATGCCCGACGAGCCGCGGCTCTTCGACTACCTGACGGTGATGGAGCACCTGCAGTTCGTCGCGCGCATCTACCGGGTGGCCGATTTCGCCCCCAAGGCCCGCGCTCTGCTCGAGGAGCTCGAGCTTGCCGACAAGGCCGACGCCCTGCCCGCGGAGCTCTCGCGCGGCATGAAGCAGAAGCTGGTGATCGCCTGCTGCCTGCTCCATTCCCCCATGGCGATGCTTTTCGACGAACCCTTGACCGGGCTCGATCCGCTGGGGATCCGCAGAATGAAGGAGACCATCCAGAAGCGGGCGCGCGCGGGCGCGGCGGTGATCGTCAGTTCGCACCTGCTGCATCTGGTCGAGGAGATCTGCGACCGCATTCTCATTCTGAAGGGGGGATGCAAGGTCATGCACGGCACCCTGGAGGAGATATCCGCGAGCCTACCCGAGCTCAGGGGCGATGCCAACCTCGAGGAGATCTTTCTCAGGGTGACGGCCGGTCCGGGTGAGAATTCCGAGCCATGACGGGAGCGCTGGCCTATTACCTGATCGTATCGATGAAGAACCGCGCCCTTTCCCGGTGGAAGCGGCTGCGGCAGCCCAAGTACCTCGTTTCCGCCCTGGCCGGACTGGGATACCTGGTCCTGGTATTCCAGCGGCAGGTTTTCAACCCTGCGCGCGCGGGCGCGACACCCGCATCCGTCGTGGAAGTCCTGCCCGCCGTCGAGACCATGCTGGCAATCCTGCTGCTGCTCGCCGTCCTCGTGCCCTGGCTCTGGCCGGGCAAGGGCAGGGGCATCCGTTTCAGCGAGGCGGAGATCCAGTTCCTTTTTCCAGCGCCGCTGTCGCGCCGCTCCCTGGTGCGCTATCGCCTCGCCACA
>CAZHQK010000163.1:0-12057 GCA_964534795.1 uncultured Acidobacteriota bacterium
TGGGTGCGGTTTTTCTGCCGGCCCTTCGGGGCTTGTCGCATGCCGCTCCCTTTTCTCCGGGTTCGCCTTCGGCTCACCCGGAGCTACCAGCTGTCGTGCCTCCGGCACTGACGCGGCCCCGGAGGGGCCCTGAGCTGGTAGCCGGGGGTGAGCCGCAGGCGAACCCCCGGGAAGGATCGTATCGATCAGGCGAGCCCCGGAGGGCCGGCAGACCCGGCGTGTAGGCGCGTCCCGCGTGCCGGGACCACGCCGGGTCTTGCCTTTGGCGCGCCGATTGGCTATGGTTACGCGCGTATGAGCCAGCAGCCACTAACCCTGCTCGAGCGCATCTACATCGTCGAGGTCGTCAAGGGCCTCGCGCTCACGGCCCGACACTTCTTCTCCAACCTCGCGCGCCACGCGGCCCGGCTGGTGGGATTCAAGGTCGACAAGGGCGCGACCGTCACCTATCAATACCCCGAGGAGCGCCGCCCGGCTGCGATGCGCCTGCGCTCGCGCCACCGGCTGACCAAGCGCGCCGACGGCACGCCGCGCTGCGTCGCCTGCATGATGTGCGAGACCGTGTGTCCGGCGCGCTGCATCCACATCGTCGCCATGGAGCATCCCGATCCCAACATCGAAAAGATGCCGAGAATCTTCGACATCGACCTGGGGGTGTGCGTTTTCTGCGGCTTCTGCGTCGAGGCCTGCCCCGAGGACGCGATCCGCATGGACACGGGAATCGTCGAGCTGGCTTCCTACACGCGCGAAGGGATGATCTACCGCATCGATCAGCTGCTCGGCTGAGGCGCCGGGCTCGGCCGGGAAGCGCCTTCTTTCAGGCGCCGCAGGTCGACGTTCTTGCGCACGGCGATGAGTTCGGCGGCGATGCTGACGGCGATCTCCTCGGGGGTTTCCGAGCCGATGTCGAGGCCCACGGGCGCGGAGACGCGCGCAAACTCCGCCGGATCGACGCCCTCGCTCTCGAGCTTTTCGAAAAAGAGCCGGATCTTCCTCCGGCTGCCGATCAGGCCGATGTAGCGCGCACGCGACTTGAGGGCGAAGCGCAGGCACACGAGGTCGAACTGGTGGCCGCGCGTCACGATGACGACATAGGACGAGGGGTCGACGGGCAGTTCCTCGAGCACCTTCTCCCAATCGCCCACGTGCAGGGCCTCGGCTTCGGGGAAGCGCTCGCGGTTGGCGTACTTGATGCGGTCGTCGGCGACGGCGATCCTGAAGCCCAGATCGCGGGCCGTGCGCGCCAGGCAGCGCCCGACGTGCCCCGCGCCCAGGATGAACAGCCACGGCTGCGGCAGAATCGGTTCCACGTAGACCTCCAGCGTGCCGCCGCAGATCAGGCCGGTTTCCTCGAGGTCGTCCTCGGTGAGGTCGAAGCGCAGCAGCTGCGGCTTTTGCGTGCGGATCGCCTCCAGGGCCGCCCTGGAGACCTCCGCTTCCATGCAGCCGCCGCCGACGGTGCCGATCTGGCGGCCGTCCTCGAACACCAGCATCTTGGCCGGGTCCTTGCGCGGCGTCGAGCCCCGGCGCGCGATGACGGCCGCGAGCGCCATGCGCTCGCCGCGGCGGCGGCCTTCGACGATCGCCTCGTAAATGTCCGGTTCCATGCGCTGCGCGCGCCTTCCTTGACTCGTCTCTCGGCCCGATGTTAATCTTCTCGCCTGTGCCCGGCACTGCGGGACGTTTGCGGGCCGTCGTCCTCATTATCCTAACCGACGACTCGTCCGGGGGCAATCCATCCATGAACCAGGCATGCGAAAAGAGAGGGTGACGCTTGAGCACTGAAACGAATCTTTACGACGTTGCGGTCATCGGCAGCGGTCCCGGCGGCTACGTGGCGGCCATCCACGGCAGCCAGCTGGGGCTCAAAGTGGCTCTCATCGAGAAGTATGCGAAGTTCGGCGGCACTTGCCTTCACTGGGGCTGCATCCCCACCAAGGCGCTCCTGCTGAACGCCGAGCTCTACGAGAAGGCGCTCAAGGGCAAGGAGTTCGGCATCCTGTACAAGGACATCAACCTCGACTTCCGCCAGGTCAAGGCGCGCAAGGACAGGATCGTCAAGAAGCTGGCCATGGGGACCGAGTTCCTCATGAAGAAAAACAAGATCACTACGATCCGCGGCAAGGGGACGCTGACGTCTCCGACGACCGTCCAGGTCGAAGGCGACGGGGTCTCCGAGGTCCGGGCGCGCCACATCGTCGTCGCCACAGGATCCGAGGCGCGGCTCTTCCCCGGCATGGTACCCGACGGGCGCGTGCTGCTCACCAACAAGGAGATCCTCGACCTCGAGGCGGTTCCCAAGTCGCTGCTGGTCGTGGGCGCGGGCGCGGTCGGCATCGAGTTCGCTTCGATCTTCTCGCGTTTCGGGACGGACGTGACCGTCATCGAGATGCTGCCGCGCATACTGCCGCTCGAGGATCACGAAGTCTCCGAGGAGCTCAAGCGCATCCTCGTGCGCAAGAGAATCAAGATCTGGACCGACACCCGGCTCGAGGAGATCAAGGTCGCCGACGGCCGGGCCGAGGCGGTGGTCTCGATCGCGGGGGGAGAGAAGAGGACCGTGGCCGCCGAGAAGGCTCTGATCGCCGTCGGGCGCGCGCCGGTCACCGAAGGCATCGGCCTCGAGACGATCGGCGTGGCGACGGCGCGCGGCTACATCGAGGTCAACCGGCAGATGGAAACCAGCGTGCCGGGCGTCTATGCCATCGGCGACTGTGTGCCCACGGCGCAGCTGGCGCACCTGGCGTCGCACGAGGGCATCCTGGCCATGAACCGGATCGCCGGCCGGGAAGCGGAGCCGATCAACTACGACCTGGTTCCGAGCTGCACCTACTCGAGCCCTGAGGTGGCGAGCGTCGGGCTGTCGGAAGCGGCCGCGCGCGAGCGCGGGCGCGAGGTGCTCACCGCCAGGTTCCCCTTCGCCGCCAACAGCAAGGCCACGATCCTGGGGGAAAACGAGGGCTGGGTCAAATTCGTCTGCGATGCGCGGCACCGGGAGATCCTCGGCATCCACATGATCGGGCCGCACGTGACCGAACTCGTCGGCGAAGCCACGGCGCTCATCGGCCTTGAGGCGGCGGCCGAGGACGTGGCGCACCTGATCCACGCGCATCCCACCGAGTCGGAGTCGATCGCGGAGGCGGCGCGCGCCGTCTACGGCGCGGCCATCCATTATTGAGAGGGCAGGTGGGCGCACCGGCAAGAACCTGCTACGTCGTCGAAGCGGGCACGATGGCATATGCCCGGGCGCTCGAGCTGCAGTTGTCGATCTCGGCGGCCAAGAAGAACGGCTTTGTGCCCGACGTGCTGCTGCTGCTCGAGCATCCGCCGACGATCACCCTGGGAAGAAGCGGCAAATGGCATAATCTGCTCGTACCGGACGAGGTCCTGCAGCGCCGCGGCGTGACCCGCTACGAGACGGATCGGGGCGGCGACATCACCTTCCACGGGCCCGGGCAGCTGGTGGGATATCCGATTCTGAAGCTCGAGGGCGGTGAGCGCGACGTCCACGGCTACATGCGCAACCTCGAGGAGACCCTGATCCGCGCGCTCGCGCGCTTCGGCGTCGAGGCCTTTCGCCTGGAGAAGCTGACCGGCGTGTGGACGACGCAGGGGAAAATTGCGGCCATGGGCGTGCATATCAGCCGCTGGATCACGCGCCACGGCTTCGCCCTCAACGTCACGACGGACCTGTCCTATTTCGACCTGATCCGCCCCTGCGGCCTGGTGGGCAAGGGCGTGGCTTCCGTCGCGGGCATCCTGGGGCGGCCGGTGGAGCTGGCCGCAGTGGCCGCGGCGGTCGCGGACGAGTTCGGAATCGTTTTCGGGCGCACCATGACGCCGGCCGAGCTCGAAAGGCTGCAGGAGGAAGCGGCGGCGTTCGCGCCGGGCGCGCACGCGCCGGCACTCGAGGAGGTGCGCCGCCGGTGAAGGCGGCCGGGAGGCCTATGCCTGCGAAGGAAAGCGCTCGAACGGGAGGTCCGCGAGCGGCGGCCGCGAGGCGCGGGCCCGGTCGCGGGCAGGCGGCGCCTGCGGCGATCGATGCCGAGACCCTGAAGCGCATGATGTACTACATGCTGCTCACCAGGGAGCTCGAGCACCGCATCGAGCGCAAGCTCTATCGCCAGGGAAAGATCGTCGGTGGCGTCTACGTCGGCCGCGGCCAGGAGGCCATCGGCGTGGGTTCCTGCATCCTGACGCGCCCGGACGACGTCGTCTGCCCGTCGCACCGGGACATGGGCGCGCTGCTGATCCGCAGGATGACCCCGGGGAGAATCCTCGCCCAGTACATGGGGCGCCGCGACGGCTACACGCGCGGGCGGGACGGCAACATGCACATGGGCGATCTCAAGCTCAACATCATCGCCTTCGTGAGCATGCTGGCCGACAATGTCCCCGTCGCCGCCGGCATCGGGCTCGCGTTCAAGATGCGGCGGCAGGACCGGGTCGTCCTGTGCTATTTCGGCGACGGCGCCACCAGCCGCGGCGACTGGCACGAAGGGCTCAATTTCGCGGCCGTGCACCGGCTGCCGGTGGTCTACATCTGCAACAACAATCAGTATGCCTATTCGACGCCGCTCGAGCTGCAGATGCCGGTGGCCAACGTCGCCGACCGGGCGGCCGCTTACAATATCCCCGGAGAGATCGTCGACGGCAACGACGTCCTGGCCGTATACGACGCCTCGTGCCGCGCCATCGAGCGGGCGCGCGCCGGAGGAGGCCCGACCCTGCTGGAATGCAAGACCTTCCGCATGACGGGCCATTCGGCGCACGACGACGCCGGGTACGTGCCCAAGGAAAAGTTCGAGGAGTGGGAGAAGAAAGACCCGATCTCCGCTCTGCAGCAGAGGCTGATCGCCGGAGGAGTCATGACGCTCGATGAGGTCAAGCGGCTGCACGAGAGCGTGATCGCCGAGATCGACGCCGCGGTCGAGTGGGCGGAGAAGAGCCCCTATCCCGCGCCCGAGGAGTGCCTGCATGGTGTCTATTATTGACCTCCGCCGGCCCTCGGGAATACGGCGGGTGCAGGTAGTAGGTCCGGCACGCCGTGCCGAACCGGCTGGCGGCCCCGGCAGGGGCCCTGGGCTGGCAGCCGGGGGTGGGACAACCGAGCCCGTGAGGGGCGACAGAGTCCGGGGGCGTGCGGTTTTTCTGCCGGCCCTTCGGGGCTTCGCAATCGCGCGCTCCCGTTTCTCCAGGTTCGCTCCGCTCACCTGGAGCTACCAGCTTCCGTCCCTCCGGGACGGACATGGCCCCGGCAGGGCCCTGAACCGGCCGCTTGTCTCCGGGTTCGCCTTCGGCTCACCCGGAGCTACCAGCTTCCGTCCCTCCGGGACGGACACGGCCCCGGCAGGGGCCCTGGGCTGGTAGCCGGGGGTGAGCCGAAGGCGAACCCCCGGAAAGCCGGGGGCAGGCCGGCCAAGCCCCGGAGGGCCGGCAGAGTTTCGCATGTAAGAGCCGACAGCCGGCAATGTCGATCGCAGGAGAACCGTATTGAGCACCGTCACCTATCTCGAGGCCATCCGCCAGGGGATCTGGGAAGAGATGGAGCGCGACGAGCGCGTCTTCATCATGGGCGAAGACGTGGGCGCATACGGCGGCGCCTTCAAGGTGACCGCCGGCATGCTCGAGCGCTTCGGCCCCGAGCGCGTTCTCGACACCCCCATATCCGAATCGGGGATCGTGGGTGCCGCGATCGGCGCCTCGTACATGGGGCTGCGCCCCATCGTGGAAATGCAGTTCATCGACTTCATCTCCTGCGCCTTCGACCAGATCACCAACTTCGCGGCCAAGTCGCGCTATCGCTGGGGCGCGGGTGTGCCCATCGTAGTGCGCGGCCCGTGCGGAGGCGGCGTTCACGGCGGCCCGTTCCATTCGCAGAACCCCGAGATGTACTTCGTCCACACCCCGGGGCTGAAGGTCGTCGCCCCGGCGACCGCCTACGATGCCAAGGGGCTCATCAAGGCGGCGATCCGCGACGAGGATCCCGTGATCTATCTCGAGCACAAGTTCCTCTACCGGCGCATCAAGGAGGATCTGCCGCCGGGCGAGATCGTCGTCCCGATCGGCAAGGCCGCCGTGCGCCGCACGGGGCGCCAGATCACGGTTCTGACCTACGGCGCCATGCTCTACGTCGTACTCGAAGCCGCCGAGCGGCTCGCCGCGGAGAACATCGATCTCGAAGTCGTCGACCTGCGCACGCTGCTGCCGCTCGACAAGGAAACCATCCTGGATTCGGTGCGGCGCAACGGCAAGGTTTTCATCGTGCACGAGGACACGCGCACGGGCGGCATCGCGGGCGAACTGGCGGCCGTCATCTGCGAGGAGGTTTTCGATTACCTGGACGGGCCGGTGCTCAGGGTCACGGCCCCGGACACCCCCGTGCCATACAGTCCGCCTTTGGAGGAGTTTTTCCTGCCGAAGGTTTCCGACGTTATGAATACGGCTCGCAAGCTGGCTTCCTACTAGGAGCGGGAGGCGGCGGGCCGAACCATGCGAGGAGATCGAGCGAGTCATGGCGACCAACGTGATCATGCCCCAGATGGGCGAATCCATCGTCGAAGGGACGATAACCAAGTGGCTCAAGAAAGTCGGCGATCGGGTGGTGCGCGACGAGCCGCTGTTTGAAATCTCCACCGACAAGGTCGATTCCGAAATTCCCGCGCCCGCATCCGGCGTACTTTCCGAGATTCTGTTCCAGGAAGGGGCGACGGTGCAGGTCAATACCGTCGTGGCGGTGATCCGCGAGGAAGAAGCCGCGCCCGCGCCCTCGGGAGAGCCCGCTGCGGAGGCGGTGGCGACGGCGCCCGGGAGCGCTCCGGCGGTCGAGCCTGCGGCCGCCGAGCCGGCACCGGCAGCCGCCGAGCCCGAGCCGGCCGCTCCGGCTCCGGCGCCCGCCCCGGAGCCGGCCGAGCCCGCCGCGGCGGCCCCGCCGGTTGCGCCGGCTCCCGTCGAGGAAGCGAAGCCGGCCGAAGAAAAAGCGCCGGCGGCCGGCGATGTCCGGACTTCGCCGCTCGTGCGGCGCCTGGCGCGCGAGCACAAGATCGACCTCTCCAAGATCCGCGGCACGGGTCTGGGGGGTAGGGTCACGAAGCAGGATATCGAGAAGTACCTGGGCCGGCCGCTCGAGCCGAGCCCGCCGGTCATGCCGCCGAAGCCCCCCGCGGCTGAGGCGCCGCGCCCGCCCCGGCCAGCCGCACCACCGGCGGCAGCACCGCGTCCCGCCGCTCCGCCTCCGGCTGCCGCGCCGCCCGCGCGCCCGGCCGTGGAGGCCCCGCGTCCCGCGGCGCCGGCACCCGAACCGCCGCGCTTTGCGGGCGGGGCCGAGACCGTGCCGATGAGCGTGATGCGCAAGTCGATCGCCGAGCACATGATCGCGAGCAAGCGCACCTCGGCCCATGTGCACACGGTCTTTCACGTCGACATGACTTCGATCGTGCGCCTGCGCGAAAAGCACAAGGACGCTTTCGAGGCCAGGGAGGGAATCAAGCTCACCTACACGCCCTTTTTCGTCAAGGCGCTCGTCGACACGGTGCGCGAGTTCCCCATCCTGAACAGCTCGGTTTCGGGCGACAACATCGTCTTCAAGAAGGCGATCAATGTGGGTGTGGCCGTGGCGCTGGAAGACGGCCTGATCGTGCCCGTCATCAAGGACGCGCATCTGCGCTCGTTCACCGGGCTGGCGCTGGCGATTCACGACCTGGCCGCGAGGGCGCGGTCGAAGAAACTGAAGCCCGAGGACGTGCAGGACGGGACGATTTCCCTTACCAATCCGGGGGTCTACGGCTCGGTGTTCGCGACGCCCATCATTCACCAGCCTCAGGTGGCCATCCTGGGCGTGGGCGGAATCGAAAAGCGTCCGGTGGTGATCGGCGACGCCATCGCCATCCGCTCGATGGTGTATCTGACACTGTCGTTCGACCATCGGGTCGTGGACGGTGCCGTGGCCGATCAGTTCATGGCGGCGCTCAAGAAGCGCCTGGAATCCTGGTCCGACTGGATCGAGTGATCGCGAGTGCGTCCCGCGCGCCGCCTTCCTGGCGGCCCCGGCAGGTTCGCTTCGCTCACCTGGAGCTACCAGCTTCCGTCCCTCCGGGACGGACACGGCCCCGGCAGGGGCCCTGAGCCGGTAGCCGGGGGTGAGCCGGAGGCGAACCCCCGGGAAGGGGCGTATCAATGAACGAAGCCCCGGAGGGCCGACAGACCGGGGTCTCCGGCATATGCTTCTGCCGGCCCTTCGGGGCTTGCCGCATGCCGCTCGCTTTTCTCCAGGTTCGCTTCGCTCACCTGGAGCTACCAGCTTCCGTCCCTCCGGGACGGACACCGCCCCGGAGGGGCCCTGAGCCGGTAGCCGGGGGTGAGCCGGAGGCGAACCCCCGGGAAGGGGCGTATCAATGAACGAAGCCCCGGAGGGCCGACAGACCGGGATCTCCGGCATATGCTTCTGCCGGCCCTTCGGGGCTTGCCGCATGCCGCTCGCTTTTCTCCAGGTTCGCTTCGCTCACCTGGAGCTACCAGCTTCCGTCCCTCCGGGACGGAGGTCCGGCACGGCGCGGCGGACCTACTTCAGGGCCTCGGCGACGATCTCGGCGATGTCGCGCACGGCGACGGCCTCGTCGGCGTCCTTGGCCTTGAGACCGTCGACCAGCATGGTCATGCAGAAGGGGCACGCCGTGGCGATGGTCTCGGGCCGGAGGCGCAGCGCCTCCTCCGTGCGCTCGACGTTGACGCGCTTGCCGACGGTTTCTTCCATGAACATCCTGGCGCCGCCGGCGCCGCAGCAAAGGCCGCGGTCGCGCGTGCGCTTCATTTCGGCGAGCTCGGCCCCGGCCGCAGCCAGCACCTCGCGCGGGGCGCGATAGATGCCGTTGTATCTGCCGAGATAGCAGGAATCGTGAAAGGTCGTGCGCCGGCGCGCCTGGGCGCGCATCCGGATGCGCCCCTGGGCGACGAGCGCGCGGATCAGCTCCGCATGGTGCACGACCTCGTAACGGCCGCCGAACTGCGGGTACTCGTTCTTGAGCGTGTTGTAGCAGTGCGGGCAGGTGGTGATGATCTTCTTGACGCGGTAGCGCTGCAGGGTTTCGATGTTTTCCGAGATCAGCATCTGAGCCAGGTACTCGTTGCCGCTGCGGCGCGCCGGGTCGCCGTTGCATTTCTCCTCCGGACCCAGGATGGCGAAGCTTATGCCGGCGGCGCGCAAAACCTGGACCATGGCGCGCGCGACCTTCTGGTAGCGGCTGTCATACGAGCCGGCGCAGCCCACCCAATACAGATACTCGACCCGGTCGGCGGCATCGGCCATCAGCGGAACGTCCAGGCCCGCGGCCCAGTCGGCGCGCGACTCGGGGCTGAACGCCCAGGGCGAACCCGTGGTCTCGAGGTTCTTGAAGGTCGCCGTCAATTCCGCCGGGAAGCGCGCCTCGGTGAGCACCAGGTAGCGCCGCATGTCGACGATCGTGGGTACGTGCTCGATCATGACCGGGCATTCTTCCTGGCAGGCGCGGCAGGTGGTGCAATCCCAGAGCTCCTCCTCGGTCACAAAATTGTCCAGCAGGCGATGTTCCAGGACATCCCGGTGCTTGTCGTCGGCGCCGGCGAGCACGACCGGGGCCAGCTCGGCCGTCCGCTGCCGGATATTCATCATGATCTTTCTCGGACTCAAGGGCTTGCCCGTGAGGTTGGCCGGGCACGCCGCGGTGCAGCGGCCGCAATCGGTGCACGAGTAACCGTCCAGGATCTGCTTCCAGGTCAGTTCGCGCACGTCGTCGGCCCCGAACTTCTCGGCGTTCTCCTGCTCGAGATCGAGTTTCGGCAGGGCGCCGCGCGGCTCGAGCGACGAGAAATAGACGTTGGGGATCGACGCGAGGATGTGCAGGTGCTTGGAGTAGGGCAGGTAGTTCAGGAAGCCGAGGACGAGAACGATGTGCACCCACCAGGAGATCTCATACAGCAGGCGCGCCCCTTCCCCTGCAGGCAGCAGCGGCACCAGTTGCAGCGAGATGAAACGGGCGGCAGGCGCCTCGCCCGTGATCGCGACGCGGGCGGCGAAAACGCCGAACATCGTCGCCATGATCGCCAGGATCGTCAGCAGTATCAATGCGGCGTCGAGCCGGACGTACGGGGCGATCTCGGGCCCGAAATACCTGCGCGGCGTAAGGACGAGCCAGCGCGCAAGCCCGGCGATCACCGCAATCACCACGAGCACTCCCATGATTTCCTGCAGTACGGCCAGGGGCGGGAACAGGGGCCCGAGCACCTGCAGGCTGAAAGAGGGCACGATCCCTTCGATGATGGATTCTATGATGGCGCTCAGCAGGATGATGAATCCCCAAAAAAGGAAGAAATGCGTGAGTCCGGCGCCCGGTTCGCGCAGCAGCTTGCTCTGGCCGAAGGCGACGGCGAGCACGTTTCTGAGCCGGCGGCCGGGTTGGTCGAAGCGCCGCTCGGGCCGTCCGATCGATAGCGCCCGCAGTATCCGGCGGACACTGCGGGCAAAAAACCCGAACGACGCGAGGAGCAGGATGATGAATATCAGCGTTCGTATCATGGAAGGCTCCAGGAATGTATGTTCGCGCGCGTAGGTCCCGCGCGGCGCGGCAGACCTACCATCCGGCCCCGGCAGGGGCCCTGAGCCGGTAGCCGGGGGTGAGCGCAGCGAACCCCCGGAACCGGGCCGCCCGCGTGCCGAGCCCCGGAGGGCCGGCAGACCTAATCGACCGCCAGAACCACCTTGCCGAAGTGCCGGCGGTTCTCCAAAACGGTCTGGGCGGCTGCGGCTTCCTTCAGCGGAAACACATGGGAAACGACAGGCCGCAATTGCCCCGCGCGCACGTGCTTGAGCACCTCGAGCAGCTCGTGCTTGGATCCCATGTAGGAGCCCATCACCGTAAGCTCGCGCGCGAACAGGAAGCGCAGGTTGACGCGCACGTCGAAGCCCGTGGTGGCACCGCACGTGATGAGGCGGCCGTGATGCGCGAGCGCCGCCAGGCTGTCCTCCCACGTGGCCGCGCCGACGTGCTCGAAGACCACATCGACGCCGCGCTTGTCGGTGATGCGCCGCACCTCGTCGCGGATCTTCTGCCGGCTGTGGTCGATGCAATGATCGGCGCCCAGCTCGAGCGCGCGCTTGACCTTGTCCTCGCCGCCCGCGGTGGCGATCACGCGCGCGCGAAACAGCTTGGCGATCTGGATCGCGGCGCTGCCCACGCCGCTGCCGGCGCCGATGACCAGCACCCACTCGCCGGGGCGCACGGCGCAGCGCGTCACCAGCATGTGCCAGGCGGTCATGAACACCAGCGGGATGGCGGCGGCGTCGGTGAACTCCATGCCGTCGGGATAGGGCAGGGCGTTGACCGCCGGGATGCGGACCAGTTCGGCGTAGCCTCCGTCGGTGAAATACCCCAGCGCGGCGTACTGCCGGCAGTAGTTGTCGCGCCCGCGGAAGCACTCCTCGCACTGCATGCAGCTCAGCCCGGGGCAGACGAGGGTCTTGTCGCCGGGCTTCACATGCGTGACGCCCGGCCCGGCGTTCTCGACGATGCCGGCGACGTCGCTTCCCGAGATATGGGGCAGCGGGAATGGACACGCCCGGCAGGCCGTTGCGTTCCCAGAGATCGAGGTAGTTGAGGGCGCAGGCCTTGACGCGCACCACGACCTCGCCCGGCCCGGCAACCGGATCGGGCACGTCCTCGTAGCGCAATCGATCGGCCCCGCCGTGTTCGTGAAATCGTATCGCTTTCATAATGGGCGGATTCTACCTTCATGCCGGCGGGCGACTCAACCCGGAAATTCCGGTTTCGGCGTCCGGGCCGTGCAGCCGGCGGCTTCGAGGTCGAGCATCCCGGCTGTTAAATTCAGCGTTGCAAAATGGGGCTACCCTATGTAAGGTAACACTTTCTCGAACGCCGGGCGGCAAGCGCCGGCAGGAGGGAAAAATGCTTTTCTCCTTTGCGAGCGTGCTGCTTTTCATGGCCGTGTCGGTGGCCTTCATCGTGGGGACGCTCCTGTTCGCGCGCCTCGTGCGCCCCGCCGGGCGCTGGTCGCCCGAGAAATACA
>CAZHQK010000164.1:0-4811 GCA_964534795.1 uncultured Acidobacteriota bacterium
CACCCAAACTCCAACATAACCGGCCCCGGAGGGGCGGGATTCGCCATATGCATCCTATGACCAGAATTCGATGGGTTGCGCTCTTGCTCCTTGCTTGCGCCGCAACCGCATGGGCACAGCAGGGGAGCATCTCCGACGCAATATCGCGGGACAAGCGCAACTGGTTCGGCTTCGTCCTCGGCGCGTTCGGCTACTACGACAACAACCTGCTCGGCACGATCGACGAACGCCGGGGCGACAGCGCGGCCGCCATCAGCCCCGGAATCTTCTTCAACTTCGCCGGACAGCGCACGGCGCTTCATACCGACTACCGATTCACCTACCGCAGATACGTCCACAACCGCGAGCTCGACGCCCGGAACCACGAAGGCGGCTTCGAACTGACGCGCCGCCTTTCGCGCCGCACGAGCCTGTCGCTCGCCGATCACGCGCGCTCGGGCCCGAACGATATCCTCGGCATCACCGGGGCCGGATCCGCCCGCATGGTCGCCGATGCCGAGATCGGGCGGCAGTTCTTCTTCGATCAGCAACGCCTGCTGACCAATTACCTCTCAGCCAGGTTCACGGCCGAAACGGGCAGGCGCAACCGCTTCAACATCACGGCCGGATACAACACCTACCGCTACAGGACAACGCGGCGCGAAGACACCGATACGATCCAGGCCGGCCTGTCCGATGAATACCGGTTGACTCGAAAGCTCTCCCTATCGGGGGAGGTCACGAACGACTGGGTCGACTCGAGCAGCGACATCCGGGACGGACGGATATTGCGGGCACTCGGCGGGCCGAGATGGCAAATCACGCGGTATTGGGAAGCCTTCGGGCGCGCCGGCATGGAAAGAGTCAGCCAGGGCGGCGCCGCCCGTATCGGGGAGACCTACGAGGCGTCCCTCTCGCGCACGACGGATTCGAGCCGGATCGAGCTCAGATACCAGCGGCGCGCGGGGGTCCAACTGGGGCTTCGCGGCGTGAACCGCTACGAGACCGCCAGGGCCGGATACGACCGCAGGCTGACGTCGTGGATGAGCGGGCACCTGTATTCGACGTATTACCGCACCGACAGGCTCGATCGATACGGCAGGCTCGAGTCGGTCGGCGGGAGCGCCGGGTTCGAGTTTCTCCTGCGCCACGACCTGGTGGCGACGGCCTTCGGGCATTATCTGTATCAGACGCAAAAGCAGGCCGTGCTGGGAAGGTTCGACGTCGACCGCTATATCGTCTTTGCCGGCCTGCAATATTATTTCGCAAGATAAGGGGTAGGTCCGGCACGCCGTGCCGGGTGGGTAGCATGCGGCGCATGCCGGCGGCCGATATGTACAATGACCGGTCCTACAGCTGAGAGGGTGAGATCGAGGGATTGCCAAGATGAGCGAAATCTTCCAGTGGCTGAAAAAGGCGGGACACCAGAGGGATGAGCTTCTGCTCGAGGACGAGTCGCCCGCCCCGAGCCCGCCTGCCTTCCGCCCGGAGTTCAACCTCGAACTCGCGGACCGCCGGATCAAGATCGTCCTGGATCCGCTGAGCGCGCCCGGGGAACAGTTCCGCTTCCTGCGCACGACGCTCGGCAGATTGCAGCGGCAAGGAAGCCTCAAGACGCTGCTGGTCACCAGCAGTGTACCCGGCGAAGGCAAAACTTTCACCGCCTGCTCGCTGGCCGGCATCCTGGCGCAGGAGCCGGAAAAGCGGGTCATGCTCATCGACGCAGACCTGCGGAATCCTAGAGTCGCCGAAAAACTCGGCATGGAGGTTTCCCCCACGCTTGCCGGGCTTGCCGATGTGCTGAAAGGGAACAAAGAGATCGACGATGTCCTTGTCCGTTCGGAAGTATTGGGGCTTGCCTTCGTCTATGCAGGAAGGGTGCCCACCAACCCGTCGGAGCTGCTTGCTTCGGACAACCTGGAGGCGGCAATCCATCGTGCGGCCGAAATCGCCGACTGGGTCGTCATCGACACCCCTCCCGTGCTCGCGTTCGCCGACGCCACGCGCATGGCGACGCTGTGCGACGGGGTCCTGCTCGTGGTCCAGGCCAATTCCACCCCGGCCAAGCTCGTGCAGAAGGCTCTGCAGACGGTGGGCCGGGAGCGCGTCGCCGGCGTGGTGCTCAACCGCGTGCGGCACCATCCCGGTTCCCGTTATTACTACAAACGATACTCGAAAAAAGGTCAGGACTGAGGCGGCGAAGGCCTAAAAGGTTGACGATCACACGGTGTCCGGCGTAGAATAAAATGAACCCCTCAGGCAAAATTGCCCGCGCTTAGGTGTGTGAAGAGCGTATAGTCGCCGCTGAACGCGAATAGGAAGAGAGAGTCGTTCCCGTGCGGAGTTCGCAGCGATATCTGAGCATTCGGCGGCTTGGTCTCGTCGTCACCGAAAACGCGCTGCTGATCTGCTGCGTTTTCGCGGCCGTGCGCCTGCGGTTGTATTACCAGAACCTGAGCGCGCATGACCTGCTTGGTAACCTGCCCAAGGCCTTCACCGTCGCCCTGGTCTTTCAGATCTTCCTGCACCTGAGCGACGTCTACGACTTCGAGCGCACGCGCACGCTCGCCCAGCTCAGCTATCGGCTGGGCCGGGCGCTGCTCCTTTCCGTCATAACGCTCGCCTTTCTGTTCTACGCCCTGCCGGAGTTGCTCCTGTGGCGCGGGACCTTCGCCATCGCCCTCGCACTCATGTGCGCTTTCCTGATCGTCTGGCACGCGTTTCTCCGGATTTACCTGGACGTGCGGCCGCCGCAATCGAACCTCCTCGTGCTGGGCACGGGCCGCCTGGCGAGGGAACTCGTCGCTGAAATCCTCAAGCGGCCGGAACTCGGGATCCGGGTTTGCGGATTCCTGGACCCGGACCCTGCAATGAAGGGCAAATCGATCGTCAACCCGCGCGTCGTGGGCAGTCCCGCCGAGCTCCCGGAACTGGTGGCGGCGCAGCACATCGACCGGATCGCGGTCGAGATGACCGACCGGCGCGGCCAGATGCCCGTGGACGAGCTGCTCAAGTTGAAGCTCAAAGGGGTGGCCGTCGAGGAGGCGACCAGCCTTTACGAGCGCGTCGCGGGCAAGATCCCGATCGTCAACCTCAAGCCAAGCTGGATGATCTTCAACGGAGGCTTCGAAGTTTCCCGCAGCAGGCTGCTGCAGAAGCGGATATTTTCGATCGTCGCGTCGGCGCTGCTCCTGATATTCTTTTCGCCCTTTCTGCTTCTGCTCGCCCTGCTGATCAAGCTCGACTCGCCCGGGCCGGTCTTCTACCGGCAGGAGCGTGTGGGGAAGGACGGCAAGATCTTCACGCTCTACAAGCTGCGATCCATGTACCAGGACGCCGAGAAGTACACCGGGCCCGTGTGGGCGGACCGGGCCGACCCGCGGGTCACGCGCGTCGGCAGGATAATGCGGCGACTGCGGCTGGATGAAGTGCCGCAGCTTTTCAATGTCCTCCGGGGCGACATGAGCCTGGTCGGCCCGCGGCCGGAACGTCCGCGCTTCGTGAGCGAACTCTCCTCGCTCATACCCTTCTACGATCTCCGGCATTCGGTGAAGCCAGGACTGACGGGCTGGGCGCAGATCCATTTCGGGTACGCGAACTCGGTCCAAGACGCCGTGGAGAAGCTGCAGTACGACCTCTTCTACATCAAGAACATGTCGCCGATGCTCGACCTGGTGATCCTGTTCGAGACGGCCAAGACCGTCCTGGTGCGGAGAGGCTCCTGATATCGCCGGCCGGAAGCGACCGCAGCGGTGCATGCGCAACGTCCTGAGCGTCGACGTCGAAGACTATTTCCACGTTGAGGCTTTCTCCGGGTGCGTGTCGCCGGAAGAGTGGGGTTCATTTCCCGCGCGGGTCGATCGCAACGTGTCGCGGGTGCTCGAAATGCTTGAGCGGCGCCGGGCCCGCGCAACCTTCTTCGTGCTCGGCTGGGTCGCCGAGAGGCACCCCGGAGTAGTGCAGGAAATCGCCGCGGCCGGGCACGAAGTGGCCTGTCACGGATTCGGCCATCGCCACATTGCGAGACTGACGCCCGAGGACTTTCGCGCCGACATAATCCGCGCCCGGGATTCTCTGGCTGGCCTGGCAGGAAAGGCCGTGACCTGCTATCGCGCTCCCAGCTTTTCCATCACGAGGCGCACGCTCTGGGCGCTCGATATATTGGCGGATGAAGGATTTCGGATCGATTCTTCCATCTTTCCCGTGCGCCACGACATCTACGGGATTCCCGGCGCGCCGCGCTTCCCGCACATGCGCGGGCGGATCCTGGAGTTTCCGCCGTCGACCGTGAGGCTGTTCGGCGCCAACATAGGCGTTGCCGGCGGAGGGTACCTGCGGCTCTTGCCGTACGGATGGACCAAGTGGGCCGTCAGGCGCATAAACCGAAAGGAACGCAAGCCGGCGATGGTTTACTTCCACCCGTGGGAGATCGACCCGGAGCAGCCGAGAATCGCCGCGCCGTTGCGCTCGCGCCTGCGCCATTACACGGGTTTGGCGGCGATGGAGAGGAAGATCGCGCACTTGCTCGAGGATTTCCGGTTTGACACTCTGACCGAGGTGTCGCGTTCCTTGACATAGGCCGCGAAGCCCGGGGGCCAAAAATAGAAGCGGCTGCCGATGTCCTACCGGCAGCCGCTTTTTTGTTTTTGTGGGCCCGCTATCGGCGCTTCCGTCGCGCCAGAGCACCCAGGAAAGCGAGACCGCAGCCGATCAGCACAGCAGAGCCGGGCTCGGGGATCGGGGTGGGGTTATTCACGAAGCTCTCGCTGCCTCCCGAGGCGAAACCCTGCACGTGAATTCCGATTCGGAGGCTGCCGTTCTGGAGCGCAGTC
>CAZHQK010000165.1:0-5570 GCA_964534795.1 uncultured Acidobacteriota bacterium
CTGCTGGGATCCTCCGTGAATAGGACGCCGCTGGCGGCCGCGTCCACCATTTCGAGCACGCCCACGCCCATGCCGGCAAACTCGTGTGGTATTTTGTGCAGGTTGCGGTAGTGGATTGCCTCGGGAGAAAACAGGCTGGCCAGAACTCTGAGGTAGGCCGAGACCAGATCGCGGCGTTGCACCGATAGGAGGGTCAAGAATTGCCCGGCGAAGGATCGATAGCTGTCTTCCCCCACGGCGCTCGAGCGCACGGAGACCAGAGGCGCCTGGCCGCACCTGGCCGCCAGGCGGTCATAGGCTTCATGGATTTCCGCCACCAGCGCGGCCGGCAGGCGGCATTCACGGAGGCGTTCGGCAAGACCGGCGAGCGGATCCGCCTCTCCGGGCGCAACTTCGTCCGCCAGCGGCGCGCCCTGCCGCAGCGCCGCCGCCACGCCGCATTCATCCGCCACGCGGCGGTAGGCTTCCACCGTGACGACAAAGCCGTCGGGGACAGGCAATCCCAGCCGATTCCTGATCTGAGCCAGGTTGGCCATTTTTCCTCCCGCCAATTCCTCGGCGCCTTCGCCGATGTGCGAGAGATCCAGGACAAGATCTGTCCGCGAGCGTTTCCGTGCTTCGTCAAACAGGCGGCTCAGCCGCTCGGTGATTTGAGCATGAACGCGGGGGAGGGCGGGATAGCGCCCGCCGGAAATCTCCGCTAGGCTTTTGACCATGCGGTTGGTTTCGACGCTCGCCTGCATCGTCCGACGCTCGAGATAGCGCCGATCAAGATATTCTCCTTCGGCCTCGCGTGACTCGATGTCGGCCAGGATGTTCAGGAAACTGTCGTTCGAGGTAATGAGCTGGCGGAATTCGGCATGGTGGAAACGCAGGCGGGCGAGCTGGGCCTCGCTGTCGTTCCTTCTCTCTTGGCGCAGGCCGACAACTTCCAAAAACTGGCGCAAGCGGTTCCGAAACCCGTGCCAGACCTGTTTCAAGCCGGGCATCCTTCTCCATCTCTCCGTTGCGGCGCCGCCGCAATGCTGCGCACCCTGCGGGCGTATATTCCATCGCGCCGGTCAAAGGCTCCCGGGGCCCGACGAATAAAGTCTAACATGGCTGAGGATCGACCGGGCGCTCTTTCTCCACACGGCATGGATGCGAATCGCCTCCAGCGCATCAGCGGCCGTGCCGCGGACATCCACCCAGCGCACGGGAACGAGAAGGCTGTGCAGGATGCCGGCCGCTCCGACCGTCGCCAGCGCCGGTCCGGTAACGCCCAGCATCGAGTGGCCGATGACCCCGACGGCGAGTATGACCGCGCCGGCCGCCAATTCGCTCATCCTGATCCGCCGCCCCGGGACCAGCGATACCGCCCGGCTAAGCGGCAGCGCCGACAGGCGCAGTCCGTCGCTTTTGTCGCCCCTGACAGGGACGTCCGGTTTTGATGTGATGCGCACCTCCACCAACTGGCGGTCGGTGGCAAACAGACTGATCAGTTCCTGTTCGCTTTGCCGCAGCACGGAGGATGTCAGCCGCGTGTGGGCCCGGACGACATGGTGCTCCGCGCGGATGGTCTCGCCTTCGGCCATGCACGTCCGGGCGAGGGCGCGGAACAGCGCAACGATCTTTTCGTCGTTCTGTTTCTGGAAGGCCTTTTCCGGCACGTCTCCCCGCGCGCGCTTGCGGTGCAGTTCGGCAATCTCCGCGCGCAGCTCGTTGAGTTCATCCATTCTCAGTCATCGTACGGGTATTCCCCGGGCGCCGTGGACGATGCCCTCAGGGAAGGGATCAGGCTGGTCACTATGGCCAGGATGATGACGAAGCCCACCACGAAAGCGAACCATGGATCCCACTCCACGATCGTACTGTCGACCAACAGCCAGGCCAGGAAGAGGTATAAGACCGCATTGGCGATGATTTGCACGAGCTTCTTCATGACCCCTCTCCGCTCAGATCCTTCCCTTGAGCCAGATCTCATATACCAGGGCGGCGGCGCCCAGGGAAATAGCAAGCAGCAGAAGCCAGAATGCCAACAGCCTGTTAATGAGCCATTTCATAATTGCCACTCTCCGATCTGGTGGTTCGACACGCGCCGGACGTTCCGGCTAAATCACCAGCGACTGGACCCAGTCCGGGACCCATTTGCCGCGCCGGTGCCTCACGGCGAAGAGAACCAGGCTGAGGATGAAAAGACACAGGAAAATCATCTCACCTAGGGTTAGCATCACGGCGGCCAGCGACAGCCATTCGATGTTCTGGCCGGTTATGATATAAACCAGCCTCAGGACCGCGCCCACCGTGGCCAGAATGAGCGAGTAACTCAGTATGTAACGGATGGCCGGCCCGCGCACGAAGGCGGTGGCGATGCTGCCGAACTGCGCGCCGATCATGGCCCCGGCGATCATGAAAAGGACCGCCATCATGTCCACGTGTCCTTCGATCGAATGCCGCAGCGCACCATAAGAGCCGGAAACGGCAATCTCCACCAGGTCGGTGCCCACGGCGATGTGGGTGGAGGCGCCGACCAGGTACACCAGGGCGGGAACCCGGATGAATCCGCCGCCGACCCCAAGGAAGCCCGCCAGAAAGCCCGTGGCTGCCCCGACCAGAACGATGACCCACATGGAGATGATCACGCGCGCGTGACGGCAGCGTATGATTGGGGAAAGCGGAATGCTTTGAAACAGCCTGGGCAGATTGCTGGTCTGTACCTCGCGGCCGATTTCCTTGCCCTCCCGGGTGAGCTGCTCGAGCTTCTTGTGCGCCCGGTGGGTTTCAACCTGGGTATAGATGAACAGTGACAGCATGATAGCCACGGAAGTGATAAGCAGAACGATCGCCGAGATGCCCAGCCCCTTGAAGTGGACCAGCACCCGGACGCCAAGCTCAACCCCCAGCATCGTCCCCGCGATCATGGTCAGCGCCAGGGTCCAGTCGATATTCCCCAGTTCCCGATGCCGGATACTGGAAACCACTCCTTTCCCGGCAATATGGGTCATGTCGATGCCGGAGGCCATGTAGCCGGGGAAGCCGAACACGATGAGCGCGGGAGTGACCATGTAGCCGCCGCCTACACCGACGAAGCCGCCCACCATACCGACGGTCAGCCCGACCAGGACCAGCAGAAATACGGGCACCGTAACGCCAGCGATGATAAACTCAAACATGCAGATCCTCCTTCGCTAATGTCCAACGTGGTGCACGGTTTTGTTGATCTTGATGCCCAATACGTCCGTGAAGCCTTCTGCCATGAGGCCGAGCGAAAGCCCCAGCAGCAGCACCACGATCACATTCCACACGCTTGACCAGGGATTCGTCTTGATCCCTTTGTGCTTGAAGGTGTCCTTGTATTTGAAACCCTTGCTCTCCTGGATCACCCAGGGCCGAATGACTTTGATCCGGTTGCCTTCGAGCAGGGCGCGCTGGCCAGAGCGAATTTCGTCGAGGCTGATGATCCCGGTGGCGTTGACCGGCAGCCGGTCGCCTGCCCGCACCGGAACCGCCTGCAGGCCCTCGATGCTGTTGAAGTCGCCGATGTCGAGAAAGGCCGGGTTTTCTTCGGTGGCGTCCATGAACGAAGAGGCACGTACCGCGTATCCGTCGAACTTGGCCTCGTGGTAGTACCACCGCACCATCTGCCCGGAATAATAGGATTGGAAAGCATAGGCGAACAGAGCGACTGAAATGACCGTCCAAAAAACAAACTTGAACACCGCACGTTTCCTGCTTGCTCCCTTGTTATTCATCCATCCACCTCCTCGTCGGGATGCTCATGAGAAAATCGACTGTTTGACCCTGTCCGCGGGCCGAAGTGGCGTCCGGAGAGATGCGGCCAGCTAGCTTCCCTCCTTTGCCTTTTCAGCTGCCATGATGATCTTGTTGACGAGCTCCTCCGGAGCGTGCGGTTTGAACAGATGGTCGAAGGCGCCCATCTGCATACATTTCAAAGCGGTGTCCATGGTGGCGTGACCGGTCAGCATGATCACCGCCACCCGAGGATGCCGCTGCTTGATGCGCTCGAGTATTTCGACGCCGTCCATGCCGGGCATCTTTACGTCCAGGACCGCTACGTGCACATCGCCGGAGGCCAGGATCTCCAGCGCTTCGTGTCCGCTCTGCGCGCTGATCACGGCCAGACCCCTGCGTTTCAGGATCCGTTCCATCGAGGCAAGGAATGCCGGCTCGTCATCGACAAGGAGAACGCGCACACCCGGCAGGTTAGCGGCCTCGTCATTCGGATTCCGGCCTGAGGCCGCGGCGCGGATGCGACTGGCGAGGGTCTCCATATCGCAGGGCTTCGCCACATAGTCGAAGACGCCCTGAGATCCCATTTCGAAAGCTTTCTTCAGATCACCGTGTCCGGTCAGGATGATGAACTGGGTTTCGGGCCGCCAGCTCTTGAATTCGTAAAAGAGGTCGTGACCGTCGGCGTCGGGAAGACGCACGTCCAGAACGGCGACATCGATGACGTTGGCACGGAAAGCGGCCCTGCCTTCGTCACCGCTCAGCGCCGTGAAAACGTTGAATCCCCGGCGCGCAAGCGCCTTGGAAGCGGCCAGTACGAATGCCTCCTCGTCATCGACCAGGAGAATGTTGATCTTCGCAGGCAGCATAGCACCTGTGTGAGATTCCGTCCTTCGGATGCCACGAAGGATCTCGAAAACGGCTGGCGGCATCCTCTGCCCTGCGGCTTCGATATCCGGACTCTGCAAATCCCCCTAAGGATCTGTCACGGAATAACAGGCCCACTTTGGCGCGAGCGCCCGGCGGGCAGATGCAAGGCGCCGCGACGCAGGCGATGCGGTGACATCGTCGAGGAACGGCAACGCGGCAGATACCCGCCCGCCGCGCCCCGAAGGGCTGTGGCCTCAAGGCGCGTCGACTTCAGAGCCGCCAGATCACGCTCCTGGTGAGGGCCTCGAGGCTGACATCAAAGTGCGCCTGCCGTCTCGTGACGGACCACAAACCTAGCAGAAAGGACAATTGCCCGCAAGCACAAGTTGACAGCAATTTGCTATTTCGGGACGGGGACAGGATAGCATCGGATGGTGTGAGAATTTCCCGGGACTATCCCTCCCCGCGAGGTAAACCGGCCGAAAGCGGCCGTTTTCCACGGCTGGAGTGCGGGATCGGCTGGGTGTCAACGTCGGCCTAAAAGGAGACCAATTCCAGCGGGATAGAAGGTGACCACCCGGAAAGAAAATATCTGCGGGGAGGCGGTAGGAAAACACTATATCAGTTTCTACATATAGACCCGCCTTCGGCTCCGGCTTTTCGATCGAGCGCTCCTGGTCGAAAATCCAAGATCGAATCGACCCCGGAGCCTTGACATGCCTTGCCAAACCCGCCTGTGCCGTCATTGCCGTAAGCCGTTCGTTGCTTCCCGCTTCCACCCCGGCCAGTACGCCTGCACTGCACACGAATGCCAACGGCGCCGCCGGTGTGCATATCACCGTGAGATGCGGCGTAGCGATCCCGACTACCGGCTGGTCTGCCGCGACAGCTGCTCGAAGTGGCGCAGCCGCCATCCCGACTACCAGCGCCGCTATCGCACCGCACACCCCGAATACGTCGACCGTAACCGC
>CAZHQK010000166.1:0-10823 GCA_964534795.1 uncultured Acidobacteriota bacterium
ATGCTACCTCGAGCTGCCCGCGCCGCCGGTCCCCGTACCCCCGCCGCCGGCGGACGCCCCGCGCCGGGTCAAGAGCATCCGCACGGTCGCGCCCAGGCGCACCCCCATGCCCGAACAGGCGGCCGGCGAGCGCACGAAGAACTTCGATGAAGTCGCCCTCGGATACACGCTGGAAATGGCCCTCGCCGAGGCCGACCGCTGCCTTTTCTGCAAGAAGCCCAAGTGCGTTCCCGGCTGCCCGGTGGGGATCGATATCCCCGGCTTCATCGAGGCCCTGGCGCGCAAGGATATCCGGGAATCCTACCGCATACTCAAGAGCGCCAACGCACTTCCCGCCGTCTGCGGGCGCGTCTGCCCCCAGGAGGTGCAGTGCGAGGCGACCTGCATCGTGGGCAACAAGTTCGAACCCGTGGCCATCGGCCGCCTGGAGCGCTTCGTGGCCGACTTTGCCGCCGGGCGCGGCTGGGACGAGGCCCCCGCCGTGCGGCCGACGGGAAAGCGCGTGGCCATCGTCGGTTCGGGCCCCGCGGGGCTGGCGTGCGCCGGTGATCTCGCCAAGGCCGGCGTCGAGGTCACGGTCTACGAGGCCCTCCATGTCGCCGGCGGGGTTCTCAAGTACGGCATCCCCGAATTCCGCCTGCCCAACGACACGATCGATGTCGAGATCCGGGCCCTGGAAAAGCTGGGGGTGAAGTTCGAGCTCGACCGCGTCATCGGCAAGGTCTTCACGGTGCCGCAGCTCATGAAGGAAATGGGCTATGACGCGATCTTCATCGGAACCGGCGCCGGCAGCCCCAAGTTCATGGGCATCCCGGGCGAGGCTTACAACGGCGTGGTGTCGGCGAACGAGCTGCTGACGCGCATCAACCTCATGCAGGGCTTTCGCCAGCCGCTGTACGACACGCCGGTCGGCATGGGCAGGCGCGTCGCGGTCATCGGCGCGGGCAATACCGCCATGGATGCCGCGCGCGTGTCGCTGCGCATGGGTGCCGAAAAGGTCTATCTGGTATACCGGCGCAGCATCCGGGAATCGCCGGCGCGCGCCGAGGAACTGCATCACGCGATCGAGGAGGGCGTCATCTGCAAATGGCTCACCAATCCCGTGCGGATCCTCGGCAACCAGGCCGGCTGGGTGACGGGCATGGAGGTCGTCGAGATGGAACTCGGCGAACCCGACGAATCGGGGCGCCGCCGGCCCGTACCCAAGCCGGGGACGGAATACGTTCTCGACGTGGACATGGTGGTCTATGCCCTGGGCACGACCGCCAACCCGGTGATCGCCCAGAGCACCCCCGGGCTCAAAACCAACCGCTGGGGCTACATCGAGGTCGACGAAGAGACCGGCATGACCTCCGTTCCCGGCATATTCGCCGGGGGCGATATCGTCACCGGCGCCGCCACCGTGATCCTGGCCATGGGGGCCGGCCGGCGCGCGGCGCGCGGCATCCTGCATTACCTGGGCCTCGGCGCGCTCCCCGCGGAGAAGGCGGTGCAACCCGCCGAAACGCAGGCTTGAACCCGCTCTGCCAGGAGGAAAAACCATGCCTTCCACTTGCCCCAAGTGCCGCCGTGTGATGGAGGAGGACAGCGTTTGCTGCGCCGAGGTCAAATACACCTGGAAATGCAAATCGTGCGGCAAACTCTCGACCGGGTTCGTCGTACCCTACGGCCGGTGCTTTCTGTGCGGCGGCGAAAACGAGGTGATCGAGGGGTACGACGGAGCCGACGCCGATCAGGTCGGGATCGTGCGCGAAGCCATGCAGTACGAGCTGGATATGTACCAGTTCTATCGGCTGGTGCTCGGTCGGGCCCAGGACCCGACCTTGCGGCAGGTCCTGGAAGAGCTGTACCGCAAGGAGGAAGATCACCTGCAGGAACTCGAGGAGAAATACCACGTCCACCTGGATCCGCAGCTCCGCGAACTGCCCGACCAGGCGGAAAAGCTCCTGTCGCAGTGGATCTTCCACGGCATCGACTTCAGCCCTGCGAAGGACCATGTTCTGGCGATCTACGACAAGGCGATCGCGATGGAGCGGCGCACGCGCGACTACTTCAAGGCGCGCGCCGTCCTGTCGCGCTCGCCGCGCCAGAGGGAGATATACCGCGAGCTCGCGGCCGAAGAAGAAGAGCATGTCGCCATTCTCGAAACCGAGCGCGAACAGTTCATCGCCCGCTGACGGCCGGAACCGGCGCGCGAGGAGGGGATCATGAACATCGCGGGACTGCCGACTCCGGCTTTGCTGGTCGACTCCGAGGTGCTCGGACGCAACCTGCAGCGGATGCAGGAGCGCGCCGACGCGCTCGGCGTGGCCCTGCGGCCGCATGTCAAGACCCACAAGTGCCTCGAAATCGCCGCGCAGCAGCGCTCCCTGGGCGCCCGGGGGATCGCGGTCTCGACATACTACGAAGCCGAGCGTTTCGCCGCCGCCGGCTTCGACGACGTCACCTGGGCCCTGCCGCTGCCCCTCGTCTATGCCGGCCGTGTGCTGGATCTTTGCGAGAAAGCCACCGTCCGCGTGCTGGTCGACAGCCTGGAGGCGGTACGCTGTCTGGAATCGTTGTGCGCCGCCGCCGGCAAGCGCCTTCATGTCTGGCTCAAGGTCGATACCGGTTATGTCCGCGCCGGCGTCGATCCGCAGGGGCGCTACGCCGAGGACGTCCTGCGCGCGCTCGACCGTTCCCGTGACCTCGTTTTCGACGGCATACTCTCCCACATGGGCGCCACCTATCACGCGCGCACGCGCGATGAGATTCTGCCCTACGCCCGGCAGGAACGCGACCTGATGGTCGAGTTCGCCGATCGGATGCGCTCGCGAGGGTATTCCATCCCCGCCGTCAGCGTGGGCTCGACACCCGGCATGCACGTGATCGACAGCCTGGAGGGCGTCACGGAGGTGCGCCCGGGCAACTACGTTTTCCATGACTACACCCAGGCGAACATCGGAAGCTGCCGCCTGGAAGATTGCGCGCTCAGCGTGCTGGCATCCGTCATATCGCACCAGCCGGGAGCTTCGTATTTCCTCATCGACGCCGGTTCCCTTGCCCTCTCGAAGGACACCGGGCCGGTGCACGCGACCGGAGATACCGCCTACGGAGCCCTGTACGAGGATTACGGGGGCAGGCGCCTGCATGGCCGCGTCCGGCTGCAATCTGTTTCCCAGGAGATCGGGAAGGTGACGGCGCAGGACCCCGGCTTCCTCGAAGGCCGCTTCCGCGTGGGCGAACGCGTCCGCATCCTGGTGAACCACGCCTGCCTGACGGCGCCGCTCTTCGACCACTACCATGTCGTCCGAGGCGATGAGGTGCTCGGGCAATGGGCCGTCCTGCGGGGAAGGGCCTGATAAGGCTTGCCGCGCAGGCGCCGGCGGTCTTATGCTGTCTTTCCGGCTCGCAATGGGGGATTGCCCATGATCGGCGGCAGAGCAGGATTCCTGGTGCTTTGGCTCGCGTTGCAATGCGTCGCGGTGCGGCCTTCGGCCGGCGGCGGCTTGCCCTGGATTCAGGACGACCGCGGAATTCCGTCCCGCACGGGTGTGGTGGTTTCCGCTTCGGGCATCGCATCGGACGTGGGTGCGGCGATCCTGCAGCGCGGCGGCAACGCCGTCGACGCCGCGGTTGCCACGGCGTTCGCTCTGGCGGTGACCTACCCGTCGGCGGGCAACATCGGCGGCGGCGGTTTCATGCTGGTGCGCCGGCCCGACGGCAAGGTCACGGCCTTCGACTACCGGGAGCGCGCGCCCCTGCGGGCTACGGCGACGATGTATGTCGATGCGCGCGGCCGCATCGACCGGGGCCTGACGGCCGCCGGTTACCTTGCCGCCGGCGTGCCGGGAACCGTGCGGGGACTGGAACTCGCGCACAAGACCTTCGGCAGGCTTCCATGGAAAGACGTGGTGATGCCTGCCGTCAAGCTTGCCGAGGAGGGCTTTACGATGAGCGCGAGCCTGGCCGCCGGACTCAACCGCCAGCTCGCCGGTGTCATGGGCAGGTATCCCGCTTCGGTGGCGGCATACGGCAAACCGGGAGGCGGGCAGTGGGCCGCGGGCGACACGATCGTGCTTCGGGATCTCGGCAGGACGCTGCGGGCCATTGCCGAATCGGGCGCCGATGTCTTCTATAAGGGCTGGATTGCCGACAGGATCGCCGAGGACATGGCCGCCAACGGCGGCCTCATCACCAGGGAAGACCTGGCCGCTTACCGGGCGAAAGTGCGCAATCCCGTCAAGGGTACGTATCGCGATTTCGAGATCGTCTCGATGCCGCCTCCCTCGTCGGGCGGCATCGGACTGCTGGAAATGCTCAACATCCTCGAGAACTTCGACCTGAGAAGAAGAGACAGGTTCGCGCCGGAAACGCTTCACCTCATGATCGAAGCCATGCGCCGGGCCTATCTCGATCGCGCGCGCTACCTCGGCGACCCCGATTTCGTCAAGGTGCCGGTGCGCAGGCTTCTGTCGAAATCATATGCGAAGCAGCTCGCGCGCGGCATCGATCCGGAAAGAGCGTCCAGCAGCGTGGATCTGGGCAAGGATATAGTGACGCGCGTCGCGGCGACCAGCGAGAGCGACGAAACTACCCATTTTTCCGTGCTCGATGCCGAGGGGATGGCCGTGGCCAGCACCTATACCCTCGAGGGCGGCTACGGGTCCAGGGTCGTGGTGAAGGGAGCCGGCTTCCTGCTCAACAACGAGATGGGCGATTTCAACCAGAAGCCGGGTGAAACCAACCTCGAGGGAGACATCGGAACCAGGCCCAACCTGATCGAACCGGGCAAGCGCATGCTGAGCTCCATGATGCCCACCATCGTGACGCGCAAGGGGAAGCTCGTACTGATCACGGGCTCTCCCGGAGGCCGCACGATCATCAATACGGTCCTGAGCGTGGTGCTGGGCGTCGTCGAATTCGGGATGGACGGCCGCCGGGCCGTCGATTGCGCGCGCATGCATCACCAGTGGCTGCCCGACAGGACCCGTTTCGAGGCGGGGGCTCTCGCGCCCGAGACGGTGGCCAGGCTCGAGCAGATGGGGCATCCGATCGAGATGGAAGGCCGCCAGGGCGACGCCCACTCGATCTGGATCGATCCGCAAACGGGAACGCCGGTCGGCGTCAATGACCGGCGCAGCCCCGACTCCAAGGCACGGGAAATTTTGCCGGAAGTGCGGCTGCGGACGGCCGTGAGGTTCACTTACAAGAGAATGTAATTGCTTTGTCATGAATGGATACAGGCAAGCGGAGCATATGGCACAACAATTGCCCTAGCAGCGGGTGCATTATTACGCTTTCAGAGATACTGGGTTCGAGGCCGGCCGGGCATTTTGCCCGGCTGCGCTTTGCCGATCACGGAGGATCATATGAAATCTTTTGCTGGTAATTGTCGACCGACGTCGATGCCATGGCTCGCCGCCGGCCTTCTCTTTTTCAGCGCAGGCTGCGCCACCAAGAATTACGTCCGGCAGGAGACACAGAAGACCGCGGCCACCTTGTCGGCGCGCATCGACAACAACGAAAAGGCGATCCAGCAGAACACGGAGCAGATCAAGGCCAACGCCAATCAGATAGGCGAGCTGGTGACGCTCAACAAGCAAACAACCCAGAAGCTGGACTCGCTCGGCGTCGAGATTCAGCGCGTGGACGGCAAGGCGGGGCAGGCGCGCGGCGTCGCCGATCAGGCTCAGCAGACGGCCAACCGCGCAAACAGCGAAGTTACCGCTCTGGACGAAAGATTCCAGAACCGCAACCGCTACACGGTGATTGCCGAGAAATTCGTCTACTTCAAGTTCAACAGCAGCGAGCTCGAGAAGACCTACGAGCAGGATCTGATCGAGGTGGCGGGATTGCTCAAGTCGAATCCCGATGCCGTGGTTGCCGTCGAGGGACGCACCGACAATTCCGGTGACGCCGATTACAACATCAGGCTCGGGGAAAGGCGCGAGGATGCGGTCGTGCGCTTCCTGGTGGTGCAGCAGGGCGTTCCCATCATCAAGGTGCACAAGATGAGTTTCGGCGAGGATAACCCGATCGCCGACAACCAGTCGAAAGAGGGCCGCGCCAAGAACCGCTGCGCGGTCGTTCGGGTTCTTGCTCCTGCGACCGGGAAGAGCGATCGGTAGAGAGAGAAAGCACGGGGAGCCCGCGCCGGCAGGGCTCTGCGCGCATGAGCCGGGCTATGCCGGCGGCTTGGTCGGGCGCCGCTCCATGTCGATCTTTTTTATCCTCTCCAGTTCCTCCCGCAGGCGCTTGAGAGTTTCCTCCCTGGTTTCGTTTTCCGTTTTCAGCCTTTCGACCTCTGCCAGCAGGCCCAGGATGTACTGGGCCGCTGCAGCGTAAGGACTGTCGGCGAATTCCCTGGCCAGGCCGCGGAACTGCTCGATCGCTTTCTTCTGATTCTGGGCGGATGGGCCCGAGAGCGCATAAGCCAAGCCGAGATGGAACATGGCCTGCGGCCGGTCTTTGTGGCCCGGGTGATTTTCGAGGAATTTCTCGTAATCGCGGATGGCGCCGCGGTAATTGCGGATCGCGAACTTGTCCTCCGCTTCCAGCAGGACGAGCGACTCGGTCGGAGACGCCGGGCGGACGACGACCGGAGTGGCCGGATTGGGGGGAGGGTTCAGGGTGACCGTGGGCGGCGGTTCCGCCGGCGGTTCGGTCCTGGCGGGCACGGCCTCTGCCGGCGCGGGCTGAACCGGAGGAGGCTGCGGTTTCGCCTTCCTCCCGAAGCAGCCTGCCGCCAAGAGAGCAGCCAGCAGGGCGGCCAGTGCGATCGCAGCCGGGCGCAGCCGGGCCGCAGGATTGCGGCGGCTCCGCGTCGAGCCTGGATTGTCCATCCGGCGCATGGTCATATCGGCGGGGATTCCGCGCGCCCGATCTCCTCGGACCGGTTGCTCAAGGGCAGCAGGACCTGGAAGATGCTGCCGCCACCCGGATTGTCTTCCACCCAGACAGCCCCCTGATGAGCTTCGCATATCGTCCGGGAAATAGCCAGTCCCAAACCGGCCCCCTGGCCCGCGACCTTTTTCCCCGGCCTGACCTGGTGGAATTTCTCGAAGATCTTCTCCTTGTGCTCGTCCGGAACCCCGGGACCCGAGTCGGCAACCGAGATCAGAGCATATCCTTGCCGGGACGCGCCGCCTTCGAGGCTCTTGCGGCGGCTTTCGGGCAGCGCCGGCGGAAGTTCGGAAACAGCCGCCACGCGCACCGCGACCTCTCCCTGTTCGGGCGAGAATTTGATGGCGTTGCCGAGCAAGTTGTGGACGACCTGGATGATGCGGTTGCCGTCGCAGCGGCTCTTCAGCTCTTCATCGGGTAACTTCGTGACGATGCGGATCCCTTTCGTGCGCGCCAGCGGCACGGTTTCCTCGACGGCGGTGCGCACCAGAGCGGCCGGATCATGGCTCTCGAGCTCATACTCCATGACCCCGGCTTCCATGCGCGACATGTCCAGGAGATTGCGGATCAGCGACGACAGGCGCCTGCCGCTCTGGCGGCTCTTCTCGAGCAGGCTGCGCTGCTTTTCCGTGAGCCCGCCGGCAATGCCGTCGAGAAGCGCCTCGATGGTCTCCTGCATGGAAGCGAGCGGCGATTGGAGCTCGTGGGAGACGTGGGCCACGAAGTCCTTCTTCATCTGATCCAGTTCCTTCAGGCGCTCGCTCATGGTGTTGAAGTCGCGGGCCACCTGGGAGAATTCGTCGTCGTGGGAGGTGTCGAGGCGGTAGTAGAACCTGCCCTGCGCGATGGCGCGCGTTCCCTGAGCCAGGTGCTTGAGCGGCACCGATATCGACTGCACGATCAGGAATCCGACGAGCAGGCTCAGAACCAGAGCGATGGCGGCCGCCGTCGCCGAGAGCGTCTTGACATCCTGACCCGTCCTCAGGGAGCGTTCCGTTTCCGAGCGGATCACGTCGCTGCTCACCGTATAGACGTTGTAGGTCTGGATCTGCAGTTGCTGCAGGGCCTCGAACAGCGGTTTGGGGAAGTCCGCCAGGGTGCGCGGCGGCAACGCCCGCTTCTGTTCCTCGAAGTCGCCGACGAACCGGTGCCAGTATGCATCGAGGCGCCGGATCTCGGCGATCTCGCGTTCGGACTTCGCCTGCTCCCCGAGAAGGGCGATCTCGCGGTCGACCTGCTCCCGCAGATCCTGGAATTCCCTTTCGTAGTCGGGATCGCCGAGCTCGAAGGCCTTGCGCGCGTAGCCCTCGATCTGCGTCATCGAACCGTACAGCTGCAGAGCGGAGCTGGCGACCAGGAAGTTCACGCCCGACAGGCCCTGGACGATCTTCTGCATGCGGTTGATCATCAGGACCTGGAAAACCACGAGAGCGGCCAGCAGCGCCGTCAGGATACCGAAGCCGTACAGGATCTTGGTCGATACTCGCATCGGAGTGTCGGTGCCCGGTCGGGCGGTTGCCGCTCGGGAGGGCCGGGCCTCCCGCGCAGAGCGTCATTCCATGTCGTAGGACTTGAGCTTGTTGCGAATCGTCTTGACATCCAAGCCCAGCTGGCGCGCGGCCTCCGCCTTGTTGTTCCCCACGCTTTTCAACGTCCGCAGGATGAGCTCCTTTTCAGCGTCGGCGAACGAAACCCCGACGCTGAGGACGATTCTGCCGGCCGCGCTTTCGCGCGGATTGACGACGTACGGCGGAAGGTGGCTGCGCTCGATCCAGTTTCCCTTGGCCAATATCAGCGCCCTTTCGATGACGTTGCGCAGTTCGCGCACATTCCCCGGCCAGGGGTACGCCTTGAGCGACTCCATAGCGTCCTCGCGGATCCCTTCGATGTGCGTCGAGTGCTTGGCGTTGAGCTCGCGGATGAAATGGTGCGCGAGGAGCTGGACGTCGCCCTTGCGCTCGCGCAGCGGGGGCATGGCCACGGTGAAGACGTTCAGGCGGAAGAAGAGATCCTGCCTCAGCTTGCCGTTGTCCACGGCCGCCTGCGGAGGCTGGTTGGTGGCGGCGATGACGCGCACATCCACGGAAATTTCATGGCTGCCGCCCAGCCGGCGCACCTTGCGGTCCTCGATCACCCGCAGCAGCTTCGGCTGAAGGGCTGCCGGCATCTCCGCTATTTCGTCGAGAAACAGCGTGCCGCGGTTGGCCAGCTCGAAACATCCCATGCGCGCTCCGCTCGCTCCGGTGAAGGCGCCCTTCTCGTGGCCGAAGATCTCGCTCTCGATGAGGCCGTCGGGTATGGCGGCGGCGTTGATGGCGATGAACGGCCCCCTGGCGCGCGCGCTCAGGTCGTGGATCGTGCGGGCCGCCAGCTCCTTGCCCGTCCCGCTCTCCCCCGTGATGATGACCGCCGCGTCGGTGGCGCTCACGCGCCGGATCAGGTCGTAGATTTCGCGCATGGCCCGGCTGCGGCCCACGAGGCTGCCGAACCCCGCTCCCTGATCGAGCTGCGTCAGCAGCCGGTGCGACCGGCGCCGCAGCTCGATCTCCTTCTCGGCCGCCTCGAGGATCGCCCTCAGCTTCGGATAATCGAGAGGTTTGGTGATGAAGTCGTGCGCGCCGTGCTTCATGGCTTCGACCGCGATGTCGATGCTCCCCTGGGCCGTGATCAGGATCACCGGGCGCGCCTCGTCGTCGCTCTTGAGGGAACGCAGCAGCTCCAGGCCCGAGATCTCCGGCATGATCACGTCGGTGAGAACGATGTCGGGATCGTAGGACTCGACGATCTCCTGCGCCTCCATGCCGTCTGCCGCCAGGCGGACGTCGAATCCCCATCCCTCGAGCCGCATTTCGAGGATCTCGAGCATCGCGGGATCGTCGTCGACGACAAGGACCTTGGTTCTGCGCAGGCTCATGGCTACACCATATCGCGCTCCCGGCTCGGGCGAGCGGGCTGCGCGCAAGCGCAAATACCAGAGAATGATATACCCGCGACCTTCGATTGCGAACCGGAATCGTGGAAATTTTCCCGGCTGCGGGCCGCGCCGCCCCAGCCGAATGCGTCTGCTCGATTGTCGGTCCCGATCCAGCCTTCCGCATGCCGACCTGCGCCCCTCCACGATCCAACATCCGCAGCCCGGGCAAACAATTTTCGGTGGGCATTCTTCGATCTCTTACGTTCCTGTACATGTGCAGCGCCTAACTCGGAGGAGCCCGCAGGCGGGCGGCCGATCGCATTCTCGCTCGGTTATCGCTCCCCGGCAGCCCCTTCAAAATGCTCGTCAAGGATTATCTGACCGAATTACGGGCTGCTCAGAGGCCAACGCCCCAAGCCACGTGCGGCGGCGGCTTGTGTGAGGCCGGGAATATTCCCTGGTGCCGTGCATGTTGCAATGAGATCAGGGACATCTGTTACAACGACGCGTATTCCGGATATGCCGGTTGCGTTGCTGGATGCGATCCCGAGGATCAGGAATGCTTGGATACGTGTTACCAGAACTATCTACAGGCGCGATTCGCATGCTATTATGATTGGGTCGACTGTTACTTCTGTTGTTGGCAATAGCCTCCGCTTTCGGGAGAAGCCACTGCCTGGACCGAGTCGAAGACAGTCAAAGAAAAGAGTTATTTCGTGCCGTCGGGGCCTTTCGTGCATGAGGTCGGCCCTCATCCATGCTGCTGCGCTCCTATGGGCAACCTGCGCTCCAGCTCAGGGGCATCTGCAGTTCGAGCCTTGCCTGAACGAGAGTCTCATGGGGCAGACCGCGACCGAGCCTGACGGGATACCCAAACTCGGTGTCACAACCCGTTTGGTCACCGTGAGCGTCGTGGCCCGAGACAAGAACGGCAACCCCGTCATCGACCTGACGCGCGAGGATTTCATCCTGATCGAGGAATCCAAGCCGGTGAAGATCGAGATCTTGGCACTCGAATCCGAGC
>CAZHQK010000167.1:0-22651 GCA_964534795.1 uncultured Acidobacteriota bacterium
CATGGGCAAGACGAGAACCAACGATCTGTCGCTCAACTGCCCGTGCTGCGGAGCACGGCTCCTCGTGGATCTCGACTTGCGCAAGGTCATCGCGCACGAGGCCCCTGCCCGTAATGTCAACGCCCCCGATCTCGACCGGGCGGCCGTCTATCTCAAGGAGCAGGCCGAGCGCAGGGAAGAGCTTTTCAAGCAGAGCTCCGAGGAAGAGAAGAAGAAGGCGCAGATCCTGGAAAGGAAGTTCGCCGAGGCGCTGAAGAAGAGCAAGGACCAGCCGGTCACGAAGCCGATGCGCGACATCGATCTGTGAGCCCGAGCCGATGCCCAGGCAAAAAACAGCGAAACCGGCCGGCGGGACCGAAAGTCGGGCAGGCAGTCTGATCATTGCCTCGGGGGCCTTTCTGGCCGTGGGGCTATTGATCGGGTACTACCTCGGGAAGCTGTCGCCGCGCGCCCCAATCCCGGCAGCCGGCGAGGCACCGCGGGTCGAGACGCGGCCGGTCGACTTCATCCGCGCCGAAGCAGGCCTCAAGTCCGTCCTCCAGGTCAAGCCCGGAGACCTGCCGACCCTGATCGAGCTGGGAAATCTTTACTATGACAACGGGCGATTCCAGGAGGCTGCGGAGTATTACGGCCGGGCCCTGGAGCAGGATCCGGGCAATGTCGCCGTGCGCACCGATCGCGGCACCTGCCTTTACAACCTCGGGCGCGTGGACGACGCCATCGCAGAATTCCTCAAGTCTCTCGAGTTCGCGCCCTCCCATGCGCAGACTCTCTACAACCTGGGCGTGGTCTACCTGCACGGCAAGAACGACCCCTCCCGGGCGCGCGCTGCCTGGGAAAAGCTGATCGCCGCCAATCCGGACTACCCCGAGCGCGCCAGGCTGCAGGAAATGATCGCCTCGCTCTCGGGCGCGGCGGAGGAGCAACCGCCCCGCAGCGCCGAGGACCTGCTCCAACGCCTCAAGAAGCGGTGAATTTCGGTGACAGGCTACTCAACCCCCAAACTCCCGACCCCTCGCGGAGTCCACATTCCATACAGAGTTTCGGGGTTGAGTAGCCTGTCACCGAAACTGATCGACTTGGGGGAGATTTTGACCTATGCTTATAGGTTTAATTCCGGCATCGAGGCCGGCTTTTATTAATATCAGGAGCCAAGGTGGAAGCAATGAAAAGAGAAATGGTTACGATCGATGGCAACGAAGCGGCCGCTTACGTCGCTTACCGCACCAACGAGGTCATCGCGATCTATCCCATCACCCCTTCTTCGCCCATGGGGGAGTGGTCGGACGCTTGGGCGGCCGACGGCATTCCCAACATCTGGGGAACGGTACCCTCGGTAACCGAGATGCAAAGCGAGGGCGGGGCCGCCGGTGCCGTGCACGGCGCCCTGCAGACAGGAGCCCTGACGACTACGTTCACCGCGGCCCAGGGGCTGCTCTTGATGATCCCCAACATGTTCAAGATCGCGGGAGAGCTTACCTCCACGGTCTTCCACGTTTCGGCACGCACGGTGGCAACGCATGCGCTGTCCATTTTCGGCGACCATAGCGACGTGATGGCGACGCGCTCGACCGGATTCGGGCTGCTTGCCTCGAATTCGATCCAGGAAATCATGGATTTCGCCCTGATCGCCCAGGCAGCAACCTTGGAGGCACGCGTGCCCTTCGTCCATTTCTTCGACGGGTTCCGCAGCTCGCACGAAGTCATGAAGATCGAGCAGCTGACCGAGGACGACATGCGGGCGATGATCGACGACGATCTGGTGCGCGCGCACAGGGAGCGGCGCCTCACGCCGGAAAAGCCCGTCCTGCGCGGCTCGGCTCAGAATCCGGACGTGTTTTTCCAGTGCCGCGAAACCGTCAACAGGTACTACATGGCGGCGCCGGCCGTGGTTCAGAAGGCGATGGACAAGTTCGCCGGCCTGACCGGCCGGCAGTACCACCTTTTCGATTATCTGGGGGCGCCCGACGCCGAGCGCGTGATCGTGCTCATGGGATCCGGTGCCGAAGCCGCGCAGGAGCTCGTCGAGTATCTGGCGGCGCGCGGCGAGAAGATCGGGATGGTCAAGGTTCGGCTCTTCCGCCCCTTTTCGGTCGAAGCGTTCCTGAAGGCCCTGCCGCCCACGGTGCGCGTCATCACCGCGCTGGATCGCACCAAGGAACCGGGTGCCGCCGGCGAGCCGCTGTACAAGGACGTCGCCACAGCCCTGCTCGAAGCACACGCCTCCGGCAACGGCCACTTGAAAACCCTGCCCAAGGTAATCGGAGGCCGCTACGGGCTGTCCTCCAAGGAATTCACACCCGCCATGGTGCGCGGCGTTTTCGAGAACATGAAGAAGGAACAGCCCAAGAATCACTTCACGGTCGGTATCGTCGACGACGTGACGCACACGTCGATCGACTACGACCCGTCGTTCTCCACGGAAGCGGACGACGTTTTCCGCGGCCTGTTCTACGGGCTGGGGGCCGACGGAACGGTGGGCGCCAACAAGAACTCCATCAAGATCATCGGCGAGGACACCCCGAACTTCGCGCAGGGGTACTTCGTGTACGACTCGCGCAAGTCCGGCTCGGTCACCATATCGCACCTGCGGTTCGGCCCGCGCCCCATTCACTCGACCTATCTGATCGACAAGGCCAATTTCATCGCCTGCCACCAGTTCGTCTTCCTCGAGCGTTACGACATGCTGCGCTATGCCGTCCCGGGCGCCACTTTCCTGCTCAACAGCCCGTTCGGCCCCGACGAGGTCTGGGACAAGCTGCCGCGCAGCGTCCAGCAGGACATCATCGACAAGAAGATCAAGTTCTACGTGATCGACGGCTACCGGGTGGCCAAGGAAACGGGCATGGGCGGCCGCGTCAATACCATCATGCAGACATGCTTCTTCGCCATCTCGGGGATCCTGCCCCGGGACGAGGCGATCGCAGCCATCAAGAACGCGATCCAGAAGACTTACGGCGCCAAGGGCGAGGAGATCGTGCGCAAGAACTTCGAGGCGGTCGACGCCACGCTGGCCAATCTCTTCGAGGTCAAGGTGCCCTCGCAGGTCACGAGCACGTTCGAGCGCCCGCCGGTCGTTCCGCCCGAAGCGCCCGAGTTCGTCCAGAAGACCCTGGCCCCCATCATCGCCAACATGGGCGACACCCTGCCGGTGAGCGCCTTCCCGGTGGACGGGACCTTCCCCACGGGCACGACCCAGTGGGAGAAGCGCAACATCGCGCTCGAAATACCGGCCTGGGACCCGGCCGTCTGCATCCAGTGCGGCAAGTGCGCCCTGTGCTGCCCGCACGCCGCGATCCGCATCAAGGCCTACCCCAAGGAGCTCACCCGCAACGCGCCGCCCACCTTCAAGTGGATGGACGCCAAGGGATCCGAATTCCTGCCCGGCATGGCCTACACCGTGCAGACGGCCCCCGAGGATTGCACGGGCTGCGGGCTGTGCGTCGACGTCTGCCCCGCGAAAAACAAGAAGGAAACACGCCTCAAGGCGATCAACATGGTGCCGCAGATTCCGATCCGCGAGCAGGAGCGCGAGAACTACAAGTTCTTCCTCGACCTGCCCGAATACGACCGGCGGCAGGTGCGCATGAACAGCATCAAGGCCAACCAGCTGCTGCAGCCGCTGTTCGAATACTCCGGGGCCTGCTCCGGGTGCGGCGAGACGCCCTACGTCAAGCTCGTCACCCAGTTCTTCGGCGATCGGACCATCATCGCCAATGCCACCGGCTGCTCCTCGATTTATGGCGGCAACCTGCCGACCATTCCCTATACCTTCAATAGGGACGGCCGCGGGCCCGCATGGTCGAACTCGCTGTTCGAAGACAACGCGGAATTCGGTCTGGGCTTCCGGCTCACGATCGATAAGCACACGGAACTGGCAAAAGAGCTGGTCAAGAAGCTCTCCGCGCAGATCGGCGATCAGCTGGCCGTCGCCCTGCTCACCACGGATCAGTCCGACGAAGCCGGAATCTACGCGCAGCGCGAGCTCGTGGCCGAGCTGAGAAAGAAGCTCGCGACCATCCGCTCGCCCGAGGCGCGCAATCTCGAGAGCATCGCCGATTTCCTGGTGCGCAAGAGCGTCTGGATCATCGGCGGCGACGGCTGGGCATACGACATCGGCTACGGCGGGCTCGATCACGTGCTCGCCTCAGGCCGCAACGTCAACATCCTGGTGCTGGATACCGAGGTCTACTCCAACACCGGCGGGCAGATGTCGAAGGCCACGCCGCGCGCGGCCGTCGCCAAGTTCGCCGCCGGCGGCAAGCCCGTCTCCAAGAAGGACCTGGGCATGCACGCCATCAACTACGGCAACGTCTACGTGGCCAGCGTCGCCATGGGAGCCAACGACATGCAGTGCGTCAAGGCCTTCCTGGAAGCGGAATCCTACGACGGGCCCTCCCTGATCATCGCCTACTGCCACTGCATCGCCCATGGGATCGACATGACCCGCGGGATGCAGAATCAGAAGGCGGCGGTCGATTCCGGCTACTGGCTGCTCTACCGCTACGACCCGCGGCTGGCGCTGCAGGAGAAGAATCCGCTCCAGCTCGACTCCAAGCCGCCCAGGATCCCCCTCAAGGACTATGCCTACATGGAAACGCGCTACAAGATGCTCACCCTGAGCAAGCCTAAACAGGCCAAGCGCCTGCTGGAGCTTGCCCAGGAGGATGTGCTGGCGCGCTACCGGCTGTACAAGCAGCTTGCCTCGCTCAGCTTCACCGATGAAGAGGTCAAGTCCGCCGACCTCAAGGCGCAGGCCCGGTCCTCATAGCTCCGATCGGGGGCGGCCTCCGGTGCCGCCCCTGGATCGGCCTCACTGCAAGCCGAATGTCGAGACGGCGACGGCGGCGACATGCCGGCCGATCGCGATCGCCGCCGTCGCCGCCGGCGAGGGTGCGTTGAGGACGTGGACCGCGTTGGGCGCCTCGAGTATGTGGAAGTCGTCCCAGAGCGCACCGTCGCGCATGACCAGCTGCGCGCGCACTCCCGAACCTCCGGGGAGGAGATCGCCGTCTTTCAGTTCGGGAACCAGCCTCTGCAACGACCGCAGGAAGGCGCGGCGGCTGAGCGAGCGGTACCACTCGTAGAATCCTGTGCGCCAGTACCTGCGCCCCATGCGCCAGAAACCGGCAAACGCGAGCATCTCCAGGGTGTCCTTCAGGGAGACATCCCTGCGCCGGTAGCCTTCGCGCGCGAAGGCCAGGACCGCATTGGGCCCCGCCTCGTAATCCCCTTGAATGCGTTTGGTGAAATGAACCCCGAGAAACGGAAACTCGGGATCCGGCACCGGGTAGATGAGCCCGCGCACCAGGCCGCACGCCGGCCGCAGCGAGTAATACTCGCCGCGGAAGGGGATGACCAGTGCGCCCGGGTCCAGCCCCATCATGCGGGCGACGCGATCGGCATGGAGTCCGGCGCAATTGACCAGATTGCGGGCCGCCAGCACGGTGCGGCCGGTTTCGAGCCGGAGGCTGTTCCCCTCGCGTCTTATCGAGCGCACCTCGGCGCCCGTCAGAATCTCGATGCCTTTGCGTGCGAGCCGCCGCGCCATGGCGGCGGCCACCTCGCGGAAATCGACGATCGCGGTCCCGGGGGAATGGAGCGCGCGCAAAGCCTTCGCGTGCGGTTCGATTTCGCGCGCGCGCTCCGGTCCGACCAGCTCCAGGCCCGCAACCCCGTTGGCGGTGCCGCGCTCGTAGAGCAGCTGCAGCCGCGCCAGCTCGGCGCCGTCGGTCGCCACGATGAGCTTCCCGCACCGTTCGAAACGGATTCCTTCCTCCTCGCAAAAAGCCGCCAGCAAGCGACCGCCCTCCACGCACAATCTGGCTTTGTACGATCCGGGGCGGTAGTAAATGCCGGCGTGAACCACGCCGCTGTTGTGCCCTGTCTGGTGGTTCGCCACGGCCGCTTCTTTCTCGAGCACGGCAAGAGAAAGGCCGGGTAGCCTTTCCTCGAAGGCAAGGGCGGTGGCGAGCCCGACGATCCCGCCCCCCACAATCACCACCCGGTATTCGCTCGAAGCCATCCGCACCACCGACTGGAATCCGGCACTGCGCCGGGCTATATTGCTCTTTCCGAAAGAGCAGATCTTTTATCATCATGTTTCCGCCGATCCAAGCACTCTCGAGGCAACACGGCTCTGCCGGCGCACGCACAGACCCCGATATGGAGGGATGGCATGCATGACGTCATCGTTGTGGGGGCGGGCCCCGCGGGCCTGGCGGCCGCCATCGCCGCCGGACGTGCGGGTCTGAGCTGCCTGGTAATCGAGAAGGGGGCGCTGGTCAACTCGATCCTGAACTTTCCGCGCAACATCGAAAACGGGCGCCTGCACGGCGAGGCGATCGTCCGCTCGATCCTCGAAAGACGGCGCGCCTGAGACGGCGCCGCCGAACATATCCGGGTCGCGCGCGGGCCGTCGGTCAGAAGGCGATCTGCAGCGTTGCCTGCAGCCGGCCCGGTGCCCGCAAGCGCGGCTTGCCCCGCCATACCCGGTCGTAATCGAAAAGGATGTAGTTGCCGCCGAACATGCGCCACGCCACCCCGGCGATCAATCGCTGCTGCAGGCCGACGGCGGGATCGCGGCGGTCGGCGTCGAAGCGGTCATAGCGGCCGATGGCGCTCAGGTTGCGCTTTCCGGTGAATCGGAGTTCCGCAAAATACGACGAGCCGCTCTGCCGCCTGGCACTGCGGCCGTCGGGCCCGACGGCGGTACCCGCGGCATTGCCTTCTCCTGAATACCACTGCGCCGACAAGACCAGGAGCTCATGCTCGTAACTGACCATGCCCGCCAGGACATCGTAGTCGGGAAGATCCCGCGAGGACTCCGCCTGCGGCAGGTTCCCTTTGCCGCGCACGCCGAAAAGCGAAAACTGCAGGCCGGGGAGGGGGTCGGGAAAAGGGCGCGCGGTGGCCCGCGCTTGCAAGACCTTGTTGCCGTTGTTTTCCCGGGCACGGTAGCCGCCGCCGTTCATCAGCGCCACCTGCCAGGAGCCGTAGCGCCCCGCGTAGGCCCCGTTCACGTCGCGCCGGAAGTCCTCACCCAGCTCGGTCCCGAAATTGCCGCCCGCCAGGATGCCGAAATCGGCGGAGTTGAAAAGCCCGTTGCGCTCCAGGAACATCGTGTCCTGCATGCGGAAGCGGTTGAGGTGCTCCTCGAAATCGAGCCACGGCATGTGAACGAGGCCGAACTCGACGTAGGGGCGGCCGATCACACTGTTTCCCTTGCCCGTGAATCCGGCATAGAGATATTTGGCGAGCAGTTTGAGATCCCCGGCCGAATCCTGGCTGACGTCGGGGGTGAAACGAACCTCGAGCCAGGGCCGCGGCCGCGCCCTGAAGTTCAGGTAGCCGCGCTTGACCCGGAACTGGCTGCAGGTCTGCGTTTCATCCGTCGCTCCCGGGCAGCGCTCCCGGGCCTGGTAGGAAAGGTACCAGAGGCCGCCGATCTGAACGCCCTGAACCGACACGGCGCCCGCAGGCTGGGCATTCGCCTGCCGGGGCGCGCCTGCAGCTGGTGCCTCCGGCTTTGCCTGCGGCTTTTCCTGAGCCGCCGCCGAAGCTGCGAGGACCAAGAAGACCCCGAGGTCTGCGATGGCTTTCACGAACACTCTTCCTCCTGATATGCGTGGGGCGAAAGTCGTCCCCCCGTGCGATTCCGGCTCAGCGCTTGCCTGCCGGGGCGCGGGGCGCAAACAGGCTGAGCAGCGACATGGGATCCACGCGCGTGCCGACCAAGCGGACCGACCAGTGAAGATGCGGTCCGGTTGCCAGCCCCGTGGCGCCCACCCGGCCCACGATGTCTCCGGCGGCCACCATGGCGCCCTCCAGGACGGAAACGGCGGAGAGGTGGCCGAAATAGGAGTACAGCCCGAAGCCGTGGTCGACAATCACGGTCTTCCCCGAATAATAGAGCTCCGCGGCCAGCGCGACCCGGCCTGCATCCGGCGCGCGCACCGGCGTGCCCGCGGCGGCACGGAAGTCGGTCCCCGTGTGCGGGCTGCGCGGCTGCTCGTTGTAGACGCTGCGCTTGCCGAACTCGCTGATCACGGGCCCGGGAACGGGCGCGCGGAAAGTCCCGCTCCAGAATCGGCGCGGCGTGACCTGCGCGAACACGGCACGGACCTTCTCCGCCTCCTCCCGGATGCGGGTCAGCACCTCCGGCGGCGGCGACACGAACTTTTCGTCGACGGTCAGGCGGCGCACCGGGAATTGCTTGGCCCGGACCGGGAGTTCCTCTTCCCAGTAAACCGCCTCACCGCCGGGCCCGGCGCCGCGGATCCGGAGCGGGTACCGCCCCGCGGCGGTCTCGAGATCGATGCCGACCAATCCCGTCCAGCGCAGTCCGCCGCTTTCCGGAAACATGGGGAACTCGCGCCCGAAAGCCTCGGCCCGCAGCCGGTCGAGCGGCTTGTCGCTCTCGGCCTGCAGCAGCAGCACTTCACCAGGCTGGAGCGCGCGCGCCCGGCGCGATACCTTGATCCGGGATTCCGCTGCGGGCGCTCGAGCGTACGAACACAGCAGGCAGGCGATGGCGAGCGCAGCGACCCTCCACCACATTCCCCGCTTGCGGCTCCTGCCCATGCACATTCCGTTCATCACCGCTCCACAAGACGAGCGAGAGTAACTCGCATCGGTAAATTCATCAAGCACAAGCGTCGGATTCCTTGTGACCGCCGGTTCCCATTTCTGTTATCGTAGTCGAGCCGAGGCTCCGGCGGGATCGGCATTCCAAGCGCCATGCCGGCGAGCCGGGCCGTGAGGAGGCCTATGAAAAGAGTCGCTCCGTATCTTGCTTGCCTGATCTCGATCGCTGCCGTGGCGGCAGGCGGCCAGTCCGCCCGACAGATCGTGCGCGCCGGTCGGCAGGCCGATCTGCCCTTCAGTCCCGCGGTCAAGGCGGGAAACCTTATCTACCTGTCGGGACAACTGCCCACCGACGATGCCGGGAAGGTGATCGCGGGAGATATCCGCGTGCAGACACGCCGGGCGCTCGACAACCTTGCCCGGGTGCTCGAAGCCGCCGGATCCGGCCTGGATCGCGCCGCTACGGTCCATGTCTACCTGAAAAACGCCGCGGACTTTCCGGCGATGAACGAGGTGTACCAGAGCTACTGGCCGAAGGACCCGCCGGCGCGAACGACGGTGGCGGCCAACCTGATGGTTCCGGAAGCACTGATCGAAGTGTCGGCGGTGGCGGTTTCTCCCGGGAGCGAGCGCCGGGTCATCCACCCCGCGGGCTGGGTCCGGTCGGCTGCCCCGTACAGCTACGGCATCCTCTCGGGCGATACGTTGTTTCTGGCGGGCCTTCTGTCGCGCAGCGGCAAGGACAACTCCGTGGTCGCCGGTGACATCCGGGTGCAGACCCGGACGGCCATGGAAAACGGCGCCGAAATCCTGAAAGCGGCAGGCATGAGCTTCGCCGATGTGGTCGCCTCGAGGGTGTTCATCACGGACGTTTCCGACTTCCAGGGAATGAACGAGGTCTACCGCTCCTATTTCCCGAAGGATCCGCCCGCGCGCGCGACCGTGAGAGCCGGATTGATGGGCCCCCAGTACCTGGTTGAGGTCACGATGACGGCCGTGCGGGGCGGCGGACGAACCGTCTATACGACGCCGAACGCCGACGGCAGCCCCGGGAAGCCCAACCCGAATCTCAGCTCGGCCGTGCTGGCTGGCGGGCGGCTGTTCGTCTCCGGCATGATGGGCAACATGCCCGGGAACGAATCGGACATGGCGGCGCAGACGCGCGAGACCCTGGCCCGCATCGGGCGGACGCTGCGCGCGGCCGGTTTCGACTGGGGCGACGTGGTCGATTCCATGGTCTATGTCACCGACGCCGCCAAGTTCGCCGCCATGAACGCAGCCTATCGCGAGGTGTTTCGCGGCGATTTTCCGGCCCGTACCACGGTCGAGGCGGGCCTGGTCAATCCGGCGGGACTCGTGGAAATCATGGTGACCGCGGCCAGGTGAATACCGACCGGATCCCGCAGAGCATTCCGGCAAGGCGGACCCTCAGTCCAGGCGTTTGCGGAAGCGCAGAGCGCTGGAAACGAGTACCGCCGCGCCCAGCAGTACCAGCAGGGACAATTGCGGCCAGAGTTCCGCCACGCCCACCCCCTTGAGAAAGACGCCGCGCACGATTTCCATGAAGTAGCGCAAGGGGTTCAGGTAGGTGAGGTACTGGATCGCCTGCGGCATGTTCGCGATCGGGAAAGCGAAGCCGCTCAGCATCAGGGCGGGCATGAAAAAGAACACGGCCGACATCATCGCCTGCTGCTGGGTGCGGGAGACGGTGGACATGAAGAGGCCCACGCCCAAGGTGGTGAGCAGGAAGGCCGACGACGCCGCCAGCAGTACCAGGGCGCTTCCGCGCAAGGGCACGCGGAAAACGAGCAGCGCGGCTCCGGTGACAAGCGCCACTTCCGCCAGTCCCAGGGCCGCGAAGGGAAGCATCTTCCCCAGCATGATCTCCACGGGCCGGAGCGGCGTGACCAGGAGCTGCTCCATCGTGCCGATCTCTTTCTCCCGAACGATGCTCATGGCGGTCAGCATGATGGTCACCAGCGCGATGATATTGACGACCACGCCGGGAACGAAGTACTCGCGGCTCCTGAGATTCGGATTGAACCACACCCGGGGCCTCAGGCCCGGCCCCGCCGCCGGCCGTGGCAACGGCATGACGGAAAAACCGGGCGGGCCCGCGCTCGCCGCCGCGTCGCGCGCGAAACGGGCGAGAACCTCCTGCGCGTAGGCGGCCACGATCCCGCCGGTGTTCGAGTTGGTACCGTCGATCAGGATCTGAACGGCAGGCATGTCGCCGCGCACCAGGTCGCGCGCGAAGCCCGGCGAGACCGCAATCGCCAGATCCACCCGCCCCCGGTCCATCAGATCCTGCACTTCGGCATAGCGTCCGGGGCGCGCGACGATCCGGAAATTCGGCGATCCCTCGAAGGCCGCCAGCAGCTCGCGGCTCAGCGGAGTGCCGTCCATGTCCATCCAGGCGAGGCGCGCATTTTCCACGTCCATGTTGACCGCGTAGCCGAAGACGACGAGCTGGATCAGCGGCGGCCCGATCAGCAGGATGCGGCGGCGCGGGTCGCGCAAGGTCTGGCGAAGTTCTTTTCGTATGATCTCCAGGATTCTTTCCCACATGGCGCTCACGCAATCTTTCGCTTCAGCATCCGGGTCGCGACGAGAAAGACGGCCAGGGCGTAGGCCGCGAGGAAGACCAGCTCGCCCCGGAGGACATCCCACCCGACACCGCGCAGGAAAAGGGATTTCAGAATGGTCACGAAATAGCGGGCGGGGAAGAAATAGGTGACGGCCTGGATGGCGGGCGGCATGTTTTCGATCGCAAAGACGAGTCCGGAAAGCAGGATGGCGGGCAGGAAAGATGTCAGCATGCCGAGCTGGTAGGCGAGCAGCTGGGAGCGGACCGCGGCCGAAAGAAAGATCCCCCAGAAAAGCGCCCCCAGAAGAAAGATGGAGCTGCTCAGCAGGAGGAAAAGCGGGCTGCCGCGCAGCGGGACCCCGAAAATCCCGACGCCGGCCGCCACGGCCAGCAGCGTGTCGACGAGCCCGAGCGCGAAAAAGGCCGACATCTTGCCGAGCACGATCTCCGGGGCGCGCACGGGCGTCGAAAGCAGCTGTTCCATGCTGCCCATTTCCCATTCGCGCGCGATCGTCAGCGATGTCAGGAGCGAGGCGATGATCATCAGGATCACGGCGATCAATCCCGGCACGATGAAGTTTTTCGACTTCAGCTCGCTGTTGTACCAGACGCGCACGCGGGCCTCGAGGGGCGGGCGCCAGTGCCCGCCGCCCCGCCGGTTCAGCATTTCCGCGGCGATCTCGGCGCTGTAGGTCCGGAGCAGGGCGCCGGCGTAACCCAGCGCAATGGAAGCGGTGTTGGAGTTGCTGCCGTCGAGCAGGAGCTGGAGATCGGCTTCGCGCCCGGCCTCGAGCTTGCGCGCATAACCGACCGGGATCACGAGCCCCAGCAGGCAGCGGTCGCGGTCGATGCCGCGGTCGACGGTCTCATACCGGTCGGCGGTGCCGACGATCATGAAGTACCGCGAGCCGCGCAAGCGCTCGATCAGCCGGCGGCTCAGCGGGCTATGGTCGGCGTCGTAGACGACGGTGGGGACCCGGTCGACATCGAGAGTCAGGGCATACCCGAAAAGCAGGAGCAGCAGGGCCGGCAGAGCCAGGGCCAGGCCGAGGCTGCGGACATCGCGCACGATGTGCAGCAGTTCCTTGCGGGCGATCGCCGCGGTGCGCCGCAGGTTCATCCGGCCTTCCTTTCCTCTTCTTCGATCAGCGACACGAAGACATCCTCCATCGACGGCTCGACCTCCTCGAGCCTGCGGATCGCGACATCGCGCTCCGCCAGCACCCGCGCGATCGTCGCGGCCGCCGCCGCCGGGTCCTTCACGGTCACGTGCAGACCGCTGCCGTAAAGGGCGACTTCCTTGACCTGCTCGATCCCTTCGAGCGCCTTCATGCTCTCCATCAGATCGGAGGACTCGAGGGCCAGCAGCCGGTGTTCATCCGGCCAGCGCCTGAGGCCCGCCGGCGTTGCGAGCGCCACGATCCGGCCCCGGTTCATCAGTGCGAGCCGGTGGCAATACTCCGCCTCGTCCATGTAATGGGTCGTGACGAAGACCGTGTGGCCCTCGGCCGACAGCCGGTAGATCAGCGACCAGAAGGTGCGGCGGGCGATGGGATCCACGCCCGAAGTGGGTTCGTCGAGAAAGAGGATCGGCGGGCGGTGCAGGACGGCGCAGCCGAGGGCCAAGCGTTGCTTCAGCCCCCCGGCGAGCACCGCGGTCATGGTGGCGCGCCTTTCGGAAAGCCCGGCCATCTGCAGGATCTCGTCCTTGCGCCGGGCGCGCTGCGCACGCGGTATGCGGTAGACGCCGCCGAAAAAGTCGATGTTTTCCTCGACCGTGAGGTCGTCGTACAGCGAGAACTTCTGGGACATGTAGCCTATCCGGCTGCGGACGGCTTCAGGGTAAAGACCGACATCGATGCCGTCGACGAGCGCCGTGCCCGACGAAGGGGCGAGCAGGCCGCACAGGATGCGGATGGCGGTGGACTTGCCCGCACCGTTCGGGCCGAGAAAGCCGAAGATTTCGCCCCGGCCGACGGTGAAGGAAACACGGTCGAGCGCGCAGAAGGCACCGAAGAACTTGGTGAGTTCCCTGGCCTGCACCGCCGCGTCGCTGTCCGCCATGCGATCCTCCTATGCCCGTGAATTTGCGGGCGGCGCAGCGTCCGCCCGGCAGATGGTGGCGATGAAGGCGTCCTCGAGCGACGGCACGATGCGGCGCAAGGTTGCGCGACGGCCTTCCCGCTCCAGGATCTGCTCCAGCGACTGCGGCCCGGCGCCGCCGGGCGAAAGCAGCAGATGCAGGCATCCCCCCGCCGGCTCGACGCTCAGGACGCCCGGTGCCGCGGCCAGGATCTCGCGCACCCTGCCGAGGTCGTCCGATCGCACTTCGTAGCATTCTTCGGGCATGCGGCGCCGCAGGGTGTCGGGGGACTCGCAGTGCAGCAGGCGTCCCCGGTGCAGCAACCCCACGCGCCTGCAGCGCTCCGCCTCGTCCAGGTATGCCGTGGCCGTGACCACCGTCAGCCCCTCCTTGACCAGCTGATAGAGGATGGTCCAGAAGTCCCGGCGCGATACCGGATCGACGCCCGTCGTCGGCTCGTCGAGCAGCAGGATGCGCGGGCGGTGCAGCAGGGTGCACATGAGGGCGAGCTTTTGGCGCATGCCCCCGGAAAGCTTGCCGGCAGCCCGCCGGCGGAAAGGCTCCAGGCGGGTCATCCGCAGAAGCCCGGCCGCCGAGGCGTCCCGCTCCGCGCGCCTGATGCCGAAGAGGTCGGCGTAGAAAAACATGTTCTCCTCGACCGTCAGATCGGGATAGAGGCCGAAACGATGGGCCATGTAGCCGATCAGGTCGCGGGCGGCTTCCGGTTCACGCTGAACGTCGCGGCCCGCAATCCGGACCTCGCCCGCGCTCGGGCTGATGAGGCCGCACAGCAGCCGCAGGATCGTGGTCTTGCCTGCACCGTCCGGGCCCACCAGGCCGAATATCTCCCCGGCCGGGATTTCCAGGTCGACGCGGTCGACCGCCGTCAGGCTGCCGAAACGGCGCGTCAGGTTCGCGGCGTAGACCGCCGGCTGCGATAGCGTCGCCGTCGTGTTCAGGGCCGGCCCTCCAGAACGATTTCCGCGTCCGCGGGCATGTTGAGCTTCAGCTCACGATTCGGGTTCTCGACGTCGATCTTGACGCGATAGACGAGCTTGACGCGCTCTTCGGCGGTCTGGATCTGTTTGGGAGTGAACTCGGCTTCGGAGGAGATGAACGACAGGCGGCCCCGGTAGACCTTGCCCGGGTAGGAGTCGGTGGTGACGCGAACCTCGGCTCCCAGCCGGACGCGGCCGAGGTCGCGCTCGCCGATGTAACCGCGCAGCCACGGCCGATCCAGGTCGCCGATGACGAGTACCGTGGTTCCCGCGGCGAGGACTTCGCCGACTTCGGCGGACTTGACGAGCACGACCCCGTCAACCGGGGAAACGGCGACCGCATCCCGGATCTGGGAGTCGACGTAGGCGACCTGCGCCCGGGCGCGCTCCACATCCGCGCGTCGCGCCTGCAGTTCCTGCTCCAGCCGCTTCACTTCCAGCCGTCCGGTCTCCGCATGACGGATCCCCGCTTCGGCCTGCGCCACCCTGGCGCGTGCGGCCTCGATTTCCTCCTTGCGCGGCCCCTCGGCGACCAGGGCGGCACGTTCCTCGGCCTGGCGCAAGGCCGCGGCCGAGGAATCCAGGCGCGCCCTGAACTGGTCGCGCTGCGCCGCCGAAATATCGTCGTTCTGAAAGAGAGTCTGGGCGCGCTCCCAGTCCTGTTGCGCCTGCCGGAGCTGGGCGCGCGCCTGCTCGACCGCCGCCCGCGCTTCCTCGATCTGCTGCTGTCGCGAACCCGCCAGCAGCTGCCGCAGCACGGCTTGCGCCTGTTCGAGTTCGGCCCGGCGCAGGTCGAGTTCGGCGGCCACGCTCGCTTTGCGCTGTTCGATCGCCGTGCCGAGCTGCGGCAGAGCGGCTTCGGCGGCATCGAGGGCGGCCTGATCGCGCTTGCGCTGCTGCTCGAGCTGATCCGTATCGAGGCGCGCCACGACCGCTCCGCGCGCGACGCGGTCGCCCTCGTCCACCTCCCGGGCGATCAGCCTGCCGGGCATCTTGAAGGCGATGCTCACCTGGGTCAGTTCGATGTTGCCGCTGATCCGGAGGCTGCCGCGCGCCTCGCGACCGGCCCGGCCGCAGCCGCCTACACTCGCCGCCAGGACGGCCGGAAGCAGGGCAGCGCACCATTTCGTGCTGGTCGTCATCATTGTCGCTCCTCGGACGTTGCGGCCCGCTTGCCGCCCCGTCCCTTGTCGCTATTGGATCAGTTGCCGGATCGTGCCCGTGGCCAGCGCATGCTGGATGCGCGCCAGGTTGTACCGGTAGAGCGCGGAAATGCGGTTTTCGCGCGCGCGCTCCAGGCGCGCCTGGGCGTCGGTGACCTCCAGGCCTATCGCGACACCGGCCTGATAGCGGCGCCTTGCCTGGGCCAGTTCGCCTTCGGCGAGCGCGAGCCCTTCCTCGGCCGCCTGAACCTGCTCCGCGGCAGAACTCAGATCGTCGAGCGCCAGCCGCACCTCCATTTCGATCTGCGCCCGCAGATCCTGCGTGCGGATCTGCTCCTGCCGCAGCTCGGAGGAGCTCTGGGCGCGGCGCGCAGCCCGGCTGCCGCCGTCGAACAGGGGCACGCGCACCGCGACGCCGTATACCCGGGTGGGCAGGGAGTCGTCGATGGCGAGGCCGGAAGCGCCGTAATCGCCGAAAAGCGCGACGGAGGGCAGGACCTCGCTGCGGACCGAGCTATAGCGCAGGCGTGCGGTTTCCAGCCTCTGCTGCTGCGCCTTCCAGTCCGGTCGCGACTCCAGGGCCACGGCGAGCGCCTGAGGGAAGGAGATCTGCGCAGCGGGCGAATACGACATCTCGTCGGTCAATTCCAAGGCCGACTGCAGATCGAGACCGATGGCCCTGAGAAGCGTCAGGTGCGCGCGCGTCCTTTCGTTGCGGGCCTCGAGCAGGCGCTGCTTGCGGTCGGCAAGCTGGACGCGTGCCCGGGTGACCTCGATCCCCGTGCCGGCGCCGGCCTCCTTCTGCCCGGCCGCCAACGAGAGCAGGGCCTCGGCGAGCTCTACATTGGCCGCAGCGGCCCTCAGGCCGGCCTCGGCGCGCAAGGCCGCCAGATAAGCCCGCGCGACTTCACCGATGACCTGCTCGCGGGCGTGTTCCTCCTCGGTCCGGGCCAGTCCCAGGGCCTCCCGGGATGCCTGGAAGCGCCGGATGGAACTCAGGTCGAAAACACTCTGGCGCGCACTCACCCGGGCATCGAAGGTATGGAAGGGGCCGACAAACTTGGGAAAGGAAAACAACGGCGTCGGCGGCATCTGCAGCCCGATCCCGAAGGCTTCCAGGTTGCGCGTCTGGCTCTGCTGGGCCACGGCGGCGTCGAGGTTCGGCAGGAGGGCGGAGCGCGCCTGGGCCGACTGGCTGCGCGCCTGGCGCACGGCTTCCGCGGCAAGCTGCAGGCGCGCGCTGCCCGAGGGAGCGAGCGCCATCTCGGCGGCCTGCTTGAGGCTCAGGCGCAGAGGCGAGGGTGAAGCCGGCGCCCCCGCGACCGACTGCGGCCCGGAAGGTTCCTGGGAAGGCAGCGGCGCACAGGCGGCCAGCCATAGGGCGATCATGCTGAAAGCAATCTGCTGTGTCGTCATAAGTCGGCTCCCTGCTGCCCGGTACGGCCCGATTCGGCCGGCCGGCCGCTTGCACCGCCCGGCGCTTCCGTCGCCGGAGCTCGAAAGCCCGCGGCCGCGAACGCAATGAGGCGTTCGACACCTTCGGCTATGTCCGAAGGATCGCATTTTCCCCGGGAGAGCATCTCCAGAAAGGTGCCGGCGGAAAGGGTATGCGCCATGGCGCCGACAGTGAAATGAACCCGCCAGTAAAGCTCATTCTCCTGGAGATGCGGGCACGCGCGGCGAATGGCTGCCTGGAAACGACCGGCGGTCTCGGACAGTTCGCCCCAGAAGACCGCCAGGATTCTCGGCGTGGGCTCGCTGTACATGCGCCCGACAAGGAGGCGGAACCTCTGCCATGATCCCTCCTGCGAGCGAGCGGCCGAAGAGATGGGCTCGAGCAGCGCCCGCAGGATATTTTCCACAGGGACCGGAGCGGGATCGTATTCCGCCTCGAAGCGCCCGAGCATTTCCAGCCGGCGCAGATTCAATGGGACGAGCCTGCGAGCCATCACCGCTCTCAGCAGGGCTTCCTTGGATCCGAAATGATAGTTGATCGAGGCCAGGTTGGCACCCGCCGCTGCGGTTATGGCACGCAGCGAGGCGGCTTCGTAGCCTCGCTCCGCAAACAACATCTCGGCCGCATCCATGATCCTTGTCTTGGTATCGTCCCTGTCAGCACGCCCAAATTGATCAATCGTTCGATTCATACAAGCGAATGTATAAATCGGTTCAAGGAAATATGTCAATGGCCTTTATCGCCGGCATCTATCGGGGCAGATTGTCCCGGTGCGCAACTCCCGATATAATCGAGACTCGGCGGGCGGGTCGGCTGCCTCCGAGCTCGCGGAGATCCTCTGATGAGACTGCTTCTTCAATACGGCAAGCGGGGCCTTTCATTCGACGTACCGTCTGAGAACGTTACAGTGCTCGCTCCGGCCTATCAACCCGGACTGCCGGACGAGCGAGCTGCATTCCGGGATGCGGTGCGCCGGCCTGTTTCCGGCAAGCCGTTGAAAGAACTGGTAAAGCCTGCGGACCGCGTGGCCATAGTGATTCCGGACCGGACCAGGCCTCTGGCGACCGACCGCCTCCTCGAATGGACGCTGGAGGAAATCGCGCATGTGCCCGAAGCGCGCATCACCATAGTAAACGGCACGGGCACGCACCGGGGAAATACACCGGAGGAGCTCGCCTCCATGGTCGGGTGGGCGGTGATGTCGCGCTATCGGGTGATCAACCACTCGGCCTACGACCCCGCAGGGCTGCTGCCTGCGGGAAGGTCCCTGTCGGGAATGACCGTGCGCATGAACCGGGAGTACGTCGAGGCCGACAGGCGGATAGTCCTGGGCTTTATTGAACCCCACTTCATGGCGGGCTTCTCCGGGGGCTACAAGGGGATCTTCCCCGGGGTGGCCGACGTCGACTCAATCCTGGAATACCACGGCGCCCCGATCATCGCAGACCCGCGCAGCACCTGGGGAGTCCTGGAAGGGAATCCGACGCAGGAGCTGATCCGCGCCAACGGTTCTCTCCTGCCGGTGGACTTCTGCATCAACGTGACGCAAAACCGCGAGCGGCAGATCACAGGTTTCTTTTGCGGGGGCGTCTCTGTAGCGCATGCCGAAGGGTGCAGGTCCGCCCGGGATGTCGCCATGGTGCCCTGCCGGCATCCCTTTCCCATCGTTGTAACCAGCAACAGCGGTTATCCCCTGGACCAGAATCTCTACCAGAGCGTCAAAGGCATGGCGGCCGCCGCCCAGATAGTCGAACCGGGAGGCTTCATTCTGTGCGCCTCCCGGTGCGACGACGGTTTCCCGGATCACGGCAACTTCCGCAAGCTCCTGCTCGATCACGATTCGCCGGAGGCCATCCTCCAAACGGTCATGACCCCGGGCTTTCGATTGTGCGACCAGTGGGAAGCGCAGGTTCTCGCCGGGCTTCTCCTCAAGGCCCGTATCGCCCTGTATTCGGAGATGGACCCGGGCGAGGTCCGCAAGGCCCATCTCGAGCCTGTCGAGGAGCCGGGGGCTCGCATCGCGGAGGAGCTGCGTAGAGTCGGCAAGGATGCACCGATCGCCGTTCTCCCCGAAGGTCCGATGACGATTCCGTATCTGAGCGGTAAGTGATCAGCCGTCAGAGATCAGCAGCCGGCGATCAGAAACGCACCCGAATCGCCTTTCTTTCAATTCCGCGGCATGCGGCATCTCAAAGCCGACAGTCAAATCATTCGGACATGATATGATCTTTTGATTCCAAAGAAAAACTTGAATCAACCTTGGCGGTTCGATACCCTTGATTTGCCCCTCGAACGAGTATGCCGGGTCGGAAGCGGCCGGATGGGCCCTCCGACGGTCTGGACCCCTTGATGGGATCTTCGCATCTAGGAAGCGATTGCCGGATGACGATTACTGCCGCGTCGATGAAGTATGGCTTGGCGAAAAGGGCACGCCGAGCTGCCGCCCGCCTCTGCCGCTATATCCGCCATCTCGTCATCGCCATCCCCCTCCTTGCCTGCGAGGAGATAGCCGACGGCGATCCCGTCAACCCGTCGCTTCTTGCGCCCCTGACGACATGCCTGCTGGAATTCGAGGCAACGGCATACTGCGATCCCGGCATCACCAAGTCGGGCGCGCCTGTAGCTCCCGGCATCGTCGCCGCCGATCCGAGCGTCCTGCCCCTCGGGTCCTTGATCCGGTTGGAAGATACGGAATACCGTGGTACTTACGAGGTCCTGGATACCGGTGGTCTCGTAATGGGTTCCATGATCGACATTTACATGCCAGACCTCGAAGAGGCACTGGCCTTCGGCCGACGCAAGGTTCGCATTACGGTTCTGCGCTATGGCCACAAGTGGACGCTTCCCCGGTATCCCCTCGCCAAGCCGTCACCCGCCGGCTGAGCCGCAGCCGGTTTTCCTGATCTGCCTGCCGGTCGCTGTGGTAATGTGTGGCCTTGGTTGGGGCAAGCGCCATGGCCGCAGCTGGCACAGATGTCCACCTTTCGGTCATTATTCCCGCCTTCAATGAAGAAGAACGCCTCCCGCAAACCCTCGCCCAGGTGGAAGATTACCTGGCGCGCATGCCTTATCGCTCCGAAATCCTGGTTGTCGATGACGGCTCGCGGGATCGCACGGCGCAAACGGTTTTGGAGCGGTGCGGCGCGGGCCGCAGCCTCCGGCTGCTGCAGCACCCGGACCGGGCCAATCACGGCAAGGGTGCGGCCGTACGCCTGGGAATGGAGAACGCCTGCGGGCGCTTCCGCCTGTTCATGGATGCCGACAACTCCACCACGATCGAGCAGGTCGAGCGCTTCTGGCCCTGGTTCGAGCGGGGCTATGACATCGTGATCGGCTCGCGCCAGGCGCCCGGTGCCTGCATCCCGGTGCGCCAGCCGCTCCGCAAGGAGCTGGCCGGACGCGCAGGCAATCTCCTGATTCGCCTGCTGGCCGTCCCGGGGATCCGCGACACCCAGGCCGGCTTCAAGCTGTTCACCGAGCGCAGCGCCCGCGCGATCTTTCCGCGCCTTACGATCGATCGCTGGGGCTTCGACATCGAGGCGCTCGTCATCGCCCGCGCAGGGGGCTACAGGGTACGGGAGGTTCCGATCACCTGGACCAACGCACCTGGAAGCAAGGTGAGCCTGGCGTCGTATTTCCAGGTCCTCTGCGAAATAGGGAAAATCCGCCGGAACCTGCGGCGGGGGCTCTACCGATGATGCGATGCGCATCGGGGCGGCTGTTTCTTTCGCCGCCTCGACCCGGCCGTTCCTCCCCGGCATCTCGACCTTGACCGCGCTGCGGGGGCGCGATAGAGTTTGTTCAACCTGGAGGGCGACCCTGTCCGGCCGATGACCGAAAAGCAGCTCAACCCCGGAGAGCTCAAGATCGACATCCTGTGCAGCGGCCTGCGCATCAGCGACTCCGCGCGTACCGCACTCGAAGGAATACATCTCCCCTCGAGCCGCGCCGGCCTGGGAAGCGGGCTCGAGCTTGTGATCCCGGGTCCGCTGCGCGATGTCTGGGTCAACGCCCCCGTAGCGGAAAGGTTCGTGGCGCAAACGCCTTACTGCCTCGAAGCGGCCGGCGGCAGCCAGCGGATCCGCGACACGAGAAACGGTTTCACCTACCCGGTGCGGCTGGTCCCGCGGCCGGGCTGGTACGAGGCGAGGACTTCGAGCGGGCTGCGCATGGGCAGCGTAGCAACGCTCCAGGGCACCTGCCTGTCGATCCTGGTCGGCGGCCGCTGCCGCTTCTGGAAGGCGACGCAGAACTGCGTCTTTTGCAGCACGGGCCTGGATGCCTCCTGGGAAGAGGAACGGCCGGCCGGCGTGGACGATGTCGTCGAGACGGCTCTGGCCGCGCGCGCGGAATCGGGCATCACGTTCGTGCTGCTGCAGAGCGGTTACCACGGCGCGGGCGGATTGAGAGACGCATTCCCGTATCTGAGGGCGCTGAAGGAAAAGGCCGGCCTGATCGTCGGCGTCCAGTTCACTCCGGAAAGGGATCTGGCGCTTTACGACCAGGCCCTGTCGCTCGGGGCGGACCACCTGTCGTTTTCCTTCGAGTTTTACAACCCGGAGTACTTCCGGCGCTACCTGCCCGGGAAGGCCGAGGCGATAGGGCGTTCGCAATTCTTCCGCGCCCTCGAGCACTGCGCGCGCCGCATGGGCAAGGGCAGGGTTTCAGGCCAGATCATCGCGGGAATCGAACCCCTGACGGATACGCTTCATGCCATCGAGTATATCGGCTGTGTCGGCGCATATCCCCTGGTGTGTATCTTCAGGCCGTTGCTGGGAACCGCCCTGGAGGATCATCCGCCTCCGGCATTCCGGGACATGGAGAAGGTTTTCCGCCATGTCTACCGGACCTGCCGGGCGCACAGCCTGCCGATCGACGTCGCGCCCAACATTTACTGGAGCCTGTCGCTCCAGCCCGAGGATACGCTCTATCTGGCACGGGATGCGCCGGCCGACCGCGTGTACCAGAGTTGGATCCGGCTCTTGAAGCTGCTTTTGCGCCCGTACTTCTATTGCCGCATGCACCGCTTCGGCGCGCGTTGACCCGGCAGCGCACCGACGGGATACCCGGTTAAGATTTAGCTTGACAAAGCGTTAACCTTTGGCAAAGATTATTAGCTGGATAGAGCAAAGTACAACCCTGAAAAGGAGAATCGTTCCGACATAAACCTCCTTTCCACCCTTAGTACCCACCTACACCCGAGCGGCGCCCTTTCTCTTCCCGGGGAAAGGGCGCTGAAATTTTACGGCCCCCGAAAGAACGAGCGTCGCATGCTGCACCCTCCGTGTGGACCTGCGTGAGTGATCGACTCCTATCTGCTGCGCTTCAGTCCAATCTTGGCGCATGCATATTCGATCGGGCATCGGCTGCACCAGGGCGAAACCGGAACGCAGAGATTCTGGCCGAAGGTTACGAGGATATCGTTGATCGACTTCCAGTGCTTCCTGGGCAGTTTGCTGCGCAGGGCGGCCTCGGTCTCGGCCGGGGTCTTCGTCTTCACGTATCCCCACAGGTTCACGATCCGGTGAACGTGGGTGTCGACGCATATCCCGTATTCGTCGTGGCCCACGGTGAGCACAAGGTTGGCGGTTTTCCTGCCGACTCCGGGCAATTCGAGCAGCTCTTCCATTGTACGCGGCACGCGCCCGCCGTGCCGCTCGACCAGGATGCGGCAGGTTGCGCGCAGGTTCTTCGCCTTGGTGCGGTAGAAGCCGACGGGATAGATCAGTCTCTCGATGGTACGCGGCGCCAGGGCCGCGAGCGCCGCCGGAGTGGAGG
>CAZHQK010000168.1:0-30246 GCA_964534795.1 uncultured Acidobacteriota bacterium
CATCGGGTCCAGCAGCTCTTCTTCGACGGGATTCACGATGATCGGCAGATTCAGCGAAGCCATGTCCTCGACCGGCTCGGCGAAATCCAGCGACATCCCGGTCCGGTAATCCTTCCGCCCGATGGGCAGGCGCATCCTGACCGTGATCTTGGCCGAAGCCCCAGGAGCAAGATCCAGCGGCAGCGGCCCGACGGAAAACTCGTTTCCCGGCTCGGCCGGTTCCTTGATGCGGACTGCGGCCTTGGAATTGTTGGTGACGACGACTTCCTTCTCCCTTTCGTCGCCCTGAAATCTCAGAAGCGTGGGCAGCGCGACCACGGGAGCATAAACGTTGACGCGCATTTTGAACTCGAAGGGCACCTCGACCCCTTCGTGCAGCACGACGATGGCAAAATTCCACTCGACCTTTCCGGCCAGCAGTTCGGTCGAGAACTCGAACTCGATGCGACGGCCCTCGCCGGGTTGGAACTTCCTCCCATCGAGGCCGCGGACCATGAGATCCCGCGGGGCATTCCTGAAAACCAGATCCAGCGGCTCGCTCCCGGCGAGCCGGTAACCGATGCGCATCTGCGCAAGCTTCCCCTGCCGGACGGTACCGAAATCCAGGTCGGTCGTATCGAAACTGAGAAGCCGGCGGATCCTCTTGACCCGCTCTTCGATCTCCTGGGGGCTGAGCCCCGGCTTCGGGATGTTCTGCGGTGAAGCCAGGAACGGAGGAAGAAATCTCTCGACGACCGCGAACCAGTCCCCGTCGCGGAAGATCCACTTCTGGGTCACCGGCCATGTCACCGGCGCGGTCAGAGGCGGAAGGATCCGCTCGACCTCCATTGTGACCAGTACTTCGCCCGCAGTGCGCGCCGGCTCGAGCCTCGCCACGCGCGGCCGGGAAAACATGGGCACCTGCCATGCCGTGAAGATGTCCCGGCTCGACGGCTCCACATATTCCAGGGCGCGGAACTTGTCGCCCTGGGCGAGCGCCGACCAGAAGCTCTCCACGCGCTGAACCAGCCGGTCGATGGACGGCCTTTCAGCAGGGGCCTGAGCGTCGATCACCAAGGGAATCACAAAGCATAAGCTCAGGATCAGCGTCGCCGGAAGGAATTCCTGAATGCCTGGATGGCCGGCATCGCCGGCGTTTGACCCTTTTTGTTTCATCGAAGGCAACGCCCAAAGTCAAAAGGGGGGCCGCTCGGACCCCCCTTTCGAGAATGCTGCGATAACAGCAAACTGCGTCAGTTGTTGAGAGCTTCCGGCACCGTGGTCCGGTTGGTTGTAATCACGAGCGCGGATGCACCCTGCGAGAAGCCGGCGAAGTTGCTCAGGACATAGATGCCGTGGGCATTGGTGAAGCCGGTGATCGCGAAGATGTATCCCTGGAAGTTGCCGCTGTAGCCCGCCGCTGCGAGCAGCTGCGACAGCAGCACCGTGTAGGTCGAGCCGCTCGGCAGGTTGCCGCTCGAATCGAGACCCGTGCCCGGCGATCCGGCCGTCGTCGTATAGGAGAAGGGGGTCGGCATCGTGCCGCCCGGAGTCGCCAACTGCGGGTAGAAGTAGAAGGTCACCTTGCCCGCCTGCTGGGGCGCCGTGACGAGCCCTCCCATGGCTGTCGTTCCCGGATCCTTGGTCGTGTTCGCGATCGATATCCCGGTGTCATATATGTTGTTGGGACCGAGATTCATAAACTGGGAGAGCGGGAACAGCAGTGTGGTCTGCGATCCGATCACCGTGAACAGCGTCGCCGGCCCGACATCCAGAGCCGCAAAGCGCGGAATCGGGCTCGTGATGACTGAGCCGCCGGTGCCGAAGGCAGTCCCGACGGGGGCGAGCGACACCTTGTAGCTCACCACGGTGGCCGGTATCGGGAACGTGGCCGAGGATGATACGCTCAAAGTAACCGGAATGGTCACTGTCTGGATCGCGGTGACAGAGGTGAGTGTCGAAATCCTGAAGTAAGCGCTGAGCGCCGTGCTCCCGCTCGTGAAGGTATAGGCGGAGGAAACCGTGCCGCCGCTCGAGGAGCAGTGCACCCAGATTCCCGGCAAGCTCCCTTCCTCGGAAGCACTCGATGGGAACGTCACGGTCACGCCTGCCGGAGGGGCCTTGTCGAGCGTGATGCGCAAAACGACCGACGTGGTGTCGCCCGTCCCCGCCAGTTTGAAGGCATCGAGATAGCCCTCGGTGACGGTTATAACCGCGCTGCCCGAAATGGCCCCCGACACTCCCTGGATCGTCGCCGCTGATGCGGTCGTGCCGGTGCCGACCGACGCGATGCCGGCGGCGATCGAGCTGATCACCGTTACGTTGGTCTGCCCGGCGACGATGGCGTTGCCCACCGAGGAAATGCTCGCAACCAGATTGGTGAGGGAAGTGCCCGCGATCGCCACGCGCACGCCGGAAACCACGATCGTTCCGGCCGTCGCACCCGCCGGAACATCGATCACCAGAAGGCCCGATGCATTGTTGGATGCTCCGGCGTTGACGGCTGCCCCGGCATACCCGCCGCTTCCGGTAACCGTGATATATGGGGAAGACAACGGGACGGTGATCGGCACGCCATAAGCGATCGTGATCGTGCCGAGGTTGGAAGTCCCCGAAATATGGGTGAACGTGATGTCACCCGTACGCTCCGTCTGCCCCGTGTTGGTCACCGTCGTCACGGGTATGCTGCCTACGGAGAACGTAGCCTGTGCGAAAGCGGCGGCCGTGAGACCAAGAAACATTACCGCTGCTACCAGAATCGTCTTGAATTTCATCGATTGACTCCTTGAGCTTAGAGACGTGAGGGCAACCCCCACGGGTTATTGTTCCACTCCCAAGTCAAAACCTGAAACCTAAAAGCTTTCGTGAGGACGTTGTGAGCCCCGGACCCGTCCCCTTTGGCGTCGAGCAGGGCTGCCGCATGGCACACCCTCTCCACAGGCCCGGCACTCTAGCAACCTCCGCACGCCATTGTCAAGAGCTTTTTAACTCCTGAATAAACCAAACAGGTTGAAGATACTGAACCTCCAGATACGCTCGTCATACAGATGCGCAAGGCCGCCAAAAGTGGCTGACTTTTTCTTTTCCCCCCTGTTGCGACTTTACCGCAGGTCGGTCATCTGTATAATTGCCGGTCGATGGATGACGACCGGCGGTTGAGCGACCTGGTCCGGGAAGCGCAAGGCGGGGACCGGGATGCAGTGAAGGCCATTTACGAGATTTTCGCTCCCCGCATCTATAATTTCCTGGTCCGGATGCTCGGTTCGCGGGAGGAAGCGGAGGATCTGACACAGCAGACCTTTCTGATCGCCATCGGGCGGCTGCCGGGGCTTCGGGATGCAAACCAGATCGAATCTTGGATTTACCGGATCGCCCGCAACGAGGCGTATCAGAGATTCCGGCGCAAGAAGGCCCTCCGGCTCGACGAGGAGTACGCCGGCAGCCCAGAGACCTCGGACCTGATCGAGCGCAGGCTTCATGCCAACCCCGAGGAGCTGCTCCTTACCGGCGAGCTGCGGCAAGTGCTCCAGAAGGTTCTGCTCGGGCTTCCCCCCAGGTCGCGGGAAGTATTCATCCTGGCGATTATACAGGGAATGAGTTACAAAGATGTGAGCGCGGTCACAGGCCGTTCGCTGCTGGCGGTAAAGACCGACATCTACCGCGCGCGGCTGAGTGCCCGGCACGAGCTGCGGAAATACCTCGGCTGCGGGAATCCGATCGGAAAAGGCCGGAAATGACGGGTCACATTCCTGTAGAACAGTTGTCGGCGTGGCTGGATCGCGAGTTGGATGCGCGCGATGCGGCGCGGGTCGAGGAGCATCTTCAGGCCTGCGACACCTGCCGGCAATCGGCCCGCGAGATGTCCGAAGTCGATGCGATCTTCCGCACCGCCGGCGAGCTCGAGCTCCCCCCCTTCCTCTGGGCCAGAATCGAGTCGGCGCTCGACCGCGCGCCGGCGAGAAGCGCCGGCGCCCCGTGGTTTTCCCTTGCGCTCGGCAGGCTGCGCATCCCCGCGGCGGCAGCCGCTTCCTTGATAATCGCGGCGGGAGGATTCCTGCTCGTGCGGCTGGGAATGGAGTCGCATTATCAGAAAAGGACGCTTTCGGAAATCGAGCGCGCCCGCATCGCCGTGACGGCCTCCCTGCGAGAGGAATCATACAATCCGTTCTTCCGGCCGATCCCCGCCGATCGCGAAGCCAATCCTTTTTCCCGGGACAAGCTCGATCCCGGATTCAACCCTTTCCGGTCGGCAACCGGCGCGCGGTAGCAGGAGGAATAATCATGCTGTCTGCCCATCGAAATCTACGCCGCCCGTTACGGGCGCTGCACGCGGCGCTCCTGCTGCTGCTCGCTGCATCGGTGTTCCACGTTTCGACCGGGACGGCCGGCGACAGGGAGGCCCAGTCGCAGGCCCAGCCGGGCCGGCAGCAGGTGGATCATCTGCTCTCGATCGCGGAGCAACAGTTCGAGATCGTCAAGCTCCTGATCAAACAGGAACGCTTCGACCGCGTGCTCCCGGAAATGCGCAAGATCTTCGAACTCGACCTCCCGGAGCGTTTCGAGGAGCACATCGCCCAGTCGGCGGTCCTGGTCGCAGACCGGCTCGTCGAAAGCCGCCAGTACGGCCTGGCGCACGAGGTCCTCGACGAAGCCTACGCCCGCATGACGGGCGACAAGAACCGGGTCTCCCTGCTGAAAATGAAGGCTTACGTCTACAAGTCGGAAGAGAAGTACGACGAGGCGGTCGCGACTTTCGAGCGCGCCGTCGAGATGGAAAAGCGTCTGATCCGGCCGTGAATATCCCCCCGACGGCCTGAAGAAAACGCTCGTTTCGGCCGATGAGACTATTTTACCTTTACGCTGCGGCTGAAATCGTGTATAAGGGCAGCGTTCGTACCGTTTAAGCGCTGAACATGAAGCCGTGCCGCAAGAAAGCGCCACTGAAGACCAGGCTGGGAGTCGTGTCGGTGCTCGCTTTGGCCGCCGCGGCCGTGGCATCCGGCGGCTACCTCGCACGGGAACGCGGCCGGGCCGTGCCCGCCGATGGCGGGAGCTTTGCAGGCATCGCGCCCATCTACCGTCAGATCCTGATTCATGGCGGCGGCACGACTTTCCAGGCGGAGCCTGCGCCTTTCGGCGGCGAGAGCATGCACCGGCCGCCTGCGGCCTTCCTGCGCATCGAAAACTACGCGCCGGGCGATGAGATCGAAGCGATCCCGCAAACCGGCGCTTCGGCCTCCGGCCTCCGCAGGCGCGCCGCAACATACGTGCCCGCGGCAAGAATGCGTGGCGCGACGCTGATGTCCGAAACCGGCGGCCGGTCATTCGCGCTGGTTTTCAACGGCTCCTTCGCCTCGCTGTTCGCGGATCTTTTCGATTCGCGCGACGCCATGCGACCTTCCGCAGCGGGCGAAGACCGCAATCCCTTTACCGAGGCAAAGGAGGAAGAAAGAGCAGCCAAGCCCGCGGCCCCTGCAGAAGCTGAGCCTCCCAAGGCCGAAAAGCCCGAGCCCGAAGCGCCGGAGCCGACTGCGCCGGAAGCCGCCAAGCAGAGCGGGAACCCCGCCGTGGCGGGACAAGCCGCCGCGGAGGACGTATTCATTTTCCTCGGCGACTTCGACGGGTCCGGCGTGCTCAGCACCGTCGAGGCTCGGCGGGCGGGAGAGAACGAGTTCGATTTGGGCGGCATCACGAAGAGCTTCCGCTTGCTCGTGAACCCGGCAGCCGTCGCCGACCAGCGCTCCCTGGGCATCGATGACGTCGATGGCGACGGCATCATGGACATGGTCGTGACGAGCCGCGCCAGCCTTTTCGGCGCCCTGCTCCTCGGCGATTCCGGGGGCGGGTTCCGCGGCGCGGGCTTTTTCCCGACGGGCTACGAGCCGACGGTCGCGACATTCGGGTCCATGACCGAGGAAGGGCGCGAGATCCTCTCGGTGAATCTGCGCACCGGGGTCGTCACAAGCTTCCGCCGCCGCGGCAGCTACTACGGACAGTATCGGGCCGTCCGGCTGGACGTGCCGCCCGATTACGTGGCCCACGTCGTGGAACTGGCGAGCGGGCTCGATTACCTGCTCGCGGGGCGGGAAGGCATGCAGCCGTATCTATACCGGCTGATGGGAGACAGCCGCTGCGAGCCCGTGCCGGAAAGGCTGCCCGACGCTCCCGGTATCGATCTCGGCCCGGGGCTGAGGCGCGGCAATGCCGCAGGCGGATTGCGCGTCTACCAGGTCGGTTCCTACGCCTCGGTGATTCTCTCCGACACCGCAGGATTCACCTTCAACGTCGCCAACCTGCGCGTCGTGCCCGGGTTGTTCCTCGTTTTCGGCAACCTCGAGAGGCGCGGCAGCCTGGATGTCGGCGTCGCCTATCTCATCTCGCAGGCGCATTCGCGCTGACGCAAACCCAGTCGAAAATAGTATAGTACGTCCCGCAGGCTGGATCCGGCACTCCGTGCCGGACCCCAGTCTGCCGGCCCTCCGGGGCTCGCTTGATCGATACGCCCCTTTCCGGGGGTTCGCCTGCGGCTCACCCCCGGCTACCGGCTCAGGGCCCCTCCGGGGCCGGATCCGTCCCGGAGGGACGGAAGCTGGTAGCTCCAGGTGAGCGAAGCGAACCTGGAGAAAAGGGAGCGGCAAGCGACAAGTCCCGAAGGGCCGGCAGAAGGATATATCAGAGATCCCGGTCTGCCGGCCCTCCGGGACCGGATGGTAGGTCCGCCGCGCCGTGCCGGACCACGAGTGCGCGTATGAAGCAAAGGTCGCACAAAGTTTCCCGCAAGGGAGCGCAGAAAGCCCTCGCAAGTCCCGCGCCGACCGCCGGGCTCGCGACCTACGTGCCCCGCATGATCCTCTTGCTTGCGGGCGCGACCCTGTTTCTGCCGCTCGTGGTGAGCTCCGCGTATTACTTCCCGTACATTTTTTTCAAGAGCATCCTGTTCCGCGCCGCCGTCGAGGCGATGCTCGTGCTCTATGTTCTGCTCGCCGCTGTCGATGCCTCCTACCGTCCCAAGTTCGACAGGCTCTCCTGGGCGCTGCTGGCCTGGTTCGGCGCGATGCTCGTAAGCTCGCTCCCCGGGGCGAGTGTAAGCGCATGGAACAGCTGGTGGGGCGACTTCGCGCGCATGGGGGGGATGATCGCCCAGCTGCACCTTCTGGTGTTTTTCATCGTCCTGTCGCATACGATCCGGCGCGAGCGCGATTGGCTGGCGCTCTTCGCGGCCTCGTTGTTCTTCGGCCTGTTGATGGGGCTGACCGGCCTGTTTCAGGAACTGGACATTCTCTTTCTCTATCCGTCGAGCAACGATCCGCGCTTCCATGGGGCGACGGGAAACGCCAACTTTTTCGCCACCCACATGCTGCTCGCCTTCTTTACGGCCCTCTGGTTTGTTGTCCGCAAGGATCGGGGCGAGTTGTATCCGATGTGCGCCAGGCTTTGGCTCGGGCTGCTGGCGGCCGTTGATGCCATCATGGTCGTTTTCCTGTGGACGTCGTTCGAGCGCTACGGCGCCGATGCAGTGCCCGCCGGAAAGGCGGGCGCCCAGCTCGCGGCCATGGCAGCGGCCGTGCACGTCCTGGTACTCGGATGGTTTTTCCTCAGGCGCCGGGTCGGGGCCGGCATCGTGGTCCTGTCGCTCGCAGCCGGATTCTTCTTCTTTTCGATGTACCTCAGCCAGACGCGCGGGGCGGTGATCGGAGCGCTGGCCGCCGTTTTGATTGCCGCAGCGCGGCGGGCGTGGCGCGCCTCCCGGAAGCCCGGACTGGCTTTGCTCGGCATGATGCTGCTCGCAGCGCTTTCCGCCGTCCTGCTCGTGCGCAACCGCGACTCCGCATGGGTGCGCAGCCGGCCGGCGCTCCACCGGCTCGCCTCGATATCCACCCGGGATCCGTCGATAGAGTTCCGCCTGCTCGCGTGGCAGGGGAGTTTCCAGGCCCTGCGCGACCGGCCCATCTTCGGCTGGGGCCTCGACAACTACCGCAACGCCTTCGACCGCTACTTCCCGCCTGGCATCCTGACCCGCTTCCATACGGAGCAATGGGCTGACCGGGCGCACAACCTGCTGCTCGATGTCGCCATTCCCACCGGGCTTGCCGGTCTGGCGGCCTTCTCGGCTTTTTACACCCTTCTGCTCGCCTTCCTGCTGCGCCGTCGGCCTCCGGCGCAGGATTTCGAGGGCCGCCCGGCCTTCGCCGCCCTCGTTCTGGGTTACCTGCTGCAGGCGCTGTCGACGTTCGACACCGTGAACACGGATGCAGTCCTTTACGCGCTGCTCGCCTACGCCAGCTGCCGTTACTCGCGGCCGCGCGCCGAAGCGGCCGCGGCATGCGCGCCGGGACGCTCTTTCCGGGGCACGCCCGGCTGGAAGGCGTGGGCGGCGATCGCCGCCGCGGCCGGCCTCGGTGTGCTCGCCTTTCAGGCATCCGTCCTCAGGCCGGCCCGGGCCAATCGCACTCTGCTGCTCGCGACCGCGCTCACGAAAAGCGCGGACCCGCAATCGCGCGCCACAGGAGTCGCTTACAGCCCGGCCGCCGTCGAAATGTTCCGCCGCGCCCAGGATCCAGGGACTACGGGACGTTACGAGAGCCGCCAGGAGTTCGGCAATTACGCCTCGGAGCTCCTGCAGGAAAGCTCATTGCCGCCTGCCGCAAAGGTCGAACTGGTCCGGGAGGCCGTCGAGATGCTCGACCGCAGCATCGGCGAAGACCCGCGCAACGCGCGCCACTACCTTTACCGCGCGACGCTGGTCAACCGCGCCCTCCCGCTTCTCGTGCAGCACGATCCGGCGCTCGCGCGCACTCTGGCGGAGCAGAATGTCGCTCTGATGGAAGGCGCCGAGGCTCTGAGCCCGACGCGCGCCCAGGTCTATTTCGAAAAGGGCGCTTCCCTGCGCGCGCTGGGCCGGGCGGACGAGTGCGTCGCGGCCTTCGAGCGCAGCCTGAATCTGAATCCGCAGTTGCGGGAACCGAACCTCGAACTGCTCGGCGCATACATCGAAGCGGGGAGTCTGGAAGAAGCGGCCGCTCAATGGCGCAAGATCAAAGAGGCGGGATTCCGTCTGGAGCGCTCCGACTACGATCGGATCATCACTCTTTACGACGGCAAGCGGCAGTATGCCGCCATGGCCGAACTCTACAAGGAGCAGCTGGCGCAGAACCCTGACGATGTCACGCTCCTGCCGCGCCTGGCGGCGGTCTACCGCTCGCTCGGCGAGACCGAGCTGGCCCGCCGCACCGCCATGCGCGCGGCCGAGCTGTCGCCGCAGATCGCCGCCGAGCTCGACAAATTCCTGAAGAGCCTCGAAGAAAAGAAGCGCTGAACTATTTCTTCACCTCCGGCTTCGGCGGTTCGGGTTTTTCCGGCTCCTGCTTTTTGCCCGCCTTTTCGAGCGCCTTCTGCCGCTCGCGCCGCGCTTCCTCGATGGTCTGCGCCTGCTCGCGCTCGTGCGCGTCGACGAAGCGCCGGACGTTGCGCAGCGAGTCCTTCAGCTCCTGGGTCATCTCCTGGAAGCGCTCCGGGGTGCGGATCACATGCGGGGTGATCATGATCAGCAGCTCGGTGCGCGTATGGTTGTTGTTGGTCTGCCCGAAGAGGGCCCCGAGGAGCGGGATCTCCGACAGGAACGGAATGCCGACGCGGCCGCGGCTCACGTTCTCGCGGATCAGGCCCGCGATCGCCACGGTCTCGCCGTCCTGCACGGCCAGGGTCGTCTGCACGCTGGTCTTGTTGAAGCTGGTGTTGCCGCTCACCACGGCGCCCGGCGAGCTGATCTCGTGGGCCACGTCGAGGGTCACGATGCCCGACGCGGAAATGCGCGGCATGATGAGCAGCGCGATCCCCGTCTCGCGGTACTGGATGCTCTGGATCACGCCCCCCTGGCCCGCTGCGGGCACGAAGCCGCCGGTCGAGTACGGGAACTCGCCGCCGACGACGATCTTGGCCATGGTGCCGTCCAGCGCCAGGACGGCCGGCGATTCGAGCACCCGGACCTTCGTCTTCGAGCGCAGGGCGTTCAGGGCCATGAGCAGCTCGCGCTGCTTGCCGACGAAGGCGAACGTACCGGCCGAAAGCGCGCCCGTGTCGCCCGAAAGCGAGGCCGTCGTCTGCCGGTTGTCGCCGGTGCGCGCCTGCAGGTCGGCGGCCACGCCGAAACTGAGCGAGTCGGTGAGATCGATCTCGAAAATGCGCGCATCGATGATGACCTGGCGCGGCAGGACATCCATTTTCTCGACGATTTCCAGAATATACTGGTAATCGGTGGGGCTCGCCTGGATGATCAGGGCGTTGTTGATATCGTCGGCCACGAGGCGCACGACATCCTGCAGCCCGCTGAATACCCCTCCCTTCAGCACCTGGGCCGAGACTCCGGGAACCTGGTTGAGCCTGGGGCCCAGCTGCTGGCCGCCGAAGTAGCCGCCGCCGAAGGTGCTCCCGAGCTGCGAAGCCCCGCCGAAGGTACCGTAGCCCTGCTGCCCGCCGGTCATCGTCGCCGTACCCGATCCCACCGTGCCCCAGGGCGTGGAGGTTCCTGCAGGAGCCTGGGCCGAACCGCCGCGCGCCGCCCCCATGGCCCCGGTGGTCGACAGGGTGCCGCCGGCGCCGGTCGTTCCGCTGCCCTCGCCGCCGAGCAGCAGCGAAAGGATCATGGCGATGTTGCTCGCGGTCGAATTCTTGACCGTATATACGAAAGTCTGGACGCTTCTTCCGGTGGTGGCGTCCAGCCGCGCGATCCAGCGCTTGACCTCGGCGAGCGCGCGCCTGGAGTTCGCCATGACCAGAATGGCGTTGATGCGGTCGAGCGAGATCATGAACACGCCGGTCGGGCCGTCCTTGCCCGTGCCGAATATCTTCTGCAGGTCCGCCAGCACGTCGGCCGAGGCGTTGTATTTGATCTCGACCAGCTCGAGCAGATCCGGGTCCAGATAGCTGCTGTCGAGGACCTGGATCATTTCCAGGATCTTCTGCACGCTGTCGGAGTAATCGGTGACGATCAGCATGTTCAGGCGGTCGTAAGGCATGATCACGCCGCCGTCGGTCATGAAAAGCTTGAGCGGCTCGATGAGGTCGCGCACCGGGATGAACTCCACGCGGATGACGTGGGTCGCCAGGCGCGGCGGGCCGGCCGGTTGGGCCGCAGCGGGCGCCGCCGCCGGCTGTGCGGCCGCCTGGGCCGGGGGAGCGGCTTCGGCGGGCGGCTTGGGCGCCGGCGGAGTCTTGGCCTGCGCGCCCGGTGTCTCCCTGGCGGCCGGCTCTTTCCGGTCGGGGCTTTCCTCCTTGGGCGGAGGGGCGGGCGGGAAGTGCTCGATGATCTCCAGGCCCTTTTTCAGCGCGGCCGAGATCGGGACGATCTGATAGATGCCGCCCTGGCGCACGAGCGCGGCGTTGTTGTTCTTGAGGATGATATTGAACAGCGGAAACAGATCGTCGCGCGACATGGGCGCAGGGCTGTGGATGGTGACGCTGCCCTTGACGTCCGGGTCGATGATCACGGGGCTGAGGCCCAGTGTGTCGGCGATCTGGTTGACGAATTCGTACAGATCCGCACCGTCGTAAGTCAGCCGGATCTGCCCTCCGGTCAGGGGGGCCCGCTCGACGACGGCCGGTACGGGCGCCGGTGCCGCCGGAGCGGGAATCGGCGGCTGCTGCTCCTCTTTGGCGGCTCCTCCCTTCTGCGCTTCCTGGAGCAGCTTTTCCATCAGCTTCTTGCGCTCCTCCGCCGTCAGCGGCTTCTGTTCCTGGCCGGCGCCGCCCGCCGCGCCCGTGCCGAAGGTCGCGGCGGTGACGAGTAGTACGAGAAATACGGTCAAGGACTTTCTCTTTGCCATGTCGATACGCCTTCCTCTCGTTTCCTGACGTCGGTTCATTGATTGGGCGGCCGCCGCGGCGGCTGTTCCGGCTGGACGATGTCGCCCCAGGGCGTGCGGATGATGCGCCGGCCCTGCGCGTCTCGGAGTTCTCCCGGAGCCGGCGCGGCCTGCTCCGCTGCGCCCGCCGGTGTCGCCCCCGGCCGGCCTTGTACGGCGGCAGGCTGCGATGCCGGCTGGCCGGTGCGGGTGCCGGCTCTGGCGGGGGGCGCCGCGGCGGGTGCGGCCGCAGCCGTGGGCCGCTGGGATTCCACGACTGTCGGGCCGCCCGTGGTCCGGGCGGTCCCTCCAGTCGCGTAACTCGCGCCGGCACCGAAAGGCACGACGCGCGTGGCGACGATCGGCGTCTTGCTGCCCGGACCCGCCGGTCTCGACCCGTCATAGAGCGGGATGACCTCCCGGCGCGTTCCGGCCTCGAGCACCATGCGGGTGGGTGTGATCTCCGTGATCGTGTAGCCGCGGTACCCGTCGCCCAGGCGCTTGGTCTGGGCGCGCCGCCGGGTATCGCCCGCCGACGGGTCGACGATCAGTGCCAGAGACTGATCGCCGGACTGGATTACGCCCACCAGCTGCGGCTTGACGTCCAGCGGCGGGGTTTCCGCCACCTGCGGCTGGTCGGTCCTTTCCTCCGCACTGCGGGATTCGGCGAAGAGGTTCTTCGCGGCGATCGCTTCGAACTCCGCGGCGTTGTATGTGCGCGGCGGAGGCGGCGGCGGCATCCCCGACTCGGGCGCGAGCTTGCGCTTGACGTCGGCGACCGGCGCGAGTTTCGCCGGGTCGTTTTCCGCCCGGAAGCGCACGATGCCGACATACAGCTGCCGGGCGAGCAGCGCCGCCGCCAGCAGCAGCAGGACATTCACGGCGATCCAGTTCTTGGTCATACGGCCTCGCTGGTGCCGGCTTCACTTGCCGGCCGGCTGTTTATCCTGATCTTTGACTTCGCCCCCGCCCACCGCGATATAGCCGGAAACCGTCATCGAGGGCCGGATCTCGAACCTGCGCTGGATCATGTAGCCGCTGATCATGAGTTCATCCAGCGTGAGATACTTCTCGTAGTTCTCGATCGCGGCAAGAAACTGCACCAGCTGCTTGGGATTGCAGTTGGTCTGGATGTTCACGGAGACCTTCATCAGGTCGTCCTGCAGCTTCTGCTCTTTCTGGATGTTCTTCTGCAATATGCCCACGCCCTCGCGCGCCGCCAGGTCGCTCAGGACTTTCTGCAGCTCGGCGCTGGCGATCGAGGGATTGTCGTAGGGCAGGAGGCGGCGGCGATCCTCTTCGAGTCGCTCCCTGTACTGCGCCACCCGGGCCTTGTAGGTTTCCTCTTCCTGCAGTATTTCCTTCTGGCGCACGAGCTTCTTTTTGCTCAGCTCGAGGGCGCTCGCCGTATCCCCCGTGGCAGGAATCAGCTCCGTCGCCAGATACCATCCGAGGATCGCGGCGGCGACGGCCCCGCCGACGATCAGGAATCTCTTTTCCCTTGGGGAAATCCTCACGGATCACCTCTCGCACTTGGCGTCGAAATTGAAATTGTCCTTGCCCGACTGGGGGTCCTTGTAGGTGGCGCCCTTCTGGGTGACGTTCATGAGCAGCGGCGAGCGCTCGAGCGCCGGTATCAGGGCCTCCGGCGAGGCGCTCACGCCCTGGAGCGAGATCGTGCAGTCCTGGTTGCGGTAGATTCTCAAGTAGGTGTCCGCCGGCAGGATCGCGGTCAATTCCTGCAGGATCTCCAGATTCATGTCGCGGCGGCGCAACAGGCCCTCGAGGTAGGCGATCTTTTTTTCCAGCGCCTCGGCTTCGGCGCGCACGCGCAGCACCCTGTCGACCTGGGGCTGGAGGGCGGCGATCTGCCGGTCGAGCTCGCGCACGAGCATGCGTTCCTGGACGACCCGGTGGGTCGCCAGGCCGACGAGCAGGCCGGCGACCGCCAATCCCAGCACGACCGTGGGCACGTAAGCCCACTTGGCCTGGCGCACCCTGAGATCGGGCGGCAAGAGATCGAGCTTCAGGTGCGGGCGGCGTACCATGCCCGTCAGGGCCAGCCCCAGGGAGGCGGACGCTTCCCCGAGATGGGCCCTGTTTTCGACGGCCATCTCGAAGCGGACCAGATCGCCCATCAGCCGGCATTCCGGGATCTCCGCCAGGACTTCCCTGTGGACTGCGGCGGCGCCGTCGCCCGCCAGCACCAGGCCTTCGATGGTCTCTTCCGGGCCGAGGCGCGTGCGCGCCACGGCCAGTTCCAGCTCGCGCCGCAGCAGCGCGGCCCACGTCGTCCCTTCCTCGCGGGCGGCCTCGCGCGTGTAGGTCAGCGCCCCGTCGCGCACCAGCATGGTTTCGACGCCGCCCGGCTTCAGATCCGCCAGGACGAACGTGCCGCGGGCGCCGCCGTCCATCATGCTCAGGAAGAGGTTCACGAGCGCGGCCGAGCCCACGGTGATCCTGGCCGGGCGGATGCCGAGGTCGCGCATGACCTCGAGATGCGCGTCCAGAATCGATTTGCGCACCATGACCAGAAGCACGCGCAGGCGCTTCTCCTTGTCGTCGGTCTTCAGCGGCGCATAGTCGTAATAGTGTTTTTCCGCCTCCGAGGGTTCCAGGGACTGGACCTGGTACTGGATGACCTGCCTGAGATTGTCCTCGACTTCGCGGGGAAACTCGAGATGCCGGATCACCGCGTCGCCGCGCGGGATGCCGAGCACGACGTTGTCCCGGCCCAGGCCGTGCGTCCTGAAAAAGCGGGCGACCTCCTCGCGCACCTCCGGCCTTTCGCGGCGGCGGTAATCGGCCACCTTCCCGAAGGCGGTGAACACGCTGCCGGAGAGGTTGCTTCCCAGGGCCGAGACCAGCAGGTTTTCCCCGCGGATTTCGATGCCGACGCAGTTCTTGAGATATATCACGGGCTTTCGACCTCACAGATTCGGGACATTTTCGTTCCAATAAATGACGCGGTAGCGCGCGGGCTCGCGCGGGTCGGCCAGGTTGACGACGGTGCGGATCACGCGCCGCACCTTGGAATGCTCCATGCGGCCGTAGGAAGTGAGCGTGTAGATGCCGGTGTCGGATGTCGACAGGTACTGCGCACTCGTTCCCAGCGTCGCGGGCAGTTCCTTGGTGAGCTCCTGCAGGTCGCGGAAGAGCTTCGTGCTGCGCCGCTCGTAGATCCACTGGGCGGCCTCGGGCGGCATGCCCGGAATCGAAAGGAGCACCGGCAGGGGGGCGTAGTTGACGTTGATCTGCACCCGGTTGGAATAGACCGTGAGGCAGCGCGCGAGGCCGTAGCGATAGACCATGGCGCCGTCGGGGCCGGCCTCCTGGTGGCCGTAGAAGTAGTCGGGCGTGACGCCGCGCACGAGCAGCAGTTCTTCCACGGCGTCGAACCTGCCGTTCTTGGCGCGGTAGGGCGGATCGAGGGACTGGTAGTAGTCGTCCTCGGCGCCGCTCAGGCGGTGCAGGTTGTCCGGGTCGCGCCAGTCCAGGATGGAGTCCACGATCACGTCCGCATCCGGCTTCGGTATCTCCAGGGCCGCCACGAGGGCGCGCAGCTGCTCTTCGCCGGCCATGTTGATATTGATCTTGCCCGACTCGTCCTGGACCTCGACCTCATAAGCGCCCTCGCCCGCCGTGCCAACGACCTTCCCCTGGTCCAGGGGATCGGGGGCGCTCTCGAGCTCGATTCCCCGGACGGGGGGCACGAACCTCTTCTGCCACAGCCGGAATACCGCGGCCGCGATCCCGGCGCGCGCCGCGTAGTATGCCCGGGTGAGGTCGCGCGCGTTGCGCGCCGCCGCGACTTCCACGAAGCCCTCGCGTGCGAAGGTCAGCGCGATGACGCTGAGCGCCACCAGTATCCAGAGAAGCGCGACCAGGATGACGCCTCGTTCAGCGGATCTCACGGGGAGCGACTCCGGGAACTCCGACGGGTTCGAACGGGTTGACGAAAGCCGTGCGCGCGTCGTACGGCTTGGCCTGTATCGGGATGACCATGTGCCGGCTGAACTGCTTCCCCCGGGCGTCCACGCTGATCATGGTCATGGAAACGGCGGCGGGCAGGCGCAGCAATTCCTTGGCATTCCATTCCCGCACCCAGCGGCTCGGCCGGTCGCTGGATCCGGGATCGAAGTACTCGAAGGCGAAATTCACCAGATTGTCGAAGATCACAATGGCATGCTCGTCGGCGCGCGCGGAAAAGCTCTCGGCACCCGGATAGGCGCCGAGATATTGCGCCTCGCGCTCGACGAGCGCGTAGTTGCCGCGCTGGTCGCGCACGACGTCGTAGGACACCATCGCCAGGCCCGGGATCTCCTGGAAGCGCAGGGAATTCAGGCTGATGCACTGCATGCTCGTCTCGTTGCCGGCGAAGATCGGATACGCCGCGCCGCCGGCGAGCGGGTCGACCGGGGGAACGAGTCCGTAGATGGACGCGATCTGTTTCTTGACCAGGTCGAGCACGGTGCGATGCCTCTGGTTGACGTCGATCGATCGGGTGCCGTCCTGCCAGGAGCGGATGCCGACCCGCAGCACGCCCCAGAGCGAGACCGCCATCATCGCCACCAGGGTCAGGGCGATGATCATCTCGATCAGGGTGAAGCCCCGGTCGTCGCGCGTCGGCCGGCACTTGCCATCTCGCGCCATCAGCGCACCTGCGTGCCCAGCAACTGGGCCGGAACCAACTTCAGGGTGACGAGCCGGTAGTCGGGCGATGCCGCGCCCGGCCCGAAGACTTCGACGGTGTACGAGAGCAGCTTGATCGGGAGCGGCCGCTCCAGCGCGCCCGGCAGGGCCGGCGCGGACGGGAGCTCGTAGTCGGCGACGACGACGCTCCAGCGCGTCCCGTCCTCGAAGTCGCCGTGCAGCGTCGTCGGGCCTTTCACGGACTCGTCGAGCAGCGCCAGCTCCATGACCGTTTCCGCATGTTCGACCAGCTGGGTGCGCAGGCGCACCTTGCGGATGTTGCCGAGCGCGCCGGAGATCGCGGAAAGCGCCAGCGCCGCGCCGACGCTCAGGATCGTCAGCGCGATCAGCACTTCCAGCAGCGTGAATCCGGCACGGCCGCGCAAGGTTCTCCGCATCACGGCCGCCCTCCCCGGTCCGTCTCGATGCGCGCGCCGCCGGTCAGCGGGTCGGTGACTACGCGCACGAGCGCGCCGCTGCTCGATTGCAGGACGATCTCGGCCGTTTCGCAGCTCCCGTTGGGGAGGAACCGGATCGTGATGGACGCTTCGGGGACCTCCCTGCCGGAAAGGAAGAAGCGGGCGATCTTGACGTCGTCGGGCAGCCCATAGCGGCGCGCCCCGCCGCCGACGGCGTCGGTGAGCGTCACCTGCTGTTTCTCCCGGTCGGCGGTGATCAGCATGTTCGCCTGCTCCGTGATCGCCTTTTCCCTGGCGAAGCGCAGCATGTTGAGCACGTCGCGGCCCGCCGCCCGCAGGTGAAACGCCGCCGTGCCGCGCGCTAGATCGGGATAGCTGACCGCCAGCGCGAGGCCGGCGATCAGGAGCACCAGCACGAGCTCGAGCAGGCTGAAGCCGCGTGGCTCAGGGCCGGATCCCATGATCACTTCCAGTTGGTGATATCGGCGTTCTCCCCTTCTCCGCCCTCGACGCCGTCGGGGCCGTAGGAGAACAGATCGTAATCGCCGTGCTCTCCCGGGCAGCGGTACACGTACGGCTTGCCCCAGGGATCCACGGGTACTTCCGACTTGGCCAGATACGGGCCGCGCCAGGCCTCCAGGTTCCCGGGATTGCGCACCAGGGCCTCGAGCCCCTCGGCGGTGGTGGGAAAGCGCCCGATGTCGAAGGAGAAGAGCTGCAGGGCGCCCTCGATCTCCTTGATCTGGATCCTGGCGATCTGCTCCTTGCCCCGGGCGAGCTTGTCGGCGATGCGCGGTACCACGACGGCGGCGAGCAAACCCAGGATGACCAGGACCACGATCAGCTCGACCAGGGTGAAACCTTCGTTCGACTTTCGCCTCGCGCACAGTGCGGACATGGGAGTTCCTCCCGCAAAGGGCCCCTACATGGGCACCTCGTTGATGCTGAAAATCGCCAGCAGCATGGACACGACGATGGTCCCGATGATGATGCCCATCGTCAGGATCAGAGCCGGCTCGAAAAACGCAATGAGGTTCTTCACCGCATTGCGCACCTCGTTGTCGTAGACCTCCGCGACCTGGACCAGCATGCTGTCGAGCTTCCCCGATTCCTCGCCCACCTCGATGAGGTGCATGGCGAGCGGCGGAAACACGCCGCTCTGCTTCATGGGCTGCGACACCCCCTCGCCCTTCTTGATCCCGCTGCGGATGGGATCGATCATGACGGCGATCCCCTGGTTGGAGATCACGTCGCGCACGATCGTCATGCCCTGCAGCAGCGGGACGCCGCCGTGCAGGAGCGTGCCCAGGGTGCGGGCGAAGACCGAGACCTCCATCTTGCGCACGATGGGCCCCCAGAGCGGCAGCTTCAGGATCCAGCGGTCGAGCTGCAGGCGGCCCGCGGGGCTGCGGCGATAGCGCCGCACCATGCCCGCCAGGAGCACGAGGGCGGCGGCGAGCAGCCAGCCGTAGCGGGTCAGAAAGCCGCTCAGCCACTGCAGCACGGCCATGGGAAGAGGCAGGGGCACGCCGATGTCCTGGAAGACCGCGGCGAAGCGCGGGACGACGAAGAGCGTCAGTATGACGAGGCTCGCCGCGCCCACGATCGAGAGGAGCACCGGATAGATCAGCGCGCCGATGATGTAGGAACGGAGGTTCTCGCTCGTTTCCAGATAGACGATCAGGCGTCCCAGAACCTCCTCGAGCGCGCCGCCGACCTCGCCGGCGCGCACCATGTTGACGTAGATCTTGGGAAACACCTCGGGGTATTCGCCGAGCGCTTCCGAGAACGACTTGCCGCCCTTGACGCGCTTGAGCACGTTCTCGATGATCTCGGCCATGGCGGGGTTTTCGGCCAGCTGGCCGAGCACGGCGAGGCTGCGGTCGAGGGGGATCCCCGAGCGCACCATGGTGTGGAGCTCCTGGGTGAAGACGAGCAGGTGCCGCCGGCGCACCCTGCGTCTTTTCCAGGGCAATGCGATGTCGCGCGCCAGCAGGGACTTGCGCTCCGGGGTGCCGACCTTGATGGGCAGCAGGCCCATGTCCTGGAGCTTCAGGGCGGCGACGCCCTGGTCGGGCGCCTCCATGCTCCCTTCGACGATCTTGCCGTCGAGCGTGGCCGCCTTGTAGACGTAAGACGTCATCGCCGTCTCCCCGATCAGCCTTCCTGCGTCACGCGCAGCACCTCGGAGATGGTCGTGATCCCCTGGCGCACTTTGAGCCAGCCGTCTTCGCGCAGCGGGCGCATGCCGCTCTCCAGGGCTTTCTTCCAGATCTGGGTGGAGTCGGCCTTGGCGACCGTCAGTTTGCGCAGGTCGTCGTTCATGATCATGAGCTCGTAGATGCCGATGCGCCCGATGAAGCCGGTGTGATGGCAGCGCTCGCAGCCGCGCCCCTCATAGAAATGGTCCTCCCCGTCGCGCCCCGGGCGGCGGAAGCCGATCTCGTCGAGCATTTCGGGAACCGGGAAGACTTCCTCCTTGCAATGCGGGCAGATCACCCGCACCAGGCGCTGGGCCAGCACGCCCAGCAGCGACGAGGCGATCAGGTAGTCCTCGGCGCCCATGTCGATGAGGCGCGTGATGGCGCTCGGGGCGTCGTTGGTGTGCAGCGTGGAGAACACCAGGTGGCCGGTGAGCGCCGCGCGGATCGCGATCTCGGCCGTCTCGAGGTCGCGGATCTCGCCCACCATGATGACGTCGGGGTCCTGGCGCACGATGTGGCGCAGGCCGGCGGCGAAGGTCAGGCCGATCTGGGTGTTGACCTGGATCTGGTTGATGCCGTCCATCTGGTACTCGATGGGATCCTCGATGGTGATGATCTTCTTGTCGGGCAGGTTGATGCGGCTGAGCGCGCTGTAGAGCGTGGTGGTCTTGCCGCTGCCCGTGGGCCCGGTGACCAGCAGGATGCCGTGCGGCCGCTGGATGAGCGACTCGAAGGCGCGCAGCGAATCCTGGGGGAAGCCCAGCCTGCGGATGTCGTACAGATCGCTGTTGCTCTTGTCGAGGATGCGCATGACCGCGCTCTCGCCGTACATGGTGGGCAGCGTCGAGACGCGCAGGTCGATGTCCTTGCCCAGCACCTTGAGCTTGATGCGCCCGTCCTGCGGCAGCCGGCGCTCGGCGATGTTCAGCTTGGCCATGATTTTGACGCGGCTGATGATCGCGGCCTTGAGCTTCTTGGGGGGCGACTCCACATCGTGCAGGATGCCGTCGATGCGGTAACGGACTTTCAGGTCCTTTTCGAACGGCTCGATGTGGATGTCGCTCGCCCGGCTTTCGACGGCGCGCGAGATCAGCAGGTTGACCAGCCGGATCACCGGCGCCTCGGAGGCCAGGTCCTTCAGGTGCTCGATGTCCTCGATCTCTTCGGAGAGGCTGTCGATGTTGACCTCGTCGATCCCCTCCATGATGCGCCCCAGGGTGCCGGAGGCCGTGCCGTAGAGCTTCTCCAGCACGTCCATGATCTCGCTTTCGGCGCCCAGCACGCCGCGCACCTGCAGCCCCGTGGCCTGACGCACGGCGTCCAGCGTGGCGCTGTCGAGGGGATCGCTCATGGCGAGCGTGAGCACGCCGCCCTGCCGCGCGATCGGGACGAACTTGCACTGCTTCATGAACTGGTAGGTGAGCACGTTTTCGAGCACCGGCACATCGGGGTAGTCGGCCCCGCTGACCGCGGGCACCCCCAGGTGCTCCGACACCACGGCCAGGAAATCCTTCTCGGAGACGTAGCCGAGATCGACGAGCATCTTCCCCAGCTTCTCGCGCGACTCGCTCTGGAGATTCAATGCGGTGCGCAGTTCCTCCTCGTCGATCAGGCCGCGCTCGAGGAAGACCTGGCCGATCGGTTTGCGCGATCGGATAGCCTCGACTTTAATACTCAACGATTTTCATCCTTTGCTTGAATTCCTTCCAGCGGTCCGCCCGGCGCGACCATTCCTCGAGATCCTTCTTGAGGGCGCTCAGCACGATGGTCCGGCTCTGGTTCTCTTCGTCGGGGAAGTTCCGATCCTCGAAGAAGGCCACGATCGCCACCGACTCGTCCGGCCGGAGCTGCGTCAGGCTCGTGCCGCGATCGAGCAGGAGGCGCACCAGCCGGTCCGTGAGCTCGGCCATGCGCTGCTTCTTCTGCGCCGGCGTGACTTCCTGGGCGCCCCGGACCTCGCCCCACGGGGTCTTGATGACGGCGCGCTGGATGTTGACCAGGAAGGCGAACATGTCGCCGTAGCCGGGCAGGTAGACGCCCTTCGGCCGGTTGACCAGCCCGTACGGGTTGGCGAAGGTTTCGTTGATGATCGCGTAGATCGCGGCCTCGAAGTTCTGGATCTCCCGGCGCGCGGACTCGAAATCCACGCGGGTGTCGGCGCTTTCCTGCGCGACGGCCGCGGTGGGGCTCCTCAGGGCGGCGGGAGGCGGTCCGGCCGCCCAGATTCCGAGAATCACCGTCACTGCAAGCTTCCTGTTCACGCGCATCCTCCCTCCGGCCGGCGGCGGTGCCGCGGCGTTCGCTCGTTCAATTCTTGATCAGCTTCTTCGCCAGGCGATATTCGATCCGGCGGAGGTCGTGGTAGCGCTCCGCCTCGGCGGTGTCGAGCCCCTGCAGGATCATGAGGCGGCTCGCTTCCATCATCCGGCTTTCGCTGTCGTCCAGGGCGGCGCGCACCAGCCGCAGGACCTCCTCCTTGGTGTAATAGTCGGCGGCGGGCGCCTGCCGGGCGATCAGGCTCGTTCGGAAGCTGAAGCCCTCGCGATTCCACCGGATCTCGGCATTGGCGAGCGCGAGGAAGGCGAGCACGACGGCGGCGGCGACGGCCGCGTAGCGGGCGACGCGCCACGCCGCCGGAAGGCCGCGCCGGAAGGCCGGCAGGGCCTGCGGCACCTCGACGGGGCGCAGCAGCGGTTCGTCCTGCCACAGTCCGAGCGCCTTGCGCACGCCCGCCAGCTCCTCCAGCTCGCGGCTGCAGGCGTGGCAGGAGCGCACATGCGCGCGCAGGTCGGCGGCGTCGGGCGCCGCCCCATGATCGTCGTACAGCAGTTCGACCAGGCGCTCACGAAACTCTTCGCATCGCATGACACCGATCCTTGTCTGAGCTGCAGGCGGGTCGGCCTAGGAGCCGGCTCCCAGGCGCACGAGCCTGCGGTGCATTCCGCGGAGCCCGTGATACAGGCGCGATTTGGCGGTGGACAGGGGGCAGTCCATCACCTGGGCGACTTCCTCGAGGCTGAGCCCGAGGTACTCTTTCAGGATGACGGCCTGCCGGTGCTCTTCGCTCAGCCCCATCAGGGCCTTGCGCACCAGATCCCTGGCTTCCACGGGATCGCCCGCCGCCCGCTGCAGGACCGCCTGCAGCGGGTCCGGCGCGCCGCCGCGCTCCGCGTCCGCGGAGGGCTCGTCCAGGGAAAGCTCCGGCCTCGCGGCCCGCAAGCGCGCGCGGCAATGGTTCAGCGCCACGCGGTAGAGCCACGTGCGGAAGCTTCCCGGATCGCGGAGGCTCTTCAGCCAACGGAAAGCGGAAAGGAAAGTCTCCTGGGTCACATCCTGCGCGTCTTCCCGGTTGCCCAGGAAGCGCAGCGCCAGGTTATAGACCCTGCCTTCCCACTGCCGCACGATGTCGCCGAAGGCCTCGCGGTCGCCTGCGAGAAATCTGAGAACCGCTTCCTCCGGACCCGGCAGCGAGCGCCTGTTCATCACAGACAGCCATGGATAGGGATGAGGTTCGAGGTTGAAAAGTCTAAACTTTTTCGAGGGGGTACGGCCCGGTTCGGCTGCATCTCAAAGCGTCGCAGAAAGGAGCCCTCCGCCGGAGATCATATCTGGCTGCGGTAATTGGGGGCTTCCTTGGTGATCACCACGTCGTGCACGTGGCTTTCCTTCAGCCCCATGGCGGTTATGCGGATGAAGCGGCTCTTGCGCTGGAGCTCGCGGATCGAGCGGCACCCGCAGTAGCCCATGCCGGCCCGCAGACCGCCGGTGAGCTGCGGGATCATGGCCTCGATGCTGCCCTTGTAGGGCACCATGCCTTCGATCCCTTCGGGCACCAGCTTGCCCTCGAAGAATATCCCCTCCTGCGCATAGCGGTCCCGGCTGCCGGCCTTCATGGCCTCGATCGAGCCCATGCCGCGGTAGACCTTGTAGCTCCGGTTCTGGTAGAGCACGGTTTCGCCCGGGCTCTCGTCCGTGCCGGCAAACAGCGAGCCGATCATCACGGAATCCGCTCCGGCCGCCAGGGCCTTGGTGATGTCCCCGGAGAACTTGATACCGCCGTCGGCCACCAGGGGGATGCGCGCGCGGCGCGTGACGCGGGCGCACTCGAGAATGGCCGTAATCTGCGGCACGCCGGCGCCGGTCACCACCCGGGTGGTGCAGATGGAGCCCGGCCCCATGCCCACCTTGACCGCATCCACGCCGGCGGCCACCAGCGCGCGCGCGCCCTCCTGGGTGGCGATGTTGCCGGCGATCAGGTCCACCCTGGGGAATCTGCGCTTGATGTACTTCACCGCCGCGAGCACGCGCGACGAGTGCCCGTGGGCGGTGTCCACCACCAGGACGTCGACCCCGGCCTTGACCAGGGCGGCGACCCTCTCGGCATAGTCTCCGGTGACGCCCACCGCCGCGCCCACGCGCAGGCGGCCCAGCTTGTCCTTGCAGGCGTTCGGGTAAGCGATCTTCTTCTGGATGTCCTTGACCGTGATCAACCCCTTGAGGCGGAACTTGTCGTCCACGACGGGGAGCTTTTCGACGCGGTGCCGGTGCAGGATGGTCTGGGCTTCCTCGAGCGTCGTCCCCAGCGGGGCCGTGATCAGGTTGTCCTTGGTCATGAGCTCGGAGATCGGCAGGTCGAGGCGGGTCTCGAAGCGCAGGTCGCGGTTCGTCAGGATGCCCACCAGCCTGCCCTTGGAGACGATGGGCAGCCCCGAAATCTTGTGCTCCTTCATGACGCGCATCGCCTCGTGGATCTTGCGCTCCGGCGACATGGTGATGGGGTCGACGATCATGCCGCTCTCGGAGCGCTTGACGCGGTCCACCTCGTCGGCCTGGGCCTCGATCGACATGTTCTTGTGGATGATGCCGATCCCCCCCTGCTGCGCCATCGCGATCGCCATGCGGTGGTCGGTGACCGTGTCCATGGCGGCGCTCACGATCGGGATGTTCAGCGGGATGTTGCGCGTCAACCGGGTGGAGATGTCCACCTCGGACGGGAGCAGGTCGCTCTTGGCCGGCTCCAGCAGCACGTCGTCGAACGTCAGGGCTTCTGGAATATTCCTGTCACGCACCATCGGTCAGTCCCCGGATGTCACAATATCGGTTTCGATGCGCCAGGGACGCGCGACGCAAGTCACCGTCCGTGGCACTTCTTGAACTTCTTGCCGCTGCCGCAGGGGCAGGGGTCGTTCCGGCCCACCTTGGCGACTTCGCGCTTGCGCGTCACGACCGATCCGGTCTGGGAGGAGCTGTAGACCAGGTCGCGCTCGCCCGACAGGCGCCGCCGCGCCTCCTCGCGCTCCCGCAGGCGCGCCTCCTGTTCCTCGCGCGTCAGGGGCTCGAAGAGGAAGAGATACCGGATGGTCTCCTCTTCCCTGCGGGCGTTGAGGGCTTCGAACATCTCGAAGCTCTCCTTCTTGTATTCGATCAGGGGATCGCGCTGTCCGTAACCGCGCAGGCCGATTCCCTCCTTGAGGTGGTCGAGCGCCAGCAGGTGGTCCTTCCACTGCGCATCGAGCACCTGCAGCATGATCATGCGCTCCTGGAAGCGCATGAACTCCGGCCCCACGCGGCTCTCCTTCTCGAGGTAGACGTTCTTGACCTTTTCCGTGAGTTCCTCGGCCAGGCGGTCGTACGGGGCATGCTCGAAATCGAGGCCCAGATTGCGGATATCGAGCCCGAACTGGTTGCCGAAGGCGATGCGCAGCGCTTCGAGATCCCACTGCTCGCGTGCCTTGTCGCGCGGCGCGTGCCGCTCGAGCAATTCCAGGGCGATGTCGTGCGCCAGCTCCAGGATATACTCGCGCTGGTCGACGCCCTCGAGCAGCTCGCGGCGGATGGCGTAGATGGCCTCCCGCTGCTTGTTCATCACGTCGTCGTATTCGAGCAGGTGTTTGCGGATATCGAAGTTGCGCGCCTCGACCTGCTTCTGCGCGCGCTCGATCTGGCGCGTGACCAGCCGGCTCTCGATCGGGACGCCCTCCTCCATGCCCAGCGACTGCATGATCGAGGAGATGCGGTCGCTGGCGAAGATGCGCATCAGGTCGTCCTCGAGAGACAGATAGAAGCGCGACGAGCCGGGGTCGCCCTGCCGGCCCGCACGCCCGCGCAGCTGGTTGTCGATGCGCCGTGCCTCGTGCCGCTCGGTGCCCAGGATGTGCAGGCCGCCGAGGGCGACCACCTCGTCGTGCTCCTTGCGGCAGACCTCCGCCCAGTGCTCCCGGATACGGTTGTATTCGGCGGCAGGGACGTTCCGGGGGTCCAGGCCCTTTTCGCGCAGCGTCTGCAGCGTCAGGAAATCCGGGTTGCCGCCCAGCAGGATGTCGGTGCCGCGGCCCGCCATGTTGGTGGCGATGGTCACGGAGCCTTTCCTGCCCGCCTGCGCCACGATCTCGGCTTCCTTGGCGTGGTACTTGGCGTTGAGGACGACGTGAGGAATCCCCCGCCGCCGCAGCATGGAGCTCAGTTTCTCGGACTTCTCGATCGATACCGTCCCGACGAGCACCGGGCGCCCCTTTTCGTGCAGCTCGCGGATCTCCTCGACCACGGCGTTGTACTTCTCGCGTTCGGTGCGGTAGATGACGTCGGGGTATTCGGTGCGGATCAGCGGCTTGTTGGGGGGAATGACCACGACCTCGAGCTTGTAGATCTTGTAAAACTCCTGGGCCTCGGTCTCGGCGGTCCCGGTCATGCCGGCCAGCTTGGGGTACATGCGGAAGTAATTCTGGAAGGTGATGGTGGCCAGGGTCTGGTTTTCCCGCTCGATGCGCACGTTTTCCTTGGCTTCGAGCGCCTGGTGCAGGCCGTCGCTGTAACGCCGCCCGGGCATGAGGCGCCCGGTGAACTCGTCGACGATCACCACCTGCCCGTCCTTGACCATGTAGTCGACGTCGCGCTTGAAGAGATGGTGGGCCTTGAGCGCCTGGTAGATGTGGTGCACCCAGTCCATGTTCTGCGGCTCGAAGAGGTTGCCCACATTCAGGAGCTTCTCGGCCTTTTCGATCCCCTCTTCGGTCAGGTTCACCGTGCGCGCCTTTTCGTCGATCTGATAGTCGATATCGCGCCGCAGCCTGGGGATGATGCGGTCGATCTTGTAGTACTTGTCGGTCGATTCCTCGGCGGGCCCGGAAATGATCAGCGGGGTGCGCGCCTCGTCGATCAGAATGGAATCCACCTCGTCGACGATGGCGTAATGGAAGCCCCGCTGGACGCAGTCGGCGAGGCTGTACTTCATGTTGTCGCGCAGGTAATCGAAGCCGAATTCGTTGTTGGTGCCGTAGGTGATGTCGGCGGCATAGGCGGCGCGCCGCTCGTCGTCGCTCAGGTGGTGCTGGATGCAGCCCACCGTGAGCCCCAGGAACCGGTAGACCTTGCCCATCCACTCGCTGTCGCGGCCCGCCAGGTAGTCGTTGACCGTGACGATGTGCACCCCCTTGCCTTCCAGGGCGTTGAGATAGGCCGGCAGGGTGGCCACCAGCGTCTTGCCTTCGCCCGTCTTCATCTCGGCGATCTTGCCCTGGTGCAGGACCACGCCGCCGATGAGCTGCACGTCGAAGTGGCGCATGTTGACGGTGCGGCGCGCCGCTTCGCGCACGGCGGCGAATGCCTCCGGCAGGATGTCGTCCAGGGTCTCCCCGGCCGCGAGCCGCTCCCGGAACTTGACGGTCAGCTCGGCGAGCTCGAGATCGGTCCGGCGCATCATCTCCGGTTCGAGCGCGTTGATGCGCTCGACGACCGGCTGGATCCGCTTGAGATCCCGCTCGTTCTTGCTGCCCACGATCTTCGTGATGATGGCATTGAGCATGGGGGAAGATCTCCGGACGGCTATGAGCTTGGTAATCTAACAAATGCAGACCGGCCAGTCAACGAACCCCCGCCCGTCGCAGCGATTCAGACACCGGCAGGGGTCCGGCGCGCGGGACGTGTCCGTCCCGGAGGGACGGAAGCTGGTAGCTCCAGGTGAGCGCAAGCGAACCCGGAGAAAAAAGACAGCAGAGGGATATATCGGAGACTCCCGTCTGCCGGCCCTCCGGGACTCGCCTGATCGATCCGCTACTTTCCGGGGGTTCGCCTCCGGCTCACCCCCGGCTACCGGCTCAGGGCCCCTCCGGGGCCATATCCGTCCCGGAGGGACGGAAGCCGGTAGCTCCAGGTGAGCGCAAGCGAACCCGGAGAAAAAAGACAGCAGAAGGATATATCCGAGACTCCCGTCTGCCGTCCCTCCGGGGCTCGCCTGATCGATACGCCCCTTTCCGGGGGTTCGCCTGCGGCTGACCCCCGGCTGCCGGCCCAGGGCCCCTTCCGGGGCCGTCGGGTGGGTCCGCCGCGCCGCGGCGGACCGCGGGCTTATTGCTCCAAGTGAGCGGTCCAGCGCGGAAGATGGGGGAAAGAGGTCCGTGCCCCGTTCAACGGAAAACAGGGGAGCGTCCCCGGTTTTCGGCTGCTCTTTCGGGACCGGTCATGAAATGGACCGGATTGACCGGCCGCTCCCGAAACCAGACCTCGTAGTGCAGGTGCGGCCCAGTCGAGCGCCCGGAGTTGCCGACGTAACCGATTACGTCGTAGCGCGAGACCCGCTGGCCGGCACGCACGTTCATCTTATAAAGGTGGGCGTAACGGGTGGTGATGCCGAACTTGTGGTCGATGACCACCATGTTGCCGTAGCCTTCGCGCGGACCGGCAAAAATTACGATCCCGTCCGCGGGCGCCACCACGCGCGTTCCGTGGGGCGCGGAAAGATCCACGCCTGCGTGGAATTCCTTGATCGCGGGATTGAAGGGATCCGTGCGCCGCCCCATGCCCTGGGTAATGTAACCATTGACCGGAGGGATGTTCGGCCTGGCCGCTTCCAGTAGCACTCTCGAGGTGACGTTCTCCTGCACCTCGCGCAATTGCGTCTCCAGGGCGTCGGCTCGCCGGCTGTACGTGTCGAGGGATTGCAGCGTTCCGGCCGACCCGGGGAGCGGCTGCGTGAAACTCTCCTTGGAATAGCCGCCTACACCGCCCAAGGCATCGCTGTCCGACAATGCCCGCAACCTGGTCGAGAGAGTTTCCAGAAAGTCGATCTTCTCACCCAATTGGGCGGTCCGGATGCGATAGGTGTGATTTTCGAAGCGGAACGAGTCATTCTCCGCGAGGATGTGATCGTAGTCCCAGACCTTGAGCACCATGCGGCCGTAATGATAGCCGGCCGAGACCGCCGCCCCTATGCCGATCAGGGCGAAGATTCCAATGACGACCAGAACGGGATAGGGGATCGATATGCGCCAGACCCTGCTCACTGCGTGGTTCGCGATCACGAAGGTATATAGCCTCTTGCCGCGCATCAGTTCCCCTGCAAGGATCTTCAGAGGCAAAAAAACCGCTACTCAACGATCAACCGGCCACGCCGTTTCTCAGCGCGAGTGGCCGCATTCTATTAACGCATCCCCGCCCTGTCAACCGAATGATGCAAAAATTTGAATTTTTTTGGAAAGCTCCCCGGCCGGGCTTATAATTTACTTGTCGGAACCGTACCGTGGGGGTGAACTGGATTCGACGGAGGTCAAGAGGCTGCAGAGGCATGCCGAGCGCTCCGCGGCTCGTAAAAACCGTGGAACTAAACATAACTGCTGACACTCAGTTAGCACTGGCCGCCTGAGGCGGTCACGTCTCACCGGCCCGGCCTGCGGGGCCGGAGCGAGACGTCCCATAGCAGGCTGGGTTCGGATCCCCGCCCTCGGGTCCGCGCCGAGACTACAGAGGGCTGGCGGGTGTCTCGACCTTGCTGGTTCGCACGGGGCACGCGCGAGATTGAACGAATCAGATAAGCATGTAGGCTCTGCAAGCTGAAGGCTTTCGGACGCGGGTTCGATTCCCGCCACCTCCACCACGCAATCCTGCCTGCCGGCCGCAATCGGCCCCGGATCGCCCTCAGGCCGCAACCTCCGATGAGGACGGCGGAGTTTCCATCGCCATGGCCGCCGCTTCGGGACCGCTCGCCGCGGCCTGGAAAAGCAGTGCCTGGCTCGCGAGCAACCAGAGCTTGAGAAATATGCACGCCAGCACGTAGCACTGGCCGACGAGGAAGGCCGGGATCAGGGCGGTATTTCCCGCCTGGCCCGCTCCCGGCGCCACCAGGATATAGAGCCCCCTGATCAGGGCGCCGACGATCAGGATCATTCCATACAGGCCCAGGGTGCGTCCCGGGTGCGAGAGGAAGAAGCGCAGGCCGCGCACGAAGGCAAGCAGCGCGCTGCGGCGCTCCTCGAGCACCATGGCGATCTTCGCATAGTCGAGGCTGAGACCGACGATGACGAGCAGCAGGCCGACGAGCGCATAGACTCCCATCGTCCATGTCATGGCCGTGAATTCCACCGTGACATCGCGCGTCCCTCTCTCCACCCACCGGTGCAGGGGTCCGGATATCCAGCGGAAAAGGGCCCAATAGATCACAAGCGACAGCGCCAGCAGCCGGACGAAGCGGAAGAAATACTCGCCGCACGCGGAGAATAAGCCGCCGCGGGTCCGCGCCCTGTCGGCCTGTGTCAGGCGCAGGATGATGCCCCCGGCCAGAAAGGCCCAGGCGAGGAGAAATATGATGCCGGCGGCCAGCACGGTCCGGTCGACAGCCAAGAGCTGCCCGTCGAGAGTGCGCTCGAGGTTGGCCGCAATCGGCAGCATGCCGACCACCGACGGGCCGAACGTGGAAGCCAGACCTCCGGCCGTGCGGCTGAATTCGCCGTACCAATCCACGTCGAAGCCGCGGCGCATGTTTTCCTGCACCAGGCTCGTCCCGAACGAGCTGCGCAGGATCTCGCGCATGGCGGCCGTCAGAGGCAGGGAAACGGCCAGGCTCGCGAGAAACACCCACCCCAGGAGGGCCGGCGCGCGCCGCACACGCCCGAAGCCCACCGCAAAGCATCGCGCGATACTCATGATCACCTCCCTCCTGCAGCCTGCCCGGCGACTACATCAAAAAGGCCAGGGCGTTGAGGTAGACATCTGAGGTATTCTATCAAGCATTTTGTTTCACCCTACGCTGCCGCTGCGGATGCTTTCAGCCAAGCGGGCGCTCGGCGGTTGAGCGCCTCGAGGTACTTTCGTTCGTCATAGGGGACGCGGTCCTTCCAGCAG
>CAZHQK010000169.1:0-3641 GCA_964534795.1 uncultured Acidobacteriota bacterium
GTTGATGATCCCTGCAATTCCCAGCAACGTGCCGTCGTCGAAATAGACGTCAGCGATCGAAGAGGCTTCCGGGCCTCGGTTGTGGAAGACAAAGTCAACCTGGCTTCCGGCGGCCAGGACATCGACCCAAAGCTGCGCCTCTCCGATGCCGCAATCGGTTGCGAGGTTGTTTGTGATGCACCGGAACGCGAACGGGGTGGCATTCGCCACTCCGCAGAATGCAACCACAAAAACCAGTGCGCCCAAGATCTTTTTCATGGCAGTTCTATATGACCCATTTGTTGACGCAACATTCATACCATACCGCCTGGCTTTTAGCTAGGTTCGTTATTATCCATTGATGGAATTCATCTTGTGGCCAATGCGGCCAGTTACGGCTAAGATGCGGTCTCGATTCGAGTGTTAAGCTGCTTGACATGCTGCGTCTCTGTTTTCGGGTGCGCCGCCTTTTGTCGCTCGCCGGTTTTTTTGGTATGAGATCGCCCCGGCAGGGCGCCGCCCCCGGCATGAAACAGATCAACCGTGGGTGAGCGCAAGCGCCCCCTTGGACGCAGCCCGCCGAACCGGCGATGCCCAATCCCGACATTGCGCCGACGCCCGATGCGCCAGTGCCGGAGGCACGGCAGCGGGTAGCCGGGGGTGAGCCGCAGGCGAACCCCCGGAAAGGAGGGCGTTTCCAATCGAGCCCCGGAGGGCCGACAGAACAGCCCCGCATGAATTCGGCCATGGGGCCGGCCGTTTCCGCCCCTCTCCTGGGCTTGTCGCGGGCCGCTCGCTTTTCTCCGGGTTCGCCTCCGGTTCGCCCGGAACTGTTATCATCGCAGCTCTGGTAAGGAACGGAGCCGGGTAGGGCCGGATTTTTCCTGTTGTTTCGCCCAAGCAATTCGGGCCGACTCCAACGATGCCGGGGAGAGTCGCGATGTTTTCGCCGTGTCAGACGTGAGCGCGCGAAATGTTCCATTCACGCGGCGAAGGATCGCTCCCGGCACCCCAGGCGCAGCGATTGGGTGGACTCGGCGCGGCGGGATCGATTATAATAAGGGCCCGAGTGCTTCCAATCCCTGTAGCCCTTCGATGATATGGGTAACCGGCCATGATGAATTGCGCGCACCTGTTCGTCCGATACGCTGCGGCGGCGGCGCTCGCCGCCTGCCTTTCGGCCACGCAACTGTTCGCGGACTACACGGTAACCGGCAAGTTCCTGTACAAGGACCGCGCCTACGATGCGGGCGGCTTCACGGGCGCCGTTTTCACGCGCCCGGTGCGCTATGCCGACGTGCGCGTCATCGACGCCGGCAGCGCCGTGCTCGCCTCGGGCATCAGCGGCTCGGACGGGAGTTTTTCCATCACGGTCCCCGGCTCCGCCGCCCAGCCGATCCGCGTTCAGTGCCTGGCGGCCTCGCATTCGAGCGCACCCTTCAAGGTCGAAATCCGTTACGCCAACTCGGACTACTCCTTCGGCGGCATTCAATCTCTCACCTCCGGAACCTTCAACGCCACCGGTTCGGGGACCCTGCAGACCGGCGAGATCATCGCCGAGGCCACGGCCGACATCGGCCGGGCCTTCAATATCTACGACGCGGTCTGCGACGGCATGGAGTTTCTCGCCTCGCCCGAGGCCGCCGGCAGCTTCCCGGCCGACAAGCTCACGGTCATCTGGTCCTCATGGCACGCCACGACGGTTTCGTTCTATTACAACGTGCCCAGCCGCTACATATTCATCGGTTCCAAATCCGCCCAGGACGACCCGGTCATCTATCACCAGTTCGGCCACTACGCGGCGGACGTTTTCTCGAAGCTCGACGGGCCTCTGACCGGACCGATGTTCGGCGAGGGCAACCAGGACATACGCGCCGCCTGGGCCGAGGGCGTCGGGATGTTCATCGGGGCCTCGATCCGCGCGTTCAAGGGCTATCAGCGGCCCGACGTCTATTTCATGACCGACGGCACCAACGTCCTGCTTTCTCTCGACATAGAGACGCTCGCGAGCACCTACCCGCTGCAGAGCATCCGCGGCAGCACGAACATGCTGGCCGTCTGCGCCGCCCTCTGGGATATCACCGACGGGACCTCGACGCAGGACGGATCGCCGGGCACGGACGACGACCCGATGTCGCGCTCTTTCGGCGACGTCTGGCGGGTGCTGACGCAGTACATGACAGCGCTCAGCGCGCCCGGCCGCAGCGTCGAGGACTTCTGGGACGGCTGGTTCGCGCTCGGCAGCGGCGCCGAGGCCGAAATGCGCACCGTTTTCGGCGAGCTCAACGGCATCGAGTTCCTCCCGGACGCGCAGGAGGCGGACAACAGCGCCGGGTCGGCGGCGCCGATCGTCCCGGCGCAGTTCGTGCCCGCCGGCGGCGGCAAGGTCGTGATCAACGAGATCGACCCCGGAGAGATAGACACGATCGAGCTTTTCAATGCCGGCGACACCGAGGTAGACCTCACAGGGTGGATCGTCACCGCCTATCGCATGAACTATCCCACGGCCTTCCTGGAGCTGCCGCCGTTCCGCCTGAAGCCGGGCGCCTTCGTGGTGCTTTCCGAGGCCGCCGGCGTGAACTCGAGCAAGACGCTATACTTCAATACTCCTGTTCCCTGGGCGCCCGGGGCCGAGGGTGCGTGCGCGCTGCGCGACCGCAGCGGCATGGGCCGCGATTTCGTGCGCTGGGGCGATTCGCGCGAGTTTCCGCCGGGCGGCACGAACTTCACCGGGCAGAACCCGCCGGCGCCGCCGATGCGCAAGACCCTGGGACGCAACCTGGCCGGAAGCGACAGCGATGCCGGCGAGGACTGGACGGTCCAGGACCCGACGCCCGGCCTTTTCAATCGCGGCGGGCGCGAGCAGCACCACACCTTCTATCCCAAAGGCGACGAGGACTATGCCGCTTTCGACGCCCTGGCGGGACGTTGCTATCTGATCGAGACGCTCGCCCTCGCCTCCGGGGCCGACACCATGCTCGAGCTGCTCGCCGGCGACGGTGTCACCGTGCTGGCCTCGAGCGACGATTACGGGCCGACGCGCGCGTCGAAGATCGTGTGGACGGCGCCGGCAAGCGGCAGATACGCGATCCGCGTGCGCCTTTATACGGGATCGATCCAGATCGCGCGCTACGGCAGCTACGACCTGCGCGTCGTCGAAAGCAGCCTGGCGCTGCCGCAGGCGCTGCCGGAAATCCTGACCGTCAGCAAGCCGGGACACGGCGGGAAATACAGCACGATCGCCGACGCGGTCAGCGCCGCCGGCAACGGCGACACGGTCCAGATCATCGACGGCGAGACGTACGCCGAGAATATCGTGATCACGGGCAAGAGCATCACCATCCGCGTGGCCGCCGGGAAACAACCCGTGCTCGACGGGCGCGGCCGCAATGTCCAGGCGACGGTCGACATCCGGAGCCTGAAGCGCGCCGTTATCGACGGCCTCACGGTGCTCGGAGGCCGCCGGGGCATATATATCTCGGGGGCGGCCGTCGGGCTGTTCAACACCGTCGTGCACCGCGCCGATGACCCTTCGGGCTATTCGGACGGCATCCAGATCGTGGGCGCCGACACCTCGGCCGAAATCATTCACTGCACGGTGGTTTACAACAAGCGTTTGGGAGTCGGTGTCTTCAGCCAGGCTTCGGCGAGAGTGGTGAACT
>CAZHQK010000170.1:0-7924 GCA_964534795.1 uncultured Acidobacteriota bacterium
TGTTCTGGGGGAATCTTGTCTCCCACGATTTTCCACATTTCCACAGATATCCACAAAGAGAAAGAAGCAAAGAGAAAACTACTGCTACTGGTTTCTTTCTATTACTAAAACTCATGCCCTTGGTGATCATACAAGGGGCCCTGGGCTGATAGCCGGGGGTGAGCCGCAGGCGAACCCCCGGAAAGGAGCGTATCGATCAGGCAAGTCCCGGAGGGCCGGCAGATCGGCGTTTCTGATTTATCCTTCTGCCGGCCCTTCCGGGCTTGTCGCATGCCGCTCCCTTTTCTCCAGGTTCGCTTCCGCTCACCTGGAGCTGCCAGCTGCCGTGCCTCCGGCACTGACGCGGCCCCGACAGGGGCCCTGGGCTGATAGCCGGGGGTGAGCCGCAGGCGAACCCCCGGAAAGGCGGGCATCGATCAGCCAAGCCCCGGAGGGGCGGCAGAATCCGATTGCGTGTGGTTTTTCTGTCGGCCGTCCGGGACCGATAGGTGCCGCGCGGCGCGGCGGACCTACGGGCGTCCCGGACCAGTGCCGGTGTCTGAGTCTCCGAAGCTGCGGCCGATCTTCTTGACTGTCGCACTGCGACTCGCATAAACTCGCAGCCAAAGCAACCAGGCAGAAATCAGGCAGCTCCGGAGTCAGAAGTCCCATGGCGCCGAGAGATTGTTTGAAATCTTCCGCACCCCGGCATTCATCCCGCTTATCCCATCCCGCCGCATCGGCTTCATCGTATGTCGAGAAACAACTTCACTGAACGAAGGAGGAGATATGTTTCCGATGCGCGCCAAGAGAGGCGTTATTGTCTGCATTCTGGCGGCGTCCGGCCTTCTGCCGGCCCAGACCGGCGACGGCAGCCTGCGGGGCGTCGTCAAGGACCCCCAGGGGCTTGTCCTTCCGGGGGTCACGGTGACGGCCACTGCCGCGTCGCTGATCAAGCCGGCGGTCGCGGTCACCGACAACGCCGGCTACTACCGGATCATCAATCTGCCGCCGGGTGAGTACAAACTCACGGCGGAATTGCCGGGATTCGCCAAATACGAACAATCGGGCATTCAACTGCGCGCCGGTGCCAACTACACCATCGATATCGACATGAAGCTCGGCGGCCTGAGCGAGGTGGTCACGGTCACCGGACAGGCCGCCATGCTCGAAACCACCCAGGCCAGCAACATTCTCAACATCTCGGGGGAATTCCAGCGCGAGATGCCGCTGCAGGCACGCCGGAACTGGAGCGACTTCCTCGAGCTGACCCCGGGCGTGCATTCCCGCCCGTTCGACGACGGCAGCGGCCGCATGGTTTACTTCGGACACGCGACGGAGCATTTCGCCCACGTGACCCAGCTCGAAGGCCTGAGCGCCGCCAACTACCAGGACACCCAGCTGACCTACATCGGTATGGGCGCCGACATGATCCAGGATGTCCAGATCAAGACCGGGGGCGTGGACGCCTCGGCCCCGATGGGAACCGGCCTGGTGATCAACGTGGTGACCAAGAGCGGCGGCGATGAGTTTCACGGCTCGGTGGCGTACGCCTATCAGCCCTACAAATGGAACGGCAACAACGCCCGTACGTCGGGCAATTTCACGGGCACACCCACCGTCTCCGAAATCAAGCAGTTCGATGCCGGACTGGGAGGCCCGATCAAGAGGGGCAGGGCATGGTTTTTCGGCTCGCTGCGCCGCGCCGACCTGGGCAGCGGCATAAGCCGCACGGCTCGGGAAGTCGAAAACCTGCGGACCTTCTTCCCCAACATCCAGCTGTTCAACAATACAACGGACAGCTGGCTTCCATACGTCAAGATCACCACGCGCCTGACTGACAGGCACGAACTCGCTGCATACTACCAGTACGACCGCCTCCTGGCGACCGGCAACCGCGAATACCATTTCAGCCCCTCGGTCGTCTATTCAACCGGAGGCTCGCTCTTCGGAGCCAAGCTCACATCGGTCTGGAACCCCAAGCTGACCAGCAGCTTTCTCGTTTCCTACAACAACAAGGGCGGCAGCGACGAAAGCACTTTCGCCGGGCGCGGGGGCAGCGGACCCTACATCATCATACATAAGAGCGCCTACGCTTCGGGCGGACGGGCGGTCGGCACCGGAAGCCTCGTGCAGGGCGGAAACTTCGACGGCGGCAGCTACAGCCTCCTGCCGGCCTCCCAGTGGTCGATCCGGGGTGACGTAACCTGGTACAAGTCCGGTTTCGCGGGATCCCACGAGTTCCAGACGGGCGTGTTCATCGCACCCCGCAGCACCTACGACACGGAAACCCGCTACGTCAACAACGGCTTCTATCTCGAAGAGCGCCGCCAGGTCGATCCGAACAATCCGGCCGCCGGCCTGGTGCCGTTCCACAGGGCCTATGCGGATCCCGTGGCGCTGCCCACCCGTGCCGCACGCGATCGCAACATCGGCTTCTACGTCCAGGACTCCTGGCGCCCGGTCACGCGCCTGACCTTGAATGTGGGTGTTCGCTTCGATTATGTCCGCCGCTACGACAAGCTCTTCAACATCGTGCGGCAGAGCAGCTGGCAGATCGGCCCCAGGTTCGGCTTCGCCTACATGCTCACGAAAGACGCCGGAACCGTCCTGCGCGGCAGCATTGTGCGCGTGCACGAGCAGATGATGGGACGCGATGCCGTCACCACATTCGGCGCTACATCGCGGGTTTCCATACGCGACGAATACGATCTCGCCGGCACCGGGAACTGGACGGCGATCGTGTCGCCTGCCGTGACCGCGTCGCTGTCCAAGCAGGAGTTCGATCCCGACCTGCACCAGCCCTTTGTGGATGAGATCATTCTGGGGTTCCGCAGGCAGCTGCCGGGCGGCATCGCCCTCGACGCGGCCGGCATTCAGCGGGTTTACAAGGAAACCTACGCCATGGTCGACATCAACGGCCTGTGGCCGGACGGCCCCTACAAGCCCTTCGGCGGGTTCGGCAAGGTGGACCCCAACAGGGGTCTGTTCTATCGCCAGACGAACAACACCTGGAGCACCCTGAACTACCGGGCCATCGAGATCACCGCCACCCGCAACATGGCGCACGGATTCGCCATCCTCGCCGGCATCAACCGCCAGTGGCAGTTCTATCGCGGCACCTGGAATCCGACGGACCCTGCGCGCTTCATCCAGCCGTACGCATTCCCCAATAACAAGCTGCTGTACATGCCGCGGGGCAACAACGAGCATAACAGCCTGCCGCTGACCACCGGAGGCACCACGCTCACCTACGGGCCGACGTGGCAGAAATACCGCGGGAGCGTCGCGGGTACGTGGCAAGCCCCCTTCAATATCGTAGTTTCCAGCAGCCTCACGCTGCAGGCCGGCCCCTGGTCCGGCCCGATCGTGGACCTGCTCCCGGCGGGAGATCCGCAATTGGCGATTTTCGGACCGGCCACGTTCACGCTGCCGAACGGTACCAAACAATCCAATCCGCTGTCGACGCGCCTGCGCTACGTCTATAAAACGCGGGGCGAGGGACAGGTGCAGGCACCGGCGATCACGACCCTGGGTCTGAAGATCGGCAGAAAGTTCCTTTTCGCATCGGAGAAATGCCAGCTGGAACTTGCGGGCAACATCTTCAACCTGCTCAATGCGGGCAATTTCACGCAGTACAACTACCAGGGGGCGAGCGAAAGGTTCAACCCGAACTTTCTGCAGATGCGCAACCAGCAGGCGGCAAGGGCCCTGCAGGTGACCGCCGTATTCCGCTTCTAGCCGATCGGGGCGCCCGCCGTGCATTCGACGGCGGAGCCGAGAGGCTCGGTGGATGAAGAATCGAAAGGCTCCGCCGTTTCCCGGGCTTCCGGCGGCGGGCGCGACGCCATGCACCGGCAGATCGCCATGACGCGTTTGCGGCGCGGCCGGGATCCCCCACCCGGAGCCCCGGGCTTGCCGGGCCGGCCGCGCGGCGATATGATGATCCGGCATGGTGGAAAACGGAACGGTGCTCCTTGCCAGCCCGCGCGGCTTCTGCGCGGGCGTGGTGCGCGCGATCGATATCGTCAATCTTGCCCTGGCGAAATACGGTACGCCGCTTTACGTGCGCCGCGAGATCGTCCACAACAAGCACGTGGTTGGTGAGCTGTGCCGCAAGGGTGTCATATTCGTCGAAGAGCTGGGCGAGGTCCCCGAAGGGGGCCGCGTCATTTTCAGCGCCCATGGGGTCGCGCCCGAAGTGAGGCGCCAGGCCGCGGCGCGCCGCCTGGAGGTCATCGACGCCACCTGCCCGCTGGTCACCAAAGTTCATCTGGAGGCCGTCAAGTACGCGCGCGCGGGCTTCACCATCATACTGATCGGCCACGCCGACCACGACGAGGTCATCGGCACCTGCGGCGAGGCGCCGGAGGCGATCACGGTCATCGGCTCGGCCGAGGAAGCCGATACGGTCGAGGTCGCCGATCCCGCCAGAGTGGCGTATCTGACCCAGACGACCCTCAGCGTCGACGACACGCGGCGCATCATCGCCCGCCTCCGGCAGAGATTCCCCGCCATCCGAGGCCCGGCGAGCGACGACATCTGCTACGCCACGCAGAACCGGCAGAACGCCGTCGCGCGCCTCGCGCGCACGAGCGACCTCGTGCTCGTGGTGGGTTCGGCCAACAGCTCCAATTCGCGCCGGCTGGTGGAAGTGGCCATCGGCCATGGGACGCCTGCCCGCCTGATCGATGACGAGCGCGGCATCGATCAGGCCTGGCTGAGCGGCGTGCGCACCGTCGGCCTGACGGCGGGAGCTTCCGCTCCGGAATCGCTCGTGGAGAAGGTGATCCGCCGCCTCGGCAATCTGGGGTACACAAAGGTCGAAACCCTGGGCGACGTATACGAGAAGGTGACTTTCCCCCTGCCCCCGGAAGTGCGAGCTTGATCCTCGCCCGGCACCGGCAGCGCACCGGGCGCGAGCGGCAGCCCGGATGGATCCCGAGCACCCCCAACCGCGTGAACGGGCGGGCGCACTCGATTTCTGGGACCTGCGCGCGCACATGAAGCTTGGATGCGCCGCTGAATATCGACTATACTTTGATGTTTCCGGAGCCGGAGGACTGCACGAAGCGCTCCGACCGCACGGGGCCGGCAGCGCTCCCAGTCGAGGTCCATGAAAAGCAACCTGACATTCGTCACCGGGGCGACCGGATTCATCGGCAGTCACATCGTGCGCCTGCTGCAACTGAGAGGCGACCGCATCCGGGTGCTGGCGCGCAATTCCAGGCGGGCCGAGGGCCTCCAGGGGAGCGGCGTCGAGGTCGTCATCGGCGACCTCAAGGACGCGATGTCGCTGGCGCGCTGCGTCCAGGGCTGCCGCTGCGTATACCATGTCGCCGGCGACTACCGCCTCTGGGCACGCGATCCCCAGGAGATTTACGACAACAACGTCGCCGGTACGCGCAATCTGCTTTCCGCGTGCTGCGAGGCAGGGGTGGAAAAAGTTGTCTACACCAGCACGGCCGCCACCATCGGCCGGCGCGCCGACGGGTTGCCGGCGGACGAGGACAGCCCCGTGGCCCTCGACGACATGATCGGCCACTACAACCGGTCCAAGTTCATGGCCGAGCAGGTGGCGCGCGAGTTCGCCAGCTCGGGCCTGCCCGTGGTGATCGTCAATCCCACGACCCCGGTGGGCTCCGGCGATGTCCGGCCCTCCCCCACCGGCCGGATGATCCTGGACTTCATCCGCGGCCGCATGCCCGCCTACGTCGACTCGGGCATGAACCTGGTCGGCGTCGAGGACGTCGCCCGCGGGCACCTGCTGGCCGAAACCCGAGGCCGCAACGGCGAGCGCTACATACTGGGAGGCGAACACTGGACCTTCGAGGAAGTGCTCGAGACGCTGGCCGCCCTCTCGGGAAGGCGCACGCCCCGCATCCCGATACCGTGGCTGCTGGCGCTGGCGGCGTCCTACATGGACGAGTTCGTGATGGGAACGGTCCTGCGCAGGGAGCCGCTGATCCCCCTGGAAGCCGTCAAGCTCGCGCGCCGCAGGGTGTACGTCAGCAGCGAAAAGGCGCGCCGCGAGCTCGGCTACGATCCGGGACCCGTCGAACACTCCCTGCGCCAGGCCGTCGATTATTTCCGATACCACTGGCGGCCGACCGCGGCCGCCCGCGATGTCTCGAAACTGCGTCCCAAGGCGGTGTGAGGGCGGCACCGGAGAACGGAACCTGTCGATGAAAGCGGCAAAGGCGGCGGCACTCGAAGAGGAATCGGGCGGGCGGACGGCGGCACCCGCCATGCGGGCGGCCGTCTATCGCGGGCCCAACCGGCTCGTGCTCGAGACCGTGCCGGTGCCCGAAATATCGCCCGACGAAATGCTCGTGCGCGTGCGCGCCTGCGGCCTGTGCGCCACCGATCTCAAGAAGATCGAGCTCGGCCTGCTGCCGCCCCCCCGGATATTCGGGCATGAGATCGCCGGCACGGTCGAGCGCACGGGCAGCCGGGTCGAGGGATTCGCCGTCGGCGACCGCGTGGCCGTGCACCATCACGTGCCCTGCCGGCAGTGCTTCTTCTGCCGCCGGCGGCTCTATTCCCAATGCGCGCACTACCGCCGAACGGGGACCACCGCCGGATTCGAACCGGCGGGAGGGGGGTTCGCCGAGTATGTGCGGGTGATGGACTGGATCGTGCGCGCCGGCACCGTGCGCATTCCCGACGATGTCACCTTCGAGGAAGCCAGCTTCCTCGAGCCGCTGAATACCTGCCTGCGGGCACTCGAAACCGCGGGACTCGAGCCGGGCGAAGTGCTGGCCGTCATGGGGCAGGGACCCGTGGGCCTGCTGCTGACGATGGCCGCCGCCTGCCGGGGCGCGACGGTCGCGGCCCTGGACCCGATCGCCGCCCGGCGGCGTCTGGCCGGCGAGCTGGGGGCGCGCCTGGCGCTCGATCCCGCCGCCGGGGACGCCGCGCCGGCGCTCGCGGAGATCACCGAAGGCCGCGGCCCGGACCTCGTGATCGTGGCCACCGCCGACCACGCGGCGGTCGACCAGGCACTCCGCCTGGTGCGCCGCGGAGGCCGCGTCCTGCTCTTCGCCCAGACCGTCCCCGGCGAAACGATCCCGATCGACGTGGCGCGCATCTGCATGGAAGAGAAAAGGCTGATCGGCAGCTACAGTTCCTCGGTGGACCTGCAGGAACAGGCAGCAGAGCTGATCTTTTCGCGCCGGGTGCCGGTGGCCCGGCTGGTGAGCCATCGCTTCCCCCTGGCCGCGCTCGAGGATGCGATCCGGCTGGCGGCGCATCCCACGGAAAACTCACTGAAGGTCATGATAACGCCATGAGAGAGCTGATCAAGATCACGCGAGAAAGGATGACCGCCGCCGTGCTCTATGGCAAGCGCGACGTGCGCATCGAGCAGATCCCGATCCCGCGCGTCGGCCCGGGAGAGGTGCTGCTGCGCATCCGCGCCGCCTTGACCTGCGGCACGGACCTGAAGGTCTACCGCCAGGGCTTTCACGCCCGCATGATCGTGCCGCCGGCGGTCTTCGGCCACGAGCTGGCCGGCGTGGTGGCCGAGGTGGGCCAGGGCGTGGACAGTTTCCAGCCGGGCATGCGGGTGGTGGCCGCCAACTCGGCCCCCTGCAACAAGTGCTTCTTCTGCGAGCGGCATCTGGCCAACCTGTGCCAGGACTTGCAGTTCATCAACGGGGCCTACGCCGAATTCATCAAGATCCCCGAGCGCATCGTGCGCCAGAACCTGCTGATCCTGCCGGACAACGTAGGCTTCCAGGAAGCCGCCCTGGTCGAGCCGCTGGCGTGCGTGCTGCGCGGCATCGAGGAAACCGGCATCATCGAAGGCGACACCGTGGCGGTCATCGGCATGGGCCCTGTGGGCCTGATGTTCGTGCAGACGCTCAAGAGCATCGGCGCCACCGTGATCGCCGTGGGCAAGCGCAGCGGCCAGCTCCGGCTCGCGGCCGAGATGGGCGCGGAC
>CAZHQK010000171.1:0-16390 GCA_964534795.1 uncultured Acidobacteriota bacterium
AAAGTCTGCCACGTTCACGTCGGTCTGTCAAGAGATAATTTAAGAAACAGACATCTAAAAGGATAACGCTGGTTTGCTCGGTTCAGAGCAGGGGGTGAAAATGTACAAACTCCAGGGTCCGCCGCGGCGCGGCGGACCTACTCTCTTTTCAACAATCGGTCAATGTTCTTGACTTTCACCTTTTCTTCACCTATAGTGAAGGCATGATCCTGGTCGGAACGGGCGGGTTTCAGTACCGCGACTGGACACGCGTTTTCTATCCGGCGGATCTCGATCCGAGCCTCCGGCTCAGATACTACAGCCGGCATTTCGGCTGCTGCGAGCTTAACTTCACCTGCTACCGGATGCCGGAATATGAAGCTATTCAACAACTTATCGAAGAATCAGAAAGGAACCTGCAGTTCGTCTTCCGTGTTCCCTCAAAGATGACGGACGGAGGCGAAGAAATGGCCGAGGTGGCACAGCGATTTGCGGCAGTACTCCGGCCGCTCGAGGAAGCGGGCCGACTGAGCGGGGTGATCGCTCGCTTCCCGCCGGATTTCGGGTTCATTCGCGACAATTTTCACCTTCTGTGCCGGCTGCAGGATTCCCTGGAAGGGATCCGGCTGGTGGCCGAGTTCGGGTGCCCGGACTGGCTGACGCCGAAGGCGGCACGGCATCTGGCCGCCCGGGAGATCGCACTGGCGTGCGTCGACGGCGGCACGAGCCTGCGGGAGAAGACTTTTTACTGCGCCACGGCGCCCCTCGCCTACGTGCGCTTCCAGGGTCGGAACGAGTCGCGCTGGATCCAGGGGGACGGCTCCGGCCGGCACGACTACCTTTACAGTCGGGCCGAGCTGGCGGCGGCCCTCCCCGAGATCCGCCGCCTCGAGCGGGAAAGCGAGCGGGTGCTGGTGGTGATGAACAATCACTGGCGCGGCCAGGCGGCGATCAACGCGCAGATGATGCTCGAGCTTCTGGCCCGGGAGCAGTGATCCGGAGTTCCGGGATGGCGGCGCACGAGATCATGCACGTCGATATCGCGGCCTTCGCCGTGGAGGTCGAACGGCTGGTGCATCCCGAGTTGCGCAAGCGCCCCGTGCTGGTGGCGCCCGTAGGGGCGGCCCGGCCGGTGGTGACGGCGCTCTCGCAGGAGGCATGGGATGCGGGCGTGCGCAAGGGGATGATCCTGGCCGGGGCGCTGCGCCGCTGCCGCGATGCGGTGGTCCTGCCCCCGAACCGGCCGTTGTACGAGCGGGCTACGCGCGCGCTGTGCGAGATCCTGGCGGGCTTTTCCCCCGTGCTGGAGCCGGCGGGCTACGGCCATGCCTGGCTCGACATCACGGGCACCGGCCGGCTGCTCGGGCCCGCGCGCGACGCGGCATGGCGCGCGCAGCAGGAGATCCGCCGGCGGCTGCATCTGGAGACCTCGGTCGGGGTGGCCGCCAACAAGCTGGTCAGCCGCATCGCGGCTGCGGTGAGCAAGCCGGCCGGGCTGCAGGACGTCCGCCCGGGAGACGAAGCATCGTTTCTGGCGCCGCTTCCGGCGCACCTGCTCCCGGGCGTGGGCCCGGAAACCGAAAGGCTGCTCGCGGAGCTGAACATCCGCCTCATCGGCGAGCTGGCCGCAATGAGCCCGGATCACCTGGCGCTGGCTTTCGGCCGCTTCGGCTTCGTGCTTCACCGCCACGCGCTCGGGATCGACCCCACCCCGGTCTATCCGCCGCGCGCGGCGCCGGCGCTGGTGGAAGAAGAAACCCTGGCCGAAGACAGCAACGACCGGGAAGTGCTCGAGCGCGTGGTCGCGGAATTGTGTGCGCGCGCGGGAGAAAAGTTGCGGCGCCAGGGACAGGCGGCCGGGCGCATGGAGCTGCAGGTGCGCTATGCCGACTGCCGGGAAGCGAGAGGCGCGGAAAAGCTACTCCCGCGGTTGCAGTCGTCGTCGGCCTTGCAGGTGCGCGCCGGGCGCCTGCTCGAAAAGGTCGTCGTGCGCCGCACGCGCGTGCGCACCATCCGCCTGCAGCTGGAAGAGATCATCCGCGGGCCGGTGCAGCTGGAGCTTTTCGGCGACCCGGAGGTGCGCCGCCGCGCGGGACTCGAGGCGGCGCTCGACGAGCTGCGCCGCCGTTACGGTCCGGCGGCGGTCTTTTCGCCGCGCCCGTGCGCGCCGAGGGCGGCGTCGGCGCTTCCCGGAAGCAGGGGGTGAAAAGTGTTCGTGCATCTGCACGTGCACTCCAACTATTCTTTCGGCCGGGGCGCCGGCCGGATCGAGGATCTCGTGGCGGCGGCGCGGGCGCGCGGCATGGCGGCCATGGCCCTGACCGACACGGACGGCCTGTACGGGCTGGTCTGGTTCCTGCAGTGCGCGGCGGAGCACGGGCTGCGCCCCATCGCGGGCGCGGAAGTGAGCGACGGGGAAGAACGGGCGGTGCTGCTCGTGCGCGACCGCTCGGGCTACGAGACCTTGTGCCGCATCGTTTCCCGCCGTCACCTGGAACCGGGATTCAGCCTGCGCCGGGCGCTGCTCGAGGACCGGGAAGGGCTGTTCGTCCTCAGCGACCGGATCCCGCTGCTCGACGCACTTGCGAGGCAGAACGGCGCCGGCCGCCTGTACGTGGAACTGAACGACCCGCAAGCGGAGCCGCCTTTGCTGGCTTTCTCCCGCGCGCGCGGCATCCCGCCGGTGGCCACCAACGACGTCCACTTCGTGGATCCCGACGATTTTTCCCTGCACCGGCTCCTGCGCGCCATCGACCTCGACACCGTGCTTTCGCGCATCCCGCCCGGCGAACTCGCCGGCCGGGACCGCTGGCTCAAGCCCCCGGAGGAGATGGCACGCCGCTACCCGCACCTCGGCGCCGCCCTGGAAAACACCCTGCGCATCGCCGGCGAGTGCGCGCCGGACCTGGGCGTCGGGCGGCTCACCTTCCCCGCCTTCGAAACTCCCGGCGGCGCGGACGCTTTCGAGTACCTGCGCGAGGAATGCTACCGCGGCGCCGAAGAACGTTACGGCGAACTTCCGGAGTCGGTGATGAAGCGCCTGGAGCGCGAGCTGGCGATCATCCGCGAGAAGGGCTTCGCACCGTACTTCCTGGTGGTGCGCGACATCGTGCGCCAATCGGCGCGCACCTGCGGCCGCGGCTCCGCGGCCGCGAGCCTGGTCGCCTACTGCTTGGGGATCACGCACGTCGAGCCCATCACGCACGACCTTTTCTTCGAGCGCTTCCTCAACGAAGGTCGGTCGGACCCGCCGGACATCGACGTCGATTTCCCCTGGGACGAGCGCGACCGAATCCTCGAATACGTCTTCCGCAAATACGGGCCCGAGCGCACGGCGATGATCGCCAATCACGTGGGATTCCGCTGCCGCGCCGCCGTCCGGGAGGTGGCCAAGGTGTACGGCCTGCCCGAAGAAGAGATCACGGCGGTCACCGGCCGCATGGGCTACTACTGGTCCATCGGCCGCCTGTCCGAGTTCGTGATGCACGACCCGGTGTACAAGGACCTGGACCTGAAAGACCCGTGGCCCGAGATCCTGCGCTGGGCCGAGAGGCTCGACGGCTACCCGCGGCACCTGTCGGTGCATTGCGGCGGCGTCGTCATCGTTCCCGACCGCATCGACCGCTACGTCCCCGTCCAGGAGGCGCCCAAGGGGGTGCGCATCATCCAGTGGGAAAAGGACCAGGCCGAGGACGGCGGGCTGGTGAAGATCGACCTTCTGGGGAACCGCTCGCTCGCGGTCATCCGCGACGCCCTGGCCGCCGTGCGCGAGAACCACGGCGTCGAAATCGACTACGCGCGCTGGGACCCCACGACCGACCGGGCGACGCAGGAGCTCATCGCCCGGGGAGACACCGTGGGCGTGTTCTACGTCGAGTCGCCCGCCATGCGCCAGCTGCAGAAGAAGTGCCGCACCGGCGATTTCGACCATCTGGTGATCCACAGCTCGATCATCCGCCCCGCCGCCAATACCTACATCCGCGAGTACGTCCGGCGCCTGCGCGGAGGCTCGTGGCAACCACTGCACCCGATCGTGGAGGAAGTGCTCGGAAAAACGTACGGGATCATGGTGTACCAGGAGGACGTATCGCGCATCGCCATGGCACTGGCAGGTTTCAGCGCCGCCGACGCCGACCTGCTGCGCAAGATCCTGTCGAAGAAGCGCGCCGGCAAAAAGCTCGAGGACTACAAGGAGATGTTCTACCGCGGGGCGGCCCGCCGGGGTGTTTCCCGCGAGGTCCTGGACCGGGTCTGGGACATGATCATGAGTTTCGCGGCCTATTCCTTCTGCAAGCCGCACTCGGCGTCCTACGCCCTGGTTTCCTACAAGTCCGCCTGGCTGCGCGCGCATTACCCGGCCGAGTTCATGGCGGCGGTCCTGACGAATGAGGGCGGGTACTACTCCCCCTTCGCATACATCTCCGAGGCGCGCCGCATGGGACTGAGCGTGCTGCTGCCGGACGTCAACCAGAGCCGGAGAGAATACTGGGGGAAAGGAAAGACGCTCCGGGTGGGCCTGATGCAACTCAAAGGCCTGCACGCGGCGGCCCTGGAAGCCCTACTCGAGGAAAGGAAAAAGCGGCCTTTCACCTCGCTCGAGGATTTTCTCGCGCGCGTCGATATCGACCCGGCGGATGCGAAGATCCTGGTCAAGGCCGGGGCCATGGACGGAATTTCCGGGGGCGCGACGCGCCCGGAAATGATCTGGAAGGTGCTCGCGTGGCACGAAGCACGGGCCGGCCGGCGCGCCGTGGCACGCTCCCTGTTCGAGAATACCTGTCCGATCGCGGTTCCCCGCGTCCCGAACTACAGCGCGCGCACCATCCTCGAACAGGAACTGGAGACGCTCGGCTTTCTCGCGAGCCGGCACCCGCTGGCGCTCTACCGCGAGCCGCTGGCGCGCCTCGGGCATGTGCGCGCCGCCGACCTGCCGAAATACGTGGGGCGGCGCGTCACCACGGTCGGCTGGTGGGTCAGCGGCAAGGTCGTGACCACCCGAGACGAAGAGCCGATGGAGTTCATCAGCTTCGAGGACACCAGCGCGCTCTACGAGACGACCTTCTTCCCGCAGACCTACGCGCGCTTCTGCCACCTTTTGAACCGCTCCCGGCCGTACGTGCTGACGGGAACGGTCGAAGAGGATTTCGGCGCGGTAACTCTCACCGTCGAGCGCATCCGCCTGTTGTAATGCGCGCCGCGCCTCCCCGCGCGATCGACGCGAAGCGAGCCTCGGGCACGAAATAAAGACCTTGCAGGGACCGGCGCAGGAAAGCCTGGAGCTTGCGCCTCCGGGAACGCGGGCGAGACAACAATGAGCCCTGAAAGGGCGGCACAGGCGCGAAGCTCTGCCGGCCCTCCGGGGCTCGGCGGATCGACGTGCGCCTTTCCGGGGGTTCGCCTTCGGCTCACCCCCGGCTACCGGCTCAGGGCCCCTGCCGGGGCTTGATGATCGTCCCGAACCGCATCGCACCGATTTCCGATGGTTCGCCTGCGGCTCACCCCCGGCTACCGGCTCAGGGCCCCCGCCGGGGCCGAATCGGCATCGATCGCGCGCGGCACGGGCAGACTCCGGCAATCACTTGAGGCTTGCATCGGCGCGTATATGACCCTACCATCATGGGCGGCTGCGGCATTGGAGGCGCACGATGCCCGAGGACTACGTCGTACGGCAGGGGGACTGCATCAGCAGCATCGCCCAAAAGAAGGGCCATTTCTGGCAGACGATCTGGAATCACCCGAACAATGCGCGCCTGAAGAGCGAACGCAAGGATCCCAACATCCTGATGGAAGGGGATGTCGTTCACATCCCGGACCTGCGGCCGAAGGAAGTATCCGGAGCCACCGACCGTCGGCACAAGTTCGTCTTCAAAGGCGTGCCGGCAAAACTGCGGCTGCAGTTGCTCCAGCAGGAGACCGGCGAGCCCGTCGAGGCAGGCACTCAGGCATCGAATGACTTTTCCGTCGTCGAGGACCCGCCACAACAGCCCGCCGCCGAGAGGCAGGATCGGCCGCGCGCCGACGTCCCCTTCATCCTCGATGTCGACGGAAGGCTGACACGCGGAAAGACCGACAGCGAGGGCAGGCTCGAAGTCGCCCTGCCGCCCGACGCCCGGGAAGGCATTCTGATCGTCGAGCCCGGCACGCCCAGGGAAACCGTCGTCCGCCTGGCCCTGGGAACGATGGACCCGATCACCGAGATTGCCGGCCTGCGCAAGCGGCTGAACAATCTGGGCTTTCATTGCGGCGAGGCCGACGAGATGACTCCCGATCTCGAAGCGGCCCTGCGCGCTTTCCAGGAAAAGTACGGCCTGCAAGTGACAGGGCAGCCCGACCAGGCGACGCGTGACAAGCTCCGGCAGGTCCACGGCAGCTGAATCCGACCTTTGCGATCCTTGGAGGAAGAGGTCCTATGCCCGTGCTTCGCATCCGAGTGTCGTTTCTCGAAGTATATGTCCTGGATGACGCCGATGCCTGGGGAACAGGCGAATGGTTCATGAGGGCGACCGTGGACGGCCGGAACGTGGGAGACCCGGAGCACGAATTCGAGGCCCGGGAGCATAGGACATTCCAGCTGGAACCTCGCGAGCGCTGGACCTGCGACGTGGACGTCAGCGCCAAGGGTCCGGGCGACACCGTACTGGTCACATTCCGCGGGACCGAGCGCGACCCTGTGGGCAGCGACGAAGATCTCGGCGAGGTAAGAATGCTCCTGCGCCATCCCTTCCGGCAGGAGGTCGATCACTGGTATCAGTCCAGCATCGTCGATGGAAAGCGCCACTACAACGTGAGAATCGCGGTCACCATCGTGGAGGAGCATGCCACGACATCGCTCGCGGGCTTCGACGACCTGCGCGTCAGCCGCGGACATGCGAGCGCCACCACATTCACAGCCACGACCGCCGGCACGGCGGTCACGCCGCGGGTCGAGATCTGCCCCGTGATACCGGTTCCGGAATGGAGAAGGCTGCCGCCCAGGCCGGCCTTTCCCCCGACCGTGGCCTCCGGAACCGATACCCCCGAGGCGGCGAGAGTGCCGCCGGCCGCAGGCAGGCCGTGGAACGCGCTGCCGAATCCTGCGGTGATCCCCATTATCTCTCCCACCGATCCCGAATTCGAGAACAAGGCGGCCCGCATCGCCGTCACGCACTATATTCCGCGCAACCTCGATCTCTCTTACCTGTTCTGGCGCGTGGCGAGCGGCCCGGTGCGCCTCTCCGGGCCGACCACAGGCACGACGGTGGTCAAGGCCTACGGCACGGGGTCGGGGGCCTCCGATGAGGAGGCCCTGATCGAATTGCGCTGGCGGGACGCCTCCGGACCCCTGCTGGGGACCTACCGCGCCTGGGTCGGCCGGGTCAAGCGTATCCACTATCGAGCCAATATCGTCAGCGGCCCGACCAACAACAGCCGCGTGACCAATGTGACGCCGGACGATGTGGCCATGCACATCGACTGCTGCAAGATGTACTTCTGGCAGGCCGGCATCGAGCTCGTGCCGGACGACGCGGCCAACGGAACCTGGGACGGCGCCGTCCCGGTCCCCGGCCGGCCCGGGATTTTCACCATCCGCCTCACCGCCCACGCCGGCTGGACGCGCAGGGTCAATCTCAACGTGTTTCCCCTGCCGGTCACGCGCCTGAACTTCCGCCCCGGCGTGCTCAACATGGTCTATGTCCATTCAACGCGGCAGCGGTGCGCAGCCGCCGTCGACCGTCCGGGACTGCGTGCATTGAGCGCGCAACCCTGGGCCGTGACCCGGGGCGCCGATGACGTCCTCGCCCGGCTGGCGGGAAGCCCGAGCACCTCCTGGGTGCAACCGAGCGGCTATATGGGCGACGGCACGCCCGGCGAAATACAGATGCTGCTGATTTTCGAGTCGCGCCGGGGCACCAACGCGAGCGACCGGGCCTACGCCCGGACGCGCACGCCCCATCTGACCCAGAACGATTGGGACAGACTCTATGCCTTTGTGGTCCCTTCGATATGGTCCAGCCTGCCGGGCAGCGATCCCCTGTTTTCCTACAACGTGGCGCACGAAACGGGCCATGTGCTCGGCCTGCGGCATCGAGGAAACGGCGGGTATCCCAACAACCCGCCTTACCCGGCTTCCTATCCGCTGTCCAACGACGAGGTCAACAATCCCGCCGTGAACGGCCTGGTGCGCCATGGGCACCCGTTTCTAGAAAACATCATGACTTATGACGTCCTGTTGTCCCAGGATTTCGATCTCATCCAGGCGATGGTGATCCGGTCCCATCCCCTGGCCAACACAGCCCCGTAGCACAGGAGCGCGTCCATGACGCAGAAGAATCCGCAAGTGCTTTACAATTCGCAGAACCGGCAGGAGTTGCTCAAGACGGCGCTGGAGTACGCGCGCAGTCCGCTGCAGGAAGACCAGGATGTGTTGCTGCGCTTCCTGAGAACGGAGGGTTTTCTCACGCGGCTCGACAGTCCGCAGGACTATCAGCAGATGGAGCCGCGTCACCTCCGGCTGGCCCGGATCATCAAGGCCCTGATGGACAACGGCTCGCAGGCGGCGCAGCGCACCCTGCTGGCCTTGACCCAAAGTCCGACGTTCACGGAGGACGAAGGCCGGGTCGAGCTCCTCATCGAAGCGCTGGTGGTAATACGGCCCGCGCCGCCGGAAGCCATCCGCTTCTGGGATCAGTACAGCCAGCCGGACTGCCCGGAGGTCCATATGGTGATGGATGCGCTGGCCGACAACGGCAGCGAGCCGGCCATCAGCCTGTTCGAAAAGAAGATGACGACGCCCGGATTCGAGCCGGAAGAGCTGGTGGCGTGGATGCGCGATCCCGTCCTGCGCCACAGAAACGACCCGCTCATGCTGAAGGCGTGCCAGCGATTGCTGGTGGGCGGGCTGCCCGAGGAAATTCGCGCCGATCTGGTCGAGGCCCTTTGCGACTACCGGCCCGACCACTGGTATGCCGCCGATCTAAAGCCCCAGCCGCCGCCGCGGTCCTCCGCCACGAAAGAAGCCAGGGATCTACTGCGCGCCATTTGCAACTACGCCCTCGAGCATGTGACGCTGTCGCCGAGGCAGCGCGCCGCGGTCGAAGCCGCGCTGAAAGAGCTCGACCTTCTGGACGGTCGAAAGTAGCGGCGCCGGCGTGTGCGCCCTCCGGGGTGCCACGAGCGCGCGGGAATGGCGGCAATTCCGCTTCCGCCGCGCCCGGCCGTGCTGCAGATCCGCCTGCCCCGGAGCTACTCCCGGCTCGCGAGCAACCGGCCCGAAGTGACCTGCTTGAAGCGCCGGTTGTAGCCCTCCCGCCCGTCGGTGTAAGCGGGCAGCACCCAGGTCATCTCGTGCAGATTCCCGATGATCGTCTTGAGGAGGTTGAAGGGGATCGAGATCGTGATCTCCCCCGGTTTGCCGACCTCGCGGGCCAGATGGCCGAAGCACAGTCCCTCGGGGACGTAGTTCAGCTCGCCCGAGATATAAGGATACACCAGCGTCCAGGCGCAGCCGATCACGGGCGTCGTCTTGCTGACGTACATGGCGCCCGTGGAGTAGGTGTAAGCGCGCAGGACGATTTCGGCCTGGCGCGTGTCGCCGGTCACGAGCAGCACGTCGGGGTCGAATTCGAGCTCCTTCAGCGGGGCGAATACGAGATAGTTGCAGCTGCCGGGCTTCAGGGTGGGCAGCACCTCGTAGATGCGCCGGTTGGCGCGGGCTTCCTGAAATATATCGAGCCCCACCTTGGTTCCGATCTGCCCGGCGACACTGAACGGGTCGTCGTTGTGGATGCCGAGGAAGAGCGGTTCGGCACACTCGAAGTGCGTCCGGTCGACGTAGAAAGCGCCCGCATTCTGGGCCTCCTCCGGCATCAGGCAGATCGCCATGTTCTTCTCCAGCCGCCGCACCCCTCGCGGCTTCTCGAAAAGGAACTTCACGCCCACGGGCGGTTTCTCGAGCTCCAGCCTGTCGAGGATGGACAGGTCGGTGCCCAGCGGGCGGATCTCGCCACTGTATTCGATCATGGATGCTCCTCCTCAGATGACAAGAGAGCCGCTTCGGCTCCCGTCGCAGCGTAACACGAAAACCGCAGGCCGCCGCGGAAAAATCAGGATCGCGCCCCGGCGCTCGCGACCAGCTCGAGAAATGCCCGGCCGGCATGGCTGAGGGCGCGGCGCGCGGGATAGACCAGTCGTATTTTGCGCTCGACGTATAGCTCGTCGACGCGCACCTCCCGCAGCGTCCCGCGCTCCAGCTCCGGCTCGACGCACATCCTCGGCAGGAAGGCGACCCCCTCGTTTCTCTGCACCAGCTTGCGGATCGATTCCACCGTCGGCATCTCGACGTCCATATGAAGAGGGACCTTCTGCCGCTGGAACTCGCGCAGCACGATCTCACGGTACGGGGAGTTCACGTTGTGGGCGATGAAGGTCTCCATTCCCAGCTCCGAGATCGATACCGACTCGCGCCCCGCCAGCCGGTGCTCGGGCGAAACCACGAAGGCAAGGTGGTCGGTATAGATCACTCTGGAAACCAGCCGGTCGTCGGCCGGCTCGTAGCTGATTACGCCGAGCTCGAGATCGCCCTCGATCAACCGGCCGGGAATCTCGCTCGACAGACTGCGGCGCACCTGGATCTTGACGCGCGGATATCTCTTTCGATAGCGCTCGATATGGCGCAGCAGATACAGGGTCGTCGACTCGTTCGCGCCGATGACCAGCCTGCCGGCCGCGTTGTCGCGCAATTCCGCCAGGGCGTTCTCCATCTCGCGCTGCAGGTTCTCGAAACGCCGTGCATATTCCAGGACCAGGCGCCCGGCATCGGTCAGAAGCAACTCCCTCCCGGAACGGTCGATCAGCTTCTCGCCCAGCTCGTTCTCCAGGCGCTGCACCACCATCGAAACCGCAGGCTGCGTGCGGAACAGCTTCTCGGCCGCCCGCGAAAATGATTTTTCCGTGGCCACGGCATAAAAGACACGGATGCCGTGAAAATCGAGATCGTTGATGCTCTTCTGGTCGTTCATAAGTGATTTTTATAGCATCATCCGAATTGATGTAAAAGACGAAAATTATAAATTTGACAAATGCGCTATGGGCCGGGAAAATCGCAGCAATTTTGCAAGCGGCTTGCGACCAGCAAGGAGGAAGGGAGCGGAAGCGATGGACGAGCGCGTGCTGATCTTCGACACGACGCTGCGCGACGGCGAGCAGTCGCCGGGGTGCAGCATGACCGTCGAGGAGAAACTCCGGATGGCGGCCAAGCTGGAGGAACTCGGCGTGGACATCGTCGAGGCCGGATTTCCAATAGCTTCCGACGGAGATTTCGCGGCCGTGAAAGCCATCGGCCGCTCCTTTCCCGGGATGCGGGTTGCAGCCCTGGCTCGCGCCTGCCGGCCCGATGTGGAACGCGCCGCCCTGGCGCTGGAGGGAGCGCAGCGTCCCCGGCTGCACACCTTCATCGCCACGAGCGACATCCACCTCCGGTACAAGCTCCGCAAGAGCCGGGAGCAGGTCTTGGAAGAAGCCGCCGCCGCCGTTGATCTGGCCCGCCGTTACGTGGACGACGTCGAGTTTTCGGCCGAGGACGCCACGCGGACCGAGCCGGAGTATCTGCGCCGGGTGTGCAAAGCGGTGGTGGCGGCCGGAGCCCGTACGGTGAACATCCCCGACACGGTGGGCTACTCGACGCCGGACGAGTTCGCCTGCCTGGTTGCGGGAATTGTCGCCTCCCTGGACGGCGGCGCGGTGGTCAGCGTCCATTGCCATGATGACCTGGGCCTGGCCACCGCCAACTCCCTGGCCGCCGTCCGCGCCGGGGCGCGGCAGATCGAGTGCACCGTCAACGGCATCGGCGAGCGCGCGGGCAACTGCCCCCTCGAGGAGGTTGTCATGGCGATCCGGGTCCGGCAGGATCGCCTTCCCTTCAAAACCACGATCGTCACCGAACAGCTGTATCCCGCCAGCAGGCTGCTCGCCCAACTGATCACTTTCGGGCCGCAGCCCAACAAGGCCGTCGTGGGTCGCAACGCCTTCGCCCACGAGGCGGGAATCCACCAGGACGGGTTCTTGAAAGAGCGCTCGACCTACGAGATCATGGACCCGAAAAGCGTCGGCGTCCCGGCCAGCTCCCTGATACTGGGAAAGCACAGCGGCCGGCACGCGCTGAGCGATCGCTGCGAGCATCTCGGATACCGGCTCGGCCGCGACGAGCTCGAATCGGTTTACCGGCGCTTCATCGATTATGCCGACAGGAAGAAGGGCGTGACGGACCAAGAGATCGTCGCGATCATACGGGAGGCGGTCGGCCGGTATTCCAGAGCCGCAAACGAGTGACCCTTTCATGCCCTGCCGCCGATGGAACTGAATGTCCTCGTCCTGCCCGGTGACGGTGTCGGCCCCGAGGTCGCTCGCGAGGCGGTGCGTGTGCTCCGGCGCGTCTGCGACCTGTTCGGGCATGCGCTGCGGCTCACGCAAGGCCTGATCGGAGCCGCGGCGTTGCGCGAGCAAGGGAGCCCGCTGCCGCAGGCGACCGCCGACGCGGCGCTCGCCGCCGACGCGACGCTCCTGGGCGCGGTGGGACTCCCCGAGTTCGATGGCGCACCCCCGGAGCGGCGCCCCGAAAGGGGGCTTCTGCAGCTGCGCCAGCTCCTGGAGGTCTACGCCAATCTGCGACCGGTCCGCCGCTATCGATCCCTGCAGGACACGGGCCCCCTTCCCGCCCGCCTGGTCGAGGGCGTGGATATGATCATCGTGCGCGAGCTGACCTCGGGCATCTATTACGGCACGCCCCGCGGCATCTTCGAGGAGCAGGGAGAAATCCGGGCGGTCAACACGATGTCCTACACCCGGCGCGAGATCGAACGCGTTGCGCGCACGGCCTTCCGTCTCGCAAGCGAACGGCGCCGCAAGCTGACAAGCGTCGACAAGGCCAATGTCCTCGAGAACTCCCAGCTCTGGCGCAGGGTGGTGGGCGAGGTCGCGCGCGACTTCCCCGGCGTGGCGCTCGAGCATCTGCTGGTGGACAACTGCGCCATGCAGCTGATCCTCGACCCGGGCCGCTTCGACGTGCTGCTTACGGAAAACATGTTCGGCGACATCCTCAGCGACGAGGCGGCCGTTCTTGCCGGATCGATCGGCATGCTCCCCTCGGCGAGCCTGGGCGATCCCCGCCCTTCCGGAGCTCGCAAGGGGCTTTACGAGCCGGTGCACGGCTCGGCGCCGGACATCGCCGGACAGAACCGCGCCAATCCGTTGGGAGCGATCGCCTCCGTTGCCGTCATGCTCGAATACGGTTTCGGGCTGAAGGACGAATCCGCCGCGATCCATGAAGCCGTCGAGGCCGTGCTCGCCGGCGGCACGCTCACCGCAGATCTTCGCCCGGCAGGCGCGCCGGCAACGACAACGGAGGTCGGCGAGGCCGTCTGCGCCGCTCTCGGCAGGCGGGCCGCGCAAGGGAATCGATGACTCCCCGCACCATCGTCGACAAGATCTGGGATGCCCATGTGGTTTGCCGGGAACCGGGTGCGCCCGCGCTCCTCTATATCGATCTGCACCTGATCCACGAGGTCACCTCGCCGCAGGCCTTCGACGGGCTGCGCCGCCGGAAACTCAAGGTCCGGCGCCCCGACCTGACCTGCGCCACGGTCGACCACAGCATCCCTACGACCGAGCCCGTAATGCCCATCGCGGATCCGGTGGCCGCCCGCCAGGTCGCTCAACTGGAGAGCAACTGCGCCGAGTTCGGCATTCCCTGCTACGGCCCGGGAAACGCACGCCAGGGAATCGTTCACGTGATCGGGCCGGAGCTCGGTATGACGCAACCGGGAATGACGGTCGTGTGCGGCGACAGCCACACGGCGACGCACGGCGCCTTCGGCGCCCTGGCGTTCGGCATCGGCACCACGGAAGTCGAAATGGTGCTGGCGACGCAGTGCCTTCTGCAGCGCCGGCCGGGCACATTCCGCGTCCATGTCGAGGGGCGGCTGCAGCGGGGGGTGACGGCCAAGGATCTGATTCTCGCGCTGATCGCGAAAATCGGCGCCGCAGGCGGAACCGGCTTCGTCTTCGAATACTGCGGTCCTGCAGTCCGCGGCCTCTCGATGGAAGAGCGCATGACCGTGTGCAACATGTCGATCGAGGCCGGGGCGCGCGCCGGGCTCGTGGCGCCCGACGACGTCACTTTCGAATACCTTCACGGGAAACCCTTCTCGCCCAAAGGCAGGGAGTGGGAGGAGGCGCTGGCGCGCTGGAAAAAACTGGCCACCGACGAGGGCGCGCGCTACGACAACTCGGTCGCACTCGACGCCGGTGACCTCGAGCCCATGATCACATTCGGAACCAATCCCGCCATGGCGATACCGATCGGCGCGCCCGTGCCCGACCCCGCCGGGATCGCCGACCCCCAGGCGCGGGCTTCGCTCGTCCAGGCGCTCGGCTACATGGGACTCGTGCCCGGGAAGCCGGTCGCCGGCCTGCCGGTCGATGTGGCCTTCATCGGCAGCTGCACCAACGGCCGCATCGGCGATCTCCGGCAGGCCGCAAGAATCCTGGAGGGACGCAAGGTCCACCCGGGCGTCCGGCTTCTGGTGGTTCCCGGATCGCACGCCGTGAGGGAGCAGGCGCAAGCCGAGGGATTGCACCGGATCTTCATCGATGCCGGCGCCGAATGGCGCCGGCCCGGGTGCTCGTTGTGCATCGCCATGAACGGCGACCGACTGCAGCCCGGGCAGTACTGCGTCTCGACGAGCAACCGCAACTTCGAGGGGCGGCAGGGCCAGGGAGGGCGCACGCTGCTGGCGAGCCCGCTGACGGCCGCCGCCGCCGCCGTCGCCGGCAGGGTCGTCGACCCCAGGACAATGCTGTGAACAAATTCGAAAGATTCGAAAGCACCGTCGTTGTCCTTGCGATCGATAACATCGACACCGACCAGATCATTCCCGCCCGCTTCCTCAAGACGGTCTCCAAGGAGGGTTTGGGAGAGCGGCTTTTCTGCGACTGGCGCTACGATGCCCGGGGGAACCCCGTGCCGGACTTCGCCCTCAACCGGCCCCGCGCCCGCGACGCCCGCGTGCTGCTGGCCGGAGACAATTTCGGCTGCGGCAGCTCTCGGGAGCACGCGGTCTGGGCGCTGATCCAGTTCGGGTTCCGGGCGGTGATCAGCACTTCCTTTGCGGACATTTTCCGGCAGAATGCGTTGAAGAATTTTCTCCTCCCTATCCAAGTGGCGCCCGATGTCCATGAGCGCCTGGCGTCCGCCCTGCGGCTCGACCCGGACGCGCGCGTGATCGTGGATCTCGAGCAGAGCACGCTGCAGCTGCCCGACGGAGCGAAGGTCGGGTTCCCGATCGACGGTTTCGCCCGGCAGTGCCTCCTCGAAGGGATCGACGAACTGGGCTACGTCCTGAGCCGCGAATCCGCCATCGCCGCCTACGAGGCGAAATTATTTCGGTGACAGGCTACTCTGTCCCCAATACCCGGTTTGACGCAGCCTCCGGGAGGCATTATATTTTTCTGTCGATTAGAGGTCGGACGGAGGTTTTTCAAGTGCCCATATACGAATATCGTTGCCGAAAGTGCGGTGAAGTCTTCGAAGCGTTCCAGAAGATCACCGACCAGCCATTGAAGCAGTGCAAGTTTTGCAATGGGAAGGTCGATCAGCTCATCAGCCAGTCCAGCTTCCAGTTCAAGGGCACGGGCTGGTACCTGACGGATTACGCCCGCAAGTCCAAACCTTCCGGGGAGGCCCAGAGCGGCGACTCGAAGAGCTCCAGCAAGAAGGATGCGGAGGGCGGTGCGAAGAACCGGTCGTCCGGCGACTCCTGAGGAAGGGATATGCGGCGGTTCTCACCGGCGGAACGGGAACTGGTGCACCGCGCCATGCATGAGGCGGAAGAACGCACGGCGCGTTACTATTGCTTCCCGCCCCACCGGTGGCAGGATCTGCGCTTCGATCTTCTGACGCGCCGCGACCGCGAATGGCAACCGCTGCCCCCTCCGGTCCTGGCCCGGCTGCAGCGCCTCGTGAAGCTGGGAGCCATTCCCGGCCGCAGCTACGATTTCTACCGCATCCAGCTGAACGATCCTGCTATCCTGGACGTGTTCCACAGGCGGGACTTCGGCGCAGAGCTGTACCCCTTCCTGGTCTATATCCTGACTCACGAGATGGTGCACCTCGTGCGCCTGAGCTCCATCCTGGAAGAAGAAGCCCCGGCCGCGGAGTCGCCGGCAGCGGAGGAGGAAAGGGTCGACCGGATCTCGCGCCAGATCCTGTGCTCCGCCCCGCGCATGGAGATCGACCCCATCATCTCCAAATTCACGCTGCGCATAAATAGGGACGCTCACCTATTTTGCACCCAGCGCTAGCGCGAGTTTACCGAGTTAGCAGGCGAAAGGCCAACCAAATCGTTTGCCGTCTGTTGGTTACGGCGAACGATCTGTA
>CAZHQK010000172.1:0-57632 GCA_964534795.1 uncultured Acidobacteriota bacterium
GTCCCCGTACTCTTCCCGATGCGGCTGCCAGGCCCGCCCCCCATACAGTCCAGCGCCTGGCAGCGCCGGATACCGCCGCCAGACCCGCTCCGGAAATGGCAAGCCGGCGGGAACCGCAGGCCACCGCTGCGACGCCGGCACCCGAAATCCCCAGGCTACGGACGCTCCCGGATACGGCCGCCGTGCCTGCCCCTATGACAGGCTCCCGCCTGAGCCTTCCTGAGACGCCGGCTAGACGCAAGTCTTGCGCCGGCTCCCACTCTATGCCGGCCGCGTATTGATCCGCCTCGGCCATTTCGCCGATCGCCCGGTCGAACTCGGCGAAGCCCGCATCTTCTTTCCTGGTCTCGACTGCCGCCATCTCCTCTTCTGCCAGGATCTCACGCAGCATGTCGCCGAATGTGTCGTCATCGACCGCAGCCGTGTCGATGGCCTTCTGCAGCGCACTGATCTTGAGCCGCCGTACCAGATCCTTTAGGCCTTTGCGGTCCCGGCTGCGTTCCAACGACTCCAGCTTGGCCCGCAGGGCGACAGCTGCGCTCCTGGCAAGGGCGAGCCGGCGCAGGTCGGCCGTCAGGTAGCCGCGATCGATCTCGAGCTGTCGCAGCTTGCGGAAGATGTCCAGCACCAATTCCTGCTTGCCCGCCTGCTTGGCCGCGACGGCTTCCCGTATCCATTGCTCCTTGGTTTGAACCAGCACCTGCAGCCGGCGCTGCTTTTGCCTCTGTGTGCGCTCTATATCCTTCAATTGCAAGCGTAGGTCCCTGGAGCTGGGGGTCTTGTCAAACAGCTTCATGATCGCACTCCTTCGCTGGAGTTGAAGACCCGGCTTGCGGCGCTGCTGGTTCTTCTCTGATGGGTTTGCCGGCCGCTCGTATCCTTGTAGCCATTAGCGGCGCCCGGCGTCAACAGGTTTTTTCTCTAAGGTGTATCCCATTGTCCAGACAATAAATCAGGTTTCTTAGGTGGTCTCGCTGCCAGATTTCTTGTCTTGACCTCAGTAACAGGAAAGCCGGTATGGCCTGGGGGAAATGTGGAAAAGTCTGGCCGCTTTCTGCGAGAGTTTTCCTTGTCTCTGCGGGAATCCGCGCTGTCTGCGGATTTTCCCAGGGAAGACATTTTCCACAGGTCATGGACACTGTTTCCGAAAATCCATCCGTTCAATCCGCGCAGTGTCGCGGCGGCCGCGCAGCTCGGCGCCGGCGCCATGACCGCGCGCGGATCATCTTACCGCGTAAGTCCGATCCGGATGCCGCCTGAAAGCACGGTCAGCCGATGCATCCAGGGGCATGAAGCCTCGAAGCACCTGTTATTTCGACCGCTGCGCGACCGGACCGGCGCTCCATAGCGATAGGTATGTCTCGGTAAGGGAGCGAGACTATCTGGCGGGAGCGCTATCGAGCCGTTGCAGAGCCTCTCCTGCCCGGATTGCGCATTTCGGCCTTCCCTGGCAGCTCCAATCGCGGCATCAATCGGCGGCCTTCATCGGCCGGCGGGAGAATTCCGCTGGATTTCCGCGGCAATCGGCGCTATTTTCTCCAAGAACTGTAAAAAGCAACTGCCTATCAATTGCCAATCCGTTTATCAATAAGAGCAATTGCCTGTTAGTCGGAGCGTAACATGAAAGAGGTCTTTGCGCGGGTTGCGGCATCTGTAACCTTTATTGGCGTGATTTCTGCCCCCGGCGGCTCTCAGGAAAGGCCCGACTTGCATGCATTCTTCGCCCAGAACATCGGGCTGAGTCAGGACCAGATCCGGGACATTCGCAATGGCCGGCCTGTCGCCAAGGACCTGCCCTCGCGCATTCCGGACGAGATATTCGTCTTCGGTGCGGTCTATATCCATGCCGACCCGGAGAAGTATATCCAGTTCGCGAGTGACATCGAGCGCCTGCGTAAGCTCCCCGAATTCCTGGCCATCGGAACATTCAGCAACCCGCCTCAGTTGTCCGACCTGAAGGACTTCACTCTTGATGGCGACGATGTGGAAGCACTGCGGAAGTGCAAACCCGGCGACTGCGGCGTTCAGCTGCCCGCCCGAGCTATGGAGAGGGTTCGGAAGGCCGTCAATTGGTCCGCCCCCGATCGGGACCGGCAGGTCAATCGGCTCCTGCAGAACGCGGCAATTCAGCTCATAGTCGCCTATCAGCAGAAAGGCAATCAGGTGCTCGGCGAGTACAACGACAAAGAGCATCCGACCGTGGTGGCGGAGCAGTTCAAGTATATGCTCAGCTATGCCAAGGTTCTTCCCAAATACTTGCCAAGCCTCGCCAGCTACCTGATCCACTATCCCGGTGAAAAGCCGGCTAACTGTACGGACACCTTCCAGTGGGCAAAGGTGAAATTCGGTTTGAAGCCGACGCTGCGCATCACGCATATCGTGACCATGCGTGGGAGCGGTCCGGATGAGCCTGTCGCTGCGATTGCCGAGAAACAGCTCTACTCGAGTCACTATTTCGAGACTGCTCTGGACCTTACGTTCTGTTTCCGCGAAGGCCAGGCCCCAGGGGAACCGGGGTTCTTCCTCATCAAGGCCATGGGATCCGAACAGAAGGGCCTGACGGGTTTCAAAGGTTCGATCGTTCGAAGGGTCGCTGTGGACCGGTCGGTCTCCGCGCTCGAGAAATCGCTGGCGGTGATCAAGACCGCCCTGGAGAGTGAAAGGTAACTCCGGCTCGGCGAGAGGCTCTGGGTCCCCGACCGGGATCCCGAGCTTCTCCATTGGTCAGCGAGCAGCCCTGCCTTCCGCCGTCGGCGAACGGGGAACTCCTGGAATGCGTGCCGCCGGCCGAGCCGGGTCGAGATTTCCGGCCACAGGCGCATGACCTCCTGCGGAGCGGTGAATTTTCGCACGCCGGTGTCCCGCGCTGCGCGCGATATTCCGGCAGGCAAGCACGGACGCAGGCAACGTCGGTGCCCTCGACGCACTCCTCGCCCGGGGATCGCGGGGCTCGGTCGTCAGCGCCGTTCCATCCAGTATTTCTTGAAATGCGAGGCCTGCTTCCTGTACATCCTCGGCAATGTGAACTGCAGATAATTCCGCAGGCTCGAGCGCGCGTCGATGCCGGGGCTGAAAAACTGGAGCATCGTCAGCGGAGGCGTGACGAGCTTCAGGTCCGATTCCCTGGCACAACCGTCGACCTTGGGGCAGAATTTCAGCTCGCGCGACGCCTGCAGCATCGCCTCGGCTGCCGCCATCTCATAGTCCCAGACTGCGTCGGCGCACCGGCGCGTGTCGTTCTCGGGCTGATCGAGGCATGCGAGAATCCTTTCCAGATTGCCTTTGCCGACCAGGAAATTCAGGTGGGACATTTGACCGGCCATCCAGATCAGCCTCTGCAGCAATTCGGCGCTGGCGCGGGGGTTTTCCACCGTGCCGGCGGTGCGCAAAGCGGCGACAATGTCCGTTTCCATCCGGCCCTGGAGCACCCCCTGGACATGGCGCGCCCGGTAGAACTTCCGGCCGAAGAGCACGACGATCCTCGGTTCGCCGGAGGCTGCCACCCTGGCCGGATGGATGTGAAAGACGTCCTCCTCGGAAAACATGACCAGAATCTGCGGGCGCGAGATGATCATTGCAGGCTCCCGACCGCCTTGCGCCAGGAGCTGCTCGCGCCAGCGCATGACTTCCTCTTCGGCGAGCCAGATTCTTCTGCCCGCAGGATATCCGTAAGCCACATTGACGCTCAGGACCCCCCACAGCGGCTCGGCCGTGGGCGCCCAGCCGGTGGTCTTCCTGGAATACTCCGCAAGGAGCAGAGCCAGGGCCTCCCTGTCCCGCAGACGTTCCGGCGAATCCAGGTCCGCCTTCTGAACATCCCCGGCAACCCGGACTTCTTGTTGAAAGGCGCGGGTCCCGTTCGGCGAACCGTCTGCGTTTCGACGAGCTACAGCCGGCCGGGTTGCAGAAAGCCCGAAGACCAGGAGCAGGAATAAGCCGGTGCAAATGGATGTTTTATCGCTAATACCCATAGTGCGCTCCCCGATCGAAGCCCGTTCGAGCTCGGCCTGCAGCCCGCCCGGAGCGTCGCCGATGGCGAGCAAAGAACCTCCGAGATTGTTTGCCGGCATGTTATACCGGAATCGTCCTGCAAGGCAATCGGCGCGCCGCCCGATCCGGGAATTGCCGGACGTTTGTGCGCGCCCGTCCCGTTGCGGCGGCGTTTCAGCCGAGGACCTGCTGCAGAAGCGCGGCGGCCTCGAGCACCTGATCGGTCGCGCACGAGAATGAAAGGCGTATGTGCCTCGAGCCCGCCGGGCCGAAAGCATCCCCCGGAATGCTCCCTATGGCCGCATGGTCGATCAGGAAATGGGTCATGGCCCAGGCGTCTTTGTGGCCCGCGCGATCCGACCAGGCTTCGTCGATCCGGGCCCAGAGATAGAAGGCTCCTTGCGGACGGATCGGATGGAGGGCCCGGACTTTCCCGACGCCCTCCCAGAGTGCATCCCGGCGGTGCTGGTATTCGGCAGCCATGGCCAGCGTCGCATCCTGCGGGCCGGTCAGGGCCGCCAGCGCACCGTACTGCGTGGCGGAATTGACACCGTTGATCGTGCAGCGCAGGAGCTTGACCATGCGTTCGACCAGGCCCCGGTCGTTGCACGCCAGGTACCCGATACGCAGCCCGCTCATGGCGTAGCTCTTGGACATGGAAAACACGCTGATCACGCGCTCGTAGCCCAGCGATCCGGGGCTGACGTGCCGGCGGCCGTCGAACAGGATGTGCTCGTAAGCCTCGTCGCTGACCACCCAGAGGTTGTGGCGCTCGGCGACCGCGAGCATGCGCGTGAGCGTGTCGCGGTCGGCGACGAATCCCGTCGGATTGTGGGGCGAATTGATGACGACGGCGCGCGTGCGGGGGGTGACGGCTGCCTCCAGGGCTTCCGCGACGTAGCCCGCGCCGCCGCGCGTGTCGATGGGGTAGCGCGCGACGATGCCGCCGGCGAGCGTGACGTTGTCGGCGGTTTCGGTCCATGTCGGGTCCGGCATCAGGACCTCGTCGCCCGGCATGATCATGGCCGTGAAGGCTATGTTGAGCGCGTTCATGGCCCCGTTGGTGATCAGGACGCAGTCGGGGTCGGCGACCGGGATGCCGTTGGTTTCCCGCATCTTGTGCATGGCGGCCTCGCGCAAAGCCCGGATGCCGGCGCCCGTCGTGTAATGCGTGTGCCCCTGATCGAGCGCACGCTTGATCGCCTCCGCGACGTGCCTTGGAATATCGAACGAGGGGTCGCCCGACTCGAGCCGGTACACCTTGCGGCCGCGGGCCTGCTGTTCGAGCAGCCGGTCGCGCACCAGCGGTATCCCGCTGCGGGGAATGCGGTCGAGAATGTGAATCGGAGGATCGGCAGGCATGCTCGGCACCTTTCTGAATGATCCGGCGCCGTCGCGGCGGCGCCGGTTTCGTTTAGCTTTTCCGGCGCCAGCAGGATCGCAGGTTTTTCGCCGGGAAGCAAGTCGGCGCAGAGCAGGTGCCGGCTTGCGCATGCCGGTACCCGGGCGTGAAGATCGGTTGCATTTCGGCTTGCCTCGCGGCCGTCTCGGGGATACAAATAGGCGCCTTCCGTTGCACGGAAACCCGGTCGAGTCGCAAGCGCTCAGTCATGGAAGGAGGCATTCGGATGATTCGGGAAATCACGGCTCAGGAACTGGACGCTCAGGCATACATCGAGGCGCAAGTGCAGGACATTCGCGCCGTCGTCGGGGACGGGATCGCCGTCAACGCCCTTTCGGGAGGAGTCGACTCCTCGACGGTGACGATGCTCGGCCACCGCGCCCTCGGCGATCGCCTGCGCACGGTTTTCATCGACAACGCGCTGATGCGCCAGGGAGAGCCCGAGCATGTGGTCGAACTTTTTCGCGGCCTCGGTGTGCGCGTGGAGCTCGTCGACGCCCGCGCGGCATTCCTCGACGCCCTCAGGGGAATCACCGATCCCGAGGAGAAGCGCGAGGCGATCACGCAGACCTTCTACCGCGATGTTTTCGGGCGCATCGTCCGGGAAAGCGGAGCCAGGTTTCTTCTGCAGGGGACGATCCTGACCGATGTCGACGAGACCGTCGCCGGCATCAAGCGCCAGCACAACGTATTCGAGCAGATGGGCATCGATCCGCAGGAGGCCTTCGGCTACCGCATCATCGAGCCGCTGCTTCCGCTGCGCAAGGACGGGGTGCGCAAGCTCGCCCGGGCCCTGGGGCTGCCGGCGGAGATCCTGGAGCGCATCCCCTTCCCCGGACCGGCGCTGGCGGCGCGCGTGATCGGCGAGGCCACCGCCGAGCGCATCGAGATCGTGCGCAGGGCCACCGCCATCGTGGAACGCCGCCTGCGCGGCACGGGAGCGTTTCAATACATGGCCATCCTGCACGACGATCGAGTGACCGGCATGCGCGACGGGCGGCGCGAGTTCGGCCGGCAGATCGAGGTGCGCTGCTGGGACAGCCTCGACGCCCGAACGGCCGTGCCCACGCGGCTTCCGTTCGATCTGCTGCTCGATCTGGCCGGGGAGATAGTACGCGAGGTGCCGGGCGTGGTGAGCGTCACTTACAATATCGCCCCCAAGCCCCCGTCGACCATGGAGGCCGTCTGACCGGCGACGCCGGCGCGCGCGGCTTCGGGCGGCGTCTCAATGAATGAAGAGCTGTCCCTGGAGCACGACCTGCCAGGCGTCGGACGGAGATCCGCCGCGCAGGCGTCCCGCGCCCAGCTTGATGTTCAGGCGATGGCCCGAAGCCCAGTAATCCAGCCCGGCGAGCCGGCCTCCTCATCGAGCCTCGCTTCCGCTGGGCGGCTTTGGGCGCGGTCTTCAGCGCCATAGGATTTACCGTGGAGCCCGGCTTGGGCGGAGCTCCCCTCGTGCCCGGGTCGGCGCGCGAGGTTCCTCCATGGATACTCGCCGGTCCGGTCATCGGGCGCATCGAAGCGTTTCTGCGCCATCGGCGTCGCGCGTTTGTCGAGCGCTCGGAAGTCAGGACCAGTCCCCGCGGACAGGTGGAGTGGAACCGCTGGATTGTGCGGCAGGTCCCGAGAGGATGGTGGGCCGCCTTCCCATGCAGGTTCTCCGAACCGGAAAGCGATCCTGAAATGGATGCCGCTGTCCGATGGACCCTGTTGCGCCTCCAGGAGGATCTTTCAACCATGGCCTGGTCACCCCCGGCAAGGTATCTGCTTCAGCGCGCAGCGGAACTTCAAGCCCGGGTGGGGCCCGGCTGCCTGTGCGAATTCCGTGAACTGCTGGCCGCCTGAGGCCGGCCCGTCCGCGCGGGGACGCCGGCAGGATCTCCGCAATCAGAGCGGACGGTCTACCTCGCCTTTTTCAGGAACGGCACCCCCTTGACCATCCACTCCGGCGCGGGCTTGTCCTTGAGATAGTGATCGAAGAACTGCTGCATGCGCACCAGGAAGTCCTTCTGGTTTTCCAGGTTGCGCAGGCCGTGCGCCTCGCCCGGGTACGACAGCAGGATCACGTTCTTTCCATTGAAGCGGAGCGCGTTGTAGAACTCGATCGCCTGCAGCCACTCGACCGAACCGTCATCCGTCCCGTGCAGAAGCAGCAGGGGCGTGTTCATGGTGCGGGCGTGGAACACGGCCGACTGGTCGATGTACAGCTGCAGGTCGTCGAAGGGGTTGGTGCCGAAACGGCCCTGACCGTAGATGTCGTAGCGGTGCTGGTTGGTGCCGCTTGATTTCCAGAGCTGGTTGAAGTCGCTGATCAGGTTCGTGGCCGCCGCGCCGGCGACGATGGCGGCGAACATCTTCGACTGGGTGGCGATAAATGCCGCCCCCTGCCCGCTGTAGCTGTGACCGTGCAGGCCGATTCTCTTCGGATCGGCGTAGCCCATTTCGATGACCTTGCGCACTGCGGCTTCGACGCAATCGAGCATGTCCAGGTGCGATGTGCGCGTGTTGTAATGGATGTCGGGCTGCATCACCAGGTAGCCTTCGCTCACGAAGCCGGCGAACTGCGGGCGCGACGCGTAGCCCGGAGCCTGGTAGCGGTGGAGGTTCTGGGAATTCTTCTCGTAGAAATTGACCAGCATGGGCAGCTTCTGCCCCGGCTGGTAATCGTCCGGGATGGCGAGCGTGCCCTGGAGGCGCACGCCGTTCTTGTTCTTGAACTCGAACAGGATGCGGCGGCCCCACTTGTACTCCGACTGCCAGGGGTTGGCCTCGGTGATGCGCCTGGGGCTCGAAAAGGTCATGTCGCTTGCGTAGTAGTCCGGAAAGTCGGCGAACGTTTCCATGGTGAACAGGATGCGGTCGGCATCCTTGGCCTTGATCAATCCGCCGAACGCCTTGTCCTCGTAGATCAGTTTTTTCAGCTCCTTGCCCTTGAGTTCGTAGAAGCCCGCCTTCTTGGTCCATTGCCCGAAAGCCGTCAGCAGCAGGGGCTGCGAGAGGTCGATGGTGCGTTCGCGCTCGCGCCGCCCCGCTCCGGCGAACTGCCGGGTCGGTGCGGCCGCCTCCCCTTCGCCCTCCAAGGGCTGGTAGCGGAAGCGTATTTCCTCGCGCGTGCCGGCGCCGCCGGTCAGGTTGACCGCGGCCGAACCGTCGTAGGGCTGGAAGTAAAGATCGTATTTGTGGTTCAGGATCACGCCGCGGCCGTCCTTGGAAAATCCTGCCAGACCATACGACGGCTTGGTTCCGGGGCGATCGTAATCCTGGTCGACGAAACTGACGCCTGCGCGCTGCGTGAGGTTCGCACTGCGGCCGGTTTCAAGGGCGTAGTCCCAGACGTGGCCGTCCTTCCAGTAGAGGAAGTGCCTGGAGTCGGGCGACAGGCCGAACGTCTGCCCCTGGGCGCGGAGCATGAGCGTGCGCTCGCCCGTGCTCGTGTCGACCCGGTAGTAGTCGGCCAGGGGTTCCTTCCAGTCGGAGATGTAGGCGCGCTCGTCGCGCCCCACGCCCCAGACGCCGTTGCGCGTGATCTGGATGGTGCGCATGCTGTCGTCGGTCAGCCGGACGAACTTGCGCGCGCCGAGGAGGCAGACCGCGCGGAAGGTGAAATTCCGCTCCTCGTTGGCGCGGATCATCTGCACCGACTGGAGGCGCTCGTCCTTCCAGTGCCAAATGTCCACGTTGGCGACCGGCGGGGCGTCGTCTCTCCTTCTCTCGGGCTCCTTTTCCTGCTCCTTGATCCCGAAGAAGACCTTGTTGCGGTCCTCGCTCCAGGAGAGCGCCGCCTTCTCGCTGATGACCATGTCCTTGGGGAAGTCGGCGGAATCGGCCGGCTTGAACTCGAAGCGCTCGGCTTTGTCGCCCTCCGTGAAACGGAAGGCCAGGAGACTGTTGTCGCGCTCGACCAGGCCCGTCTTCTTGACGCCCTTGAGCACGGCGAGCGCCTTGCCCTCCTCGTCCCAGGCGAGCCTTGCGTACAGCGCCCTGTCGCTGTCCAGGGTGCGCCGCGTCCCGCCGGCGAGATCGAGCAGGGCGACACCGTTGCCGTTCATGTCGGCGGCATCGGTGGTGAATGCCAGGAGCGTCCCGGATTTGTCGAGGGAATACTCGCCCGTGCTGCCGTACAGTTCGTCGATCCCCTGATCGAGCCGCCGGACGATCATGTCGGTCCCGTTGTGGGCGGCTTCCCTGTCGAGCTTGTTGCGCTTGACGATCAGGGCGCGCGAGCCTTCGGAAAAGGCGAAGGAAGCGACATTGTCCCACGACGTCTTGCTGCCGCTCGCGAGATCGAGCAGCTCCAGGCGGCGCGTGGTCGCCGGTTCCTGGGCGGCTGCGGCCGCTGCCGGCTGAGCTGCGGAGCTCTGGGCGGGAGCGGCGCCGCGGCCTCCCCGGCCTCCCGGGCGTTCGGGGGCTTTGACGTACACGTAATAGGCGATCCAGCGGGAGTCGTCGGAGAACTGGGGCCCTCCGACCGGCGCACCTGCGCCGCCGCCGCGCCCGCCGCCCGGCTCGGTGCCGATGGAAATCGAGTAGATCTTGTCGCCGTCGAGCTGTTTCACCTCGAGCGTCGATTCTCCGTCGCGCACCCTGTAGATATAGCATGCCCACTTTCCGTCTTCGGACAATGCGGCCGAGGCGATCGAGCGCCAGCGGCCGTAGTCCTGGATCGTCAGGACCTTTTTGGCCCCGGCCTGCGACTGCGCCCGGATGCTTGCGACCGGTACGAGGAGAAGCGAAGTTGCGGCGATTACAATCACGGCACACGAACAGCGGAATCTCTTCACGGATGCCTCCCTGATATGGCGGGCGAAAGATCTTAAACGTGCCGGGATCGGGCGGATGGCCCTTGGCCCGCCATCCGCCCCGGACCCGGCTTCTCACCGCGGCCACTCTATTCCAACAGGCCCCCGGAGATCAAAACAGAATCTTGAGCGCGACCTGGATGATGCGCTGCCCGCTGGTCGGCGGGCTGATGATCCCGAAGCTTCCCGAGGTGATCGTGGACGTGGGCGAGCCGAAGTTGGTGTGGTTGAAGGCGTTGAAAAACTCGAAGCGCGATTGCAGCTCGCCCTGCTCGCCCGGTATGAAACGCAGGCGAAACGACTTGAACACGCTGCCGTCCAGCACCCATTGCGTGGGGGAACGGAAATAGCGTTGAGCAGTCTGTCCGGCGCTTCCTGCCTGCGGATCCGTGAACAGCTTGATTTCCTCGGCCGTCAGCGCTCGGAGGTTGTCGCCGTCCCGGATGACCTTGGCGGTCATGGTCGGCTTGCAGCCGTTGCAATCGGCGGTGCTGGCATCGTCGACCGTCAGTTTGTTGCGGCCGCTGCTGATGGTGAACGGCGAGCCGGTCGAATAGGCGAAGATGCCGTTCACCTGCCAGCCGCCGAACAGGCCGTTCACAAGAGCACTGCCTGAATTCAGCCATCGGCGTCCCTTGCCCACCGGGATTTCCCAGATGAAATTGCCGTTGATCACGTGCCTGGCGTCGATGCCGGCGTATGTTTTGTCCAGCCGGCGGTTGGCGTTATCGCGGTAGGCGTCCCGCTGCGACTGGCCCCCTTCGTAATCCGTCAGTGTCTTGGACAGGGTGTAGTTGAGGTCGAACTGCAGGCCGGAATGGAATCGCCGGCTGATCTCGAGCTTCATCCCATGATAGGTGGAATAAGAGTTGTTGCCCAGGAGGTAGGAATTCTGGAACTGGGGGTTGGGGCGGAAGAAATTTGCCGGGAGGCCGGCCTTGGTCAAGTAGTCGGAGCTCACCCGCAAGCGATCGATATAATCCGCGATCGTCGCCACGTTGCCGTAGGTGATGTCGGCGCGGATCGAGTTACGGTCGGCCGTCGACATCACGTTATACAGCTGGCCGAAGGTTCCGGTGGGCTCGCCCTTCATGGGATCCCCACCGGCCGCCAGGTTGCGCTGGGCCGCGAGGAAACCCTCGAGGAAACCGTTCTTGCGGATCTCGATCTGGTTCAGGTTGATGGAACGCGGCAGCCCGGTGGCCTTGTTGCCCACGTACGAAACCGCCACCACGGTTCTCTTCATGAGCTCTCTTTGAATGCGCAGCGACCAGCTGCCGGTATAGGGTGTGTACCAGCTCTCGTCGAAGGCGGTGACCATCCCGTTGCGGTCGAACGGCTTGGGTCCAAAAGGAACGCCCGGGGTGAAGTATCCGGTGGCGCTGTTGAACATCTTGGGGAGGTCGCTCAGGCGCGTGCCCGACGGTGCGTTGAGCTGGAGAAGCGAAGCCATCCCGAACTGCGGCAGTTCGATGTCCGAAGTCGTGGCGAACCAGAAACGGTCGTAGCTGATGCGGTAGTTTGCGGAGATGCTCCACCTCGCATCTCCGAAGGGATCCCAATTGAAACCCACGTTGGGTCCCAGGTTGTTCCAGTCCGTGGAATAGTTCCTCTTGCCGCCGTCGCGCGCGAGGCCGATCCGCGTTTCTCCCCCCGGTCCGGAAACGCCCCACAGCCCGGTAGTGCCGTTGACCGGATAGCTGAACACGCCTGCGGCCTCGTAGTGTGCCGGCATGACCTCGTAGCGCAGGCCCAGATTGAGCGTGAGGTTGGGCCGCACTTTCCATGTGTCCTGGAAGAAGAAGCTGTACTCGCGGGCGCGCCAGCGCCGATATCGTTGTTCGAAGGGCGTGTAAACCCCTTCGGCGGTATTGGCATAGTAGGCCTGCTGGATCATGCCCAGGCTGCCCGTCAGATCGTTGACAAGCTGCTGGGCGCGGCTGCGGTCGGCGCTCGCCAGTCCCGGCAGCGCCGGGACGTTCGCCGGATTGGAAGAGTTGCGCGTATCGATGACCGGTATCCATGTGTCTCCGCCGTACTGCTCGTTGCTCCGGTTGATGCGGAAGTCGATGCCCGCCTTCAGGCTGTGATTGCCCCGGATCCACGTGGCGTTGTCGGCGAACGTGATCGACGGCGAAGGGAATTTCTGCGGCATGAAAATGTTGTTCGGGTGCCCGCGGCCCGGGCCGCCCAGCCCGACGAAAACCACGACCCCTTCTTTCTTGTAGCGGTTGGGATCCGGGTTGTCGATGTTGGCGCCGCGGCTTACGCCGCCCACGCGAAACTCGTTCAGGAAGTGGGGAGTGAATGTCGAATCGATGGAAACGATGCCCGTGGGGTAAGGCTCCGATGTGACCGAGGAACGGTACCCGCTGAGCAGCTTCGAGGCGTTGCTGGTGAACCTGCGGAAGGCATAGGTGGCGGCGATCCGGTGCTTGGAGCTCAGCACGTAATCGGCCTTCAGAACGTACTGATTCTGAGTGTAAGGGTTGGTGGACAGGAATCTATACCCGGCAGTGTTGAACCCGTCGCCCGTGTCGTAATTGTTGGGTGCCGGGAAGCTTCCCGCGAGCTTGTCCCACAGGCCCGATGGATCCTTGCCCAACCGGCTGGAATCGACGGTGAGCAGGTTGATCGTTGCGATGTCCGACTCGGGGACCTTGGGAGCGCCGGTCTTGCTGTCGACCAGAGTGATGGAATTCGCGCCCTTGGTATAGTAGCGGAATATGCCGTTCTTGAGCGTCGGCGTGTACACGAGATAGTTCACCGTGCTGTCGGTCTTCTGCCGGATCCCCTCGTAGGTGAAGTGAAAGAAAGCCTTATCCTTGACGATGGGTCCTCCCAGGGAGGCGCCGAACTGATTGCGGATGAAGGTGGGCCTGGGCAAGCCTTGGCGGTTGTTGGCGAAGCTGCTGGCGTTCAGAACCTTGTTGCGGTGGAATTCGAAGACGCTGCCGTGGAATTCGTTGGTTCCCGAACGGTAGATCATCTGTACCTGCGCCCCGGCGCCGCGGCCGTACTCGGCGGAGGCGCTCGACGTGACGACGCGATATTCGCCCACCGCCTCGATGGGCACGGGCGCGGCGGCACTGGCTGCTCCCGACCCCAGCATGGGATCCTGGGCTCCCACGCCCTCGATGGTGACATTGCTCGCCAGGGCGCGCGTGCCGTCCGTCCTGCCGCCGCCGGTGAAACGGTTGGCGCCCGGCTGCAGGTAGAAAAGGGCCATCGGGTCGCGGCCCACCAGCGGCAGGTCCTCGATCTGCCTGGTGTTGACAACCTTGCCGACCGCTGTCGACACCGTGTCGACGGCGGCAATCTCCGCAGACACCGTGACCGTCTCGGAAATCTCGCCGGTCTCGAGCTTGATGTTCAGCGTCGCCGTGTCTCCCACCTCGAGGCGTATGCCCTGGTTGACGGAGCGCTTGAAGCCCGCAAGCTCTGCGGTGACCGTGTACGTTCCCGGCGGCAGTTTGGCGAAAACGTAAAAGCCGATCTCGTTGGTGGCCGTTTCAAATGAAAGGTTGGTTCCGGTTTGCGTTGCCACGACGGCCACGCCGGGAACCACAGCTTCGGTCTGGTCCTTGACGACTCCCTCCAGGCGTGCGGTCGTCACCTGGGCCGCAGCGCTCCGGCAGAGGAGGGAGGAGCCCATTGGCAGAGATATAAGGGCAAAAAGAACAGCCGCGCATGCGGTGGTTGCCGTAGAGCACATTCTCTTCATGTTCGCTCCTCCTTTGAGCAATCGGATACACCGACTCCGCCGTCATCCGGGCCGCGCTCCGGATTCTGCTTGAACCTCTCGAAACCCCGAGACGAACGGGAGAGTAGCGGCTTGCCTTCGGCTTTGGAAGCCGGCGGTTCGGCGCATCGCCCTTATAGCGATCCTCGCCTTTCGAGTCAACTGGAATTGATTCCGCCGGGCATACCGCTGTAGGCTGCCTGGTGGATTGCACCGGGAGTGTGAGGTATGGCGAGGCCCGATTTCGGGGATCTGGACCGCCGGCACGTGCTCTCGAGACAGGCCTACGGTCTGCCGCTGCAGCCTCCGAGAACGGCGGGCGGGGTGCGCTGCCCGCTGTGCGTGCACGAATGCCGCATCGGAGAGGGCGAACGAGGCTACTGCGGGCTGCGTACGAACCGGGGCGGCCGGCTGGTCCACATCGGGGGGACGGCCGAGCGCGGGATCCTCCACTGGTACCGCGATCCCCTCCCGACGAATTGCGTGGCCGACTGGGTGTGCGCGGGCAGCCGCCGGGCCGGCTTCCACAATCTCGCCGTCTTCTACGCGAGCTGCACCCTGAATTGCCTTTTCTGCCAGAACTGGCACTTCCGCGAGATCGCGCCCGCAGAGTGCCGGCCGATGTCCGCTGCGGAGCTTGCCGGCGCGGCCGATCGCCGCACTTATTGTGTCTGCTTTTTCGGAGGCGATCCGGCGTCGCAGATGCCCCATGCGCTGGCCGCCGCGCGCCTCCTGGCGAAGAAGGGCGTCGCCGTGTGTTGGGAGACGGCGGGAACGTCGAATCCGAAGCTCGTCGAGCGCGCGCTCGAGCTTTCGCTCGAAACCGGCGGTTGCATCAAGTTCGACCTGAAGGCGTACGACAGCGACCTGCACCGGGCGCTGACGGGCGCGACCAACGAGCGGACCCTGCACAACTTCGCTCGGGCCGGGGCGCGCTTTGCCGAAAGGCCCGATCCGCCGCTCGTGGTGGCGAGCACCCTGCTCGTGCCCGGCTGCGTGACTCCCGACGAGGTGGGCCGGATCGCCGGGTTCATTGCCGCCGTCGATCCGCGCATTCCTTATTCGCTGCTCGGATTCGCGCCGCACTTCTGCATGCAGGAGTTGCCGCGCACTTCGGCACGGCATGCGCGTGAGGCCGAACAGGCCGCGCGGGCTGCGGGACTCGTGAACGTGCACATCGGCAATCGCCAGCTTCTTTCGGACGATTACTGACGGCGACGTCGATACCGCGGATCCGGCTTTCATTCCTGGCCGGCGGAGCGGCGCGCCAGGACCCGCGCGAGCGATCTGCGCGCCAGGCCGAAGAACTTCCAGATCAGGAACGCCGACAGGGACACGAGAACGAGCGCGATCGCCAGGGTCAGAAGCGGATGCGTGGCCGCGAGATACGTCAACGACAGGGCGACGGCATCCTCGCCCAGGCTTGCGATGGAATTGCTCACCGGTTCGGGGCTCGCGTTGACCGCCACGCGCGCCGAGGCCTTGGCGCCGTGGGAGGTCAGCGAAATCCCGCCCGCCAGCAGGGCGGCGGCCACAGGCCATGGCTCCGGAACCGGGCCGACGGCCGCAAAGGCCAGCACCGCGGCTGCCGGAGGCCGGATGAAGGTGTGGATCACGTCCCACAGGCTGTCGACATATGGGATCTTGTCGGCGACGAACTCGACGGCATAGAGGATACAGGCGATGGCGAGCACCAGCGGGTGCGCCAGGACTTCGAGCGAAGGCGGGAGCTGGATGACGTGGTAGCGATGCAGCAATCCCAGGGCCGCGACGGTGGCATAAACATTCAGCCCCGCCGCAACCGATGTTCCCAGAACGAAGCCCAGGCTCTGCAATGCGCTCATCGTACGTCGCCTCCCTGAAACTGCTTTACGTTGCGCCGCGGCCGAAAGTTCCGCGCGGGAAGTCGGGGGCGTTCACCGATTCGCCCGATTGCCCTTCCCGATGAAAATGCCGCCTGCGTCCGCCTGAACATGGGCGATCCTGCTTCGCGAAACAATCGCCCTTCCTCACGCCGATCGGCAGCGGCGCGGCTTTCCGGGATCGTTCTCCGACCTCGGCCGCGGCGCACGATGGGCAGGATGTTCATGGAAGGGATCGAGGCGGGTGTAGTAAACTCGCCTGCGTGCTGTTCCAGCGCTGGAAAAGGTGATAGCCGATACATTACGACCGGGACTCAGGCGGGCTTCTTTCTGGATGCAACGGAGGATGGGTCATGGCTTGTCGCAGTGTCTGGTTCTGCAAGAAGTGTGGGCGCGAGAATGCCTGGCAAAAAGCGATCTGCGACGGCTGCCGGAGCCGGTATTCCGGCGAGCCTCGCCGTTGGATCTGCTGCAGCTGCCGCACGGACAATCCCTGGGAAAAGACGCGTTGCGAGGCATGCCAGCACGCCCGGGAAGGAGCGCTGGCTTGATCCCGCCTCCTCTCGCGGTCAAGGCGTGCCCGGGCGGCCGCCCGACTTCCCGCTATCGCGAATAATCAGGCAATCGACGGCTCGCATCGGCCGCTTCCTGCGCCGCAAGGCTCAGCGGGCGGCAGCCTGGGCCGCCTGGAAGCGCGGGCCGTAGATTATGCGTCCGGGCCGCGCGCCCGTATGCTCGCCCTGATCGATCACCAGCTGCCCGTTGACGATGACGTAGGGGATGCCTTTGGGATACCGGTGCGGATCTTCGTAGGTGGCGGTGTCCTCGATCGTGTCCAGGTCGAACAGGACGATGTCGGCGTAGCACCCTTCCTTCAGCAGGCCGCGCCCCTCGATGTGAAGCTTCGCGGCCGGCAGCGAGGTCATGCGCCGCACGGCATTCTCCAGAGTCAGGGTCCCGGTTTCGCGAACGTACCTGGCGATGATGCGCGGAAAGGTGCCGTACGCGCGCGGATGGCCCTTGCCGCGCGCGGTTTCGATGCTGCCCGCCGCGGCATCCGAGCCCACGCTCACCCAGGGAAACTGCATGGCGGTGCGCACGTCATCCTCGCTCATCATGAAATAGAGGGCGGAGATGCGCGCTGTGGTCGAAGCCACGAGGTCGATCACGGCATCCTCGGGCGACTTTTTCAGTTGCCGCGCGATGTCGGCGATGCTCCTGCCCTCGAACTGCTTGTCGAGGCCTTCGGGCACGGCGGCGATCACGATGTTCTTCCAGCCGCCGCTGGCCTCGACGATATTCCACCATCCGGGCGAGCCCTTTTTCATTTCGCGCTTGATGCGCTCCCGGATCGCCGGGTCCTTGAGCCGCTTGTTTCTTTCGGCCGGGCCGCCTTCGGCCGCCCACGAAGGGATGCATGCTTCCAGCCCCGTACCCCCGGCCGTGTAGGGATACTGGTCGGCATTCACCTCGATTCCCTGCGCCCGCGCGGCCATGACGAGCTCGTGAATCCTGGGCATGGTCTTTTTCCAGGAGCGTTTGTATGCGACCTTGAGATGGAATATTTCCACCGGCAGGCCGGCCGCGCGCCCGATCTCGATCGCCTCGCGGATGCCGTCGAGAACGCCGGCCCCTTCGTCGCGCACATGGGTGGCGTAGATGCCGCCATAGGAGGCCGCCACCTTCGCCAGTTCGATCAGCTCGGCGGTCTTGGCATAGGAGCCGGGCGGGTAGATGAGCGCCGTGGTCATCCCCAGGGCTCCCCTGCGCATCCCGGCTTCGATGACCTCTTTCATGCGCTCGAGCTCCTCGGGATTCGGGTCGCGGTTGGCGGCGCCGAGGACGGCGACGCGCGCCTGGGCCGCGCTGACGAAAGTCCCGAAGTTCATGCTGATGCCCTGCCGGAGTATGGTCTCGAAGTACTTGTCCAGGGCGTCGGGCGGGCCGGGAGTTCCGCCCTCGCCCCCGATGCCCGTCGTCACCCCCTGGCGCACCTTGCTCTGCGCCGTGCCGTCGGCGCGCAATGCGCCGCCGGACTGGTCCATGATGTCGATGAAGCCTGGGCAGACGTAAAGGCCCGCGGCATCGATGACTCGGCGTGCTTCGGCCTCGAAGCGCCCGATGCGCGCGATGCGGTCGCCGCTGACCGCGATGTTCGCATAGACCCAGGGATTGCCCGCGCCGTCGAGCACGCGCCCTCCCCTGATGAGAAGATCGTATACCGGCTGCTGGGCGTAGGCCGCCGCCCACAGCACCAAGACAAAGAGTAACCGTCTCACGATGATCATGGGCGCCTGTCCCTTCGCAAGCTTTCAGCTTTGTGCCGTCAGCTTAACAGACAAACGCTCGTGAATGCGAGCGGAAGAAAGCTGCCGTATCACGGCGGAGAATGCCGCGATACGACAGCTTTCTTCCGGTGCGGGTTTCCGCGCGGCCGAACCTTCGATCGACTCCCTAATCGCGCGGACCCCGGCCGCGCGCTCCCGGCGGGGGCCGGTGCTGGGCCATCCAATCCAGTCTCGGCCGGTTGACGGTCTCGAGCGTGATGCGCTCGCCGAAATTCACGTAAACTTCGTTCTCGGGCGTCCAGGCCGGCCACTTCAGATCGGGGGTCGAAGGATCGCCGGTATTGGCGAACGCGATGAGCGCCGCCGTCATTTTCCTGGACAGCTCATGATCGCTGTCCGTCCAGTTGCGGGTGGGGCGGAACAGATTGTAGGCGTCGAAGGTCCCGAAGTAATAGGGGACCTCGCTCGTATGGTAGGCGCCGATCGTGGCCGGATCCTGGTCGGCGATTTTCACCCCCGGCACGTACGGGTGCTTGCGGGAGAAAACCGTGATGTAAGCCCGGGACTTGCCGTATTTCGCCTGCAGGGCGGCGCAGGTGCACGAGTTCAGCAGCCCGGCGGCTTCGTTGGCGGCCGTCTGGGCCATGGGCCTGACGTCGGCGTCGGCGGCGACGGGATAGAGTTCGAGGAATTCCTTGGCCGCAGCGCCGAAGATCTTGGCGGCCACCGCCCTGTATTCCTCCGCGGACTTGGCTCCTTTGAGATCGTTGGAGGCCTCGTCGTGGGTGAAGCTGGCGATGATGGGGACGTCGTTGAACTCTCCCGCCTCCAGGATCGCCGCCTTGGTCTTGGGCATGAAATAGCCGTCGATCACGGGGCCGGTGCGGATGCCCTGGCGCGAAGTGCCGACCTGGCTCTCCGACTGCAGCGCCAGGATGCGATCGGCCGGCACCTGCCGCATTTCGTCGAGGCTTTCGACGCCGAGCAGTTTCTGGATCTCCAGGCCGGTCTTTTCCGCTTCGGCGAGCGGCGTGTTCTCGCTCGTCCAGTTGCAGCCGCTCAGCATGACCGCGCCGCGAAACAGCCCTTTGGAAAGCGGGCTGAAGATGTGCTGCACGACGGAGCCCGCACCTGCAGACTGCCCCGAGATGATCACCTTGGACGGGTCGCCGCCGAATCTGGCGATGTTGCGCTGGATCCACCTGAGTGCGGCATTCTGGTCGAGGAAACCGTAGTTGCCTGAATGCCCGCCCTGTTCCTGGGTGAGCTCGGGATGCGCCATGAATCCCAGAATGCCCACCCGGTAATTGAAATTGACGAAAACGGCGCCGCGCTTCGCGACCTGCTCGCCGTCGTAATTGGCCATGCCGGAGGAACCGATGGTCAGGCCGCCGCCGTAAATGAAAACGATGACGGGCAGTCTGGATGCTTCCGTGGCATCGGGCGGCGCCCAGATGTTCATGTAAAGGCAGTCCTCGCAGGTGGGCTCCTCGCCGAAATAATGGTTGATGTTGTGGGGGCGCAGGACCTGGATGCATTCCGACATCTTGCGATCGGCGTTATAGACGCCCTTCCAGGAAATGGGCTGAGGTTCCCTCCAGCGCAGCTCGCGCACGGGCGGCTTGGCGTACGGGATGCCCAGCCACGCCTTCACCCCCGAGTCGAGCACCTTGCCCGCGATCAAGCCGCTCTCGGTCTGGACCGTCGTGCTCGGAGCCGCCGCCTGCCTGCAGGAGAGCAGGAAGATCATGCACGCGGCCGAGACCGAAACCATAACTGGCAGTTCTTTGCGTTTCATGGAATCCCTCCCCGGTTTTCCGCTCCGTATGTGCGCGATTCGCCCGGCTCCGCTCGAAGAGGCAGTCGGCGCTCATGATTGCCGTTTTTCCCCGCGCGAAACTTCAGGCGAATTCCTCTCTCTGACATGTCAGATAGCAGCGGGTCAATCAAAGCACAGAATCCCTGCCCGCGTCCAGTCAAATCGCCGGCCGGGGGAACGCGCGTGCTAGCCCGGGGACGGATCCGGACGCAGAGGGGTGATGTGCTTGCGGGTCTGTTGGGTGGCGAGGGCGGCGGGTGCGAATGCGGGACGGATGCGTCCCGGGGGAAGGCCCCCGGGACGCCGGGTGATTACTCGAATACGAGGACCTGTTTCTTTCCTCTCAAACGAACTTCCCGGAGCACCAGCTCGCCGGAGGCGTTCGTGCCTGCCAGTATGGAGTTATAGGGGGACTCCTTTTCGCGCTCGATCACCTTCGCGTTCACCTCGGCGACGATCGTTCCGTTCTTCTCGAATTTCACGATCGCTTCGGGGCTCGAGCTTTTCCATCGCAGCAGGTATTGCCCGGGCGCGAGCGCCTTGCCCGCCGCGAGGATCGGTTGGGAGAAGTTCACCGACGTCGAACCGCCGGCTGCCGCCAGGGGCAATGCCGCCAGCAGAATCGCCAGCGCGACGCATAACTGCTTTCTCAGTGTCATGGTTCCCGCTCCTTTGATCGTCACGTTTTCTTGCTATGATCATGCCGGCGCAGGCGCCCGTGTCGGACCGCGGGCACGCACCGGCATTTTTGCTTGAACTCGGCTCGGAGCAGGCTCTAGAATATTAAGCGGGGCTAAACTTTCGAGCGGCTGTGCCGCTACGAATCCTTGACACCGTCGCTCAGGCCGCCAACCGAGGGCGACGATGACCCGTTTAGCCCCATTTTCCGTGCCTGCTCTACTCTCGTTTAGACTCCAGCAAGACCTCCAGAGTCGAAGCTGCCTTCTTGATTGTCGCTCGCCCCGGCCCGACGGCCGGCGCGAGCGGGCGTTTCATCCATATCTTCATACGCAGCTGCCGGTCTGATAGTTCCAAGTATCCGGGGATCCTTCGACGGCGTGCGTCGAGGATTCCAATTTGGGGATTGAACGGGGCTGCGCCGCATGTGTAGGATTGCTCTTGTGAGGATACCGTCCTTTACCCTGCGGGGATTCAAGCGGCCGCGGGAGGCCGTGGCTGAAGTCCTCGGTGCGCTCGAGCGCGAGGTGATGGAGATCGCCTGGCGGTGCGGCGAGGTGAGCGTGCGCGACGTGTCGCGGGAGTTCGAGGAACGGGTCGCCTACACCACGCTGATGACGACGCTGCACCGCCTGTACCGCAAAGGCATGCTCGAGCGGCGCAAGCGCGGGCGCGCCTATCTGTATGCGCCGCGGGTCTCGCCCGCGGAACTCGCGCAGGGAATCGCGCGCGACGTGATCGAAGGTCTCATCGGAAGCGGTCCCCACGGCGTCGAGCCCATCCTGGCATGCATCGTGGAAACCGTGAGCGAGCATGACCGGGCCGCACTGGAGGCGCTCGACCGGCTGGTCAGGGAAAAGAAAGAGGAGCTGCGGCGCAGGCGCTGAGAATCGCCATGTACGGACCCCTGCTCGCCTGCCTTTCGCTGGCAACACTGCTGGTGGTCGACACGCTGGCCTCCCTGTGCGTCGCCGGCCTGTGGCCGGCGATCGCGCCGGCGGCCGCGCGCCTGCGTGCTGCGAGCCGCGCGCGCCTGCTGTTTCTCCTGCGCACGGCGCCCGCGCTCCTTGCCCTCGTCGCCGTGCTCGCGCTCCTGATCCCTTCCTATGTGATCCATGAGCCGCGGGATACGGAAGAAGCCGTCAGCGCCGGGCTGGGCCTGCTGGCGGCGCTGTCGCTTTTCGGGATGGCATGCGCCCTGCGGCGCGGCGTCGCCGCATGGATCGCGACTCGCCGGCTTCTGCGGGTCTGGCAGAAGCATGCCCGGCCCGTTGCCCTCGCGGATTCCGGCATGCCCGCCTTTGGCATCCGCCACCGCTTTCCCGTGGTCGGCATCGTGCATTTTTCCCGGCCGAGGCTCTTCATCGCCGAGCAGGTTTTCCTCTCGCTCGGCAGGGAGGAACTCGCAGCGGCCCTCGCGCACGAGCGGGGTCACCTGGCCGCCGGCGACAATTTCAAGCGCGCGCTGCTGGCCGTGTGCCGGGACGTCCTGGGGATGCTTCCCCGAGGCCGTGACCTGGAGCGCATGTGGTCCGCGGCTGCGGAGGAGGCCGCGGACGACTACGCCGCCCGCGCCGGCCCTGCGGTCGCCCTGGATCTGGCTTCCGCGCTCGTGAAGCTGGCGCGCCTCGCGCCTGCCGGGTCTGCCCCTCGGATGCCCGCGGGCGCCCACCTGGTCGTCGGGGATCCTGGAAGCATCACGGCCAGGGTCGTGCGCCTGACGCGCCCGGGCACCGGCGGCGCCTCCGGATCCCGCGCTGCGGCCGCCCGTGTGATCCTCGGCGGCGTCAGCGTGCTGCTTTCGTGCTTGGTCCTGGCGGCCGCCGGCCCGGGAATCTATGCTGCCATCCACGCCGTGCTCGAGGTCCTCGTCTCCCTTTAAACGAACTTTAAAGGGGGAGGGGGGCGTGATAGAACTAGCTGCACATTCGCCTGGGGAGGAACCATGCCGATGCTTATGCGAACGATGATTCTGTGCTGGCTTTTCCTGTCGATGATCCCTGCAAATGCCGCCGAGGACAAAGGCACGCGGCTCTTGCGCACGCCGACGGTGAGCGCGACGCGCATCGCCTTCGCCTACGCCAACAATATCTGGATGGTCGAGCGCGCCGGCGGCATGGCCCACCGCGTCACCAGCTTCCAGGGCCAGACCCTCAATCCGCACTTTTCGCCCGACGGCACGCGGCTCGCCTTCAGCGCCGAGTATGCCGGAAACCTGGACGTCTACGTCGTGCCCGCCGAGGGCGGCGAGCCGCGGCGGCTCACATGGCATCCCGGTGCCGACCTGGTGCAGGGATGGACGCCGGACGGCAAGGCCGTCATGTTCTCCTCGCCCCGCGCCACCTGGGCCCCGAGCGGCGCGCCGCGCTTCTGGACCGTGCCTGCCGAGGGCGGGGTCGAGGAGCCGCTGGCGCTGCCGCGCGCCTACCAGGGGAAGATATCGCCCGACGGCACGCGCATCGCCTACCGCATGAACAACTCGTGGGACGAGGAGCGGCGCAACTACCGCGGCGGCCAGAACCGTCCGATCTGGATCGTCGATCTCAAGACCTACGACCTGGTGACGCCGCCCTGGACCGACTCCAAGGACGTCGATCCCGTGTGGGTGGGCGATACGGTCTATTTCATCTCGGACCGCGACGGCGTGGCGAATATCTGGGCTTACGACACCAAGAGCCGGAAGCTCTGGCAGGTCACGAAGTTCACCGATTTCGACGTCAAGGCGATCGACTCGGGCGCCGGCGTGATCGTCTTCGAGCAGGCCGGTTACATTCACGAGCTCGATCCCAGATCGGGAAAGGAAAAGATCGTCGACATCACGGCCGCCGGCGATTTCCCGTGGATGATGCCGCGCTGGATCGACGTGACCGCCCGCATGACGAACATGTCGCTTTCCCCCACCGGGAAGCGGGTCCTCGTCGAGGCGCGCGGCGAGATCTTCACCATCCCGGCCGAGAAGGGGGACGTGCGCAATATCACCTCCTCGAGCGGCTCGGCCGAGCGCGACCCGGCATGGTCTCCCGACGGCAAATACATTTCCTACTTCAGCGACAAGTCCGGCGAGTACAAGCTCATGATCGAGGAGCAGGACGGATTGAAGCCGCCGCGCGAGATCGCTCTCCCCAACCCGACCCACTACTACATGCCCTCGTGGTCGCCCGATTCCAGGAAGATCGTGTACACCGACACCAATCTCAAGGTGTGGGTGATCGACGTCGCGAGCGGGCAGACGAAGGTCGTGGGAAGCGATCCCTGGATGGTGCCGCAGCGCACGCTCAATCCCGTCTGGAGCCCGGATTCGAAGTGGGTGGCGTACTCGAGCCGGCTGCCCTCGCTCTATCACGCCATCTTCATCGCCAACGTCGAAACGGGCGAGACGCGGCAGGTCACCGACGGGCTGGCCGACGCGGTGTGGCCCGCATGGGATGCGAGCGGCAAGTATCTCTGGTTTTTCGCCTCGACGGATTTCGGCCTGCGCTCGCAGTGGCTCGACATGACCTCGTACGACCGTACGGAGAACTTCGGCCTTTACCTCGCGATCCTCAAGAAGGGCGAGCCGAGCCCGCTCCTTCCCGAAAGCGACGAGGACACCGGCATTCAGGCTCCTGCTCCGGGAGGGCGGGGAGGCCGGGGTGCGGGAGCGGCCGCCGAAGCCGGCGGAGTGCAGGGGGAACAGCCTCCGCAGGCCGCACGCCCCCGCGAGCCGGTCAACGTGCAGATCGACTTCGACGGGTTGCAGCAGCGCATCATCTCGATCCCGGGCATTCCCCAACGGCAGTATTCGAAGCTGCTCCCCGGGGTTGCCGGAACGGTTTTCTACCTCGAAGCGGGCGCAGCCGGAGGCGGCCGCGAAGGCGGGCCCGGCGGGGGCGGGAGCGTGCTTCACCGCTACCGTTTGAGCGAGCGCAGGGCCGCGCAGTTCGTCACCGGGGTCGCCGATTACGAAGTGAGCTTTGACGGGCGCAAGCTCCTGTATCGCGCGGGCGGCGGCGGAGGCGCGCGCGGCGGCGGGCCGGGGGCCGCCGGCGCAGGCCCCGCCCTGTTCCTCGTCGATGCCGACCGCAACCCGCCGCAGGCCGGCCAGGGACGCCTCAGCGTAACGCTGCGCATGTGCCTCGATCCCAAGGAGGAGTTCCGGCAGATCTTCAACGAGGGATGGCGCAACCAGCGCGATTATCTCTACGTGCCGAACCTGCACGGGACCGACTGGCCCAGGATGAAGGAGATGTACGGCCGGCTCCTGCCCTACGTCATGCACCGCGCCGACCTCAACTACCTGCTCGACAACATGGGCGCCGAGATCGCCGTCGGGCACTCCTACGTGCGCGGCGGCGACATGCCCGAAGTGCCGCAGCCGACAGGCGGCCTGCTCGGCGCCGACTTCACGATCGACGGCGGCCGCTACCGCATCGCCCGCATCTACGACACCGAGAGCTGGAATCCCGACCTGCGCGCCCCGCTCGCAGCTCCGGGAGTCGATGTGTCCGTGGGGGACTACATCCTGGCGATCAACGGCATCGAACTGAAGGTTCCGGACAACATATACCGCCTGCTCGACGGCACGGCCAACCGCCAGACGGTGCTCACGGTCAACAGCAGGCCTTCCATGGAAGGAGCGCGGCAGGTCACCGTCGTTCCGGTGGCGAACGAGCAAAGCCTGCGCACGCGCGCCTGGGTCGAGGAGAACCGCCGCAAAGTCGACAAACTGTCCGGCGGACAGCTCGCCTACGTCTATCTCCCCAACACCGGCCAGCCGGGATACCAGAGCTTCAACCGCTACTACTTCGCCCAGCAGGACAAGAAAGGCGCGATCATCGACGAGCGCTTCAACGGCGGCGGATCGGCGGCCGACTACATTATCGAGATACTCGAGCGCGACTTCGACGGCTACTTCAACAACGCCGCCGGCGACCGCGTCCCGTTCACCAGCCCTTCGGCCGGCATCTGGGGGCCGAAGGTGATGATCATCAACGAAATGGCCGGCTCGGGCGGCGATCTGATGCCGTACATGTTCAAGTACAGGAAAATCGGACCGCTCGTCGGCAAGCGCACCTGGGGCGGCCTGGTACACACGGCCGACACGCCGCCCTTCATCGACGGCGGCTCCATGATCGCGCCGCGCGGCGGCTTCATCTCCCGCGAGGGCAAGTGGGCCGTGGAAAATGAAGGGACCGCCCCGGACATCGACGTGGAGAACTGGCCCAAGGACGTGATCGCCGGCCGCGATCCGCAGCTCGAACGCGCGGTCGAGGAGGCGATGCGCCTGCTCAAGGAAAAGCCGGTGAACCGTCTGATGAAGGAACCGCCGCCGCCCACCTGGGGCAAGCGGCCGGGACAGAAATGAGCATGCAGCAAGGCGGAGCCGCGGGATGCCGTCGCCGATCGAGATGACTGCAAAGCCGGTGCGCGAGGTTTTCGACCGCCTCCTGAACGCCCTGCGCCGAAAGTGCGCGGACTTCTACGGGCCGAGACTCGTTTCGCTGGCGGTATACGGATCGGTGGGCAGGGGTGTCATGAATCCCGACTCGGACATCGATCTTCTGCTGGTCGTCGATCCCTTGCCCGATGGCCGGATCAAGCGGGTCGACGAATTCGCCGCAGTCGAGACGGCGATGCGCGAGGATCTGGCGGAGGCCCAAGCGGCAGGGATCCATACGGAGCTTTCGCCCGTTTTCAAAACCCCGCGCGAGGTCCGCATCGGCAGCCCGCTGTTCCTGGACATGGTCGACGACGCCCGCATTCTCTTCGATCGTGACGGATTCTTCCGGGAGGAGCTCGAACGCCTGCGCGCACGGCTTGCGCGCCTCGGTGCCAGGCGTATCTGGAAAGGGAACGCCTGGATTTGGGACCTCAAGCCCGATTACAAGTGGGGCGATGAATTCGAGATTTGACGGTCGCCGCGGGCGGTGAGGAAAGCGCCATGACCAACAAGACCCTGGCCCAGAGCTACCGGATCAAGGCCGAGAAGAGATTGAAGATTCTTCCGATTCTATTCCAGGAGAAAGCTTACTCGGATGTGGTGCGGGAAGCCCAGGAAATCGTCGAACTGGCACTGAAAGGGATGCTCAGGCAGGTCGGCATCGAGCCGCCGAAATGGCACGACGTGGGAGCCACCCTGGTGGAGTTTTCCGATCGGCTGCCGGAATCCGTGAGACAGGATGCCGCAAGGCTGGCGGAAATTTCCCGCTGGCTCAGGAAGGAGCGCGAATTCTCCTTTTATGGGGATGTCGACTTCATCCCCACCGATGAATACGGGCCGAACGACGCTTCCAGGGCGATGGCCGATGCGCGCTTCGTGTGCGAGGCGGCGGCGCGCATGATCCCGCTCGAGTCTGACGCGTAGCCGGGATCAGCGCACTTCGAAGGGGGTGCGGGCGACGGCGGTCCGGCCGCTGAGCGTGTCGGTGATCGACACGACCAGATCGTGCCTGCCCTTTTCGAGGCCCGGGAGCTGGAGGATGCGCGCCAGGTATATGCGGTCGCCGTCGAGCGTGACCCCGCGGGTGATGGCGCGGTAGCTTTCGGGCTGCCTGCCCGGCGCGGCAAAGCCGTATTTGATCTCCAGCACCGGCTTCTGCGTGGCCTGATCGACCTGGAAGTTGTAGGCTTCGACGTAGAAGGCAAGATCGTCGCCCGCGGCGAAAACTCTGTCTACCTGCGGGGTGATCTTGTAGGAACCGAAGACATATGGGTCGGCGGGGTCGCGGTCCGTGGCCTCGATCGTCCGCCCGAGCACGATCGAACTTAGCGCGAGATTGCCCTCCGTATCGCCCGGGATCTCGACCCCCAAGGCCGCTGTTCCCATCTTTTCGCTGACGGCGTCCTTGACGATCAGTTCGATCTTGAAACGACCCGGCTTCAGAGGGAGCTTGCGCTGGTACAGGTGCTCCCGCATCGCTTGTCCCTCGCCGTAGTCGAGGGCTATCTCGTCGTCGAACTCGAACACCCGCTGGTTGCTCAGGGTGGTCACCAGGCCGTAAACCTGAAGCCGGCTGTGGCGGAATCCTTCGCCCTGCCTGAAGGAGAGACTCGCGGGATCGAAGCTCAAGGTGACCGGGACGATGAAGTTCTGCGCATCCAGCCGCACGAAGTCGTAAGCCGTCTTGAAGGGGAGCATGTTGTAGGTCACGCGCGCCGTGATCTTTTCTCTCAGCTCCGTGAAGCGGATCAGCGGCGCCTTGCTGATCTTCATCAGGAGCTCGGATCTTTCGAAGGGCGAGTCCTTGGCGCGCTCGAAATGGATACCCTGGTTTGTGGCCAGGCCGCTTTCGCGGATGCCCCAGACGCGGTCGAACGACTTCTCGCGCCGGCTCAGTTCATAATCGGTGAAACCCATGCCGGGAACGTGCAGGAACTCGTCTTTCTGCTGCGGATCCATCGCCAGCCGGTAGAGATTGCCCCCGGCATCGTTGACGAATTCGAGTTCTATGTCGTCTCCCACTCCGGGGATGTGCCGGTAGCGCCAGACCTCGAACGGGTAGACCGAGGTCCAGCCTCCGCCCTCGTGGGGCTTGCGCTGATAGGAACCGCCCGCAGGGTAGCTCTCGATCTGGTCCGGCTTGCCGAAGACGATATAAACGCGGCCGCGATCGGTCTTCCACCCGGGGATGCCGGCCGCGTACCTTTCGTTGGCGAACTGGATGCGGCGGTAGTGCTCCTCGCGGAATTCGTTTTCCGCCGTATTGGGATCCGGGTCGCGCCTCTTCCAGAACTGCTCGATGAACTGGTCGCGTTCCTCGTCCGTGGTCAGCTTGAGGAAGACCGCCCTTTCCTCGTCGGTGATGATGTAGACGACATCCTGCTCGAGCCACCGGCGATAGTAATCCTTCGATTCTTCCTTCTGCCGGGGCGACAGGAGCAGGGCCAGGAAGGCCAGCAGTTTCAATGCGTTCATCGGAATCAGGATACCACCGATCCCGGGAAGGCGGAAGCTTGCGAGAGAGCCGGCCGGGCGGATGCGAAAATCCGCCCGGCCGCGATGAATGGTGATCAGAAAATGATCTTCAGCGCCACCTGGATGATCCTCTGGTTTCCGGTGGGAGGGCTGATGATCCCGAAACTTCCGGAAGTGATATCGGAAGTGGGGGAGCCGAAGCGCGTGTGATTGAACATGTTGAAGAACTCGAAGCGGGACTGCAGCGCCCCCTGTTCTCCGGGCAGGAACCTCATCGGGAAGGATTTGAATATGCTGCCGTCGAACACCCACAAGCTGGGCGCCTGAAAATAGCGCTGAGCCAGCTGCCCGGCGCTGCCGGCAGGCGGATCGGTGAACATTTTTGCCTCATCCAAGGTCAAAGCCCGCAGGTTATCCCCGTCCCGGACGACCTTGGCGGTCAAGTTGGCCTTGCAGCCGGTGCAGTCGGCGGTGCTCGTGTCCTGCGTCGTGAGCTTGTAACGGCCGCTGCTGATCGTGAAGCGCGAGCCGGTCGAATAGGCGAAGATGCCGTTCATCTGCCAGCCGCCCAGCACGCCGTTGAGCAGCCAGTTGCTCGAGCTGAGCCAGCGCTTGCCGGTACCGACGGGCAGGTCCCATATGAAGTTGGCGTTGATCACGTGGGTTGCGTCGATGCCGGCGTAGGTTTTATCCAGGCGCCGGTTTTCGTTGTCGCGGTAAGCGTCGCGCTGCGACTGCCCTCCCTCGTAATCGGTGAGGGTTTTCGAGAAGGTGTAGTTGAAATCGAACTGGAGCCCCGACTGGAACCTGCGGGTGACCTCCAGTTTCATTCCATGGAATGTGGAATAGGAGTGGTTTCCGACCAGATAGGCGTTGTTGAACTGCGGGTTGACCCGGAAGGTGTTCAGCGGCAGTCCCGCCTTCTCGAGGTACTGCGAGCTGGCCCGCGAGTAGTCGATGTAGTTTGCGGCCTGGGCGACCTGGCCGTCATTGAGGTAGGATCTCATCGAAGACTTGTCGCCCGAGGACATCAGATTGTAGAGCTGCCCGAAGACTCCCGTCGGCTCTCCCACCATCGGATCGTTGTTGGCCTTCAGGTTTCGCTGCGCGGCCAGAAAGCCTGCGAGAAAGCCGTTCTTGCGGATCTCGATCTGGTTGATGTTCGGGGCGCGCGGCAGGCCGGTGGCCTTGTTGCCCACATAGGAGACCGCGATCGCGGTGCTCCTGAAGATTTCCCGCTGCAGGCGCAAGGACCAGCTTCCGGTGTAGGGCGTGTACAGCGACGGGTCGTACACGTTGACATTGCCCTGTCTATTGAACGGCTTGGGCCCGAACGGCAGGCCCGGGTCGAAGTAACCCGTACGGCTGTTGAACAGGCTGGGCAGTGCACTCAGGCGCGTGCCGGATGTGGCGTCGAGCGTGCGGTTGGTCGACATGCCCTCCTGGTCGAAGTCCACGAACAGGGTGGTGGCGAGCCAGGTTCGATCGTAGGAAATCCTGTAGTTGGCGCTTATGCTCCACTTCGCGCTGCCCGTCGGATCCCAGTTGAAACCGATGTTGGGCGCGAAGTTGGTCCAGTCGGTCTTGTGCGTCTTCTTGCCTCCCCCCGGCGCCAGGCCCAGCTTGGTCTCTCCGCCCGCTCCCGAGATGCCGAAAAGTCCGAGATAGCCGTTGAGCGGGTAAGCATAAACGCCTGCAGCCTCATAATGAGGAGGCATGACCTCGTAGCGGGTTCCGAGGTTCAGCGTCAAGGTGGGCCGGATCTTCCACGTATCCTGGAAGAAGAAGCTGTATTCTTTGGACCTCCACCGGCGGTACTTGGTCTCGAACGGGGTGAACGCGTCGGTCTTGTTGGCGTGGAAGCTCTGGGTGATGCGCCCGAGAGTGCCGGTCAGGTCGTTGGTGAGCTGCTGGGCGCGCGAGCGATCGGCGCTGGCGAGGCCGGGGAGTGTCGGGATGGTGGCCGGGTTGGAAGAGTTTCTCGTGTCGGCCACCGGGAAGTAGTAGTCGTCCCCGTACTGCACGTTGGAGCGGTTGATCCGGATATCCATGCCCCACTTGAAGCTGTGGTTCCCCTTGATCCATGTCATGTTGTCGGAAATGGTGATCACGGGCGAGGGGAAGATCTGCGGCAGGAAAATGCTCTTGGGGTGCCCGCGCTGCGGCCCTCCCAGTCCGACGAAGATCGTAATCCCCTCCGGCTTGAACCGATCCGGATCGGGATTCAGAAAGAAGGATCCCCGCTTGATTCCCCCGACGCGGAACTCGTTCAACCAGTGCGGAGTCAGCATCGAATCCAGGGCGACGATCCCGGTCGGGTAAGGCTCCTCGTTGATCGATCCCCGGTACCCGTTGAGCAGCTTGGCGCCGTAATCAAGGTATTTCCGGTAGGCGTAAGTCGCCGAAACACGATGTTTGGAGGTGATGACGTAATCCGCCTTGAAGACCTCCTGGTTCTGGCTGTAAGGGTTCTTGGAGAGGAACCGGTATCCCGCGGTATTGAACCCGTCCCCGGTGTCGTAATTGTTCGGCGCCGGGAAGCTGCCGACCAGCTTGTCGAACAAGCCCGACGCGTCCTTGCCGAGACGCGTCGGGTCGACCGTCAGCAGGTTGATGGTCGCAATATCGGATTCCGGAACCTTAGGCTCCCCCGTTTTGGAATCGACCAGTGTGATTGAATTGGATCCTTTGGTGTAGTACCGGAAGGTCCCGTTCTTGAGGGTATTGGTGTAAACAAGGTAATTAGGTGTGGAATCGGTGACTTGCCGTATGCCCTCGTACGTGAAATGGAAAAACAGCTTGTCCTTGATGATCGGGCCGCCCAGCGAGCCGCCGAACTGGTTCCTTATGAACGCGGGTTTCGTCAATCCCTGCTTGTTGTTGGCGAAGCTGTTGGCGTTCAGCACACGGTTGCGGTGGAACTCGAAGGCGCTGCCGTGGAACTCGTTGGTGCCCGACCTGTAGATCAGCTGCACCTGGGCTCCCGAGCCTCTCCCATATTCGGCGGAAGCGCTCGAGGTGACGACCCTGTATTCGCCGACCGCCTCGATAGGCACCGGCGCTGCCGTCGACGTGGCACCGGATCCCAGGATCGGCTCCGACGCGCCGATTCCTTCCACGGTGACATTGGCCGCCGTGCCGCGCGTGCCGTCCACTCTACCCCCTCCGGTGAAGCGGTTGGCGCCCGGCTGCAGGTAGAACAGATCCATCGGGTTTCTGCTCACGAGCGGCAGGTCCTCGATCTGCTTGGTACTGACCACCTTTCCGACCGAGGTGGACACTGTATCCACTACAGCGATCTGCGCCGAAACCGTGACGGTCTCGCTCAGCTCGCCGGTTTCGAGCTTGATGTTCAGCGTGCCCGTATCGCCGACCTCGAGCCGGATCCCCTGGTGCATGGAGCGCTTGAAGCCAGTCAGTTCCGCGGTAATCGTATAAGTTCCCGGCGGCAGCTTGGGAAACACGTAGAGGCCGACCTCGTTTGTCATCGTTTCGAATGTCAGGTTGGTGGCGGTCTGGGTCGCGACCACGGTGACGCCGGGTACGACGGCATCCGTCGCATCCCTGACGATACCCTCGAGACGCGCCGTGGTCACCTGCGCATTGACATATTCCGGCAGGCCGAGACATGCGAGCAAGAGCATGGCTGCGAGTCCGATCCTGCCGGCATGAAACTGAACCGATCTTCGCATCTGACCTCCTTCAGAAAATTCACGGCCGATTGCGGCCGGTTGTTGGCCCCTAAGCGACAGGTCTTGTTGCCGGCTGGTTGACTCAGCCGGCCCGGCTTGATTCGAAACTGCTCATCGCTTAGTATGGGTGACCATTTTCTAGGCGAACATGCCCTGCGATGTCAAGCACATAAAACCGGAGCCTCAGGAAAAGCGGAGCACGGCAAGTGCACTCGGGCGTTTCTTCCTGCCGGCGGCCCTCTGGCTCGCGGGCTTGCCGTGGCTGCCGGCTGCTGTCATTTCGGGCCGGGTCATCGACCAGGTGACCGGCGAACCGTTGCGCAACGTCAAGGTTGCGCTGCGCCCTTCCACTCTCGAGACGGTGACCGACGAGCGGGGCGCCTACCGGCTCGAAGGGATTCCAGCAGGAACCTACACGCTCTACGTCTCGACCATCGGATACCGGCTGCTCAAGAGGGACGTGACCCTCGAGGAGACGGACTCGCTCGAAATCATCTTCTATCTCGGGCAGGAGGCCTCGACGATCAGCGAAACGGTCCGCGTGACGGCCCCGGTCTTCGAAGAGACGGAAAAATCCGCCCCCTCGCAGATCGCTCTCACAGGCACGGAGATCCGAAACCTAGCGGGCGTGCTTCTGGACGACCCCCTGCGTTCCGTCCAGACCCTGCCGGGGGTGGCCACGGGGGACGATTTCCAGGCCTTCTATTCGGTGCGCGGCGGCGGCTTCCACAACAACGGCATCGTCGTCGACGGCGTCCTGACCCACGGGCTGGTCCATACGGTCCAGGGCACGCAGGATCCCACGGGATCCGTCACGATCATGAACGGCGATCTCGTCGAGACCATGGCTCTGTACACCGGGGCGTTCTCGGCCAAATACGGCGACCGCACGGCCTCGTTTTTGGAAGTCTTCACGCGCGAAGGGAGCCGCGACCGGGCGCGCGAGCGGCTGGCCGTGAGCGGCAGCAACGCGGCCTTCCTGGCCGAAGGCCCGCTCGATGCGAAAAAGCGCGGAGCGTGGATCGCTTCGGCCCGCAAGAGTTATGCCGACTACCTGGTGCGGCGCATCGGCCCCGAAAACGACCTGGGCATCGGTTTCACCGACGCACAGGGCAAGGCGGTCTATGACCTCGGCGCGCGCCAGCAGCTGGGCCTTTCGTTCATATGGGGCAGGGCCCGTCTGTCGCGCAATCCGGAAAACCCTGGATTCAACAGCCTTATCGAGGGTGCCAACGATGTGGGCACGGCCAATCTATCCTGGACCTGGACTCGGGGATCCGCATTGTATTGGGAGTCGAGACTTTACGCGATTCGGGAGACCTTCCGGAACACCAACAAGGACGGCGAGACGCTCGACCGGGGACGGCACATGGAGCTGGCCGCCCGCGGCGATCTGAGCGCGCGCCTGTCGGCGGCACACCGCGTGGAAACGGGCTTCCATTTCCGTCACATCGAGGCGAGCGCGCTCGACCGGCGTTACAGCTCGAGCCTGCGCCGCTTCGTCGACTTCGATAGCGCCCGCGCAGGCTACCGGCAGCACGCCGCCTATGTCCAGGATCGGTGGGACATCAGTCAGGGCAGACTGGCGGCGATTGTCGGCGCGCGCCTGGATGCGACCGGGTTGACGGGCCAGGTGTGCGTGCTGCCGCGCGCTTCGCTCGAATGGCGCCCCAGCGGCAGCGACACGCTCGATGCCGGGTGGGGGATCTTCAGCCAGTTCCCTGAGCTTGTTCCCGTGAGGGGGCGCAACGGCGACCGCAACCTGCGCGCCGAGATCGCGCGCCATTACGTCCTCGGCTATCAGCGCAGGCTCGGCGAAAAGTCGCGCCTCCGGGTGGAGCTGTTCGACAAGGAAGAATCGGACCTCCTGCGCAGCCGCGACAACCTTTACCGTCTGGTCGATGGAAAGGTGGCCCCGCCCAACAGCAACTTCCGTTACGACAACGGACTGCGCGGCTATACGAGGGGGTTCGAGATCTTTTTCCAGAGGCGCAGCGCCAACCGCCTTTCGGGCTGGGTTTCTTATACTTACGCGGTATCCAGGCGCAGGGACCTGGTGACCGGGGAAAACTACGACGGCGACTTCGACCAGCGCCACACGGTCAACATATACGGCAGCCGGCGACTTTCGGAGCACTGGAACGTGAGCCTCAAGGCCCGGCTGGGAAGCGGATTCCCGTACCCGGGCTATTTCGAGAAGCGCGGGGAGGAGTTTTATCTTTCGTCCGAGCGCAACCGGGAGCGCCTTCCCTTTTACGGCCGGATCGATCTGAGGCTCAACCGCGCGTTCTATTTCACCCGCTCCAAGCTGTCGCTCTATATCGAGGTGCTGAACGTGACGAATCGCGAAAACCTGCGCTACGCGGACATAAACAGCGTGAATGCAACGACGCGCAAGGTTTCCATGGACCGAAACTCGCTCTTGCCCATACTTCCCACGGCCGGCTTCGTAATCGAATTCTAGGCACCGGCGGCCGGGAGACTCGCGGGCGGAAGGAGAAATGCATGAACATTACGGGCAATCCGCAGGCGGCGGTTCCGAAGAGGCGCCTCGGGGGCACGGAAATAGAAATCACGCCCATCGGGCTGGGCGCGTGGCAGTTTTCCGGAGGGAGGGGCGGTGCGCGCGCCATGTGGGCGGCGATGAGCCAGGAGGAAACCGACGCCGTCGTCGGGGCCGCCCTGGAGGGCGGGATCAACTGGATCGATACGGCCGAGCTTTACGGCTTCGGCCGCTCGGAGCGCAGTGTCGCGCGCGCCCTCGAGCGCGCCGGAAGAAAAAAGGGTGATGTCGTCATCGCCACCAAGTGGAATCCGCTTTTCAGGACCGCCGCTTCCCTGCGCAAAACCATCGACAGGCGCCTCGCGTGCCTGGAGCCGTTCGGCATCGATCTGTACCAGGTGCATCAGCCGCTGTCGTTTTCCTCCGTGGAGGCCGAGATGGATGCCATGGCGGACCTTCTGATGGCCGGCAAGATCCGCGCCGTGGGCGTGAGCAACTTCTCGGCACGGCAGATGCGGCGCGCCCACGAAGCCCTGGTGAGACGGGGCTTCACCCTGGCCTCGAACCAGGTGAAGTACAGCCTTCTCGACCGCCGCATCGAGCGCAACGGCATCCTGGATGCAGCCCGGGAGCTCGGCATTACGATCATCGCCTATTCGCCTCTGGAAATGGGGTTGTTGAGCGGCAAGTTTCACAAAGATCCGGGCCTGCTGCGGGAGCGCCCGATAGGGCGAAGGCTGATGCTGGGCCGGCTTCTGGAAAAGAGCCGCCCGCTGGTGGAAAGGCTCGAGGCGGTCGCAGCCGAGCGCGGAGTTTCGGCCTCGCAGATCGCCCTGAACTGGGTCATCCACTCCCACGGCGAGACGGTGGTCGCCATCCCTGGGGCGACCAGTGCCCGCCATGCCCGGGAGAGCGCGGCGGCCATGGCCTTCGAGCTGACGCGGGAAGAGATGGCGCGCATAGCGGGGTGACGGTGAGTATTCCGGTCCCGATCTTCGGATAATGAGCCCGATCGATTTCGTGCTTGTCGGCTTGGCGGCGGCAGCCGCCGGTGCAGTGAACGCGCTCGCCGGCGGAGGTACGCTGATCTCCTTTCCCGCGCTCATGGCCGTGGGGATTCCGGCGGTGTCGGCCAACGTGACCAACACGGTGGCCCTCTGCCCGGGCTACCTGGGAGCGACGCTCGCTCAGGCGCGCGACCTGCGGGGCCAGAAGAGGCGGTTGCGGCTGCTGCTTCCCGCGGCCGTGGCCGGCGGCGTGCTCGGCGGTATCCTGCTATTGGAAACCGGCGAGCGCCTCTTCCGCGCCCTCGTGCCTTTCCTCATCCTGCTGGCTTCGGCGCTGCTCGCCGTGCAGGAGCCGCTGCGTGCCTGGGTCCTGCGGCGCACCGGCAAGGCGGAGGCCGGGGCCGGGGCTGAAAAATGGGCGGCGCTGCCGGTCGGTCTGGCCGCGGTTTACGGCGGCTATTTCGGCGCCGGGTTGAGCGTCATCGTGCTGGCGGCGCTCGCCCTCATGCTGGCCGATTCGCTGGCCCGCCTCAACGCCCTCAAACAGTCGGTCGCGCTCGGCGTCAACGTCGCGGCCGCCGTCTTCTTTGTGTTTTCCGGCAAGGTGGTGTGGCCGGCGGCCCTGCTGATGGCCGTCGGGGCGCTGGCCGGCGGCGCCCTGGGCGGGCGGCTCGCGGGGCGGCTCAGCCCCGCCGCCCTGCGCTGGGCGGTGGTGGCCGTCGGAAGCGTGATCGGTTTCTCCTACCTGGTGCGCTGAGGTCGGGCCGCGCCCGGCGCAGCCGCATTCAGTCGAAGACCACCGTTTGCAGCGTGGTGATCTCGATCATCTTGCCGCAGCGTGGATTCTTGCAGCGCAGCTTGTCGTCGAGGCGCACGCGGTAGTTGCGCGCCTTGGCCCAGCGCGCGCGGTCGCGCTCGTCGGCGCGGGCGGGCAGGGCCGCCTTCTTGGTGCGCCGCCGCCAGCGCACGGCGTATTCCAAGGTGGTGCGGCACTTCGGGCAGTATATCTGCGCCGGCACCGTCTCGTCCTTCTCGTCGAAGAATTCGCGCTCTTCCATAGCTCGATCCTTCACCGCCTCCGCGGTGCTGGGCAATTATACGCGGGCGAGAGATCACGGGAATCGGAATCTTGGCCGGCACGCGTTTTGTCTTTTCTTTTCGGCCGGTCGGGTGGTATGAGTAGCCCGAGTCCGGAGGTCGCGCGGACGGAGAAAAGGGAGGACATCATGATCCCGGTCAAGAGAACGTTGATGTGGGCTTTCTCTCTGGCATGCCTCTTGGTGCTGAACGGTGCCGAAGCCCAGGTACAGAAAGCGCCCGAGGGCGAATCCAAGTTCTGGACCGTGCCCGGCTATCGCCACGGCCCGAGTTATTTCCGGCGCAACTTTCTCGTGGAAACCACGCCCCTGCAGAAGGGCGTCATGGATTTCAAGCATTACCACAAATACACCGAGATGGTCGAGTTCTTCAAGAAGTGGGAGAAGGAATATCCCGACCTCGTGGACCTTTACGTGGTGGCGCAGAGCTTCGGCGGCATCGACATCTACCAGCTGACGCTGACCAACAAGAAGACCGGCAAGGCCACCGACAAGCCGGCTATGTATGTCGAGGGCAACCGCCACTCGGGCGAGGTGACCGCCGGCGAGTCGGCTTTGTGGATGCTCCACTACATGCTCACCAATTACGGCAAGGACCGGGAGGTCACGCGCCTGCTCGACGAGTGCACGTTCTACTTCCGGCCGGTCAACAATCCCGACGGCAATCTCCTGTACCTGGAAACCGCGCAGACGCTGCGCAGCACGATCCGGCCTTACGACAACGACGGCGACGGCCTGCTCGACGAGGATCCGCCCGAGGATCTCGACGGCGACGGGTTCATCCGGCAGATGCGCGTCAAGGTCGAAACGGGAAAGGGCGAGTATGTCGTCGATTCCCGCGATCCCAAGGGCCGGCTCATGCGCAGGGTCGGGCCGGGCAAGGGGGATTACCTGCTCATGACCGAAGGTATCGACCGCGATGGGGACGGCCGGATCGGCGAAGACGGCATCGGCGGTCTCGACCTGCACCGCAACTATCCCGAGAACTGGCGGCCCATGCGCGAGGAGACCGGGCGCGGCTTCACGCAGGGCGGCGCCGGCGAGTATCCGCTTTCGGAGATCGAGACGCGCTCGGTGGTCACATTCCTTCTTGCCCATCCCCATGTCTCGGTCGTGCAGACCATGGACACCACCGTGCCCATGCACCTGCGGCCGCCGTCGACCTCTCCGAGCGAAGAGCGCATGTATCCCGACGATCTCGAGCTCTACCGGGAGTTCGACAAGAAAGGGAAGGAGATCACCGGGTACGAGCGCGCCGGCGACGTCTACATGGATTACAGCCGGGGCCGGGGAAGCCCGCTTTTCGGCCACAGCCCGGACTTCGGCTACTGGTACTACGGCGCCATCTGGTACGGCGACGAGCTGTGGAACGGCGGCGACGTGGGCGATTACGACAAGGACGGCACGGCGGACGAATGGGATCGGCTGCAATACAACGACAAGGAGCTCAAAGTCAGCCGCTTCCAGGAATGGACGAAGGTGCGCCACCCGGTCTACGGCGAGGTCGAGGTGGGAGGATGGAATCCCAAGTTCTACCGGCAGAATCCGCCTCCGGAGCTGCTCGAGATCTGGGCCGAGAAGGAAGCCCGCTTCAATCTGATGCTTGCCTCGAGCCTGCCGCGCGTCGTCATGGCGGAACCGAAGATCACCGCCGAGAAGGATCATTACGTCATCGAGGTTGCGGTGCAGAATCAGGGGCGCATCCCGACGGCGTTGCGGCAGGCGCAGCTCGTGAAGATCGTGCGCCCCGATACGGTCTCGCTCGAGTTTCCCCCGGGGATGATCGCGCAGGCGGCCGGGGGGCGTGGAGGTCGGGGCGGGCCCGAGGGCCCGGAAGAGCCCGAGCCGGCGGGCCGCGGCGGGCGCGGTGCGGGGGCCAAGCCGCAGCCGCCGCCGCTGAATCCCCAGGACAAGGTCTGGATCCTGGAACCGCAGGACCGCCGTCCGACGATAACAATCGACCGACTGGCCGGAGGCGAGCGTAAATCGGCGGTCTTCAAGATCCAGTTCAACGGGATCAGCGGCAGCGAGTGCACGGTGCGCTACTCGTCGACCCGCGGCGGCGTCGTCGAAAAGAAAATCTTCATCGGCAAGTAGATCCGGCGCGCTGGATCCGGCGCGCTGCGCCGGATCGGTTGCCGCGCGCTAAAGGGATCCTCACGGCCGGGCAGGCGGACCAACGGCGTATTGACGCCTGGACCCCATAACGATAGATTATCCATCAACGGGGTTGGTCCGCTGAAAGGGAAGCGATGGGCGACAGGAGCAGGGACTGGATGGCGCAGGCCAAACGGGACCTCGAGCACGCCGCAAAGGACGTCGCGGACGGCTATTACGAACATGCCTGTTTCGAAGCCCAGCATGCGGCGGAAAAGGCCGTCAAGGCGGTCTACATGCGTCTTCATGCGGAGGCATGGGGGCACCGGGTCGCCAGACTTCTCGAAGAATTGGATCTCGGCGCTGCACGCCTGCCGTCCGAATTGATCGACGACGCCAAACTCCTCGACCAGTTTTACTTGCCGACCCGATATCCGAACGGATTCGAGTCGGGAGCGCCCATGGAATTCTTTACGAAAGAGCAGGCCGCCGATGCGGTGCGTAGAGCGGATAAAATCATCCGATGGTGTGAAAATCTTCAGGTCGATTGACCGGGAGCGCCTGCTCTCCGCGCTCCGTTCCTGGGCAGCCGATATCCGGCGCCGCCATCCCGAGGTCGCGCGCATCGGCCTGTTCGGTTCCTATGCGCGCGGCGATTACGCCCCCGGAAGCGACGCCGATGTCCTGCTGCTGGTGAGCCGTTGCGATCAGCCGACATGGTTCTTGCGCCCGCTGGCCTACGACACCTCACGTCTGCCCGTCGGGGCCGATCTGCTGGTTTACACCACCCAAGAAGCCCGGCGCTTGAGTGACCGGTCCGGCTGGTTCAGGCACATCCTGTCCGAAGTCGTGTGGCTTTGATCTCGGCGACAGGCTGCCCGGCCGCGAGACCTGCCGCCGCGGGGCGGTTGTCTCTCTGACAGCGCCGCCCCGAAGCGCTGCTCATCCGCTCGCCTGCCCTGATTTCGGGCACACTTGCACGAAGACCAGGAGGATCGTCTTAAGGAGACAGGGGCCGGGACCGCCTCAGGCGGTTGCGTCCGGCCACTGGCCGGCCTCGTCAAGATCGACATTCTCCTTTTCGTAACGGAGGGATTGCCCGCCAGGGCATGGAGGCGGACGCTCGGGCCGGTCCCACGGCTTCAAGTGACGCAGGATCTTTTCAACGACCGGCCCGTTTCCGATCAGGCTGATGACTTTGAGCGGTGCGCAGCAGCGGGGACGGACCGAGGGGTTTGCTTCGTACACTTTCTTGCTCAACCGGGCCCACGAGTGCCTGCAGCCTCGTTCGAACTTGTCGCCGCTGTCGGCATCGTCTTGGGGCGTCGCCTGTGCTTCGGGCGGCAGAGCGGATGCCGCAGCGGATCGCCACTTCGGGCACATCCTCCGGCACAGCGCGGGGCCCGGGCTTGGCAGGACCGGTTTCCCTGAGCCGCACAAAATGTAGCTCACTGATGGTCTCGAACCGTTAGATATCCAGTATCCAACATGGGCACAGCGTGGAGCCGCTAACAGCCCGGCCTTGTTGTTGACAAGCTCTTATCAGGGAGGCTAGAATGCCTTTATCCTCAATCGGGTCAAAGCTTATGTCCGCATTGGCCGTTGGGCAGTGCGAAGCAGTCCCGTGGCGTCCTATCACCGCAAGGTGTGAACTGGTCTGCGAGACCGCGCAAGGCTGGCCCGCGAAACCCCGTCTCCTTGACCAGGTGCGCGAAGCGATTCGGGCACGGCACTACAGTCGAAGGACGGCGGAGTCCTATGTCGCGTGGATCCGGAGATTCATCATTTTCCACGGCAAGCGTCATCCGAAGGAAATGGGGGAGCCTGAAATCACGGCGTTCTTGTCCGGACTTGCCGTCGGAAACAAAGTGAGCGCATCGACTCAGAACCAGGCTCTCTGCGCGATATTGTTCCTGTACCGCGAAGTTCTTAAACTGGATCTGTGCCGGCTCGGAGATGTGGTGCGCGCCAGGATTTCCAGGCGCCTTCCGGTGGTCCTGACGCGAGCTGAGGTCGGCCTCATACTCGAACAATTGCGCGGGACGCTTCGACTGATGGCGACCCTGCTCTATGGGTCAGGCCTGCGTCTGTTGGAGTGTGCCCGGTTGCGAATCAAGGATGTTGACTTCGGCTCCAATCAGATCATGGTGCGTTCCGGCAAAGGCGACAAGGATCGCGTCACGCTTTTGCCGGCCATGGTCAAGGATGAACTGGCACGTCATATCGAACGCGTGCGCAAGCATCATCGGATGGATGTGGAGGCGGGCGCCGGCTGGGTAGAGCTGCCGGCGGCGTTATCCCGGAAGTATCCGAATGCCGCTCGCGAATGGATCTGGCAATGGGTTTTCCCGGCAACCCGAATCTATGTCGAACCTCGAACCGGCGAGCGGCGGCGTCATCACCTTCATGAATCGGTCCTTCAGCGCGCGGTCAAAGAGGCCGTCCGCCGGGCGGGCATTGCGAAGCCGGCAAGCTGCCACACGTTCAGACATTCATTTGCAACACATCTCCTCGAGGCGGGCTACGACATTCGTACGGTGCAGGAATTGCTTGGGCACAGCGACGTCAGCACTACGATGATCTACACTCACGTACTCGACCGCGGCCCGGGAGCCGTGCGAAGCCCGGCCGACCAGCTTATGCTGCCGCGGACCGCTGATATTGGACCGACCGGAAATCGCAGTCTAGTTCGAGCAGATCGGGGATCCCAAAATGACGAAAAGACTTTTCTTTTCAACGGATGCAAATGAAATGGCGGGTGATCCCGTGCCGATTTAGATCGGCCAGCTGCGCAATATTCGCTAACTTAGGCAGTTCTATCCATTTATAGTTAGGCGGAATTAGGCGGAGGAGGTCTTTCATGAATCGATCAGCGTGGTTGCAAGTTATCGAGAAGTGGTTCCATAAAGCCGAGATCGAGAACCTGCCAGGTTACCCTACACCAAAGGGCGCACCGGTTTTTGCGGGGGCCGTCGTGGCTCAAGAGGACGGGTCCAAGAAGCTTCGTACGATTACGGTTGTCCTTCGAGATCTCGCAGCAAGAACGGGCGAGTACATGCATGGGCGCGTGACCGGCATATACCTTATCGCGGATACCGAAGCTTGCGTTCTGGTGAAGGATGACAAATGCTCGTTTGTGCCATGGGAAGCAATAGCCTTCCTTGAGTGTTAGCTGCGATGGCCGCCTAACAACGGCTTGCAGCGGACGGCGTTCCGCCGCCGCTGCAGCCGAGCGTTAGGCGACAGGGAGCTTTTAATGACGACCGAGTTGCTCTATCACCAACCAGCGGCACTGATTGCCATCGCGTTACTCGCATGCATGGTGATCGCTGGGGAATTGGGGTACAAGCTCGGTCGCAGAGGACGCCAAGCACAAAACGAGCCGACGCGAATTCAGATCGGGAGCATTCAAGCCGCAACCCTGGGACTGCTTGCCCTTCTTCTTGGATTCACCTTCGCCATGGCGCTGTCCCGATTCGAGTACCGGAAGCAGATGGTGGTCAAAGAGTCAAATGCGATCGGTACCGCCGCGCTCCGTTCTCGGTTCCTACCGACTTCTCGCGACGATGAAGTCGCTCAGCTGTTTCGCCGCTATGTTGAGATTCGATTGGAGTCCGTTCTTCGCACCGAGCAACGTTCTTCAGAGCGAGAGCAGTTGGACGCCGAGGTCCGGCGGATCCAGCGTCGGTTGTGGCAGCTCGCGAATCAAGCCGCAGAGGCGGAGCCGCGATCAATCCCATTGGGCTTGTTCACACACGCCATGAACGAGCTCATCGACATCAAGGCGACGCGGGACATCGCTGTGGCCAACCATGTACCCGAGAGCGTGTTGCTATTCCTGATGGGTTTCGCGGTCCTGGCGGCGATGGTCCTGGGGTACGGGAACGGCCTGGCTGGCCGTCGCATCATTAGCCTGACTGCGGCCTATTGCGTCATCGTCGTCTTGGTCATCGTGCTCATCATAGATCTGGATCATCCACAGCAAGGCCTCGCTCGTACGAGTCAGCAAAGCATGATCCAATTGCAAGACATCCTAAATACGAGGCAACCATGACGTGGCGTTCCCCGTTTGGGCAAAGGTTTCTAGAAGACAAAGTAACATGCACACTCTGTCGCCTAACAACCAGTTGCAGCGGACGGCGTTCCGCCGCCGCTGAACTGTAACGTTAGCCTGTCAATACGAATGTTATGGCAACAATCGTTTTGATATCTTGCGTCAGCAAGAAACTTCCTCATAGAGCACGGGCGAAAGACCTGTATGTTAGCCCGCTTTTTCGCGCCGCTTTGCAATATGCTCAGAGGTTTTCGCCAGACAAGATTTTCATTCTCTCAGCGAAGTATGGCCTGGTTCAACTGAACGATGAAATAGACCCATATAATGTCACGCTTAAAGATATGCCAGTGCGAGATAGAAAGGACTGGGCAAGCAAGGTACTGCAGGCAATACGCAGATATTGTGATTTGGAAAGAGACCATTTTGTCATTCTGGCAGGGAACAGATACCGAGAGTACCTGCTCCCTTACCTGAAATCATACGAAATGCCTTTGGAAGGGCTTTCCATAGGAAGACAATTGCAATACCTGAGGCGGATGGGTTCGAATGCGTCAAGTCTGTGAGCATTTGCATTGTCTTTTCAATTCCTTGCCCCGGCAGGGTTTCCCGTTTGATACGCACCAGATACCTGACAATGGTATCTATATCCTGTTCGAAGATGGTGAATCTGCCCACGGGGCAGATAGAATTGTGCGAGTTGGTACGCACACTGGAGCAGATCAATTGCCTTCCCGCTTGAAGCAGCATTTTGTTCAAGAGAATAAGGATCGCAGCATCTTTCGGAAAAATATCGGGCGAGCCTTATTGAACCAGTCCAATGACCCTTTTCTGGAGCAATGGGAATGGGACCTGACGACTCGGAAAGCCAGAGAACGTTTGGGGCCTGTTCTTGATACTGCTCGGCAACGCGCTGTAGAAAGAGCAGTTTCGGAGTATATACAAAGACACTTCTCATTTGTTGTTTTTCGAGTTGATGACAAAGACCAGCGGTTGTCTCTGGAGAGGAAACTCATCTCCACAATATCTCTGTGTCCAGAATGCAAGCCGTCCACAAAGTGGTTGGGATTGTATTCACCGATAAGGAAGATTCGAGAGAGCGGATTGTGGTTAGTGAATGAACTGTATGGTGAGGCGCTTGGTCCTGACGATTTTGAGATAGTTTGCAGAATGTTGACAGGCTAACAACGGGTTGCAGCCGACACGTTCCGCTTCGCTCCGCGTGCGGCTGAACAAAACCGTTAGACAGCCGATCCCGTGGAGAAACCGGGAGCGGTCCTGGAGACTGTGACCTTGGCGACAGACAAAGGTGCGGCTCTTCTCGCCTTCCTCAAGGCCACCGCCACCATCCGGCGCAAGCGGGTCAGCTCGTACGGGGCCGGCGACAAGGTCCTCTGGCTCGGCGATATTCCGAGGGAACGTGGCGAGTGCCGCTCCCCGTTCCTGACCGAGAAGCCGGAGGAGCTGGCCGGGCTCTGGCTGGAGGTTCGCAAGAAGCGCATGCCTGCACGCCCCCCTGTGCCGCAGGTTGTTGCGGCCTGGGTGCGCGCCGACGACCTGGACCAGCCGGAGAAGGAGCCCGAGCTTTTGCCCGAGATCACGGTGCTCGTCGAGCGGCGAGTTCCGGATCCCGATGCTCCTCACGACACCCAGCGAGCGATCGTCGAGACCGTGGCTGAGCTGCGCCGGCTGGTCGATCACCGAGAAGTCGAGGACGCTTGGCTCGAGTACCTCGTCGAGAAGTGGGAGCCGTGGGCGAAGGAGATGCGGCGGTGGCAGGAGATCCAGGCCGTCTACGAGACCCTGGATTTCATGCGGCGTCGGCTTGAGGAGGCCGAAGAACGCTATGAGCTTCTACTGGCCGTTGGTCTGTTGCAGTGGCGGGACCCGACCGGCACGGCCGTCACCCGCCATCTCCTGACAGCACCTGCTGAACTCACCCTTGATGCAGCACGAGGCCTGCTCACAGTCGTTCCGGCGGCTTCCTTCGAGCGCTTCCGGGTCGAGCTCGATATGCTGGAACTGCAGCATCGTCCCCGGTTGAATGAGGATGCTATCGGCGACCAGCTTGAGGCGCTCGATATTCAGGCGTGGGACAAGGCCCTCGTTGCTCCGATCTTGCGTGAGATTGTGAACCGTCTTCACCCCGATGCACAGGTCGACGAAGAGGCGTTCGACCGCGCCGACCGCGTTGAGGAGCGTCCCCGGTTGTCCTTCGCTCCTGCAATTGTGCTCCGCGAGCGCCGGCCGACTGCGTATGAGGATCTGATCGGCAAGTTCCTGGAAACAGCCAATGGCAATGAGTTGAAGGCCACAGAGCCGTGGCTTCGCCTGCTCCGTGAAGGCGAGCCGCCGAGTGTCGGTATCAGCGATCCGGCAACCGTTCCCGACGCCGACGCTGTTGGCGCCGGAGAGGCAGATCGTTTTCTCTTTCCGCTGCCCACGAACGAAGAACAGCGGCAGATCGTGCACCGCCTCCAGGCTCAACCGTGTGTCCTCGTCAAGGGTCCGCCGGGAACGGGGAAGAGCCACACAATCGCGAACCTGATCTGCCATCTGCTCGCCAGGGGCAATCGCGTGCTCGTGACCGCTCAAGCTCCCAAAGCGCTCGCGGTCCTGCGCGGCCTGCTGCCAGACGACATACGCGACCTCAGCGTGACGGCACTGGGCTCTTCACGCGAGGACCAGCGCCTTCTCGAAGAGAGCGTCCGCGGGATTCTGAGGCGTAAGAACGAATGGCCCGCGTCAGCGGCCGTGCAGCGCAAGATCGAGACGGCCGAGAGTCATCTTCGAGACCTCGAGGGCGAGCTCGCCAAGGTGGAGCGCGACCTGCGTGCTTTTCGTGAGGCCGAGACGCACGCACACGAGCTGCCCGGCGGATACTCGGGAACGGCGGCGCAGATTGCGCGCGCGTTGCGTGAGCAGGACGAGGAGTGTGGGTGGTTCCCAGCGCTGCCTTCCGACGCCGCGTTTCCGCTCGATCTCTCCGAGAGCAGCTTTCTGGCGGAAGCTCATGCGCGTTTCACGGCGGACTGCCATGCCGAGCTGGACTTGGAGGTCGGAGAGGCGGAATTGCCCGACCCGGCCGAGTTCAAGGTACTGATCGAGCGATTGATGGCTGCGGAGGAATCGGCGCAGCGGGCGAGCCATGGGGCGGACGCAGCGAAGCTGGACCTCTTGGAGGAGAGCCCCCCGGAGCGACTTCGTGAGCTGCGCGAAGCGGTGCAGGCGCTCACGGACCTGGCACTCAGAGCGAGCCGGGTCTTCGGTGAAGTCTCAGCGACCATTCTCGGGGACCTGCTCGTCTCCGCCGAAGCGCGATGGAGACGCCGAGCAGCCGATTCGGAAGCCCTGCTGAGGGACGCGGCGCGCCTACTCGAAAGGGTCGGCCCAGCGCGCGTTGAGCTTCCGGACGACATCGGCCAGGATCGCCTGAGATCGGATGTCGAGCGGCGTTTGGTGCACTTCGAGGACGGTGGACGGAAGGGCATCTCCGTCTTGGCTCCGCGAGTCGTGCGCGAGACCCGATACATCGTCAAACACTGTCGGGTCGATGGACAGAAGGCCGACACAATCGAGCGGCTCCGGTGTGTTCGCGATCACCTGGAGTTGCAACGCAAGATCCGCGAGCTTCGAGAGCTATGGGGGCTTTCATCCGTAGAATCCCCAAGCTTCGGGCAAGCGCTTTGTCGGGCACAGGAGCTGACGGCCGAGCTGAAGGCGCTTCTTGAGTTTTTCGATACCAAGCACGCGGACGCGATCGGGGCCAGCCTTGGACCGAAGCGCACGACCGTAGCGTCTGCCAGCGAGCGGGATGATTGGCTGAAGGCCATCGATGCGCTGCTGGCTTCCCGAGAAGTTTGCGATGCGAAGCGCCAGCTGGAGCGTCTGCTCGAGGGCGTCCGTGGCTCGCAGACGGGACCGAGAGCCCACCCCTGCTTGCGCGCCATGGAGCTGGCCGTCGAGGCGCGCGATGTCGCCGCCTGGCGCTCCGCGTGGCACGAGCGAGAGCGTGTTCGTGAGGAGAAGCAGCGGCTGGCACGCTACGATCGGCTTCTGGAGAGACTCGACGAACCGTGCCCGGGCCTCGCCGACCTTCTCCGCAGCACTGCAGGCGACCCTGAATGGCAGCAGCGGATTCGCAGGATTCGCCAAGCCTGGGCTTGGTCGAGTGCTCGTGCGTGGTTGCGTCGCGTCTCGGATGCCTCGGCTTACAAGGCGCGCGTCCAGGACTTTCATCGCCTACAGCAGAAGATCGAAAAGGCCACCGAGCAGTTGGTGTCCCTTCGGGCCTGGCAGGCGTTCTTCGATCGGCTAGACGACCAGACCGTACAGCGCCTGATTGCCTGGACACGCGCTGTGGACAGAATTGGCAAGGGCACGGGGAAGCACGCCCACCGCCATCGACGCTCGGCTCGTCAGTATCTCATGGATTGTGTTCCACGCATTCCGGCGTGGGTGATGCCCCTTCACAAGCTGTGGGATTCCGTCGATGCGGTGCCAGGACTGTTCGACACCGTTATTGTGGACGAGGCGTCACAGGCGAGCGTTGATGCACTCGCGCTCCTCCTGCTCGCCAAGCGCATTATCGTGGTGGGCGATGACAAACAGAACAGTCCTGAAGCCGTTGGCCTCCTGGAAGACGACATCGCGCGTCTCGCACGAGAACACCTGAGCCAGTTTCGTTTCCGGGACGAATTTCGTCCCGATACAAGTCTCTTCGACCACGCGGAGCGCGCATTCGGGAGTCTCATTACGCTGCGGGAGCACTTTCGCTGCGTCCCCGAGATTATTCGCTTCAGCAACGACCTGTGCTACAGGGACGCGCCCTTGATACCGCTGCGCCAAGCGCCGCCCAACAGGCTGCCGCCGTTGAGATCGCAGTTCGTCGAGGAAGGTGCTTGCGAGGGAGATGGACAGCGGATTCGCAATCGCGCTGAGGCCGAGGCGTTGGTTGGGGTCATCCAGTCTCTCGTCGCTGATCAGGCATATGAAGGAAAGTCGATGGGGGTCATCGCGCTGCAAGGACACGCACAGGCGGAGCTGATTGAAACGTTGCTGGCGCAGCGGCTTGATCCCAAGACGATTGAGGAACGGAGGTTGCGGTGCGGCGAACCGGCCACGTTCCAGGGTGACCAGAGAGACGTCATGTTTCTGTCGCTGGTCATCGCTCCAAACGTCAACTACCGAGCCCTTACGCGGCTGCCGGACCAGCGGCGGTTCAATGTCGCGATGAGCCGGGCACGAGATCAGGTGTGGCTCTTTCACAGTGTGAGGCGACACGATCTTGGGCCGGACGACTTGCGCCGCCGACTCGTGGCCTTCTTCGACAGTCCTCAGCGGGCCGTATGGGAGACCCTCTCCGAAGACCTCGACCACCTCGAACGCCAGGCCAGAGCTCCGAGGCAGAGGGGAAACCAACCCGAACCGTACGAGAGCTGGTTCGAAGTGGACGTCGCGCTGGAGCTACTGCGGCGCAAGTACGCGGTGCGCCCCCAGGTCGAGGTGGCAAGTAGGCGAATCGACTTGGTGGTAGAGGGGGTCGATGCCCGACTTGCGGTCGAGTGCGATGGTGACGAGTGGCATGGTTGGGAAGAGTACGAGCGTGATATGGCGCGCCAGCGGCAGTTGGAGAGAGCTGGCTGGACCTTTGTACGAGTGCGGGAGTCAGACTTCTATGCAGATCGCGGGGCCGCCGTCAAGACGATAGTGGACGCTTGCGAAGAGCTGGGGATTCGCCCTCTGGACTTCGTCAAGGAACCCAAGTCGGAACCGCTGCCACAAGCTGTGGCCGTCAGAGACGCCGGTGGCGATTCCCTGGAAGAAGCGTCGCTCGCCGACGAGGACCAAAACGATAACACTGCTACGACTGAGATGTCGTCTGCGAGCTTCGGCCCGTTCACGGGGTACTCGGAAGCCTTGGGGTTTCCAGATCCTCGCGACTCATCAGCGGCGAATGTCCGGGCAGTCCTTCGGCAGATCATCGAGAAGGACAGCCCGCTGACACGGTCGTCGGTGTGCCGGCTGTACGTGGAGGGCTGCCCTGGCCTCCAGCGCGTCGGAAGAGTCGTGCGGCAGGCGCTGAACCGAGTGCTCGGAGCGATGCTCAGGGCTGGAGAGATCATTCAGGAGGACGAGTTGCGGGATGGGTCACCGGAGGGTCAAGTGCTTCGGCTCGCGGGGACACCCATGGTGAAAGTGAGGCCCGCTGGAAGGCGCGACCTTCTTGAGATTCCACCCTCCGAACTGCTCGCGGTATTGCGCCGCTCGGTTCACGCAGGCACCCAGTCACCCGACGAAAGCGAAGCGCTGTTCCGTGCGCTGCTGGAGCACTACGGGTTCAGCCGACTGACGAAGCCTCGAAGGGAGTACCTATCGAAGGTGCTACGGCTCCTGCAGCAGCCAGATCACAACTTGGGAGCGCAGGAGCAGATCCGATAAGGCTGTCTAACCCAACTTCCGAATTCGGCCGATAGGAATCCTTTGTTCATGCGGGGTTACGCTTCTTTTCAGTCACTATGATCTTCCCGCCGGCATCCAGCTCCTCACCGGCCTCATGACTTCCATGGGCACCTTGAGCGTTTCGTAAATCCGCCGGTGCTCGGGCTCGGGCGTGGTCCCCTTCCGAATTCTCAGCACGCCTCCCGATTGCGCCGGCAGCACCACCGTGACCACCTGGTGTGTGCGTAAGGCGTCGCGCACTGTGGGCCAGGACGTGTGCATGTCCCGATCCCGGTGGAGTCGATCGCCGAACCGATGCGCCCCATCTACGACGCCATATGGCGGCGCATGCTTGCGGGCAGCTGCATGGAGGCCGACGAAACGCCGGTGCGGGACCGGTGACCCGGGCAAGCGGGCAGCCGGTTGGGCACGCCGCGCCCCACCGCCCTCATGGCTGCTGCGGCTTTGCACCCGGCGGCCGGGGTCTGGTGCCGTCGCCGAGCTTGACGATCCTGCGCGCCTTCATGTCGTAGACATCGCCGGGCGAGAGGACGTAGTAGGGCTTCTCCCAGGGCTGGTACAGCCGTGTGTTGTCGTGCACGGCGACCTTCCAGGCCCCCATGACCTCGAAGGTGTCTCCTTTGACGATGATCGCCGTGTCTTCGGAAATCCCGATGCCGAGCAGCTCCGGATATTTCTTGATGACCGGGATGAGGTCGTCCCAGCGATTGCGGGCGTTGATATGCTGGTCGATCGCCGAGCGCCGCAGGAAGCCGAACGCCCACTGATGCTCGGGTTCGGGAGCCATGACGATATCCGGACCGGCGACGGCGCCGCGCACCAGGTATGCGCCCTGGATCGTGGCGCCCGCGGAAGAGCCGCCGATGACGCCGCCGCGCTCGAGCACCTTGTGAAACTCCCTGTAGGTCAGGGTATTGGCATAGGAGTCGACGATGTTCCACTGCCTGCCGCCGTTGAACCAGACGGCGTTCGCCTTCCGGAGCACCTGGACGAACTCTTCGCTGTCGGCGACCTTCGGATCGTGGGTGTGGAGCATGAACACGTTCTTGAGCCCGCGCTTCTTCCAGGGAGCGGTAACCTCGTCTTCCTTGTAGACCCGGATATTGCCATCGCTGGTCTTGTTGCCGCCGGCCGTCGGCACGATGACGAAGACGGCCTCGGGTCCCCCGGCCAGCTCTATGAAGCGATCGTAGATCGCCTGGTCCCTCAGGTTGCCGCCTGCGATCACCAGCGCGCCGTTCTTGGGGCCGTATTCGGGATCCTGCTGGGCGAATGAAGGCGCGGCCAGAAGGGCGGCGATGATTGCCGTGCTCAAGAGACACCGGTTTCTGTTCATGGATCCTCCTGTGTCGATATCATGTCTGCCGGCATCGGGCCGTCACGGCACCGCGCGGCGGAATCTCATGTCGTAGACCCTGTCCTGCCGGAGGCTGAGTTCGGTGACGCGCCCGCCGATGCCGCGGATGAAGCGCACCAGCCCGAGCGACGACTGGAAAGCGTCCTTGTACAGCGGCGAGAGGGCAATCCGCGAATCCGGCCTTCGGCGCAGCACGAGCCTCCCCTCCTCGATCGCCGCAGTCAGAGCGGTCTCGGCGTCGGAGCTGTAGTAGTCTCCGGCATACTCGGCCAGCTCCGCCGCCGCCGGTGCGAAGGGCTCGACCGGCTCGTAGATGTCGTCCTCGATCGACTCGCGCGCAACACGGATCCTTTCCCGGGTGCCCCCGGGCATGGGTTCGAAGGTCAGCCGGCGTTCGCCGCCCGCCCGGAACTCGTTGCTCGAAACGGGCGTGAGCGCGGGGCCGCGCTCGAGCCGCAGCGAACCTTCGGCGAAGGTCAGCCGGATTGCTTCCCCGGAAACGGGATTGCGGTACAGGCCGGCCCGGCTTTTCATAGTCTCCTGGTTCAGCTCTATCCTCGCCGGCTTCGCGGCGGGAGGAATCTCCAGGAATATGTCCGCGATCTCGTGGCCCAGATTGCCGGGATCCACGTTCCCGACGTTGCACAGCAGTGCGACCGCCAGTCGCTGCCTGGGGTAGCGGCCCAGAAAGGCGCGGTACCCCGCGGTCGAGCCGGTGTGCGAGATCTCGGGAACGCCGCGGTAGTCGCCGGTGCGCAGGCCGGCGGCATAGGCTATCGGGCGCCCGTCGCTGAGGCGCCCCGGGCGGTGCATCGCTTCGATGAAGGCGGGGCCGCCATGCTTGCCCGTCTCCAGATTTTCCGTCCAGACGAGCAGGTCGCCGACCGTGGTCAGGAGCCCGCCGTTGCCGTGGATATTTTCGAAAGGCATGGACATTGCGAACCCGCGCTCGCCGCGCGCCTGGTAGGCCACGGCGCGGTTCTTGACGATGCGCGTGAAATCGTCGCGCCATTGCGTGTGCTGCATGCCCAGGGGGTCGAAAATGTTCTTCTTGCAGAACTCGGCGAAGGGCATGCCGCTCACGCGGTCGACGACGATGGCGAGCAGGTTGAAGCCGGTGTTGCAGTAGGAATACTCGTGCCCCGGCGGGAAGTTGAGGGCGCTCTGGCGGCTGACGATGTCGAGCACGTGGGCGTGGGTGTGCACGCGCAGGCCGCGGCCCCAGCCCGAGATCCCGGCGACGTTGCCCCAGTCCCGCAGTCCGCTCGTGTGCGTCATCAGATGGCGGATCGTGATCGGCGTGCCGTAATCGGGCACCTCGGGGATGTACCTGCGCACGTCGTCCTCGAGCGCGAGCTTGCCCTGCAGCGCAAGCAGGTTGACGGCCCCGGCGGTGAACTGCTTGGAGACCGAGCCCGCCTCGAAGATCGTCTCGGGCGTATTGGGCACGCCGTGCTCGAGGTCGGCCATGCCGTAGGCGCGCGCGAGAACGACCTTACCGTCGCGCGCCACCGCGACCGCGCAGCCGGGCGTCTCCTGGGAGTTGAAGCGCGCGAACAGTTTGTCCAGGCGGGCTGCGGGGTCTTCCGCCTGCCGGGTTGCCGCCAACGGCGGAAGCGCGAGCAGTACGAGGATCGGAAGGTATCGGATCGTCTTCATGGGATTGCTCCTCCTGACTGGGGTGCCGAAGCGCCCGGGGCGCCCCGTGCGCGCGATGCTACCCCATCCCGGCCGACCGCGCAACGGCTGCGTTTCCCGGTTGTTTCCCGGCGCCGGCCGCTTTAGAATCCCCGGCATGAAAGGAGGGGGCGATCGCCCGAAAATCCCATGGACTCATGCAAGCTTCTTCTCTTTTTTCTTGTGCCGGCGGCGGTCATGACGGCGTCGTGCCCGGCGGTTTACGGCCAGAATCCACCCGAAGTGCGCGACAATCCGTTTTTCCAGCCGTACAAGACCCCGCTCGATACTCCGCCCTTCGACCGGATCCGCAACGAGCACTTCCTGCCGGCGATCCGCGAGGGCATCCGGCGCCAGCAGGCCGAGATCGACGCCATCGCGAACAACCCGGAGCCTGCGACCTTCGCCAACACCCTGGCGGCGTTGGATGCCAGCGGCCTTCTCCTCGCGGAGGTCAATGCCGTCTTCGGCGCATTGCAGGGTGCCGAAACCAATCCCGAGATCCAGAGCATCGCCAAGGAGAGTGCTCCCCTGATGGCGGCACACACGGACAACATCAGGCTCGACGAGCGCCTGTTCGCGCGCGTCAAGGCGGTCTACGACCAGCGCGAGCGGCTGAAGCTCACGCCCGAGGAACGCTTCCTCCTGGAGAACACCTACCGGGAATTCGTGCGCGGCGGGGCGCTGCTGGACGAAAAGCAGAAGGCGCGGCTGCGCGAATTGAACCGCGAGCTGGCGCTCCTGTCGCTGCGCTTCGGCGACAACCTTCTGGCCGAGACCAACGACTTCAAACTGGTCATCGACAACCGCGACGATCTGGCCGGCCTGCCGCCGGCGGTGGTGGCCATGGCCGAGGCGACCGCGCGCCAGCTGAACCTTCCGGGCAAATGGGTCTTCACGGTGCAGGTGCCGAGCATGACGCCCTTCCTGCAATACTCGGCGAAGCGCGAACTGCGCGAGAAGCTCCTGCGCGCCTATATCATGCGCGGCGATCGCGGCAACGAGTACGACAACAAGGAAATCGTGCGCCGCATCGTCAATCTGCGCAGCGAAAGGGCCAAGCTGCTCGGCTATTCCACGCACGCGCACTACGTGCTCGAAATGAACATGGCGCGCACGCCCGGGACGGTCGATTCGTTCCTCAAGAAACTCTGGACGCCGGCGCTGGCCCGCGCCCGCCAGGAAGTCGCCGAAATGCAGGCCATCATCGACCGGGAGGGCGGGGGCTTCAAACTGGCGCCCTGGGACTGGTGGTACTATGCCGAGAAACTGCGCCAGGAAAAGTACGCCCTGGACGACGCCGCCCTGCGGCCCTACTTCCGGCTGGAGAATGTGCGCCAGGGGATCTTCACGCTGTGCGACAAGCTCTACGGGCTGAAATTCATCGAGCGGCGCGACATCCCCGTCTACCATCCCGAGGTCCAGGTCTACGAGGTCCGCGAGGCCGACGGCCGTTACGTGGGCGTGCTCTATCTCGATTTTCATCCGCGCCCCGGCAAGCGCGGCGGCGCCTGGTCGGGCGCCCTGCGCCGGCAGTATTACGCGGACGGCCGGCGCGTGGCGCCGCTGTCGACCATCACCTGCAATTTCACGCGCGCCACCGCCGACGCGCCCTCACTCCTCAGCGTGGACGAGGTCGAGACCTTCTTCCACGAATTCGGCCACTCGCTCGCGACCCTGCTCTCGGACGGCCGCTATCGCACGCGCACCGTGCCGCGCGACGGCGTCGAACTCCCCTCGCAGATCATGGAGAACTGGGCCCTGGAACCCGAGCTTCTGGCCGCCTATGCCAGGCACTACCGGACGGATGCCGCGATGCCGGATGATCTGGTGAAGAAGCTGCGCGACAGCAGCCTCTTCAACCAGGGATTCGCCACCGTGGAATACCTCGCGGCCGCCATCCTCGACATGGCCTGGCACACGCTCCCCGCACCCGATCCCGCTCTCGATGTCAACGGGTTCGAAAGCCGGGCCATGTCCGCGATCGGCCTGATTCCGGAGATCGTGCCCCGCTATCGCAGCACATATTTCAACCACATATTCAACGGGGGCTATTCGGCCGGCTACTACGTCTACATCTGGGCCGAGCAGCTGGATGCCGACGCCTACGAGGCCTTCAAGGAGAAAGGGCTGTTCGACAGGGCGACGGCGCAGTCGTTCCGCAAGAACGTCCTGGAGACATACGGAACGCTCGACCTCATGACCCAGTACATAGCCTTCCGCGGCGCCGAGCCGAAACTGGAGCCGCTCCTGAAACGCCGCGGCCTGATCGTTCCCTGAGCCAATAGCTGTATAGGGCAGCGGGCCCGGAAACCTGCCCGCAGGGCTCCGTTGCCGGAGCCCTGCGGGCGACCGCCGGGCGCCGGCATTGCCGTAAGCTCTCGCCGGCCCGGGAGACTGTCTGACGATGACGCTCGAACGGATACGCAACATCGGAATCATCGCCCACATCGACGCGGGCAAGACCACCGTCACCGAACGCTTTCTCTACTATGCCGGGCTGACCCACAAGATCGGCGAGGTGCACGACGGCGAGGCCGTGATGGACTTCCGGCCCGACGAGCGCGAGCGCGGGATCACGATCTCGGCGGCGGCGAGCACGCTGGCCTGGAACCAACATCGCATCAATCTGATCGACACGCCGGGGCATGTCGATTTCACGGCCGAGGTCGAAAGGAGCCTGCGCGTCCTGGACGGGGCCGTGGTCGTCTTTTCGGCGGTCGAGGGGGTGGAGCCCCAGAGCGAGACTGTGTGGCGGCAGGCGGACCGCTACGAGGTGCCGCGCCTGGCGTTCATCAATAAGCTCGACCGCGCCGGGGCCGATCACGTGCGGGTGTTGCGGCAAATGGAAGACAGACTGGGCACCACGGCGGTTTTCGTCAACCTGCCGTACGGAGTGGAAGACCGGCTTGCCGGCGTCGTGGACCTGGTGCAGCCGCGCCTGCTTCTGTTCGACCCGGCCTCGCGCGGCCGCCGGGTCGAGTCGACCGAAATCCCCGGCGACGCGCTCGACGATGCGCGCCGCGCGCGCGAGCGGCTGGTCGAAAAGACGGCCGAGTCGGTCGAGTGGCTTGCGGAGCTGTACCTGGCCGGAGAAGAGATCCCCGGGGCGCAGTTGAAGCGGGCGATACGCGAGGCGACCCTGGCGCGCAAGCTCGTGCCCGTGCTTTGCGGCGCCGCACTGCGCGATCTGGGGATCGGTCCCATTCTGGATGCCGTCTGCGACTACCTGCCCTCGCCGCTCGATCGGCCCCCGGTGCGCGGTATCGATCCGGAAAGCGGCCGGCAGGTGGAGCGCCCGCCCTCCCCGGATGCGCCCTTCTCCGCCCTGGTTTTCAAGGTGGTCGCCACCCCGGCTGCGGATCTCTTCTGGCTCAGGGTGTACTCGGGTTCGCTCACCACGGAAGACCGCTGCCTGGCGCCCAGGCTCAAGCGGCGCATGCGCCTGCGGCGGCTGGTGCGCCTTCATGCAGGCCAGGCCGAAGCGATCGAGCGCGCCGGATGCGGCGACATCGTCGCCGCGCCCGGGCTGCGCGATATCGTGACCGGCGATACCCTGTGCGACCCGGAGCACCCGATCCTGTTCGAGCCCATCGCCTTCCCCCAGACCGTGGTCTCGATGGCCGTGGAGGCGCGCACGGCCGCCGACCGCGAGCGCCTGCTGGGGGTGGTCGAGCGGCTCACGCGCGAGGACCCGACGCTGACGGCACGCATGGACGAAGAGACGGGCCAGATGATTCTCTCCGGAATGGGGGAGCTGCACCTGGAAATCACGCGCGACCGGATGGAGCGCGAGTTCCGCGTGGCCGCCCGCTTCGGCAGGCCGCGCGTCGCCTATCGCGAGACCGTGGCCGGCGCCGGCAGGGGCCGGGGCGAGTTCGAAAAGCGCATCGGCGAGGTGCTCGTGTCCGGGCACGCGCTCGTCGAGGTGATGCCGCGCCCGCGCCCTGCAGGCGACCGCACCATGCCGCCGGTGGAAATCGATATCGCTCCGGTCGAACACACGCTCGCGCGGGCACTGCACGAGGAAATGCGCGCGGTGCTCGCCAACGCCTGCAATTCCGGCGGCGCCGCCGGCTACCCCATCGTCGACGTGAAGGTACGTGTGCTGGAAACCGGGCACAACGATCCGCCGGACCCCGCCATCCCGCTGGCCGCGGCCCTGAGCATGGCCATGCGGCAGGCGCTCTCCGCCGCGGGGACGCTCGTGCTCGAGCCGGTCATGAACCTGGAAGTGCGCGTGCCCGAGGACTGCCTGGGCGCCGTGGTGCGCGACCTGGGGACGCGCCGGGCGGAGATCCGGGAAACCGGTCTCGAGCACCGTTTCGCCGTGGTGCGCGCCTTCGTTCCTCTGGCGGAGATGTTCGGGTATTCGACGCAGCTGCGATCGCTGACCCAGGGTCGCGGCAACTTCTCGCTCGAGCCTTACGATTACCAGCCGGTGCGCCCGGCGCCGTAAGTCCCGCGCGCCGCGCCGTCCTTACGCGCGAACCTCGGAGATCGCGGCGATGCGGTTCTGGGTGATCGTCAGACCCCGGCAGGGGCCCTGAGCGGGTAGCCGGGGGTGAGCCGCAGGCGAACCCCCGGAAAGGAGCGTATCGATCAGGCAAGCCCCGGAGGGCCGGCAGAGAGGCCGGCGATGGGCTTCGGGGCGATCGCGCGGCCCCGGCAGGGGCCCTGAGCGGATAGCCGGGGGTGAGCCGCAGGCGAACCCCCGGAAAGGGGCGCATCGATCAGGCAAGCCCCGGAGGGCCGGCAGATCGAGGCGCTTTTCTTGCGAGCCGGGCGCAGCCGCAGGGAATGTGCGAGCGTGTCCGCAGGGAGGTGGGCTAAAATGTCGTCCGCCGGAGACGGTGCAAATCGCACATGGCGCTCGGGAGAATGCGATACTTTCAGGAGGGAGGCGGAAACATGGCAGGAATTCGAGCATGGGCGGGACTGATCGCAGCCGCTTGGCTTCTGGCTGCGGCGCACGCATGGGCGCAGCAGGAAGGTGAAAGCGCGCGCACGATGCGCCCGGTCATACGAGGCCGGCAATACGCCGTCGCTTCCATGAAAGCCGAGGCGACGCGCGCCGCCGTCAGGATCCTCGAGGCCGGCGGCAACGGCTTCGACGCCGCCGTCGCGGGGCAGGCGGCGCTCGCCGTCGTGGATGCGGCCCTGAACGGCGTGGGCAGCGATGCGGTGATCCTGGTCTACGATGCCAAGCTGAAGC
>CAZHQK010000173.1:0-5339 GCA_964534795.1 uncultured Acidobacteriota bacterium
TACGTGCTCGTGGCTATCGTCAAAAAGAGACTCCAACTCGAACAAAGTCTCTACACAATTCTTCAAATTTTGAGTCTCACCTGTTTCGAGAAAACCTCAATTTATCAAATACTTACGGAATCCGCTCATGAGGAGCGCGACGACGCTCATGGTAACCAGCTGTCTTTGTTCGACTTATAATGGGACACTACTGGTGAGCGTCCCTATTTTCCTTGGTGCTATGCTGCGGTTCGGAGGTGACCATGAAACGCCGGCTGGTTGCAATAATCGTCCTGGGGCTCACGGGGGCGGCATTCGCTGCCGGACAGCAACCTTCCCAACCCCCCGCAGGATCCTATGTCGTCGAGAAGAACGTCATGGTGCCCATGCGGGACGGCGTGCGCCTCGCAACCGATCTCTACTTCCCGGCACGCGAGGGCGCCAGGCTCGAAGGCCGGTTCCCCGCCGTCATGGAACGGACGCCGTACAACAAGGACGGCGCGGCGCGCGGCTGGGCCCCTTACTTCGCAGCGCGCGGCTATGTGGCCGTCGTGCAGGACACGCGGGGCCGCTACGCCTCGGAGGGGATCTGGCACATGATGACGGACGACACGCCGGACGGCTTCGACACCGCCTCGTGGATCGTCCGGCAGCCTTGGAGCGACGGCGGCTTCGCGACCATCGGCACCTCCTATCCCGGCGGTACCCAGCACGCGCTCGCGCTCTCCAATCCCCCGGGACTCAAGGCCATGGTGCCGGTCGATGCCGTGGCCAACGCCGGTTACTTCGGCATGCGCAACGGCGGAGCGTTCGAGCTGCGCTTCATGAACTGGATCTTCGCCATGACGGCCCCCTCCGGCAGCCGGGCCGCGCGCGATCCCGGTACCCGTGCAGTCCTTGAAGAGGCGGGCAAGAACATCCGCCAGTACCTGCAGGCCCTCCCGGTGCGCCGAGGCATGACGCCCATCCGGCTGGCCCCCGAATATGAAGAATGGCTGGTGCACGCCATGTCCCACGGCGAGAACGACGCTTACTGGAAACAGCCGGGTTTCAACGTCGTCGATCAGGTCGCCTCCTACAAAGACGTCCCGGTCTACCTCGTGGGCGGCTGGTACGATTCATGGGCGCGCCAGACCACCATGACCTACACGGCGCTGGCGCGCAACAAGAAGGGCCCGGTCAAGATGATCCTAGGTCCCTGGATCCACGGCGCCCACACCCGAGCGGCGCACGGCCAGGTCGACTTCGGCCCCGATGCGGCCATCGACGGCATGGCTTTCCGGCTCCGCTGGTACGACCGCTGGCTCAAGGGCATACCGAACGGCGTGGAGAACGAGGCGCCCGTGAAGATCTTCGTCATGGGCGGAGGCAGCGAAGCCAGGGTGGGTGAGGGACGGCACCTGCACGGCGGCGTGTGGCGCGACGAATGGGAATGGCCGCTGGCGCGCACCCGCTTCACCCCCTACTACCTGCACGCCGACGGCACCCTGAGCCCCGAAAAGCCCGCCGAGAGGACCAGCAGCACCAGCTACGACTTCGACCCGCGCAATCCCGTGCCCACGATCGGCGGCAATATCTCTTCCGCTTCCGGCATCATGCTTCAGGGAGCCTGGGACCAGAAATGCGGCGAACATGTGTGGAACTGCAAGGACGCGCTTCCACTTTCCGCGCGCCGCGACGTTCTGGTCTTCATGACCCCGCCGCTCGCCGAAGATGTCGAGGTGACCGGCCCCATCGACGTCAAGCTCTGGGCTTCATCCTCGGCCGTCGACACCGACTTTACGGCCAAACTTATCGACGTGCATCCCCCGTCGCCCGACTTCCCCGCGGGCATCGACATGAACCTCGAGGACGGCATCATCCGCGCGCGCTTCCGCAACTCCCTCGAAAAGCAGGAGCTGATGACGCCGGGGACGGTCTACCAGTTCACGATCCAGCTCTATCCCACGTCCAATCTTTTCAAGGCCGGTCATCGCATCCGGCTCGACATTTCGAGCAGCAATTTCCCGCGGTTCGACGTGAATCCCAACACCGGCGAGCCGCTCAACGGCCACCGGCGCATGGTGACGGCCACGAACACGATCTATCACGACGCCGCCCGCCCGTCCCATGTGATCCTTCCCATCATCCCGCGCTGAAGGCGGCCGGGCGCGGCCCGAGGAGGCACCATGTCGCATGATCTCGGAGGCGAGGAACTGGCGGGACTCATCACAAAAGTTTTCCGCCTGCGGCCGGACGACCGCGCGCTCGCCGTTCTGGCCGACCTGCCCGACGCGCTGGCGCCCGACAGCGACGCCTGGCGCGCGCGGCGCGAGATGGCGCACCGCTGGGTCGGCCTGCTGCGGGAGCGGCGCACCGCACTCGGCCTGGAGGTAGGCCTCTGCCTTTACCGCAACGTGCGCTCCAACAACGCCGACCTTCCCGAAAAGGCCTGGCTCTGGGAAGCCGAGTCGCTCCCCCGATCGGCCGATGACCCGGATCCCGCACAGGCCCTCCCCATCACGGAGATCTTCCGCCGGTTCCGCCTGCTTATCGCCCTGACGGAGTTTTCGGCCACGGCGCCGCTCAAGCTTCAGGCCAAATCCTTTGGATTCCGCGCCGCCACCATGCCCGGCTTTTCGCCGGCGATGATCCCCGCGCTGCGCCTCGACTACGAGGAAATCAACAGAAGAGTGGACCTGCTGAAATCGCTCCTCGACCGCGCCGAACTTGCCGAGCTCCTGTTTCGCGTCGAAGGCGGGACCGACTACCTGCTCGTGCTCGACCTGCGCGGGCAGACGGCCCACGCCTCGGGCGGGCTGCTGCACGAGCCCGGCACGGCCGGCAACCTGCCCTCCGGCGAAGCCTACATCGTCCCCCGCGAAGGCGGCGGCGCGCAGCCCAGCCTCTCGGCGGGCCTGCTGCCGGTCCAGTTCGGCGACGAGGTGGTGGTCTACGAAATCGAGGAGAACCGCGCACGCAACGTCCTGGGCTCGGGCATGGCGGCGAGGGCCGAAGCGGCGCTGATCGCCAAGGAACCGGCCTACGGCAATATCGCCGAACTCGGTTTCGGGGTTCTCGCCGCTTTCGGCGTGCTTCCGTGCGGCAGCATGCTGCTCGACGAGAAGCTCGGCCTGCACATCGCCTTCGGCCGCAGCGACCACTTCGGCGGCCGCATCGGGCCGCGCGACTTCTCCTCCCCCGAAGCCGTGGTGCATATCGACCGCATCTACCTCCCGTCGGTGCAGCCGCAGGTGCACGTGCTCAGGGTCGACCTGCGAGGGCCCCAGGGCGAAACGATTCCGCTCATGCGCCGGGGAGAGTTCGTCGTCGAATTCACCCGGCGCTCCGCCGATTGAGAGAATCCGGCCGGGCCCGGCGCAATCGTCTCGAAGCCCGCAGCGCGGCGGATCCACCCGCACCGAATCAAACTTCGAGGACGACGCGATAGCGAGCCTTGCCGGCGCGCACCTTGTCCACGGCCGCATTCACCTGGGCGATAGGCACGAGCTCGATCGCCGCCTCGATGCCGTGGCGCGCGGCAAAACCCAGCATCTCGCGGATCACAGGCGGGCCGCCGACGACGCTGCCGCAGATTCGTTTCTCCTGGATTACCAGCAGGGCGGGCTGGATATCCAGCGGGCTGGTGGACGCGCCCACGATGCACAGCGTTCCCCTGGGCCGCAGCAGATTCAGATACTGCAGCCAGTCCACGGAGCCAAAGGCGGTCACCAGCAGAAAGTCGAGCGATCCGGCGGCGCGCGCCATGCCGGCGCGATCCCCGCTGTGCACGAAGCGATGGCCGCCCAGGCGGCGGCTTTCCTCCTCCTTGTCCGGGTTCGAGGATATGACGGTCACCTCGCAGCCGAATGCGCGCGCGAATTGAATCGCCAGGTGGCCCAGACCGCCGATCCCGGCCACCCCGACCTTCGAGGAAGGGGCGACACGGAACTCGCGCAGAGGGCTGTATACCGTGATGCCCGCACAGAGCAGCGGCGCCGCACGCGCGGAATCGAGTTCCTCGGGTATGCGGAAGGCGAACCGGCTGTCGACGTGCACGGCGTCGGCGAAGCCGCCGTTGCGCGCCACGCAGGTTGCCGTCTGCCGGGCGCACAGCTGGGTGTCGCCCCGGGTGCACCACTCGCACGTCATGCAGCTGCCGGCCTGCCAGCCCACGCCCACGCGATCGCCGATCGCCAGGTGATCGACGAGATCGCCCACTTCGGTCACTTCGCCGATGATCTCGTGCCCGGGGATGAACGGGTACCGGCTCCAGCCCCAGTCGTCGTCGATCAGGTGAATGTCGCTGTGGCAGATGCCGCAGTAGCGTATGCGAATGGCGATCTCCAGCGGCCCGAGCTTGCCGGGCTCGTAGCCGAACGGCCGCAGGTTTTCCCTGGCGGCGTAGGCGGCATATCCTTGGATGGGCATGGGAACCTCCGATCAGGGATTGTCGAACTGCCCGACCGCGAGCCGTTCGGCCATCGCGGCGGCCCGGTCCGGATCGATGTGATCCGCCGAGAATAGAAAGAGCGAACCGTCGGAAGCGCGCACGGCGCGCACGTCCGCGTAACGCGCGTCGCCTGCGATGACGGCGAGCGCGGCCCGCAGCTGATCCGCGGCCAGGCAATACGGCGGGCCGGTAAATGCGTCCGCCGGCGTGGGGCGCGGATAGGTCGCCGAGTCGAACCTCACGCTTTCGACCACGATGCGGACCGGATCGCCGGATGCGATACGGGCGGCCGTTTCGGCGAAGCTGCGGCTCATGAAGCGATCGGAGTAAAAACAGCACTCCTCTCCGCGGCGCAGCATGACGATATCCTCGAACCCGGTGAGTTCTTCGCTGCAACCGACTCCCGCGTCGACGGCGGACAGCAGCCTGCCGGCGCGCGATGCCTCTCGGATCCTTTCTGCAGCCTCCGCGTTCATGGCCACAGCCTCCGGTTCAGCGCGGCGCCCGACAGGCCTTCCGCGCATCGACTACGGGTGGCCCGCCGCGGCACCGCGGGTTATGCCGGGAGCAGACCCGAAGCCGCAAGGCCGGCGGCGACATCCGCAAGCCCCAGCCTCTTCAGGCAGGCAGCGGTGGGCGCTCCGGTCTTCCGGTCCCAGTTCAGCAGCTCGTAGAACATGTCGCGCGCCCGATCGATATCCTCGCGGTCCATCTTGGAATGTCCCGGGGTGAAGGGCTTCTTGTCCTTGGGGTAATCGAACACCCAATCCGGCGCCGTATCGTGGCGCGTGCGCATGTCGGCGGTACCCATGTCGCGAATGGTCAGGGCGCGATGCAGGTTGAAGATCCGTTCGGCGGCCAGATCGAGCGCGGCCGCGTCCTTCCGGTCGCCGGTCACGGCGCTGTACAGCAGCGCCTCCGCGCCGTT
>CAZHQK010000174.1:0-8975 GCA_964534795.1 uncultured Acidobacteriota bacterium
CCGACATTGTCGGGAACGAGGAAAGTCCGAACTCCACAGGGCAGTGTGCCTCGTAACGCGAGGGAGGGGCGACCCTACGGAAAGTGCCACAGAAAACATACCGCCTCCGGCAACGGGGGTAAGGGTGAAAAGGTGCGGTAAGAGCGCACCGCGTCACTGGCAACAGTGGCGGCAGGGCAAACCCCACACGGAGCAAGGTCAAATAGGAAAGCGTTCTCGCAAGAGATGAAGGATGGCCCGTCCGATGCTTTCGGGTAGACCGCTGGACCCCGCAAGCGATTGCGGGGCTAGATGAATGATTGCCGTCTCTGCATCGCAGAGATACAGAATTCGGCTTATGGCCGGCTCCGGCCGATCGGCGCCTGCGGCGGCGGCGTTGCTTCCTTCAGCGTTCCGACCACCTTGCCCAGCCGCACTCTCGCCTCGAACTTGACCGGCAGCCTGCGTTCGTCGGCCGTCATCCAGATCTTGAACTGCCCGCCGTCCTTGAAAAGTCCGCCCAGCACCGAAACGGTGTCCACCTTCCAGGCGTCGAACCTGCCGAGCGGGAGCTTGACGTCCTCACGCCTTTCCACGCGCGCTTCGATCTCGCGGATCTTGTCGTCTTCGCCGACCAGCACCCGGTGCGCGAATCCCTCGGCGAGATTGCGGCGGCGCGTGTCGTAGACGGCCGAAAAAATGTCCTTCACGCAGGAAGGAATATCGTCCAGCACGCTGTCGCGATCCACCTTCGGCGGGCTTGCGGCGACGTTGACCTCCCGGATGCGCAGCTGGTTGCTGGCCGGCAGGTAGGTCACATCGATGTCGCGTTTGCGCCGCCCCTCGCGGATTCTTTTCGTGACGCTGGCCGTGCACAGGCTGCAGGCGTCGACATACGATTCGAAGTAATCGTCGACATGAACCCCGGTCAGCCTGGCGAGAGTGCCGCTCGATTTCGCGGTGAAGACGATCCTCATGCTCGGCTTCTGTTCCAGCTCGGGCCCCTTTTCGAGCGCAAGGCGGACCTCTCCGGCGTCCATCGTCGGCAGGAAGAACAGGTACCATGGCGGCGACCATTCGACATGGAAGACCAGCTTTTCGCCGGGCTCGAAAGGGACGTCGCCGCAAGCGGCAGGATCGGATCCCGGCCGGCGGCCGGCATTCGGCTGCGCGGACGCGAGGAGCACGAACGCCCCGGCGAGGGCCGCCCGCAATCGCGCGCTCCGGCGGCGGCGGAGTCGCAGCGGCTCACTGCGTTTCGTCGAGGCATTGCCGGACGGCTTTGAACACCTCATCGACGCCGATCTCCATGCATTCGTTGCGCGTCGGGCAGCTTCTGCCGTAACAGAAGCTGCAGTGCAACCGGCGGCAGACGACCCGCGCGGGATTCCTGTACGGGCCGTTGCGCTCCGGCGAGGTCGGCCCGAAAATCCCCACCACCGGCCGCCCCAGAGCGCACGCCAGGTGAAACGGGCCGGTATCGCCGCCGATGACCAGCCGCGCCCTGGCAAACAGCGGAATCAGCTGCAGGAAAGGAACCTGCAGATGAGCCGGAGGCGGTCCCGTGCAATGCCCGGCGATCTCGTCATAGATGGCCGCTTCTCCCGGACCCGTGGTCACCGCCACGCGCAATTGTAACTCGCGCCCCATCCTGTCGGCCAGAGCCGCATACCTGGCCGGCTGCCAGCGCTTGGTCGGCCACCCGCCACCCGGGTTGATGACGGCAAAAACCGAAAGTTTCTCCTTTTCCAGGAGCGCAGCGACCGCGCGCGCATCTTCGGGATTCTCGCGGAACTCGACCGCGGCCGCCGCGCGCGCAACGCCTGCCGCCCGGGCAAGCATCAGGTTCATCTCGATCACATGCATGTTTCCGCGCGGCGGGGCGAAGGGACGGTTGTAAAAGAGGGATGCGGCCCGCTCGCGCACGTACTGCCGGGAAAAGCCGAACCTCAGCCGGGCGCCCGAGCACCGGGCAAGCAGGCCGGTCTTGAACAATCCCTGGAAGTCCAGCGCGAGGTCGTATTTCTTTGAGCGCAGGGCGGCCAGGGAAGAAACGAGACTGCGCCAGGCTCCTGGATTCCAGGGCGCCCGGCGCAAAGTGCGCGTGTCGATGCTCACGACCTCGTCGATGCCGCCGACCGCCGACAGCAGGAACGCGTTGCTCTTCTCGACCAGCCAGTCGATCCGGGCCTGCGGTCTGGCTTGCCTCACCGCCTGGCAGGCCGGCAGGGCGTGCAGGATGTCCCCGAGAGAGCTCAGGCGGATGATGAGAATTCTTTCCGGCTCGCTCATGGGCCGAGTTTTTCCAGCACGGTTCGGATGAGATCCCGGGTGGCGTGCGCCTTCGCATCGCCCACGATTGCGACCATGCCCCCGTAGGACAGCACGGTGGCGCGCTCGGGAACGGTCGCCTGGGTGTAGTCGGTGCCCTTGGCGTGCACGTCGGGCCGGAGCTCGAGCAGCACTTCGTCCGCCGTCGGCGCATCGAAAATCACGACATAATCGACGCAGGCCATCGAGGCAACGATTTCGGCGCGCTCCGCTTCTGGCAGGATCGGCCTTCCATTTCCCTTCAGGGCCGTCACGGAGGCGTCGCTGTTGATGCCGACGATGAGCACATCGCCCTGGGCGCGCGCGCCCTCGAGATAGCGGACGTGCCCCACGTGGACAAGGTCGAAACAGCCGTTGGCGAAAACCACGCGCCGGCCGGCGGCCTGCAGGGAGCGCACGATGGCCTTCAGTTCGGGCAGGGACTTGAGCTTGTGCTCGAGCGGTGAAGGCATGGGAGGCGCAACCTACGGGGAGAGGTCGTTGCGCACCGCCTGGCGCAGCTCGTCCGGGCTCACGGTGGCGGTGCCGCGCTTCATGACGACGATGCCGCCGGCATAGTTGGCCAGGCGCGCGGCATCTTCGGGAGAGCCGCCGCAGGCCAGCGCCAGGGTGAAGACTGCGATCACGGTGTCGCCCGCACCGGTGACGTCGGCCACCTCGTCGCTGCCGTAGATGGGAATGTGCAGCGGCGCCCGGCGCGGCCGCAGCAGCGTCATGCCGAAACGGCCCTGGGTGACCAGGAGGAAGCGCAGCCGCTGCCGCCGCACGACCCGCATGCCCACCCTGCTGAGCAGCCCGGCATCCGAGCCGATCGCGACTCCGGTGGCGGCCTCGAGCTCCGTGATGTTGGGCGTTATGGCAGTGACGTCGCAGAAATCCGACATCCGGAACCTGGAGTCGACCACCAGCGGGCAGGAACGCTCCCCGGCCAGGACGGCAAGCTCGCGGGCGCGCGCGGGCGTAGCGGCACCGTAACCGTAGTCGCTGACGATAAAGCCCTGGCAGCCGGCGAACAGCCGGCCGGGCGACTTCCACAGGGGAGGGATGTCATAGGGCGCTTCAGCCACACGATCGACCCGCACGACCTGCTGCGGCGCGGAGTGATGCGCGCCGGCGAGTATGCGCGTCTTTACGGGTGTCGGGTATCCTGCCAGTTCCAAGACCGGCCGCGTGTCCGCCCCTCGTTCCCGCAGCGCGCGCAGCAGGCCTGCGCCCGCCTCGTCCCGGCCTACCACGCCGGCGACCATGACCCGGCATCCGAGCGCCAAAAGGTTGCTCGCGGCATTGGCGGCGCCGCCCGGGAGGCGGACCGTGTCGCGGTACTGCAGGACCAGCACCGGGGCTTCGCGCGACACGCGCGCGATCTGCCCGTAGAGGAACTCGTCGGCGATCAGGTCGCCTACCACCGCGAGCTCCCTGCCGCGGAACCGTTCCACGAGCGACAGGAGGCGCGCCTGCAGTTCGGCATTTCCCGTCATCGTCCAAACCCCCGGCCGGCGCTTTTCATCCCGCCGGTTCCCGCGCCGCCGTCCGCGGCTGCTCGCCCAGTATCCAGTCCACGGCCGAGGAGAGCTCGGGCGCGACATGGTCCGGCGGCCGGGGCCACTCGTGCCGGTGGTACTCCCATTCCCCCATGCCGTATCCCGTGAGCACGAGCACAGCGCGCGCACCGGCGCGGTGGGCCATCTGCACGTCGGTGTACTTGTCGCCGACCACATAGCTGGCCGCGATGTCCACTCCCAGGTCGCGCGCCGCACGCTCCATCATCCCCAGGCGCGGCTTGCGGCAGGCGCAGTCCATCCGATAGGCGGCCACCATGCCGTCAGGATGGTGCGGGCAGTAGTAGAAGGCGTCCACGTTCGCCTGGGAAGCCGCCAGCTCCCGCTTGAGCTTTTCGTGGCACTCCAGCACCAGCGATTCCGGAAAGAGACCGCGCGCCACCCCGCTCTGGTTTGTAACTATCACGACCTTATAGCGTGCGAGGTTGAGCCTGCGGATGGCCGAGGCCGCCCAGGGATAGAGGCGCATGCGATCGATATGGTTGACATACCCGACCTCCTCGCACACCGTGCCGTCACGGTCCAGGAAAACCGCCCTGTGCATCGCAAGCTCCGACAAACGCGAGACATTAGCAGAGACACCGCCGCCCCTCAACCGAAAACAGGCGCCGCGTCCGCGGTGATTTGCGGTTGCGGGTGACTGCGATCACAGATACCTCCGGTCGGACCGCTTATCGTGGAAGCGTCTCAGGAGAAAGTCGTCGGCCGGGGCCGAACGCGGGGTCCGGATGTCCGGGGGGATGCTTCCGAACTCATTAACTCGGTTCCGGCCGCGGCCCTCTTCAGCGGTGTTCTCCCCATCCCTCGGCCAGCTTCCTCTCGGCCGCCGCAAGCACCTGCTCGACCGTGACGCCCGCCATGCACTCGAGGTCGGTGGGGCATTCCCTGAGGAAACAGGGGCTGCAGTCGACCGGATGCCGGATCACTTCGGCTTTCCGGCTCCAAGGTCCGGTGGCAACCTCGCTCGTGGAGCCGAAAATCGCCACCTGCGGGACGTCCAAGGCCGCGGCAAGGTGCATCGGCCCCGAGTCGTTCGTGATGAAAAGACGGCAGCGCTCGATGACCGCCATCAGCTGGCCGAGAGATGTCCTGCCGGAAAGCACCACGGGAACGGACTCCATCCGGCGCGCGATCTCGCGGGCGATTCCGACTTCGCGCGCGGAACCCACGATCACGGGGCAAAGCGCGTATCGCTGCGCCAGGGCGTCCGCCACGGCCGCATAGCGCTCGGGGAACCATCGCTTGGCACTGCCGTAGTGCGCGCCGGGGTTGATCACCAGCAGCGGCCGGCCCTCGCGGACCCCTTCGGCCTGGAGAAGCGCGTCGGCCGCCCGGCGGTCCGCATCGCGCACGCCGATCCGTATATCGATCGGATACTCGCCGCCTTTCCACGGGCGCTGCGGCAGCCATCCCGCCGCGTGCAGGATACCCAGGTAGTAGTGAACCTGGTGCACGGAGCGCAGCTCAGGGTCGATTTGCAGCGGATGGGTCAGCAGGAATCCCCTGGCGTCGCGCGCGTATCCGACCCGGAGGGGGATGCGGGCCGACCATGCGATCAGGGCCGCCTCGAATGCGTTTTGCAGAAGCAGGGCAAGATCGAAGCGGCGCTGCTTCAGGCTTGCGGCCAGGCGCAGCAGCCCGCGCGGCCCCCGATGGACGCCCTGCTTGTCGTAGACCATGATCTCGTCGACGAACTCCACATCGCCGTAGACGTCGCGAACCCAGGGCCGCACGAGCAGGGTGATGTGCGCCAGCGGGAAAACCCTGCGCACCTCGCGCATGGCGGGAATGGACATCACCGCGTCGCCGACCCAGTTGGTGCCGCGGATCAGGATTTTGCCGACTCTTTCCTGCTCGATGCGCCTCACATCGCTCTCCGGCAGGCGTTTCCGAGAATCTCCTCGAAGGCGGCCGCCTCGGCGACCGCAATCTCCAGGACCGCGACCAGGACGGGGAAGGCCGGCGCCCGGCTCAATTTGACGGCATCCTTCTCGGTGGTCACAATGGCCCGGGCGCCGGACGAACGTGCCGCCTCGATGCTGCTCGACCAGTCCGCCGCGCTGATCGGGTAGTGGTCCCTGAAAAAGCGCCGCCCGCGCACCTCGATGCGGCAGGCCGATGCGTCGGCGCGAAAACGATGCGGGTTTGCGATGGCCGCGACCAGATAGGCCGGCGGAACGTCCGTAACCGCCGGCGCCGTGCACGGATCGGCGAGCCAGTCTTCCAGGCGAACGATGCGCGCAATCGATTGGCGGCAGCGAAAGACGGCCATGCGCGGATTGATCCGTGCCGCGGCCTCCCTGACCGCATCCCATTGGGAATCATCACCGGTCCCGTTCAGCATCAGTATATCGCAGCGCTCCAGGCCCGCGAGCGGTTCGCGCATCGACCCGGCCGGCAACAGCCGGTTGGAAAGTATGCGGTCGGCTTCGTGTATCAGGACGATGTCGAGATCGCGATGCAGCCGCAGGTGCTGGAAGCCGTCGTCGAGAAGGAAAACGGTCGGCGCGCCGGCGCGGGGCACCGCGTCGGCCGCAGCCCGGCGGTCGGCCGAGATCGCGAGCCAGACTCCCGGCGCCTTGCGGCGGATCAGTGCCGGCTCGTCGCCGACCTCCTCGGCCCGGACACGGCACGCCGGATCCGGCGGCACGACCAGCGGAGCTTGCCGCGAACGGCGGCCGTACCCGCGCGAAAGAAGGACCGTCCGGTATCCCCGGGCCGACAGGAGCCGGGCTGTGTGGATTGCCAGCGGGGTCTTGCCCGTGCCGCCCGTGGTCAAGTTGCCGATGCTGATCACCGGAGCATCGAGCCTGTGAACGGCAAGGACGCCCCGGCGGTAGAGCGCCGCCCGCGCGCGAAGTGCGATCGAGAGGATGCGCGCACCGCATGCGGCCGGCCAGCAAAGCGGCGATACCATGGTTCATCCGCCGATGTAGGGTATCAGGAATCGGGCCGTGGCGGCGGCTGCCCCGCGGTTGCACTGCAGAATGCGCTCGGCCCGCCGCCCCATCTGCCGGCGCAGCTCCGGGTTCTCCATCAGCTCGACGAGCACGCCCGCCAGATCCTCCGGGCCGCACTGCCGGGCCGCACCGGCGTCCAGGAACATCTGCGCCGCCTCCTTGAAGTTGTTCATGTGCGGCCCGAAGACTACGGCCTTGCCGAGCGCCGCCGGCTCCAGCAGATTGTGGCCGCCGAAGGGAAGGAAACTCCCGCCGATGACCGCCGCTTCGGCCAGCGCGTAGACCGCACGCAGCTCGCCGATCGAATCGAGCAGGACAATATGGACCTGCCCGCCCGTAGCATCCCCCAGGCGGCTCCGGCGCGCCCAGGGAAGGCCGGTGGCGGCGATCAGGCCGGCGACCTCTTCGAAACGTTCCGGGTGGCGGGGAGCCAGGATGAGGCGCGTCTGCGGCAGCCTGGCCTGCAGTGCCCGGAAAGCCCGCAGAAACAGGCCTTCCTCGCCTTTCATGCTGCTGCCGACGACGACCGGTAGTGTTTCCTGCGATAGTCCCATGCGGGCGCCGATCCGCTCCAGAAGCTCGCATGCTCCGGGCTCGCGCGCCGGAGCATAATCGAATTTCAGGTTGCCGGTCACACGGATGCGGGACTCGGCGGCCCCGAGCGCGGCGAAACGGCGCGCGTCTTCGTCCGTCTGCACTCCCAGCATCTCCAGCCGGCCGAGGACGTCGGCGATGAGAGGGCGCACGAGCGCGTACCGCCTGCACGAGCGGTCCGAGATGCGGCCGTTGGCCAGGAAGACGGGAATTCCGTCGGTCGAGCAGGCGCGGACGAAGTTGGGCCAGAGCTCGGTTTCCATCAGAACGACGGCTCGGGGTTGGAAGCGCTCCAGGAAGCGGGACACCGCGAACTGCCAGTCGAAAGGAAAGTACAGATGCGCGGCAGCCTTTCCGAGCTCCTTTCGCGCCAGAGCCTGGCCTGCGGCGGTGATTGTGGAGACGATCACCGGGAGGGACGGTTGCGCTTTCAGCAGCTCGGCATACAAGACCTTGGCCGCCAGAACCTCGCCTACGGAAACAGCGTGAATCCAGACCGGGCGCCGGGCATCATGCCATTCGGGCATCTTCCATCCGAGACGCGACAAGAGGCTGCGAAAATATTTCTTGCCCCTCAAGCCCTGGATGATCCAGTAGGGGCCGGTTGCAACGGCTCCCATCGCCAGCACGAGGGAGTAAAGACCGTACACGATGCCCTCCCAGAATCTCGCGGCCGGCCGGGCGGCGGATCACCAGCCCATGGCGCACCCGTCCTTGCGCGGGTCACTGCCGCCTGCCAGAACTCCGGTGCGAGGATCGATGAGAATGCCCTGATAGCCGCCGAAGCCGTCGAGCAGCGTCACCGGCTTGTGCCCGCGCAGAGCGAGTTCCCGGCGCACCTGCGGCCCGATGCCCGACTCGAGACCGAGCTCCGCGCCTGTGTGACGGAAGCGCGGCGCCTCGCCCGCTTCCTGCACCGTCATGCCGAACTCCACGAGGTTCAACAGCACTTGAACCTGGGCCTGCGGCTGGTTGTCGCCGCCCATGACGCCGAATACGAAATACGGCTTGCCGTCGCGCAGCACCATGCCCGGGATGATCGTGTGCAGCGGCCTCTTGCGCGGCGCGATGCAATTCGGCGAACGCTCGTCAATGACAAAGGCGGAACCCCGGTTCTGCAGGCAGATCCCCGTATCGCCCGCCACGATCGCGGAGCCGAAGGGTCCGAAAAGGCTGTTGATGAAGCTGACGGCGTTGCCGAGCTCATCGACTACCGCGAGATAAACGGTGTCGCTCTCATCCGCGCCCCCGGGCCGGCCTGCCGGACGCGCGCGCCGCGCATCGATGAGCCGGCGCCTTTCGGCCGCATAGGCCTTGGAAAGGAGGCGGTCGATCGGCACCTCCGAGAATTCCGGGTCGCCCAGGCAGCGATCCCTGTCGGCAAAAGCGAGCCTCTTCGCCTCGACAAGGTGATGGAGGTAGTCTGCTGAATTGTGCCCCCATGCGCGCAGGTCGAATCCTTCCAGGATGTTGAGCATCTGAAGAACGGTTAGCCCCTGGCCGTTCGGGGGCAGCTCGTATACATCGTAACCCTTGTAGCTTGTGTTCAGGG
>CAZHQK010000175.1:0-34269 GCA_964534795.1 uncultured Acidobacteriota bacterium
TCTCGTGACACCCTGCCGACCATTCCGAGGATCCCGCCGGAGGCATCGGCTACCTGCTCGCACAGCGCCAGGATATCCTCGGCGCCCTGGCCGGGCTTTGCGTCCGGGCTGAAGCGCATCAGGTCACGGATGATCTTCAGAGTCCTCGAGACGGTTATCTCATCGGGGCGATTCTCGAGCCATTCCTTCAATCTGCCGTAAGCGGCAGTTCCCTCCCCTATCCCGTGAGCAGCCGCGGCCGCCAGGATCTTTTCGCGTTCCTTCTGCGAAACCGATCCGTCCGCCCAGGCGACGGTGATCAACGGAAACAGATGGAGAACCTTTACCGTCTCGCGGTTGTAGCCGAGCTCCTCGAGAGCGTGCAGGATTCCCTCGTCGGAGATATTGAGGGTCTCGGACAGTTCCCTGCGCGACGCTTCCTTCGCTGCCCTCTCTTTCAACTTCCTGATCAGCTCCTGCTCTTTCTTGTGAAAATACTTGTCTTCCAGGCGGCGGGTGTCGGAAAAATGCTCTTTGTTTTGCGGCACCGTGGTCTCCTCTTGCGAAAGTCTATCGATCGCCCGTTCGCCGGGCCAGTGGAGCAAGTCAGAGTCTAAGGATAGGGATTGCGGATGTCAAGGTGCCCCGGCCGCGCCAGCGGGCGCCCGCAGGAGCATGCCCGCCGGCCGGTTTTGTTGCCGATCCGGGCGCGGCGCGGAGTGATGCCGCGGCAACCATCCCCCGCGGTCGAAGCGCTGCCGGGCACGCCCGGCCACGGCACCCGAATCGGCCGTCTCTCTCGCTTGCCAGCGCCCTCAGTTCCCGGACACCCCGGCAGCGCTCCGGAGCCGCATCGGCACCATGCACGCCCCATACCATCGGGCGTGAGGCGCGCAGGTAATGTCCGGAATCGCTCCCATGGCGGGCCGGCCGGCCGCGCGACGCGCCGGCCGCCGCCCGCGGGCGCGCTGCAAGAATGACCCTGTGCTCACTTTCTTGAGAGCACCGCCCGGCTGCTTTTGCCGGAACGGGTGCCGCTTTGTCCGCTATAATCATAGTCTGCGGGAGAGGCGATGGAATTCGAACCGGTGATCGGACTGGAAGTCCACGCGCAACTGCTGACCCGCAGCAAGCTCTTCTGCGGTTGCAGCACCCGATTCGGCGACCCGCCGAACACCAACACCTGCCCGGTCTGCCTCGGGCTGCCCGGCGCCCTGCCCGTGCCGAATCGCGAGGCGGTGCTCATGGCTGTGCGCGCCGCCCTGGCTCTCGGATGCCGTGTCAACCCGGTATCCGTATTCGCCCGCAAGAACTACTTCTACCCGGACCTCCCCAAGGGTTACCAGATCTCGCAGTACGACCGTCCCCTGGCGGAACAGGGGTGCGTGCGCGTTCTCAGCGGCGAGCGCACCGAGACCGGCCGGATCGTCAACCGCCGGGAAAAGACATTCCGCATCACGCGCCTGCATCTCGAAGAGGATGCCGGGAAATCCCTGCACAGCACCACGGAAGATTGCTCTTACGTGGACCTGAATCGCAGCGGAGTCCCATTGATCGAGATCGTGAGCGAGCCGGATTTTCACAGCAGTCAGGAGGCCTACGACTACCTGGCGCACCTGCGCAAGACGCTGATCTACCTGGGCGTCTGCGACGGCAACATGGAGGAAGGCAGCCTGCGCTGCGATGCCAATGTTTCCGTGCGGCCCAGGGGAGCGGCGGGCTTCGGCGTGAAGGTCGAGATCAAGAACCTGAATTCGTTCCGCTTCCTTCAGAAGGCCCTCGACTACGAGATCGAACGGCAGTCGCGCGTGCTCGCCGGCTCGGATCGACTCGTGCAGGAAACGCGCCTCTGGGACGAGGTCCAGGGCTGCACGGTACCCATGCGCAGCAAGGAAGAGGCCCACGACTATCGCTATTTCCCCGAGCCGGATCTGCCGCCGCTCGTCCTCGACCCGGCGTGGATCGAGGAAAGCCTGGCCGCGCTTCCCGAGCTTCCGGGCGCCAAGCTGGAGCGCTTCATGTCCGCCTACGGGCTTTCGGCCGACGACGCCCTGCAGCTTACGGCAACGCCGCGGAGCGCCGACTACTACGAGGAGTGCGCCCGCCTCTCGGAAAATGCGCGCGCGGCGGCCAACTGGATCATGGGCGATCTGACGCGCGCCCTGAAATCGTCGGGCAGGGAGATCGAAGATTGCCCGCTGCCGGCATCCCGACTGGCCGCTCTTATTCGCATGGTGGACGGCGGCGCAATCTCGGGCAAGATCGCCAAGAGCGTCTTCGACGAAATGTTCCGCTCGGGCGAGACGCCCGAGGAGGCGATCCGGCGCCTGGGGCTCGAGCAGATCAGCGACGAGTCGGCTTTGATCGCGGCGATCGACAAGGTCAAGGCCGCCAATCCCAGGCAGTTGGCCGAATACCGCGCGGGGAAGGAGAAACTGTTCGGGTATTTCGCCGGCCAGGTCATGAAGGAAACGCGCGGCCAGGCAAATCCGAAGCTCCTGAACGAACTGCTGGCCCGTATGCTCAAAGATTAGCCTGTTCTGCGGCGTGAACGATGAGCAATTCGGCTTCGCGCAAGAAGGCCGCCACGCAGCGGCAGCGCCTGATCCAGGCCAAGGCTTCGCCGATCGGTCAGGCCGACGGGGGGCCGCGCTTCGTCGCCGACGTGATGCTGGGCAGGCTGGCCAAGTGGCTCCGGATCGCCGGATTCGATGTCGTCTATTCCAACCGGATCACCGACGAGGAACTCCTGCTGTCTTCGCAGCGCGAGGGGCGCATCATCCTCTCGAAGGACACGCGGCTTCTGGTGCGCAAGGCCGTGCGGCGCTTCATCTTCATCGAGAGCGACGATGTCCGGGAGCAGATCCGGCAGGTTTTCCGCGCCACGGGAACGTCCGCCCTGCCGGGCCTCCTTTCGCGCTGCCTGGACTGCAATGCGGTGCTCGAAAGCATCGCGCGCGAGCAGGTGCGCGAGCGCGTGCCCCCGTTCGTTTTCGCCACGCAGGCCGGCTTCAAGCGATGCCCCGCCTGCGACAAGATCTACTGGGCCGGGACGCACCGACAGGCCGTCCTGCGCACCCTCGAGGCCCTGCTGGCGAAACGTTGACGCCGGCCCGCCTCTTGCGCCGCCGGCACCGCCGGCAGGGACGATGCTCAGCAGCGGCTCCTTGTCCTTCGCCTGCACGCGGGTCAGGAGAAGCCGCAACGGGAAGACGTTCATTCTTCCCCAGGACTTGAACAGCGCGTCCAGGCGCCGCGCGAACTCGCGCTTCTCGGCAGTCATCCGCCCGTCGCTCAGGTAGGTCTTGAACCAACCGACCATGATGCCGGCGAGCGCAAACACTTCACCACCGTCGCAGACCTGCGGCGCAATCAGACCCTTGCGCACAAGCCCGTCGAAGAACGGGGCGAACTCGCGCTCGGCGAGCCCGCTGCGCGAGGCGGCCTCGGCGCGCGTGAAGGGCGCCGTGCCCAGGCGCACGAGAAACTCGGCCTCCTCGCCCGTGACGGCGACGTCAAAACAGTCCAGGAGCGGCCTGGTTATCGGGAAGGGGTTGCGGTGCCGCGTGTTCATCATAGCCGCGAGCCTGCGCAGGGTCTTCTTTCGTTCGGCGGACATTTTCGCTGTCTTCATGGATGGTCTCCGGAAACGGGAATCGAGAGCTCAGGCTCGTCGCCACCGATCCGGCCGGCGCACACCAGCCTGAAACCCATGCCTGTCTGAGGCGGTGGAAGCACCTGTGGCTTCTCGCCATTCTAACCCTGTTGCGCCAGCGGCGCCAGTATGTTCCATGAAGAGCCCTGCGGCTCAGACACCGGCATTGTAATTCGGATACCGGTAGCCGGGGGTGAGCCGCAGGCGAACCCCCGGAAAGGAGCGCATCGATCAGTCAAGCGCCGGAGGGCCGGCAGACCGGGGTTTCTCAAATATCCTTCTGCCGGCCCTTCGGGGCTTGTCGCATGCCGCTTCCTTTTCTCCAGATTCGCTTCCGCTCACCTGGAGCTACCAGCTTCCGTCCCTCCGGGACGGACATGTCCTGCGCGCCGCGCGGGATCGCCAGCTTGAAGCAATAAGCCCACGGTCCGCCGCGGCGCGGCGGACCCACCGGCAGGCGGCAGGTCCACCCCTGCAGGCTGCTTTTCGGGTAGCGCAGCGCAGATTCGCTGTATACAAAATGGTATACAGACTGCAGCAGCTTTCGCCTGCCCTCCCATCAGGAAGCTTTCGTGGGGTGGGGGGACGGAAAGATTGCCTTTCTTGCAAGAAGGGTAACAGATACTGCAAACGGGAAAGGCCGGCCATGCGCCGTTTGCGCCCGATCTTCCTCCCTTCCTCTCCTCAATAGAATCGGTTAAGATGGGTCGTCCGAGGGAGGCGCCCGGTGAGGGCCGGTGATCGAGAAAAGACCAGCGGCGCATTGTCCCGTCGGGAGGACTCGGCAGGGAACGACCCGCAGCGCCGCCGGCGTTCGGTGAACCATGGCGGCCTTTACAGATCCCGAGGGAACAGCGCGCCGGTTGCCGACGGTATGGAATCCTCCCGGAACGGCTCCGACCCAAATGACGGGTAAGGACAGATGAATGCGGTGTCCGATGCCGCTTCACGTTTGTTTGCCTCCGAATTCGGAGAGCTTTCGGCGGTGGTCCTCAAGCGCCTGGAACTCGAATGGCGCTACCATCATCGGCCGGATCTCGCCAAGGAGGATCGGCAACTCCTGCAATACGCCCTGGAATTCGGGCGATTGTTGAAGGTCGTCTATCGCCACCGCCTCTTCGCCGTTCTGCATGAAGAGTCCCGCTGGTATGCCGGGGTCTTCGCGGCACGCGGTTCCAGCCATGACGCCTTCGGGATGGTTCTGGACAGTTGGATCATCGCCATTCAAGGGGTGATCAAACCGCCCGAGTGCAACGAACTGGCTCAACCGATCCGGGCGATCAGGGGCGAGCTGCCTTTGCTGGTCGCGCAAGCGCAGAATCGAAGCCAGCCCTTCCCGGAACCGGTCGTAACCCGACTGGTAGAAAGTCTCGTGCGCGGCGATGTCCGTGATGCCCGGGAAATCCTCTCGGACATGGTCGCGAAGGGGGTGCCGCCGGACAGGCTGATCGTCGAAGTAATGCTGCCGGCGATGGCCGAAATCGGACGACGATGGGAATTCAATGAAGTGGAGATTTTTCAGGAACATCTCGCGACCGAAGCGATGCAGATTCTACTGGCCGGACCGCCGCTGGTGATGACCGGCGCTGCGCCGAAACAGGGAATGAACGTGCTGGTCTCGTGCGTACCCGGTGACGAGCACGCACTGGTTCCCCTGGCCCTGGCCACGTACATGGAATTCAAGGGCCTGTCGGTGAAAAACCTGGGAAGAAGCCTGCCGGCCGCTCAGATTGCGCGCGCTGTCGCGGCCTTTTCACCCGTGGCCCTCTTTCTGACCTTCACTGCGATTTCCAGGCTGGATGAGGCGCTGGAGGCGATCGAACAGTGCCGCGCCGCCTCTCCTCGTTGCCGCATCATCCTGGGCGGCAGCGGGGCGCTCGCCGCCAAGGCTGTTTTGGAAGACAGCGGCGGGCTGGTGGCCGGCGATTTTGAGGAGGGCTTCCGCCTGGCGGCGGAAGGGCCCAAGGATGCGTAGCCTGACCGCGTTCCGCATGGTCGTGCATGATCGCTCCTCCACAGCCGGAGCGCTGCTCGGCGTCGTGGCCATCGTCTTTCTCGTGGGCCAGCAGCTCTCCATACTGTTCGGATTGCTGGGCTACATGTCCGTGCTTGTGGATCACAGTGGAGCCGACGCCTGGATCATGAGCGCCAACCTCCGCAACGTAGATGCCGGCAACCTCGTGTCGGCCCGCTATATGGATCGCGTCATGGGCCTGCGTGAGGTGGAGTGGGCGGAACCCGTTCTGATCGGCAATGGCTTGTTTCGAACGCGAGGCGGATCGTTCGAATCCGTGCGCGTCGTGGGAACCCGGCGCCCCCGCCAGGCGGGCGGCCCGTGGCAGTTTGCCCAGGCTGATGAACGAGCCTTGTTGGACCTGGAGGCTGTTACCGTGGACCGCCTCGATCTGGCCAAGCTCGGGCATCCGATGCTCGATCAGGTGACCGAAATCGGCGGCCGGCGGGTTCGGGTGGCAGCCGTCACCGAGGCGGTTCGCGCTTTCCAGGGGACTCTCGTTTTCGCTTCCTTGGACAAGGTCAAGGAAATCGCCCGCACACCCCCGGGGCGCTACTCGGCGATTCTGGTACGATTCCGGGCCGATGATGACCATGCGACAGCCCTTGCCCGCCTGCGCGCCCTTGTGCCGGAATGTTCCGTGTTCAGCTCGCGGGAGCTTTCCCGGCTGACGCAGAACTATTATCTCGTCGAAACGGGCATCGGAGGCAGCTTCGGATTCTCCACGGTCATCGCCGTGCTGATCGGCGTCGTCATCATTTCCCTGACCATGTACACCAGCGTCCTGAGCCGCTCGCGCGACTTTGCGGTCATGCGTGCCATCGGCGGTCGGCGCCGGGATATTGCGGTGGTCGTCATGAGCGAAGCGCTGATCATTGCGGGCGTCGGGCTCTTCATAGGGTTCCTCATGCTGGCCGTCCTGCTGAACGCAACCGCGGGCTCCTCGATCCCCAGTTACTTTCCGGCCAGGATCCCCCCGATTCTTGCCGGAGGCACCCTGCTCGTAAGCCTGTTGGGATCGCTGATCGCCTTGCGCGTTGCGCTCAAAGCCGAGCCGGCTTCGGTCTTTCATTGATGCGGCGGATGCTTGCGTGAGTACGCTGAGACTGATCAAGATTGCGCGCGACTTCTCGGACGGCCGCCAGATGCGCCGCGTGTTGTTCCCGACGGACCTCGAATTCGCAGGGGGTGAATTATCGGTCCTTTCCGGGCCATCGGGCAGCGGCAAGACCACGCTGCTCTCCATCATGGGGCTGGTGTTGCGTCCCTCGGAAGGCCGTCTGCTTCTGGATGCACTGGACGTCACGCGCCTCTCGGATGAAGAAGCGGCCATGGTGCGGCTGAGGCAATACGGCTTCGTATTTCAGCAGCCCATGCTCATCGAGGGATTGAGCGTCATGGAGAACATTCTGCTGGCCTACGGCATACGGGGAGGCCGCGCAAGACATGACATCCGCCTGAAGGCCGAGGGCCTTCTGAAAACGCTCGGGCTCGACGGCACTGCCCACATGCAGCCGCGACTCCTGTCCGGCGGCATGAAGCAACGCGCTTCCATCGCGCGCGCCTTGATCAAGAACCCCTCGATCCTGCTTTGCGACGAGCCGACTTCCGCCCTGGACGCCGAAAGCGGTCAGGCGGTCATGGGCATTCTCAAACGAATCGCCCTCGAGGAAGGCCGGATCGTAGTGGTGGTTTCCCACGACGCCCGGGTTTTTCCCTATGCCGACCGCTTGCTCAAGCTTGAAAACGGCGTGGTCGTCTCCGAAACCCGGGAAGCCTACACTGAAGCAAACAAGAGCAACTGAATAATGAAAAGACTCCGCCGAATCGCCGGTTTTCTCCTCGCCATCCTTCTTGTCATTGCGGGGCTTTTCTACGTGCAAGTATCCTTGCGGAAAGCCTCGGCCCCGCCCCGGCCCGGCACGCCTCCCTCTCTCGACGACGCGCCTGCGAGGGTGTACGGCCGCGTGGAACCGCTGGGACGCGAGGTCTTCGTGGCCCCTCAGCAATCCCGGCGAGTCACGCGCGTTCTGGTCCATGAAGGGCAGAATGTCACGGCCGGCCAGGTGCTGTGCGAACTGGATGCAGACGTCGAGCGACAGGCGCTTCGCGTCGCCATGTCGTCGGTGAGGGAACTCGAAGCCCGACTGGATCTCATCATGGATGAGTTGAAGAGAAAGGAGCCCTTGCCTGCGAGCGACCCCCATGTGGGCCAGGAGGCCCTTCAAGTTGCGGTGTCGCGGGTGAGGGAGCTCGATGCCCGGCTCGATCTCGTGCTCGACCAGTTGAAGAGAAAGGAACCTCTGTCTCGGAAGGGAGTCACTTCCGAACTGGACTACAGCCAGATGTCCCTGCAGGCGGAACTGCTTCGCCAGCAAATCGCGACAGCCAGGGCCGAGGCGGAAATCGAACTCAGCCAGAAGACCCTGGAGGCGGAACGACTGCGGCGGCAAATCGCAACGGCTGAGGCCGAAGTGGAACTGAAGCGCCGCCAACTGGATACCTTGATCCTGCGTTCACCGATCGACGGGTTCCTGTATAAATTCGACGTGCGCCCGGGCGAGCACCTCACCCCGCAAGACTATCAGCGCATCGTCCTCGGACATCGAGAAAAGCAGGTGCGGCTCTTCGTCGAGAGTTTTTGGATGGACAAGGTGCGCGCAGGCGATCGCTTCATCGTGCATGATGCCGAAACCCTGCGAAAGATCGGCGCCGGGAGGGTCGTCTGGGTTTCGGACTATGTAGGAGCCCGCGACTTTCGCACCGAAGACTCCCTCGAACGGCTCGATACCAAGTATGCCCAAGCCGTTCTTCAGCTCGAAGAAGCGGCTCCTGTTGCGCTCGGAAAGATTGTTCTTTGCGAACTCCAGCGTGTGGCAACCAAATAAGAGAGTGCCCGGTAACGAGGAGGCATGCAATGCCGCTCCCGGGCTCTCGGCCGCTCCATGATCCCCCAGCGGCCCGATGAGCTGGAGAAAGCAGCGCGCACCCGCCCGGCATGTGCCTTTCGCCCAGGTTGCTCCATGCCTCTCATGCGCCTACTGCAGGCCGGTTGCAGGTGCGTGCGCTCCAGGCGCCGGCGACCAGGCATTGATCGGCGCCGCGGCGAACCTTTGGTCGCCTCAAGCCTGAGGCAAAGCGAGGTCCTTATGCCGCCCCCGCGCGCTCGGGCTGCCTTTCTGCCGCCCGCGCGGGTCGGATGCCGTGCGGCCTCGATTTCGAATGCCGCCCGCCGGACGTACGCCATCGCGTCGGCGGCCTCGAAAGCGCTGCAAAGGAGTGCCGGGTGCATCCGGAAGGCGAAGAAAGAGATCGCGAGTTGCTTCTGGCGTCGGCCGCCGGCGATCATGAGGCATTCCGCCGCCTCGTGGAGAAGTATCAACAGAGAGTATTCCGCATCTGTCTGGGCTTCATCCACGACGTCCAGGAAGCCGAAGACCTTGCCCAGGGCGTGTTCCTTCAGATCTACAACAACGCCGGCCGGTTTCGCGGGCACTCGGCAGTTTCCACCTGGATATTCCGCATTGCCGCCAACCGATCGCTGAACCACCTGCGATATCGGCGCGCAAGAAAATGGCTGCGAACCTGCTTCGGCTTGTCGACCGATTCCGCTGCCGTCCGAGCGCTCCCCGACCCTGAGGAGGATCCCGGCGAGCGGCTCGAACGAAGCGAGCGCCGGCGGCTTGTCCGGAAAGCGCTGGCTCGCTTGCCTCGGAGCCAGTGCCTCGCGCTCGTTCTTCATAAAGTGGAACGCCTTCCACGTCTGGATATCCGTCGACCGAGGTGAGGCCGAAATGAACGGCAGTTTTCCCGAACCCTCGAGAGGCTACCAGGGCCCTTCGTCACCGGCGTCGCCTTCTACAGGCAGCCTTCAGGAATCGCAATCGCTGACGGGACAGATGACACTGGCGGATATCGAGCGGCGCTATGGGATCCCCACCCAGGAGATGGCTAAGAGGCTCCATCTTCCTCCGGGTGTCCCGGCGGACGAGACCCTCGGCAGGCTCAGGCAGCAGTATCCATTCACCATGGATGAGGTGAGGGGCATTATTGCGGAGTATGGCAAGGATTCCCCGTCCCGGGACGGATCCGGAGCGACATCGACCCCGGATCCGATAGCGGCCCTGCATGGCGGTGAACATCATGAAGAGCCGAATCCGGCAACGGGCAGAGGTTCCGCCGATCAGCCCGGCATACTTGTCACCGGCCAGACAAGCCTGCGCGACATTGAGAAACAGACGGGCATTCCCGCTCGGGTCATCGCAAAGCGGCTCGGTCTGCCGCCCGAGATCTCGCCCGATTTGCAGCTGGGCAAAGTGAGGAAGATGTATCCGATCACGATGCAGCAGGTGCGCGAGGCAGTAACGGAGTTGATGAAAAAAGCGTAACCATGATCTGCCTGCCCGACTACTTCGAGAAATAATCCCTGAGCTCCCGCATCGGGATTCCGATCATCCTGGCGAGCGCGCCCAGGTTCGTCTGCGGGTCGACGAACTCCAGATTCCAGTCCCTTTTCACCTGGTCCAGGGTTTTTCCGCTGTACGCCAAGGCCTCCTGCAGTGTGCTTGCGCCGTTCAGCACCAGGTTGGATGCGCTTCTCCCCGTGCGCCTTCCGCTCCGCTGTTCCGGGAACCCCTGTGCAGGTGTCCGGACGTCTGCCGAAGGGCGGGACGCAACGCGATCACCGATTCCGCCGGCACCTGCCCCGCGGTTCAGGTAAGCGTCGAGGGCGCGTTCGATCTCATCGGGCGCAGGCACGCCTGCAGTGCCCGCCCGCCTCAGGTCGCGAATCTCGCGATCCATAGGGATCCCGGGGCCGATACCAAGAATCCGGCGCAGGGCGGCATTGTCCACCCCGTACATACATGAGACGTCGGCGAGCGTCATGGAACCCGTAACCATCCTGCTTCGGGGGTCGGCCCGATCGCCTCCCTGCCTGGAGCGACCGAGAGCCGAGCCGCACACTTCGGGCGGGGGCTCTCGGTCGCATCTGCGAGGCCGGCATCGAATTACTCGCCCTTCTCTTTCCGGGATGCCTGCTCGCGCTCGATCGCCGAAAGCCGCTCCTGGATCGAATCCAGCTCCGACTTGAGCGCTTCGGCATCCCGCCTCAGCCATTGTTTCTCCATCTCGGGGTCCGGCTGGGCGAAAAACGCCGGGTATCCAAGCATCGGACGATGCCGGCCGTACCGCATCCATCCCGGCAAGCCGGTGGCATAATACCAGTGCCGCCAGCCCCGCCCCGCGCCGAATCCGTGTGCCCACCAGCCCCTGCCGCGGCCTATTCCGAATCCGCGACCGGGCATCGGGTTCATGTAACCAGGCATACCGAAACCGGCGCAGTAGCCGGCGGCACGCCCGCTCATCGGACCCATCCCGATGGGTCCGGTTCTGTCTCCTCTTGGCATAGTGATTACCTCCAATCTTTGCAAATCATTCCCTGACCATCGCCGTGCCGCACTTCGGGCACTTGCGCTCGAAACAAGGAATCCCGCGCTCGTGCGGCACTTTCTCCCCGCAGCTCGGGCAGACGCAGTTGCCGCCGGGCCCGGCCCGTCGAGCACCGCCCATCCGCCCCCTGCGCCCGCCTCCTGCACCTCTGCCGCGTCCGCCTCCCTGCCCCATGCCGATCCCTCTATTCATGATCCGGTCCTCCTCGAACAAACTGCGCATCCATCCGCCATGGCGCCGGCTTCGCCCCCGACAACCAGGCATGGCGAATGCGCTCCCATCAAGTTCGCCTCTGCCCCAAGCCTCGACAAGCTCGCGCAGATCGCCGGTTACGAACGAGATCACCCGGATGCCGTTCGCTGCTATCAATCCGTGGAGATGCCTCGAGATCGCGCCGCAAATCAGGGCATCGATTCCCAGATCCAAAAGGCGAGTCACTCGCTGCAGCGGCGGCAGCTCACCCAGGAACTCACGAGTTTCGCGCACGATCTCCCCTGCACTGGTTTCCACGACATGGAGCTGCCCGGCTACGTCAAAAACCGGCGCGATCCGATCACCCCATGCCGAAAACGCTGCTTTTGGCATCCAAGATCCCGAATGTACCCGCGCAGTATTCCAAAGCACACGGCGTGCCAGAACCAGAACTCGACGACGGGTCACGTATGGAAGCCGACCTGGTTCTGATTTCCGCGGGGGCCAAGCCCGACCTGGAACTGGCCGTACAGGCAGGACTGAAGCTGGGTCGATTCGGCATACAAGTCAACGAGTTTCTGGAGAGCTCCAATCCCGATATTCTTGCCGCGGGCGACTGCGCCGAGAAGGTGCATTATCTGACGCGGCGACCCGTCCCTTCTCAACTGCGCGGGCCGGCCGTGATTCAAGGGCGACTGGCGGCCAAGAGACTGGCGGGTTACGCCATTCCTTTTCCAGGCGTGTTGAACAACTGTGCCGTAAGACTCTTCGATCTATACGTTGCAGCCACCGGACTCACGGAGAAATGCGCGCGGGCGGAGGGATTCGACGCTTTTTCCGTCAGAGCCGTATCGCGGACAAAACATGGTATGATTGCGGGCGCCAAGCCATGGACCCTTCAACTGGTCTTCGATAGGCAGTCGCAGCGCCTGATCGGAGGTCAGATCGTCAGCGAGGGCGAGACGGCCGCGAAGGGAATCGACGCGATCAACGCGCTGATCCTGGGTAACAAGACCATTGGGGACTTGACGACGTTGATATCCGCGGGCCATCCCGACTGTTCGTCCGAACCGAGCCTCGAACCCATTGCAATCGCAGCGGAAAACGCCCTGCAGAGGCTCAGAAGCTCTTAGGCCGGGAGCTGTCCTGCTCGTTCGCCGGCGGCGCATGGGGCATGAACCGGCAGAACAAGACGAATCACAAACCCAACCCACACTATGATCGATCGGACCATGAAGAAAACAGCAGTCATCGGATGCGGTGCCTATATCAATAGCGGTTACGGCTGCCCGGGCGAATGGAGGTGTTTGAAGGCGGCCTCCCTCGGAGAAGGCAATTTCACCGAGCCGTCGCAGGTGATCTTTTTCATACACTGCGAATGTCCCGGGCGCAGCACGGTCCCGAACCTCGGCATGGCGGCCAAGCTTGCCGAGGTCAAACCCGACGAAGTGTATCTCAGCTCATGCCTGGTCAACGCCAAGCCCGGCTGTCCCTATTTCACAGCCGAGGAACTTGCCGCCGTGATAACCGCCAAGACCGGCATCCCCGTCAAGCAGGGAACCCACGATTACCACTAGCCGCAGCGGCGCAGCTCGCCGCCGAGCGCTGATAGCTGTCGGAACAGGCGAGTCCGGCAACAGGGCCGCGATCACCTCCTGCGCCGCCGGCCGTCGCCGGTCGGTTTCGGGATGTCCAGGGCTTTCATCTTTCGATAGAGCGTGCTCGGATCGATCCCGAGCTCGCGCGCCGTTTGGCGCCGGTTCCCGTGGTGGCGCTCGAGCGCTTCGCGGATCAGCAGCCTTTCCATGGCCTCAAGCGACAGCGGCCCGGCCCCCGTGCGCGGCGACAAGCCTTCGGGCCGGAGCTCCGGCGGGAGATGATGCATTTCGATGAGCCCGCCGCGGCAGAGAACGAAGGCCTGCTCGATGATGTTCTCGAGTTCGCGCACGTTGCCGGGAAAGTCGTATTCCATGAGCCTTTCCATGACCTCCGGGGAAACCCCCGCGATCTGCTTGCCCTGCAGGCGGTTGAACTTGGCTACCATGTGGTCCACCAGAAGCGGTATGTCCTCACGCCGCTGAGTCAGCGGGGGCAGTTTCAGGTGGATCACGCGAATCCTGTAGTAAAGGTCCTCCCGGAACCGGCCCTCGCTCACGAGCTTACCCAGATCCTTGTTCGTGGCTGCGACCACGCGAACGTCGACCTTCACGGGCTCGACCGCCCCGAGCGGCTCGATCACACGCTCCTGCAGCACGCGCAACAGGCGGACCTGGGTCGCCGGCGAGATATCACCGATTTCGTCCAGGAAGATCGTGCCGCCGTTCGCCAGCGCAAACCTTCCCGGCTTGTCGCGCCGAGCGTCGGTAAAGGCACCCGCCTTGTGCCCGAAAAGCTCGCTTTCGAGAAGGGTGTCCGGCAAGGCGGCGCAGCTGACGGCGACCATGGGCTTCCTGCGGCGGGGCGATAGATTGTGAATGGCGCGCGCAAACAGTTCCTTGCCGGTGCCGCTCGGACCTTCCAGGAGAACCGTGCTCGCGCTTTCGGCGATGCGGGGCAGGATCTCGAACAGGCGCATCATGGCCGGACTGCGCCCGACTATGTCCTCGAACGTGTACCGTGCCTGAAGCTCTTTCTGCAGCTGCTCGACAAGACTGAGATCCTGGAATGTCTCCACGCCCCCGATCACATTTCCATGCGCATCCCGGAGCAGGGCCGTCGAAATGCGGATGGGTATGCGATTGCCGAACTGATCGACGATGCGGGCGGTGGCGTTGACGACGGGCTTTCCGCTGGCCAACGTCCTTCCCAAGGCACAGGACTTTTCGCATATGTCGGCGCGGAAGACGTCGCAGCACCGACGGCCCAGCGCTTCCTCGCGGCGGACTTTGGTGATCCGTTCCGCCGCCTGGTTGAAAGCCGTGATGCGCCATTCCCGGTCCACCGTGAACACTCCCTCGTTGATGGAATCGAGAATCACGCTCTCCACGCCCGGATCCGACTCTCCGTTTGCCGCCACTACCGATCCCTCCCGGTCATAAGGCAAATAACCATTGCAATTTGCATTTGAATTATAGCGATAATCTTGCAATATGCCCATGGTCATCCGGGTGTAAGAATCGGGAAGCGGCAAATTGTTGGAATAAAAGGCACAGGAAAACCTCCCGCCGCCCGGGATCCGGCACGGTACGTGCGAATTCACCAGCGAAGGATGCTCCGGCATATCAGCCGTTCGCGGACGGCCATCTCCGTTCGTGATCCGGCGACCGGAGTGATTGGAGGAATCCATGAAGATAGTCGTGACGTCGCAGGGAGGAAGTCTGGAATCTCCGGTCGACATGAGATTCGGGCGCGCCGCCTGGTTTATCCTCTACGACTTGGAAACGGGCAGCCTCGAAGTGCACGAAAACACCTCGAGCGCCGGGGCATCCCAAGGAGCCGGGGTCCAAGCGGCGGAGAGGATTTCGCAGCTGGGCGCCGATGTCGTCATCACGGGACACTGCGGGCCGAAGGCCTTTCGTACCTTGCGCGCCGCGGGCATCCGCGTCGCCCTGTGCTCCGAAGGCACGGTCGCGGAGGTCATCGATCGATTCAAGTCGGGCCGGCTCGAGTTCGCCGATACCCCGGATGTCGAAGGGCACTGGTGATGATCGTCGCTGTGGCCTCCGGCAAGGGCGGCACCGGCAAGACCACGATCGCCGTCAATATGGCGCTCTGCATGCCGCCTCCCGTGACGTTGCTCGACTGCGACGTGGAGGAGCCGAACTGTGCCATATTCCTGAAACCGGACATGCGGCAGCGGGAAGACTGCTGCCTTCAGGTGCCGGTAATCGACGAGGCGGCCTGCAATCGTTGCGGCGATTGCAGCAGCTTCTGCCGGTTTCATGCTATTGCGATGTTGCGGCAGAAGCCGCTGGTTTTCCCCGAGCTCTGTCACGGCTGCGGCGGCTGTCTGAAGCTCTGCCCCACGGGAGCCATAACAGAACGTGGGCATGTCATCGGAGTGATCGAATCCGGCGCCTGCGGCAGCATCGAGTTCGTGCACGGCCGGCTCGATCCCGGCCGGGCGCTGTCGCCGCCTCTCATCCGCGCCGTCAAACGTCGCGCCGATTCGAGGGGCACGACGATCATCGACTGCCCTCCGGGCACTTCCTGCCCCGTCATCACGGCCGTCCGGGGAAGCGATTTCGTGGTGCTGGTGACGGAACCGACGCCGTTCGGCCTGCATGACCTGGTACTGGCGGTGGAAACCATGCGCACTCTCGGCCTTCCCTTCGGAGTGATCATCAACCGGGCCGACGCCGGCGACGAGCGGACGGCGGATTACTGCCGCCGGGAACGGATCCCGGTGCTTCTCGAGCTGCCGGACGACCGCAGAATGGCCGTCGCCTATTCGCAGGGCCTGCCGACAGTGGAGGCCGTCCCCGAGCTTCGGCCTGCATTCGAACGGCTCATCGCGAAAATCGCCGGTCTCGTCCTGCGCAGGCACGGGACTTAGCGTTTTGCAACCGCGGCGGGGCGGACCGGCGGCGGACATAGCCGATATGAAAGAACTGGTCGTGATCAGCGGAAAGGGCGGCACGGGGAAAACCAGCGTCGCCGCTTCGCTGGCAGCGCTGGCAGGCGGGGCCGTGATCGCGGACTGCGACGTCGACGCGGCCGACCTCCACCTGGTGCTGGCGCCGACGGTCCGCCGCCGCAGCGAGTTTCGCAGCGGTCACGCCGCGATCATCCGCGAGGCCGACTGCACGGGCTGCGGTATCTGCATGCTCGAATGCCGCTTCGAAGCGGTATACTCCGTCGAGCACGACAAAGCGTTACGCAAGTTCCGCATCGATCCGTTATCGTGCGAAGGCTGCGGCATCTGCGTCCGCCTTTGTCCGGAGCAGGCCATCGACTTTCCCGAACGGGTGTGCGGCGAATGGTTCGTTTCCGAGACCCGCTTCGGCCCGATGGTTCACGCGCGCCTGGCCGTTGCGGCGGAGAATTCGGGCAAGCTGGTGTCGCTCGTGCGCAAGGAGGCGCGCGCGCTGGCCGAGGAGCGCGGCGCCCGCTGGCTCCTGGTCGACGGGCCGCCGGGGATCGGCTGTCCGGTGATCGCCTCCATCACCGGGGCCTCGCTCGTGCTCGCAGTCACGGAACCCACTCTGTCGGGCGAACACGACCTCGAGCGCGTGCTCCATCTTGCCCGTCACTTCAATATTCCCGCGCTGGTGTGCGTCAACAAGTGGGAGATCAACCCGGAGCTGTCGGACCGCATCGAGCGCAAGGCCGGATCTCTGGGCGCGGCCGGCGCCGGCCGGATTTGCTATGACCCGGCCGTGACGGCCGCGCAGGTTGCAGGGGTGACGGTCGTCGAGTACGGCGGCCGCGCGGCCGGGGACATACGCGAAGTCTGGCAAAGGATAGAGAAACTCGCCGGGGCGGATTCGTTCGCCTGCTGAAATCCGGACGACGGAAGCAGGATCCGGCTCGGCGATCCACAAAAAGCATTGCTGAAAGGAGTCAATCATGCGCATTGCGATTCCGGTCGACAACGGATGTCTGTCGGCACACTTCGGCCACTGCAGCGAGTTTGCCATCGTTGAGGTCGATCCTGAGGCCGGGGCGATCACGGGCAGGGAAACGCTCAGCGCTCCGCCCCACCAGCCGGGCCTCCTGCCCAAATGGCTCGCGGAACGCGGAGTCAACCTGGTGATCGCCGGCGGGATGGGCCAGCGTGCCAAAGAGCTGTTCGCGCTGAACCGCATCGAGGTGGTCACCGGCGCGCCGGCCGAGCCGCCGGAGAAACTGGTTCTCGATTACCTGTCGGGGTCGCTCGAGACGGGGCCGAGCCTCTGCGATCATTGAGCATTCAGCGCCCCGGGCGAGCGGAGTCGGATTACCGGGCCGCCTGCGGCGCATCGCGGCGTGTGCTATCATTGTAATTTCTTGGAGGCAATGTGCTTACGCCGGATCAAAAGCAGGCGGTCCTGGGTTTCATCACTTCGCTCGAGGGCAGGAGTTTCACCCTGCGCGACCTCGTGCGCCGGCTCGACCTCGACAGCGACGAGCGGCGCAGCCTGCAGCGCTTCCTCGACGAGCTCGATTCCCAGGAGGTCATCCACCGCATCCGGCGCGGGCATTATTCCCTGCCGCAGCGCGACCGCATCGTTTCAGGAACGCTCACCGGCCACCGCGACGGCTACGGCTTCGTGACTCCCGAGGGCGCGGGCGCCGCAGGCCCGGATATCTTCATACCGGCCAGAAACATGGAAGGCGCCATGCACGGCGATCGCGTGCTGGTCCGCGTCGCTCGCAGGAAAGTCATCCAGCACCGCGGCCGGCCCCGCGGGCGCCACTCGCCGCAGACGGAGCGCGAAAGGCTCGAGGGCACCATTCTCCGAATCCTCGAGCGCGGCTCTCCCACGATCGTGGGCCGATACTACGAGCATCCGCGCTTCCCCTTCGTCGTGCCTCTCGAAAGCAGGGTGGTGCAGGACATCCTCATCCCCTACCACCAGGCCCGCGGCGCGCGCAACGGGCAGATCGTCGTCGTCGAGCTGACCGACTACCCCGGCAGGTATCAAAGCCCTCACGGCAGGATCCTCGAAATCCTGGGCTACCCGGGAGACCCGGCGATCGAGTATCGCATCGTGGAACGCAAGTACGCGCTGCCGGTCGAGTTCAGCGCCGAGACCCTGCGCGAACTCGAGGCGATCCCCGACCAGGTGCGGCCGGAGGACGCCGCCGGCAGGGAGGACTTCCGGGAGGAGGCGGCGGTGACCATCGACGGCGAAGACGCGCGCGATTTCGACGACGCCGTCAGCCTGCGGCGGCTGCCTTCGGGAAACTACCTGCTCGGAGTGCACATCGCCGACGTTTCCCATTATGTTCGCGAAGATACGGCCCTCGACCGCGACGCCTACCTGCGCGGCACATCCGTTTATTTCCCCGACAGGGCGATCCCGATGCTGCCGCCCAAGCTCTCGAGCGGCATCTGCAGTCTCAAGCCGGGCGAGGACCGGCTCGTCTTCTCCGTGCTCATGGAAATCGACGGGCGCGGCAATCCCGTGGCGAGCCGCTTCGCGCAGGGGATACTGCGCAGTCGCGCCCGGATGACCTATACGTCGGTCGCGCGCATCCTCGAACAAGGCGATCCCGAGGAAATGCGGAAATATGCGGATCTCGTGCCCATGTTCCGGGATATGGGCGAGCTGTGCCTGATATTGTCGCAGAGGAGGTACCGGCGCGGTGCGGTCGATTTCGACCTGCCCGAGGCCGAAATCCGCTTCGACGACAAGGGGAAGGTGATCGCCGTCGTTCAGGCGGAGCGCAACCTGGCGCATCGGATCATCGAGGAATTCATGCTGCTGGCCAACGAGACCGTGGCCGGGCGGCTCAGCCTCTCCGGCGGCCCCGCCCTGTATCGCGTGCACGAAAAACCGGACCCGCAGAAGGTGCAGGACTTCGCCGACTTCGTGCTCGCGCTGGGCTACCGCCTGGAATGCCGCGGCGAGGAGTGCCGGCCGCGCGATTTCCAGAACTTCGTCAGGCAGCTGGAAAACAAGCCCGAAGGCAGGTTTCTGGCCTACCTGATGCTGCGCTCCTTCATGCAGGCGCGTTACTGCGAACACAACCTGGGGCACTTCGGCCTGGCCGCGAAGGAATACACGCACTTCACCTCCCCGATCCGGCGCTATCCCGATCTCGTGGTGCATCGCCTGCTCAAGGAATGTCTGCGCAGCGAGCCCTCGCCGGGCTGGCGCGAAAGAATGACGGAGCGCATGCCTGAGATCGCGGCGCATACCTCGGAACGCGAGCGCAATGCCGACGAGGCCGAGCGCGAGATCGAGAACATCCGCAAGATCCAGTTCATGTCCGACAAGCTGGGGGACGAATTCGAAGCGATCGTCTTCTCGGTCGTCAAACAGGGCTTCCAGGTCGAACTGCTCGAGCACTTCGTCGAGGGGTTCGTCCCGGCCGTCACCCTGGTCGACGACAACTACATCTACAAGGAAAAAACGCACTCGTTCGTGGGAGAAAGGCGCCGCCGCCACATAAAGCTCGGGTCCAAGGTGCGCGTACGCCTCGACAGCGCCGACCGGGAAAGCTGCCGCCTGTCGTTTTCACTGGTCGAGGTCATTCAATAACCCCGAAACAGGGACGCTCACCATTTTCTCAAAGCCGCAGGTCCGGGATCGGCGGCTCGTCGGTCAATACCGGCGCTCCCGGAGGGATGGAAGCTGGTAGCACCATGCGAGCGGAAGCGAACCTGAAGAAAAGGGAGCGGCATGCGACAAGCCCCGTCTGTCGGCCCTCCGGGGCTCGCCTGACCGATACGCACCTTTCCGGGGGTTCGCCTGCGGCTCACCCCCGGTTACCCGCTCGGGGCCCCTCCGGGGCCGCGTCAGTGCCGGAGGCACGGCAGCTGGTAGCTCCGGGTGAGCCGAAGGCGAACCCGGAGAAAAGGGAGCGGCATGCGACAAGCCCCGTCTGTCGGCCCTCCGGGGCTCGCCTGACCGATACGCACCTTTCCGGGGGTTCGCCTGCGGCTCACCCCCGATTACCCGAGGTTGTCTCAGTACTGGACGGCCCGGACTTGAAAGCGGGGGGAAAGGTGCAAGCTCCGAAGCGAGGTGACGGTTTCGTCGGGCCGGCGAATGCCGTCGCGCCCCGCTGCGAATTCGCATCGCCCCAGGCCTGCGATCGCCGGCCAGGCTTTCCCCTTTCAGGCCAGCCGCAACTTACCCTCCCGCCATAGCGGATACAACTTCATCAGGTTCGCCAGCGCACACACCCAATACCACTGCTGCCGAACCTTCTCCAAACCTCCGACCGTCCAGCGCCGAAATCCCAGCAGGTGCTTGATGCGCGCAAATACCGGCTCCACGATCCCCATGCGCCGCTTCAACAAGGCCGCCTTGGCCGGATCTTTCTGCTTTTGCCGTTGCCGTTCGATCGCTGCCGCATGCGCACTGACCTTGACCGTCCGCCCCTGCTGCTGCCGACTGCATTGCCAACGCACCGGGCAATCGGCAAAATCCTGGCACCGGTAGCGCCGCGTCGTGTAGTCCCGGTCGTTGCGGTATTGCGTGCCCTCGAACTCCAACACTCCCCCGCGCGGGCAGCGAAAGCAATCGTTCGCCTCGTCATAGACGAAATGCGCCGCGTGATACTCGTCCTTGGCTTGTTCCCCGGCACTGGTCCCTTGCAGGTTGACCACCACCTCGTAGCCCGCCTCTTCGGCCGCAGCCAGCTGCTTGCCCGAAAAATACCCCGCGTCGGCCACGGTCTCTTCGGCCACCTGCCCCAGCTCCTCCTTGACCTTGTCCAGCATCGGCACCAGCTGCGATACGTCGTTGGCCTCCGTCGTCACCTCCGGCGCCACGATGATCCCCCCGGCCGCATCGACGACCACCTGCGCGTTGTAGGCCAGGCGCGTCCCCTCGCCGCTTTTCATCATGGGCGCCTCCGGCTCCGCCGGATTCATGTGCTCTCTCCCCTCGGCCTGCAGCTCCGCCAGCCGCCCCCGAATCTTCTCCCGCAACTTGACCGTGTCGGCCAGCTCTGCCGGCAAGCGATACTCCCCCGTCTCGCTCCCCTCGGCCTGCTCAACCTCCGCCATCGCCTGCTCAATGCGAGCGTCCAGCTCCCCAAGCAACTTCTCGTAACGCTTCCGCCCCCACGCCTTGTGCGTCGAAGCCCGCGCGCTGATCTTCGTGCCGTCGACCGCATGCAGCACCATCCCCACCAATCCCAAACCCGCCGCCATCTCCACGGTCCGGCGAAACACTTCCTTGAGCGCCCCGCGATTGTCCCGCCAAAAACGCCACAGCGTGTTGTGATCCGGATAGTGCACCCCCGTCAGCCACATCAGCGCCACGTTCTGCCGGCATGCCCTCTCCAACTGGCGCGTGCTGCGGATCCTCTCCAGGTAACCGTAAAGCCATACCTTCAGCAGCAAATCCGCCGCATAGCTCGGCCGCCCTTCCTCGCCGGCGCGCACCTTGAATCCCATGCGCGCCAGCGGCAGGCTGTCGACCAACTCCCGCACGAACCTGGCCGGATGATCCGCCGGCAGCCAGTCCTCCAGGCAGGGAGGAAACATCCACACTTGCGCGTAATCCGCCCGAATCTCGCTCATGGTTGGGACGCCTTCGGTTGCGATGGATTGGTTTCCATTACGATTATGTATTATAATTGCCGCCGAGCCCGATGTCAAGTATATTCTTTTGTCGCCGGTTGAGGTTATATGCCTAGAAAAAGCCCATTTGTCATCGTCCTGAGCCGTTCCGAAAGAGCCCTGCTCGAATCCAGAGCCAAGAAATATACATTGCCTTATCGCGACGTGATCCGGGCCAAGATCGTCCTCTATGCCGCCGCCGGCCTCGAAAACAAAGAGATTGCTCGCAGGCTCGATACCTCGCCGCCCATCGTCTGCAAGTGGCGCAAACGCTACTTCCATTATGGTATCGATGGCCTTCAGGAAATGCCCCGCCGAGCCGCCGCCAAGCGTCGCACGCCTGAATCGCGCGGCTGACCGGTCGCTCCGGCCAAATTGGCCTGCGGCCGTTGCCGAGTTTTGAGACACCCTCACCCGCTCGGGGCCCCTGCCGGGGCTTGTAACAAACTCTGGGCTCCGCCGCGCCGCGTGCGGGACCCATCGCATGTCAGGAAAGGGCGGCGACGATGGCGTCGGCCAGAGTCCGTTCCTGCGAGGGAAAGACCGTGCGCAAGTCCACGAGAACCCGGTCTTCTTCCAGGCGCGCGACCACGGGCGGGTCGAACGCGCGCAAGCGCGCCTCGATCCGCCCGGCGCTCCAGCGCCGCGAGCGCAGCGCAATCAGCGGTGAGATGAGAACGCTTTCGGGGCAGGATCCGCCTCCGATCACCGATTCTCCCCGGAGCGCGCCGACTTCGGCATCCGCCGGGAGCGCCGCCTTCAGGCGCCGCACGAGGCGCCGGCGCCGGCGCTCCAGCTCGTCGTACGGGGTTGCGATCAGGCGCAGCACGGGAATCTCTTCGAACGCCCGGCCGCTGCGGTAGCTCGTCAGCGTCGCGTCGAGCGCCGCGCTGATCAGCTTTCCCACGCGATAGGTGCGCATGAGCGGGTTGCGCCGGATCATCGCGATCCAGACGGCCTTCCCGGCCAGAATCCCCGCCTGCGGCCCCCCGAGGAGTTTGTCGCCGCTGAAGCAGACCAGATCCGCCCCCAGCGCCAGGCTCTCCCGCGGCATGGGCTCGTCGGCTATGCCGTAGGGCCGCAGATCCGCCAGACAGCCGCTGCCGACATCTTCCATGAGCGGGATCCCGCGCTCGCGCGCGAGATCCAGAAGCTCTTTCAGCTCCGGCCGCTGCGTGAATCCGCGCATGCGGAAGTTGCTCGGATGAACGCGCAGCAGAAGCGCCGTCTCAGGCCCGATGGCGGCCGCATAGTCACCGACGCGGGTCTTGTTGGTCGTCCCCACCTCGCGCAGTATCGCCCCGCTTTTCGCCATGATCTCCGGTATGCGGAAGGAACCGCCGATTTCGACCAGTTCGCCGCGCGACACGACCACTTCCTTGCCGGACGCGATCGTATTGAGAGCAAGAAGCAGAGCGGCGGCGTTGTTATTCACCACCGTAACCGCTTCACAGCAAAGGAGTTCTTTAAGAGAGGACTCCAGCACCTGGTCGCGGTGCGAACGCTCCCCGGATTGCAAGTCGAATTCCAGGTTGGAGTAACGGGCGCCGGCTGCCGATATGCTTTCCTGAGCCGCCGCCGACAGCGGCGCGCGCCCCAGATTGGTATGGATGATCACCCCCGTCGCGTTGACGACGGTGCGGAGGGAAGGGCGGAGTCGCTCTTCGATCCTCCGCTTCAGGCGCTCCAGGAGAGCGCCGGGTTCGAGATCGGGCTCGGCGCTACCGGCACGGATATGGCTGCGCAGCTCGCCGAGGAAGGCCTGGATTTCGGAAACCACAAAACCGTGGCTCGTGCGCGCAGCCAGTGCGGTGATCGCGGGCTGCCCGAGCAGGTGGTCGACGGAAGGTATCCGGCGCAGCGATTCCGCGATCGGGTCGCGATCCATGCCGGCATTTCAACACAGCCCGGGATGCCTGTCAATCCCGGCTGCGCCGCAGAGCCTTGCGGCGGGGGCCATCGGGGAGGCTGAACGCCCGTGTGGGATGAGGATCTGAACGACCTCGAAGAATGGATCCGGCGCCTGCGCGTCGAGTACGATATCTTCTTCAACGGCCATCGGAAAAAGCCGCCCGAGGATCTCAAGACCCGCGTCGAAAGGCAGGTGAAGCGGCTCGCCGAGGTCAACATGAACTTCTCCGAGCGCTTCCGCTACAACACCCTGGTGGGGCGCTTCTATGTCTATCGGGACCACTGGCGCCGTGTCATGCAGGAGCGGGAGCAGGGGGCGGAAGCAAAGGCCGCAGCTCCGCCGCCGGCGGGCGGGCTCGACTCCCGGCCGCAGAAGCTGCCCGCCGGGCACACCATGCAGATCACCATCACCGACCCGGCAGCCGAGGAAGATAAGGTCCGGAAGCTGTACGAGTGGTTGAGCTCAGCCCGAAGTCGGCGCGATCACGCCGCCCCGCAGGTTTCGTACCAGCAGTTTGTGAAATACATCTCCGCCCAGACACAAGGCATCAAGCGGAGGCTTGGGTGCGCAAGCGTGGTCTTCCGCGCCTCACTGGAGGATGACGCGGTCAAATTCACCGCCAGAGGCAGCGAGGCTGAAAGCTACTGAGCCTCGGCCTGGAGCCGGATGACATTTTCGGCCTGCGGTCCGCGCGGCCCCATCCTGATGTCGAACTCGACCTGCTCGCCCTCGCGCAGCGTCTTGAATCCCTGCTGCTGAATGGCGCTGTAGTGTACGAAGACATCGGCGCCGGATCCTTGGGTGATGAATCCGTAACCTTTCGTGTTGTTGAACCACTTCACCGTGCCGGTCAATCTGGCCATTCCGCTTCTCCCTGTGCCGCCCCAAAAGCGACGCCCCGCGCCGAGATCACTTGCGGGGGTCGGAGGAAATCAACGTCTTTCGAGGGCGCAAATCATGGCAAACCGCGCGCAAGCCTAGCCGAGCGGATTTCGCGTTGTCAACAGCAAAAACGGCTTCCCGTGCGGCGGCGGCTCGTATACTATCGAGCGCGATCCATCCGAATTCAGGATGTTGGAGGATGCCATGACAGCCATACGCCGCGCGCTGGTGAGCACATACGACAAGACCGGGCTGCTTGATTTCGCCCGCTTTCTCGGCGCCATGCAAGTGGAAATCCTGTCCACGGGCGGCACCGCCGCCTTTCTTCGGGAAGCGGGCCTGCCGGTGCAGGACGTCTCCGCCTATACCGGTTTCCCGGAGATTCTCGACGGCCGCGTAAAGACGCTGCACCCGCGCGTCCACGCCGGGCTGCTCGCGATCCGGGGGCGCGCGTCGCACGAGGAGCAGCTGCGCGCGCACGGTATCCCGCTGATCGACATGGTCGTCGTCAATCTCTACCCCTTCCGCGAGGTCTCTGCGCGCCCGGATGCCGCTTTCGAGGAAGTGATCGAGCAGATCGACATCGGAGGGCCGACCATGGTGCGCGCGGCCGCCAAGAACCACGCTTCCGTCGCCGTGGTGGTCGACCCCGCCGACTACGGCTGGATCCGCAGCGAGATGGAGGCCGGCCGGGGCTGCTTGAGCGCGGGCACGCGCTTCCATCTGGCACGCAAGGCCTTCGCCGTCACCGCCGCTTACGAGGCCGCGATCGCGGCCTACTTTTCCGAAAGGGAGGCCGCGCCCGAGGGCGCGGTCGCGAAGATCGAAGCGGGCCTGGCGCCGCTGGAAGTGATCCCCCTCGAGAAAGTCCGCGACCTGCGCTACGGAGAGAATCCGCACCAGGGCGCCGCGCTCTATCGCCGATACCCGTCGGCGCCGTCGGGCGTCGCCGCCGCCCGGGTGCTCCACGGCAAGGATCTCAGCTACAACAACCTTCTCGACGGCGATGCCGCCTGGAACCTGGTGCGCGAGTTCGATAAACCGGCGGCGGCGGTAATCAAGCACACCAACCCGTCTGGCGCGGCCCAGGCCGATACGCTGCGGCAGGCTTATGTGCTGGCCAGGGATTGCGACCCGGTCTCCGCTTTCGGCTCGGTCGTCGCTCTGAACAGGGAGGTCGACGAGGAGACCGCGGCGGAGATCAATGCAACCTTCGTGGAGGTCGTGCTGGCGCCCGGCTTCTCGGCCCCGGCGCTCGCCGTTCTGAAGCAGAAGAAAAACATCCGGCTGCTCGAGACGGCTTTCGACGATCCGCCGCGCCTTCTGCACCGCGAAATCGACGGCGGATTCCTGGTGCAGGAGAAGGACGTCCACCGGGTGCGTCGCGAGGAGTGGAAAACCGTGAGCAGGCGACCGCCGTCTCCGCGGGAGGCCGACGCGCTGGACTTCGGCTGGCGTGTCGTCAAGCACGTGAAGTCCAATGCCGTGGTCTTTTGCGACGCGGAGCGCACGCTCGGGATCGGCGCGGGCCAGATGAGCCGCGTCGACGCCGTGCGCTGGGGAGCGGAGCGCGCGACGCTCCCGCTCGAGGGATGCGCCATGGCCTCCGACGCCTTCTTCCCCTTCCCGGACGGGGTGGAAATGGCCGCCCGCTACGGCGTGCGCGCCATCATCCAGCCGGGAGGTTCCGTGCGCGACGCCGAGGTCATCGCGGCCGCGGACGCGCACGACATCGCCATGGTCTTCACCGGAATCCGCCATTTCAAGCACTAGCATCGAGCGCAGCGGTGTCGGCGACGCACCGGGCGCCGATAGGGAGGCGCGATGCTTCTGGCGATCGACGTAGGAAACACCAATACGGTGCTGGGGGTCTACCGCGAGGAGGAGCTGCTGCATCACTGGCGGCTGCTGACCGAAAGGGAGCGCACGGCCGACGAATGGGGCGTGCTCATCCGCACCCTCTTCGATCTGGGCCAGGTCCCGAATGAGAGTGTCTCGGGCATCGTCATCGCCTCGGTGGTGCCCCCGGCGCAGCCCGCCCTGCACGAAATGTCGCTGCGCTACTTCGGCATTCAAGCCCTGTTCATCGAGCCCACGATGGACCTTGGAATGCCGGTCCGATACCATCCCCCCGGCGACGTGGGAGCGGACCGCATCGTGAACGCCGTGGCGGCCTATACCGCTTTCGGCGGCCCGGTCATCGTGGTCGACTTCGGCACCGCCACCACGTTCGATCTCATATCCGCCCCTGGGGAGTACCTGGGAGGGGTGATCGCGCCGGGCATCGGAATTTCGGCCGAGGCCCTGTTCCTGCACACGGCACGCCTGCCGCGGGTGGAAATACGAGCCCCGGCAAAGGTCATAGGCGACACCACCGTCGGCAGCATCCAGTCGGGCCTCTATTGGGGATATGCGGGACTGGTCGACGGCATCCTGCGCCGGATGAAAAAGGAAGCCGACAATCCCTATGTCGTCTCCACCGGCGGCCTGGCCGAGCTGATTTCGCCCGCCTGCGAGGAGATCGATTCGGTGGAGAAGAACCTTACCCTCGAGGGCTTGCGCCTGCTCTACCACCGGCTCCGATGAATTACTACAACTATTTCACGGAGATCGAGGAGCATTTCCTCAGGCGCCGGGGCAAGGGGCTCCTGGTTTCGCCCATGGATTGGAGCCTGATCGCCACCTGGCGCGACACGGGCGTGCCGCTGCACGTCGCCTTGCGCGGCATCGACGTGGCCATGGACAGCTACTTTTCCAGCAAGCGGCGCAAGAGCGAGAAGGTGCGAACGCTTTTCTATTGCCACGACAGCGTCATGGCGGAATATGCGCGCCATCTCGAGTCGCACCTCGGGGAAAATCCCGCCGAGGGGCCGACCCAGCCGGAGGCATCCGGCGGCCCGAGCAAAGAGCAGGTGAAAAAGTTCCTCCAAGAGCGCATTGCCGAAATAAAAGCCCTGCAGGCGAAACAATCCGATTCGGGGGCCGCGGAAGAGGAGATCGCCCGCGTCGTCGGCCGACTGGAAGAGATCGCCCGCGACGTCGAGCAGGACCGGCAGCCGGATCTCGAGTCCCTGGAGCGCGATCTCGGAATACTGGACGAGTCGCTGGTCACGACGCTGCGCGCCCTGCTGCCCGAGGACCATGCGGTCCGCTGGCAGGAAGAGGCCCGCAAGGAGTTGAAGGTCTATCGCAAGCGGCTCCCCAAGGAAACCTATGCCAGAATCCTGGAGAACTTCATGCGCAGGAAGATCCACCAGCATTTCGGTTTGGGAGAGCTCAGCCTGTTTCAACTGTAGCCGCGAGGAGGCCGGGCCATGGCCGTTTCGGGCAAGGATCGCACCATGAATTGCAGCCGGTCGGCGTGCCTGCCGTCAGCCATCGGCATTCAGCCTCAGCTCGCAGCGGACGGCGCGCCGTGACGCCGGCAGCGCCTCGAGCGCCGGATTGGAAGAGAGCATGCCGCGGACGACATTCCGTTTGAAGATCGAAAAGCTGGTCTATGGCGGCTGGGGCCTGGGAAGGCACCGGGGGAAGGTGGTGTTCGTGCCGTTCACGGTCCCCGGCGACCGGGTCGAGGTCGCCCCGGTGGTCGAGAAAAAGAGCTACACCATGGGCCGCCTGGTCGGCATCCTCGCTCCCGGACGCCACCGGCAGAAGGCTCACTGCGTGCATTTCGGAAGCTGCGGCGGCTGCCAGTGGCAACATCTCGAGTACCCGCACCAGGTCGACATCAAGCGCGGGCTTTTCGAGGAAACGATCACCCACCGTTTTCCGGAAACCCGCAACCTGCTCTTCCGGCTCAGGGGCTCGCCGCATGTTTTCGAGTACCGCTCGCGTGCACGCCTTCAGGTGCAGGCCATCGGGCATGCCCTCAAGATCGGTTTCTTCCGGGCTCAAACGCACGAGGTCGAGGACGTGGAATTTTGCCCGTTGCTGCGGCCCTGCCTGAACAACGGCCTGCTGCATGCCCGCCGCTTCCTGTTTGCCGGCAAAGCCTCGCCCTTGCCGGCGGAAATCGTGCTGGCCAGTTCGGAGGAGATTGCACGCTGGGCATGTGCGGGAATCGAGTTGCGCGGGCAGCTCATTCCGACGATGAAGGACGACCCGGCGGAATATCTCGAGGGGCTCCTGCGCAGAACCGTGGGCCGCTTCCGGTATTGGGTCTCGCCTGCCGCATTCTTCCAGGCGAACGATTTCATGATCGCCGAGCTTCTGGAGACCGTCATCGAGCTCGCGTCCGACACGCGCAAGCGCACGGCGCTCGACCTGTATGCCGGCGTCGGCCTCTTCTCGCTGCCGCTGGCGGCCATGTTCGACAGGGTCGTCGCCGTCGACTCTTCCGAGGAGGCCGCCCGCCTTTGCCGGAAGAACGCCGAAGTCGCCGGCATGGACAACATCCGGACGATCTGCGCCGACGTGCCGACCTGGGCGGCGAAGAGCGGTGCGCGCATTTTCGACCTGGTCATCCTCGACCCGCCGCGCGGGGGCGCGGGCAGGGAGGTCATGAAACGCATCGCCGAGTGGGAGCCGGAGGCCATCATCTACGTCTCCTGCGATCCGCAGACGATGGTCCGGGATCTCGCAGCTCTGCCACGCCGCGCCTATCGGATCGACCGCGTCGAGGGCTTTGACCTTTTCCCCCAGACCTACCACGTCGAGGTGGTCGTAAGATTGTCGCGGCGTTGAGGAGCGCAGGCCGGTCCTGCGCTTTCTTCGCCGGCGGGGATGCTCCATGCAGGAATGCTGGGGCCGTGCTCCGTTTGCCGCCCCGGCCCTTGCGCTGGCGCTCGGGATTGCGGCTGCGCGCTTTCTTGATGCCTGCAGCTTCGCCGGCCTGGCTGCGGGAGCCGCCTGCCTGACGGCTGCCGCGTGGCTCGCCCTGGAAAACGACCGCCCGCGCCTCTCGCTGATCCTGGGGCTGTGCGCCGTCTCGGCGGCCGGGGCTCTCCTGGCACGCGCGCAGCACGATGCCCCTCCGGAATATGACGCGCGCGCCATGCTCGCGCGCGGCGCGATCCCATTGGGCGAGCCCTTGGCGTTCGACGGATGCGTGGTGGAGGAAACCGTGCGCCGCGGCGCGGACACCGTGACCATGGTCGAGCTCCGCGGGCTGCAGATCGCAAACCGCTGGGTGCGATGCCGGGGAGCCGTGCCCCTGCGCCTGCTGGCCCCCGAGACCGAATTCTCCTTGCAGTACGGCGACCGCATCAGGAGCTGGGCCAGGTTCGACGTGCCGCGCAACTATCAGAACCCGGGCGCTCTCGACTATGCCGGAGCGCTCCGCCGCAAAGGGATCCACTTGCTCGCCCGGGTCAAGAGCCCACAGCTGATCGAGAGGCTTCCCGGAGATTGCGGCAGCGGGTGGGGGCGGCTTGCATCCAGGGCGAGGCAGAGCGTGCGCCGGAGGCTCGCCGATCTGGGCCGCTCCGGAATGCCCCGCCCCGCCGCCGTGCTTGCCTGCATCGTGCTCGGCGACGACTCGCTGCTCGATTCGCAAACCCGCGAAGCCTTCCAGAATTCCGGAACCTACCACGTCCTGGTCGTATCAGGGCTGCACGTGGCCGCTCTCTCGTGGGCTTTGTTGCGCCTTCTCGAGCTTCTGCGGGCACCCCCGCCGGCCGCACGGGCGCTCACGGCCGCCGGGATCCTGTTCTATGCCCGCATCGTGGGGTTCCAGGCGAGCGTCTCGCGCTGCCTCTGGATGTTCGCATTCTACTTGGTGGGAAAAACCCTCTTCCGCCGTGCGGATCCCGCCAACATAGTACTGGCCTCGGGATTTTGCCTGGCGGCCCTTTCGCCCTCATGGCTGACGGATGTCGGCTTCCAGCTGTCCTTCCTTTCCGTGAGTGCCATCGCGCTGACCGGCGTTCCGGTGATCGAAAGCACCATCGGGCCGCTCCTCGGACCGGCGCGGCTCGCAGGCAAGCCCGAGGCCCTGTCGTTGGAGCCGGGCGCATGGCACCGCCTCGGGCGCAGGTTGCGCACGCTGGGCGAGCTCCTGGCCGAAGCCTGCGGAGATCGCCTCGGCCCGGCCGCGGCTTCCACGATCCTGGCCTCCTTGCGACTATCGGCAGCCGCGGCTTTCCGGCTCGGTTCCCTGGTCTGGCTTTCCATCGCCGTGCAGCTGTGGATCGCTCCGCTGCAGGCATACTACTTCAACCGCCTGAGCTGGATCGTGCCCCTGGCGAACCCGCTCGTCGTGCCCCTGGCCTCGCTTTCGCTGGCGGCGGGAGTCGCCGCGGCCGTCACCGGCGGCGTTCTGCTGCCCGCCTCGTGGGCCTACCGAGCGGCGGCATCCGCCGCCGCCCTCCTCTGCTCCGCAGCCGAGCACATGGCGGCGATCCCGGCGGGCTGGCAGCGATGCCCGACACCGCGGCTCTTCCTGGTGCTTTTCGGGCTCGCGCTTCTGGCCGCCTGGTCGCTGTCGGGTCGGCGCATGAGATGGATCCCATGGGGATCGATCCTCATTCTTCTCTGGTACCTGGCCGCGGCAGGCAACCCTGACGGCAGCCCTATCGCCCCGAGGGCGGGACGGCCTCCATGGGCCGCCGATGCGCGCGTCTTCAGAATCGCCTTTCTCGACGTGGGTCAGGGCGACTCGGCCGTGATCCAATTCCCCGACGGGCGCGTATGGGTTCTGGATGCCGGGGGGTTCCCGGAACTGCTTTCGCAGGGCGAGGATACGCGCGGCCTGGACACAGGGGAAGCCGTCGTCAGCCGCTTCCTATGGTTTCACTGGGTGCGGCGCATCGATCGGATCATCGCCTCTCATGCGCACAGCGACCACATCGGCGGCATACCGGCCCTGCTCGGCAACTTCCGGGTCGCAGGGTTTCAATACGCGGCCGCCCGCGAGGAAGGCGACCTGAAGCCCCTCGTCGATGCGGCAAGAAGCCTGCGCCTTGCCCGCCATCCTGTCGCCGCGGGATTCGATGAAAGGGTCGCGGGCGTGCATATCCGGATCCTTCATCCTCCGCCGGTCTGGCGGGGACGCTCGCCGAACGACGCCTCGATGGTGCTCCGCATGGATTACGGCCGTTTCAGCGCTCTCCTGACCGGCGATCTCGACGGCCCGGGCGAAACCAGGCTGGTCGCCGAGGCCGCCAGTCTGCGCAGCCTGCTGCTCAAGGTTCCTCATCACGGCAGCCGGAGCGCCGCGGGTATGGAGTTTCTGGGCCGGGTTCGGCCGCGCTGGGCGGTGATCTCGGCCGGCAGGAACAATCCTTTCGGCAATCCTTCCCCCGAGACGGTCCGCCGCCTGCTGGATGTCGGCGCCCGATTGTTGCCGGTTTCCGAGCTGGGCGCCGTCACTTTCGAAACCGACGGCGGCAATTACCGGCTGGGGAGCCATCGTTGCGGCATCCTCGACGCCGGAGAACTGCCTTCCGGATCGCGCTGACGGTGCCTTCCGCACGGGTGCGGCGGGCGCCCCCGTTCCGGAATCAGACGGCGGCCGGCTTGTAGGAAAGAACGGCGCGCATGTACTGGGCGCGCTCGAACGCGGCCGGGTCCGAGCAGTGCTTCTGGCTCATGCTGCCCTGAAGCTGCTCGACCGCCTGGTAGTCGTGCTCCTCCATCCACTCGCAGAGCTTGAGCTCAATCTCCCGGATGTAGTCGATGCCGTTGCGCAGCAGGGTCGAACAGAGCATCGTGACGTCGGCGCCCGCCATGAGCATCTTGAGCACGTCCTCGGCATGATGGATGCCGCTCGTGGCCGCCAGGCTCGCCTTGACCTTGCCGTACAGGATGGCGATCCAGCGCAGAGGCAGGCGCATGGCCTGCGGCGTGCTCAGCAGGACATTCGGCTTGACCTCGAGCGTCTCCAGGTCAATGTCCGGCTGATAGAAGCGGTTGAACAGCACCAGGCCGTCGGCGCCCGCCTCGTCCAGGCGCCTGGCCATGTTGGCCATGTTGCTGAAAAACGGCCCGAGCTTGATCGATACCGGTATCTGCACCACCCGCTTCACCGCCTTGAGGATGTCGATGTATGTCTGTTCCACCTCGAGCGGGTTGCGGTCCATGTCCGTGGCCACGAAATAGACGTTCAGTTCCAGGGCATCGGCGCCGGCCTGCTGCATCATGGCGGCATATTCCACCCAGCCTCCGATCGACGAGCCGTTGAGGCTCGCGATGATCGGTATCCGGACGGCGGCCTTGGCCTTGCGGATGTGCTCGAGGTATTCCTCGGGCCCCACGCGGTATTCATCGGGCGCGGGGAAATAAGTCAGCGCTTCGGCGAAGCTCTCGGTGCCGTGCGTGAGGTGATGCTGAAGAGCTTCACGCTCGCGCGTCAGCTGCTCCTCGAAGAGCGAATACAGCACCACGGCCGAAGCCCCGGCGTCTTCCATGCGCCGGATGTTGTCGAGATCGTCCGACAGCGGGGATGCCGAGGGAACCAGGGGCGTGCGCAGCGTCATTCCAAGATAACGGGTAGTCAGATCCATGATTTCCATCCTTTCGCTACAGCCCATAAGACTATTCGAAATTTGCCGGCTTGTCACCTGCTGCGGAAGCCGAACGGCGATTCGGACACCGGCACGGGTCGGGCAAGCGCGCAGGTCCGCCGCGCCGCGGCGGACCGAGCTTATTGCTCCAAGTCACCGATGCCGCGCGGCGCATATCCGTCCCGGAGGGACGGAAGCTGGTAGCTCCAGGTGAGCGGAAGCGAACCTGGAGAAAAGGGAACGGCACGCGACAAGCCCCGAAGGGCCGGCAGAAGGATACGTCAGGAACCCATGTCTGTCGGCCCTCCGGGGCTTGCCTGATCGATACCCTCCTTTCCGGGGGTTCGCCTTCGGCTCACCCCCGGCTACCGGCTCAGGGCCCCTCCGGGGCCGGATGGCAGGTCAGCCGCGGCGCGAGGGATCTACTCGCGGGATCTACCTGCCTTCGCCTTCGGCTCACGCCCGGCTGCCGGTGTCTGAATTGCAGGAAGCCGAAAAGGACCCCTCGCGGTGAACCTTTCGGGGGCATGCCGCATCCAATGCCTAGTGATAGGGTGGACTGGAACGGGGAAAGATCTTAGAATTGAATTACGCAAGGGGGTATGGGGTCATGAAGAGGCTGGACGGACTTTTGGCTCTCCCGTTCCTGTTGCTCTTGTTCTTCCCGCCGGTCGCGGCGCAGGAGCCGGCTCCGGCCGCCCAGGGGGCGCTGGAGATCGTCGTTCCCGCAGGGACGGTCATTCCCATCGTGTTGAGCGCTTATCTCAACAGCCACAGCGCCCAGGTGGGAGACGCGTTCTATGCCGACACGGTCTATCCGGTCTGGATACAGCAGCGGCTCGTCATACCCAGAGGTTCCACGATCAAGGGTACGGTGACGGAAGTAGTGCGCCCGGGAAGGATCCGGGGGAAGGGACGGCTGGCCGTCCGCCTGGATTCCATCATCCTGCCCAACGGCGTCACGCGCGATCTGGTGGCGTCATTCCGCGGGATCCACTCGAGCGGCGCTGAAAAACTGGACCGCGCCTCCGAGACCGTGCAGGCGGAAAGCTCGAAAGGGGTCGATGTGGGCACGATCGCCGGCACCACGACCCAGGGCGCGATCATCGGGGCTCTCGCGGACCGCGGCAAGGGCACGGCCATCGGCGCGGGGGCGGGGGCGCTGGTCGGCACGACCTTTGTCCTGCTTTCGCGCGGCCGTGACCTGGTTCTGCCGCCCGGAACCCAGTTCGATATCGAGCTGAAGCAGCCTCTGCGCTTCGCTTACGGCGAACTGCAGTTCAGCCCCGGCGAATTGAACAGCGCAGCGCGCAGCGCGGCGCCCAGGCCGCGCCCGCAGGACCGCCCGCCGCGCCAGCGCCTCGGCCGTTTCGGCCTGCCCGGAATATGGCGCGTCCCCTGGCCGTAAAAGCGCATCCGGAGGCCGCACAGGGTCGCTCGCCGTAATTGCCCCCCCGTCCGGTCGGGACAGCGGGCGGCTCCCGGGCCCGGCGCCCGCAGCCAAGAGAAGCCTTGATTCTCCAGACGCGCTCGGTAAGAATAAGCCGCATGGATGCAGCGAGAACCGCACTTATTGCC
>CAZHQK010000176.1:0-15966 GCA_964534795.1 uncultured Acidobacteriota bacterium
TGACTGCTCCTCGGGGGAAACGTAGCCGTGGGCGTAAACAATAAGGCTACCGTTCCACCTGTCCGGCACGCATATCAGATGAATGGCACCGTTCGACGGATACGGCGCACAGTCCGAGGCATAAGCGCTGCCGCCGGCCGAAAACGTGAGCAGGCACACCGAAAGGACTGCGATAAGCACTATCGAAAATCGTCGGAAGGCCGTCGCGTCTTTCATTTCCCACCTCCTATGGCCTGAGCGGAATGAGTCCGCATCGCCGACATCGAAAATCGGGTGAAGGGATATGCCTGCAATGATATTCGGCTCTCCCGCCGAAAGCAATCCGACGCTCGAAATTTTTGTTTGCAATCCGCGGCGCCGCGGCGGATATTGCCGTCCGAGGGGCATGGGCAGTCGGCGGCGAAGCTGCCGGGCGGCCTTGCCGCGCTGCCTTTTCCGTTGCGAGGTTTCCAATGAAGATTTCCGCGATCATTCGGGCGGCACTGTGGCTTCTTCTGCTTTCATTTTCGCTGTTCGTTCTCGGCGCCGAGGGCGACCGCTGTCTGGTTCCGGCATCGATCCGCGACCCCATCCTGAACGAGATTTCCGGCGAGGAAGCCCTGCGGCATGTGGAGATCCTTTCGGTCGACCGCAACCGCCAGGAGGAGGAATATCTGGACCGCTTCATGGAGACGGCTTACCTGGAGAAGATGACCCGCCAGTACGGGTTTTCCGATATCAAGGTCGATTTCTTCCCGGCGGGCGAGATCTGGGATCCGGAAGAGGCAGAGCTTTGGATCACGGAGCCGGTGAAAAAGAAGATCGCCGGGCTCGAGATCATTCCCGAGGCCCTGGCATCCGGGAGCGCGAGCGCCGACGTGGAGGCCGAACTCGTCTACGTGGGCGAGGGGCGGGAAGCGGATCTTCAGGGCAAGGAAGTCGCGGGCAAGCTTCTGCTCGTCAACGGCCCGCCGGCTGCCGCCTTTGCCAACGGTGTCCTCAAGCTGCGCGCCGCGGGCGTGCTTGCGATCGGCAGCCCGGGGACGATGCACAACGCGCCGGGATTTTCGCTCGATCAGATCGGCTGGCAATCGGTCAATCCCGGCAGCGAGGGCCGGGGCTTCGCCTTCGTCCTGTCGCAGCGCCAGTTCGACGAGCTGCGCGGGTATCTGGACAGGGGCCGCAGGGTGACGATGCGCGCCCATGTCAAGACGCGGATGTACCCTTACAAGATGAACGTGATCTCCGCGTCGATCCCGGGGACCGATCCCGGCGCAGGCGAGCTGCTTTTCGTGGCGCATCTCTTCGAGCGCATCGCCACGCCGGGCGCCAACGACAACACGTCCGGGGTCGCCAACATCCTCGAAATCGGGCGGACGCTGGCGAAGTTGATCGCACAGGGCGCGCTTCCCCGGCCGAGGAGGACGATGCGTTTCCTGTGGGTACCCGAGATTTCGGGGTCGCGGGAGTTCATGTACAAGTACCCCGAACTCGAGAGCCGGCTGCTGGCGGTGCTCAACTTCGACATGAGCGGCGCCGATCTGGAAACCACCGATACTTACCTGCGGATGAAGATGACCCCGGATTCCGTCCCCAGCTACCTCAACGACCTGATCGCCGATCTGCTGCGCTTCGTCGACCAGACCGACATCCGGACGCAATGGGGCAACAACGGGATATTCAACTACCGCCTCTGCCCATACATAGCGGGCAGCGACCACACGGTGTTCCTGCCGGCCGGCATACCCGCGATGCAGTTCAACCACTGGCCCGACAACTACTACCACAGCAGCGAGGACCGCTCGCGCCATGTCGACCCGACCGAGCTCAAGCGCATCGGCTTCGTGGCGGCGTCGGCCTTCTACTACCTGGCCGGAGCCGGCGGCCGGGAAGCACGCGACCTGGCGTGGGAGTGCGCGGCCAACGGCGTGAAGTGGATCGCCGAGGTCGCGCGCCAGAGCGCGCGCCTGCTCGGCGATTCGCCTGCCGCTCTCCACGAGGGGCGCAAGGCGGCGCAGACGAAGATCGACGGCGCCTTCGGCAGGGGCAAGGGGGTGATCGAATCGGTGCTCGCGCTCGCAAGCGCGCCCGAGGTGTCCTCCACGGTCGGGCAGCTGGCGGCGAGCCTCGAAAAGGCACGCGATGTCGAGCGCGACAAGCTCGAGTACCTGTATGCCGAGCGCTGCACGGCGCTCGGCGTCCGGCCGCAGCCGCTTGCGCTCTCCGACGAAGAAAAGCAGTACGAGCGCCTGGTGCCGCGCAAGCTCTTCCGCCACTTCAGCCGGGAATACCGCTCGCGGGAAGCCCGGGTGGCGGAATTCCTGCCCAAGGAGGGTCTGCGTCTATCGAGTCTGGCCCGTTCCGAGGTGCCCAACTTCATCGACGGCAAGCGCAGCGTCCTGGAAATCTACCGCGCGGTGCGCGCCGAATACGGCAACGTCGACACCGGGAGCAGCGAGCACAAGTTCGCTTACGTGGTCAAGCCCGACGCCCCCGACGTGCCGCTCGAGGCGGTCGTCGACCTGATCCGCGCCATGGAAAGGGCCGGCCTGCTCGAGTTTCGGTGACAGGCTACTCAACCCCGAAACTGCAGGCCATATCGGGAACCTGGCGCGCTGATTCAGGGGTAAAGGGGTAAAGGGGTAAAGGGGTAGAGGGACAAAGGGGAAAGGCATGGGGTAAGCTTGAAAGGTAAGCTCAGCGAGTGCTTCCCCGGCCCCTTTACCCCTTTGTTCCTTGGCCTCTCGGCAACAACTTCCGAAGCCCTGACTGAGTTTCCTCTTTTATCAATCGGTTGTGTAATTTCCGAAATGGCTAGCGCGGGGGTTGAGCCTCCGTCGTAATACGTGTCTGCCGTTGTTGCTGCTGTCGCTTGCCGTTCATCTCCAGTTCGCGGCTCAGCTCGATCATGTCCACCGTCCGCTGGCTGTCTCCGAGCAGGTGGCGGCAGAAGTAATCGGCTTTCAACCAGAACCAGTAGTTCGCCATATCTCCGTAGCTGTGGCGTGCGCCGGGGAAGATAAAGAAGTCGAAACGCTTGTTCGCCTTGATGAGCGCCTGCGCCATGCGGATCGTATTGGCCGGGTGAACGTTGTTGTCGATATCGCCCGTGACGAGCAGCAGCCGCCCCTTCAGGTTCGCAGCCAGCTCCGAGTTCTTGTCGATGGAGTACTCGAAGGTCACGTTGCCGTCCTTGTCGACCACTTCCTTGATCCCGTGGTGCTTTTCGCTCCACTGCTTGTTGTAGATGTTGTTTTCGTGATTCCCGGACGATGACACGGCGACCTTGAAGAAATCGGGGTATACCAGCATGGCCGCGGTCGACATGAAGCCGCCGCCCGAGTGTCCGTAGATGCCGACGCGGTCGATGTCGATGTAACGGTATCGGGCCGCCAGCTGCTCGATCGCCGCCTTCTTGTCGGCGAGCCCGTAATCGCGCAGGTTGCCGTATCCGTAGTTGTGGTACCACTTGGAACGTTCCGGATTGCCCCCGCGGTTGCCCACGGCGACGACGATGAAGCCGAACTGGGCCAGGCCGGTGTTGTCGCCGCCGGTGGAGAACGCCTTCGGCACGCTTTCCGTCTGGGGCCCGGGGTAGACGAACGCAATGATGGGATACTTGCGGTTCTCGTCGAAATCGAAGGGCTTGTACATGACGCCGTAGAGATCGGTGACGCCGTCGTCGGCCTTGACCTTGAAGGTCTCGGGGAACTTGTACCCGGACGCCATCAGCAGCGACAGGTCCGCCGTCTCCAGGTCCAGCAGGCGCCCGCCGGCAGCGTCGTACAGGACGGACTGCGGCGTCGTGTCCACACGGGAGAAGTTATCCACGAAGTATTTCGCGGACTCGTTCATGTTGACCGAGTGGTGATAGTTGCCCGGGTTGAGCAGCTTCAGCCCCGTACCGTCCAGGTTGACGCGGTACAAGTGCTGATAGTAGGGGTCCTCGCCCGGCTCGCGCCCGGCAGCCGTGAAATACAGGACCCGGTTCTTTTCGTCGATGCCCGCGACGCCGCGGCACGAGAAAGGCCCCGAGGTGATCTGGTTCTTGAGCTTTCCCTGGGCGTCATACAAATAGTAATGGCCCCAGCCGTCCCTCTCCGACCAGTGGATCAGCTCCCGGCTCCCGGTCAGCAGCTCGAGGCGCTGGGTCTCGATGTAAGTGTTGAGCCGCTCTTCGATCAGAACCTTCACATCGCCCGTCGCCGCGTCGGCCACGCATATGTCGACCTTGTGCATGTCGCGGCTGGTGCGGGAGAAATAGAGCTGGTCGGAGTTGTCCGCGAGCCACAGCGCGGGCTGCGGCCGGTCCTCGTCGGGCCGCGGCCGCTGGCGCGCCTGCAGAATCGCCACCGTTTGGTCCTTGAAGCGCTCGGCCTTCACCTTCACGCGGCTCTTGGTCGCGATGTCGAAGACCAGGATTTCGTACTGGGTGACTTCCTTTTCTCCCGGCATGTCGTACTTGTAGGTCTCCAGCGTCGGCCGCGGTTCGGCGACCGAGTTGATGACCCACAGATCCTCGACCTTGCGCTGGTCGGCGCGCACGAGCGCGAAGCGCTTGGAATCCCTGGACCACACGATGCGGACGGGCTGCCGCCTGCCCTTGTTGCGCTCGCGCTCCTTGTCGGACTGGCCTCTTTCGACGACGGCATAGCTGTAGTGCCGCTCGCCGTCGGTGGTCAGCTGCTGCTCGGTGACCTCCGGTTCCTTTTCCCTTTCCTCTCTCTTGGGGCTTTTTTCCAGCTGCTTCTTCTCCTTCAGATACTTCTCGTAGTTCGCCTTGTCCATCAAATAAAGGTTGTAGTCGCGGGCGAAGACCACCCATTGTTCGTCGGGGGAGATCGAGGCCCACTCGGGCGGCCGCTCGGGCGGCTCGAAGCCCTCGAGCAGGGTCAGCTGCCCGGTCGCCAGGTCGTACTCGAAATGAAAGACCTTCTTCTTGCGCCCCGGGGCCTGCCGCGGAGCCTGCCGCTGTTGGGGCTCCTGTTCCGGCTTGCGCTCCCCCGCGCCGACGGCGGGCGTTTCCTCCTCGTCCTGGGAGCTCTCGACGTCGAACTGGATCGCCTTGTCGTCCTTCACGAACCGGACGGTCCGGATGGGAAGGTGCTGATGGTCGTAAGGATCCTTCGTCAGGCGCGTGAGCTCGGCGGCCATCTTGACGTTGTCGAAGAGCGGGGTCTTGGTCTTCTTGGCCGGATCGACAAGGTAGAAGAACCTGCCTTCGGTGGTCTCATAGCTGTACCAGAACCGATCGCCCTGCTTGAGCCAGCGCGGCTCGACCGAAGTGCTGAAAACCATCTTGCGCATCTTGGCGGGCGTGAACTTGGCGGCCAGCTCGTAGTTGGCCGTAACGACCCGGTTGCTTTCCTGCGCACGCAGCGGCAGCGTCGCCGCCGGCGCAACAAACAGCATCAGCCCTACGGCCAGAAAGCGGGCCGGCCACGAATGGAACTCCGAATGTTTGCATGGTGTCATCGCCTTTTCCTCCTGCATGGGTTTTCCGGGCGACGATTTTCGCACAGGTTGCGGTGCCAGGCTACTCAACCTCGAAATTCGCGGGGCTCTCCTGTAGGATTAGCAGGCGGAGTTTGGGGGTTGAGTAGCCTGTCACCGAAATTAATCGATGTGCATGCGCATTTGTGCGATCCGGTTTTCGACCGGGATCGCGAAGAAGTGCTGGAGCGCGCGCGGCGTGCCGGCGTCGCCGCCGTGGTCGCCGTCGGCGAAAACCTGGCCGACGCCCGCAAGAACCTCGCCCTGGCCCGACGACACGCCATGATCCTTCCGGCCGCCGGACTCTACCCCACGATCCTGGATGTCGCCGAGGCGGAAGCGATGCAGGACCTCATACGCGCGCACCGGGCCGAGCTCGTCGCCGTGGGCGAGGTCGGGCTCGATCATTGGGCGGTGCAGGAAGAGCGCGACCGGGGGCTGCAGCGCGAGATCTTCCGCAGCTTCATCGCCTTGGCCGGAGAGCTCGATCTCCCGCTGAACATCCATTCGCGCTCGGCCGGGCGTGAGACGATCGCGCTCCTGCTCGAGTGCAACGCGCGCCGGGTGCATCTGCACGCATTCGACGGCAAGGCCGGCACCGCCCTACCGGCCGTGGAAGCCGGATACTTCTTTTCGATCCCGCCGTCGGTGGTGCGATCGCCGCAGAAGCAGAAGCTTGTGCGCCGCCTGCCGCTGTCAGCGATTCTGCTGGAGACCGACAGCCCGGTTCTCGGCATGACGGCCGGCGAACGCAACGAGCCCGCGCGCCTTCCCGTGGTGATCGAAGCGATCGCGCGCCTCAAGAACGTGAGCGAGGACGAGGTGATCGCAGCGGCGGTCGCCAATACCGGGCGTCTTTACGGGCTGCCGATGTAAGGCGCGAGCCGATCGCGCAACAGCTGCACCAGGCGGGGATCGCCTCGATAGTAGATGTCGGGTATGTTCAGGACCACCACCTTGCGCGCGGCCCCGGGAAAGTGCTCCTCGATGAAGCGAGCGTGGTAGCGCTCCATGACGAAGATGACGTCCGCCCACGCCGTGTCTTCCTCCGTGAGGGGCCGCTCGTCGGGGTACTCCTCGGAGGCATCCGTGCCCGCCGAACGCACCTCGAAACGGGGGTTCGAACGATAGAGATCCTCCGCCGTGCGGCTGCGGTGCTGATTGGCCGTGCACACGAAGAGAATGCGCCTGGCTTGACTACTTAGGGCCATTGCTCGATCCTTTTTCCGCGCCTGCCGCGCTTTCGCGCCGGGGCCATTATGGTATCAAGAAAGCCGGAATCCCGCATTCCATTCGCGCGCCCCACATGCAGGGCCGATCGGCGGATCGCCGCCGGCAGCATCCTGTTCGTCGTCGTTTGCGTTCTTGCGGGAGAGTGGGTGGTTCCGCCCCTGTTCGGCAACGACGTGCGTATTTTCAATCTTCTGGCCGCCCTGGTGGTTCTCGCCGGAGTGTGCACGCACAGGCTCCAGGGGGAGACGCCGGCCGATATCGGCCTGCGCCTGGACAATTTCCGGAAGGCCGCAAGGTTTCTGGTGCCGCCCATGCTGATCGCCGGGTTCGCGCTCGCCGGCGCCGGCCTGCTTGCCGGTTCGCTTTCGGTTGCGCCCAACCTCTCATCCCGCCGCTTGGGAACAATCGCCTGGCTGCTCTGGTGGGCCATGCTGCAGCAATATGCCCTGCAAGGGATCGTCAACCGCCAAGCCCAGATCCTATGGGGCCGGGGAAGGCGAAGCGTGGTTTTCGTCGCGGCGCTCTTTGCCTTGCTGCACCTGCCCAACCTGCCCCTCGTGCTCGCCACCTTTGCCGGCGGCTTGATCTGGGCTTGGGTGTACCAGCGGGCGCCCGACATTCTCGCGCCGGCTCTCTCCCACTGGCTCATGGTCCTCGTGCTCACATCGACGCTGCCTCCTTCGATGCTGCGCGGCATGAGGGTGGGCGCAGGATACTTCAACCGCGTGCGCCCGCTCGGCGCACGGCAATAGCCGGAGCACCCGGGTTTTCCCGACGGCTGCACTCTCGCGGCAAAAAAATGAAAGGCCGGCCGTCCGGCGGCGTATAACAAACAGGTGCTCGCGCCGGGGGTGACAATGATGAGAAATGTGGCGGGAACGACGATTCTCCTCACTTTGATCCTGGCGGCCGGCGGCCTGTGGGAGCTTGCCCCGGGGCAGTCGCCGGGCGCCGCCGACAGCCTCGACGCGCAGGTCCGGCGTTTCCTCGAGCGGAACCGCTGGTCCTGGCGCGACATGAATGTCCCGGCGTCGGACGGCCAGCTTCTTCACGACATCATCGTCGAGCACGGCTACAAGAGTGCGCTCGAAATCGGCACGTCCACCGGGCATTCCGGCATCTGGATCGCATGGGCTCTGTCGAAGACCGGCGGCAAGCTGATCACGGTCGAGATCGACCGGCGGCGCTACGAAACGGCCCTGGCCAATTTCCGCGAGGCCGGTGTGGCGCCCTATATCGATGCGCGGCTGGGCGACGCCCATGATATCGTTCCCGCACTCCCCGGACCCTTCGATTTCGTCTTCTGCGACGCCGACAAGGACTGGTACAAGAACTACCTCGAGGCCGTGCTGCCGAAGCTGACGGTCGGCGGCTGCTTCGCCGCGCACAACGTCTCCGAGCGCGGCTGGGGAGGCTACAGCCGGGAATTCCTCCGCTACGCCCGGAGCCTGCCGTATCTCGAAACGACGGTATTCGAATCGCGCGGTGCGGGCATGTCGGTCAGCTACAAGAAGGCTCAGGGGCCGCACTGAGGGGCATCCCGCGCCTTGCGTCCAGGCGGCCCTGCGGGCGCGGCGTCAATCGTAACCGTAGGACGCCAGGGTCTGCTCGTCGATCCCCATGTAGTGCGCAATTTCGTGCACCAGGGTAACCTCGATCTCCCTTTCCAGTTCCTTGCGATCCGGGAAATCCTCCTCGAGCGGGCCCTGGAAAATGGTGATCATGGCAGGGAGATCCCCCCAGTCGTCGTAATGGCGCTCGGTCAAGGCCCTGCCCGTAAAAAGGCCGTAGACGACGGAGTCCGGATCCCCGGTCATCTCTTCCATGACTTCGGGATCGGGCCAGTCCTGCACGACGATCTGGATATTATCGAGAGCGGAACGAAAAACCTCCGGGATGCGCCGCAGGGCGGCACGCACCAGCTTGTCGAACTCGGATCTGCGCATCGGTTCCGCCTTTCCCCGCCACTCGGGCGACCGCAGGCCTGAGGGCGATGCCCGGCTTCCGGAAAAGATACAGGCGCGCCGTAGCCTCTGTCCAGCCTGCGGACTCTTTTACCGCGCGCAAACGGGCGATCCCACGTATAATGCGGGGCAGGCCCATGACAGCGAGCCGCCTTAGGAGCAATACGCCCAGGCTTCATTACGCGAGGAGATCACTGTGACCGCTTACCGCAAGTTTGCACGGCTGATGCCGTCCGTCATGCCCGCCCTGATCGCCATGGCGCAGGTTGCCATGGCACAGCCGGGCATCAAACCCCGAGTCGTCGGCACCAATCCCGCAAACGGCGCCGCCGGCGTCAGTCGATATCTGGGCTGCATATCGACCACCTTCGATACGGCCATGAACACCTCGAGCTGCGGCATGAGCACCTCCAATTGGTTCATCGGCTCGGGCTCGAGCTCGTGCACCTGGTCGGCGGATCAGCGGACCATGACCTATTGCCGGCCGGATCCCAATAACAATCCGCTGGCCTACGGAAGCGTCGTCGTCGCTTATCTGAATCCCGCAGGCACACAGCCGTGGATCAGGGACGCCGACGGAGACTATCTGGATCCCTATTCCTTCCAGTTCACCATCGAGATTCCCGCCGGCAGGGGGAAGATCAAGGTACCGGCCGATCCGGCGGCCGGCTTTTCCTGGCCCTACTATCTGTACACGCCCGTCACGATCAAGGACCCGCCGGTGCTCATGGTCGAACCCAACAACACGGGAACGGTCAGCGACGATTGGTCGGTGCACGACGCCGCCGCCAGCGGCCTGATCGACTCCAAGAGATCCTGGGCCGAGGATCTCGGAGTGCCGTATCTCGTCCCCACGTTCCCGCGACCGGCGTCGAACATTTCGACATACACCCACGCCCTGGACCGGAACACGATCCTGACGAGCATGACCGGATTGCAGCGCATCGACCTGCAGCTGCTGAAAATGATCGCCGACGCCCGCGCGCGCCTGGCGTCCAACGGTATCAATACCGACAGCAGGGTCTTCATGGTGGGGGCTTCCGCGTCGGGATCGTTCGTGAGCCGTTTCGTCATGCTTCATCCCGATGCGGTCAAAGCCGCCAGCATCGGCTGCCCCGGATGGGGTCCGATCGTGCCCGTCGCGAACTTCGGCGGGTGGACGCTGAATTACCCGGAGGGCATCGCGGACTTGGCGACTCTGGTGGGCCGGCCGTTCGATGCAGCCGCCTTCCGAAACGTGCCGCTCCAGGTATGGGTAGGGGATGAAGACTACAATGTCGACCCGTGGTGGAATTTGTCCGACGCCACCGTGTCCCTGGTCCACAGCGCATTCGGCGGGCGGCATCTCTACCAGCGCTGGCCGCGCTACGAGGCGGCTTATGCGGGCGTCACCTCGATGGCCCAGTTCGTCGTCTTCCCCCGGATGGGCCACGCATGGGCGAGCTGGAGCTACATGAAAGAGTTCTTCGAGAGGAACCGTTCGGCGCCGCAGCCGCCGCTTCCCAAGCCCATGGCGTACAAGCTGTATTTCCCGCACGTGGCCAGCGACGGCCACTGGGAGACGGAGATCGCGTTGCTCAATACCGTTCCCGGCGGCACGACCGTAAAAGGGCAGCTGCAGGCGTTCGCCAAGGGCGGAGGCAGCGCCCTGGAGTCGATCTACGTCGAGATCCCGCCGGGGGGCAGAAAGGAGATCACGGTCGGGAAAGCTTTCCGCAACCCTTCCGAAATCGCCTATCTGGCTTATGTTTCGGACTCCGCCTTCCTTGCGGGCTACACGAGATTCAACGAGCCCGGCAACAGGGTATCGCTGCCCTTGATCGCGGAGGAATTCATGGAGGGCTGGTTCCCCAAGGTCGAAAGCGACGGCTGGACCGGCCTGGCCTTCGTGAATATCGACTCCGCCCAGGCCGACGTCACGCTGGCGGCCTACGACGAACACGGCAACAGAATCGCCGAAAACGTTCTCCGGGCGGTCAAACCCGGCGAGAAGGTGATCGGCTTGATCTATCAGCTCTTCCCCGGCGCCAATCTCGCCGCCGCCCGCTATTTCCATTTCGTTTCGGACAAGAGCTTCATCGGGTATTCGGTGAGCCGTTCCGACGACGGCACCAAACTGGACGGGCTGATGGCCCTTCCGCGCTATCTGCGCCCGAACATACCCAGGATCCAATGAGCAAAGGAGGCTCGGAATATGCGCACGCTCACAGCGGGAATCCTCGCGGCAGTCGCCGTCATAGCCGTTTCATGCTCCTCACCTGAGGCCGACCTGGTCCTGCTCAACGGCCGGGTCTACACGATGGAGGCCGACCACCCGTGGGCCGCGGCGGTGGTCGTTGCCGGCAACAAGATCCTGGCCGTGCCGGACAGCGACGCCGAGGCGCGCCGCTACGCGGGGCCGAAGACGCGCGTCGTCGATCTCGGCGGCCGCTTCGTCCTGCCGGGCTTCATCGACGCGCACACGCACTTTGCCTCCGCCGGCGCCCTCATCAACGGGGTCAACCTGCTCACGGTGGCCGACGACGAAGGGCTGCGGCGCGAGATCGCGCGCGTCGTCGGCATCCTGGGCGAAGGCGAATGGATCACCGGCGGACTCTGGGGCGCCTACGAGCAGTGGGCGCTCGGCGCCGCGGCCGCCGGCGAAAAGAAAAAGAGCCGCTGGGAACCGGAGCGCAGGACCATCGACGACCTCACACCCGGCAATCCCTGTCTATTGAGCAGCTTCGACGGCAAGCTCTTCCTGGCCAATACGGCTGCACTCCGGGCCGCCGGGCTCGAGCGGGCGCGCCTTGCGGGGATGAAACTCGACCGGCGTGGAGAGCCCACCGGCCTGATTGCCGAAGGCTCGCCGGCGCTTGCCGCCATCCGCAAGGCGATCCGGCCGAAATCCGAGCAGCGCCTGCTCGACGAGAACCGGGCCGCCCTGAAAAAGCTCGCCGAGTGCGGGATCGTCGAGATCCACGACATCACGTCGGCCGACCAGACCGAGCGCTTCGTCAAGCTGCAGCAGTCGGGCGAGCTGACGTGCCGCGTCTGGATGCGCCCCGACTTGAGCCGCGGGGCCGAGCTTCAGGCGCAAGGCTGCCGTATGGGCGTGCACCCCGTCACCAAGCAGCCCGACACGTACCTGCGCTACGGCGCGCTCAAGGGATACATCGACGGAATCATGGGCACGCACGGCGCCCTGTTCTTCGAGCCCTACAACGACCAGCCCGACAACTACGGGCATTACCGCACGCACACCAGCGACGATCCCAAGCTGCTCGTCCCCAACATGAAGAAGATGGAAGACCTGATCCGCACCGGCATGGCCGCCGGGTTCGTCGCCAACGTGCACGCCATCGGGGACAAGGGCGTGGCGCTCATGCTCGACACCTACGAAAAGCTGATGCGCGAAACCGGCAGGACGCTCAAGGGATTCCGCGTCATCCACGCCCAGGTCATCCGCCCCCAGGACTTCCCGAGATTCCGGCAGCTGCACGTGATCGCGGAAGTGAACCCGTACCATCTGTCGGACGACATGCGCTGGATGGAGGAGCGCATCGGCCGCGAGCGCTGCAAGGGCGCCTACGCCTTCCGCTCGCTGCTGGAAAACGGCGCCATGCTCTCGTTCGGCTCCGACTGGCCCGGAACATCGGCAGCCGAATACCACGTGCATCCGAGATACCTGATCCACGCGGCCGTCAACCGCACCACGCTCAACGGCACGCCGGAGGGCGGATGGTTCCCGGAGCAGAAGATCTCCGTCGAAGAAGCGCTGCGCGCCTACACGATCAACAACGCGATCGCCGCCTTCGACGGCGAGGTGCGCGGCTCGCTCAAGCCGGGCAAGCTGGCCGACATCACCGTGCTCGACCGCAACCTGCTCGAGATCGATCCTGCCGAGATCCTGAAGACCGAGGTGGAGATGACGATCGTGGACGGCAAGGTGGTCTTCGAGCGCCCGGGCATGCGATGAGCGGCACGGGCGGCCGGGTCAGAAGGCGAAGAGGTAATTCAGCTTGACCGTGAGCGCACGGTTCCGGACGCCGCTGAAGAAGCCGCTGCGCTCGTCGGTCTCGCTGTAGACGACGAAGAAGTCGCTGCCCGGTTTGAAAATCCAGCGGAAGCGGGCGTACGTGGAAAACTGCCGGGTGTCGCTGTTGTACTGGCAGAGGGTGTTGAGCGCCATGTTGTTGCGCAGCACGAACACGACGCGGCTCGTGACGAGCTGCGTGGTGAACCTCCCCTGGGGCAACCGGATCCAGTCCGCCTTGTAGCTGCCGGAGAGATCGAGATTGCGGTGCACGCGCCAGATCGGCTCGGCCGAAATACTGTCGCGCTCGCCGCTCCAGAACCCGCCCGTGACGTACGAGAGCTTCACCCGCGCATAGCGGCGGCTGAAGGACTCGAACCTGGAGGTGAACGTGTTGAAGCGGTACGCGCCGGGTGGTAGCGCGACACCGCGGCGCAGGAGGAAGGGCCGGGCGATCGATTCGAGCTGGTTGTCGAAGGTGAACGTGAGAATGTCGCCGCTTTCGAAGATCGCGGCGAAGTGCGCCTCCCGCGAGCGGGTCTCGAGAACGTTCTTCTGACTGGTCACGTACGTGACGGACGTCCCGAGGCTGAACTGGCGCACCGCCTCGAGATTCGGGCGCGGACTGAAGCGCAGGTCGGCCGAGTTGCCCCGGCTGTCGGGCCGGCGCACGTAGCCCGTGCCGGGCGTGAAATTCTCCCCGAAATCGCTGTAGCGGTAGTTCGCGCCCCACCGGTCCCGCTCGTAGCCGAAGCGGGCGTAGCCTCCATGGGTCCCTGCGGGAGTGTCCGATGCGAACCTCCTGGCCCAGAAGGCCTCGCCGATCCAGGCATCCTTGACGAAAAAGCTCATGTCGGCGCCGGCGACGCGATCGGACCGCCCGCCGCCCTGGCGGCCGGCGACGAGCGCGCCGACGCTCGAGCGGCTGAGCACGTCGCGCCGCACGCGCACCACCGTGAAATTCTCCGAAGGCCGGCCCTGCTCGGACGCCGTCTGTATGCTCATGGCCCCGATGCCGTAGCGGCCCTGCCGCCCGGTGAGCCGGGCGCCGCCTGCGACCGGGATGACCTCCCCGTTTTCCGACAAGCCGATGCGCCGGGTGAACACCAGCTCGGCTTCCTTCGGCACGCCGAACTGGAACATGCGCTCGCCCTCGAGAAAGAACTGGCGCTTTTCGGGGAAGAAGAGGGAGAAGCGCGTCAGATTGATCTGCTGGATGTCGGCCTCTTCCTGGGCGAAGTCCGTGTTGAAGGTGAAGTCGGCCGTGAGACCGGAATTGATCCCCCATTTGAAATCCAGGCCGGCTTCGGAACGTCCGTCGGTGCCGCCGCGGGCTGCATCGTACTTCGCGCCTCCAAGCACGTAGGGCCGCAGCTCCGCGCTGCGCCCGGGCGTTATGCCGCGCAGGCCGCGCAAGTGGCCGAGCTCGCCGGGCCTATACCAGCTCGAATCGTTGGGCACGAAGGGCCAGTAGACCTCTTCGTTCTTCCTGGGGATGTTGCGCTTGAATCCTATGCCGAACACGACCTCGCCTCCGTCCCCGGGACTTTCGAAACGCAGGGAGCGGAACGGAACGGCCACCTCCGCTTCCCAGCCCCGGGCATTGCGGCTGCCGCGCGCGTACCAGACGGCATCCCAGTTCGCATCCCTGGTCTCCCTGGTCTCGCCTGTCTGCAGCAGGTCCTCCATGAGGCCGTTGGCGTTGGTGACCAGCTGGATGGCGCTGCGGTGGTCGTTGTAGGCGTCGAGCATGATCGAGACGAGGTCCTCGGCCGTGCCGCTCTCGTCGCGGAACATCGCACGCGCCCGCACCTTCTCGGGGCGGCTGTCGAAGCAGCGGAAGCCGATATAGAGACTGGTGGCATCGTAGAGCACGCGCACCTCGGTGCGCTCGGTGGCGGGCAAACCCTCGTTGCGCTCCCGCTGGTAGAAGTCGGCGACGGGAGCCGCCTCGTCCCACTCGGCCTCGTCCAGCCGCCCGTCGAGGCGCAAGCCGCCGCGGATCGGGAAGGCGGTCACCTCCCATGCCCGCTGCCGGAGCACCCGGATGCGTTCCTCGCGGCTCAGGCGCGCCGGATCCGGCCCGCGCGGGCCGTCCTGCACGGGCGCAACCGCCAGAAACGCCGCCACAGCCGTCACGAGCAAGAACATTTTCTGCAGCTCCCCACCCCTCGGCCGATGAAAACCTCGGGGCGGTTTTCCTTGCCCAGCATATTTCGACCGGCGCCCGATGTCCACCGTGCAACGCGCCCGGCGGGCGCAACTCGACATCGAGCGCGCGGTGTGTCAGATTAATTGTCATGAAAAGGCGACTCCTGCTGTTGGCGCTCTTGCCGTATGCCGCCGTGGCCCTTGCCGGCGCGTCGCAGGAACCCGTCATCCGCGTCAGCAGCAATCTGGTGCTCGTGCCGGTTTCGGTCACCGACCCGGCGGGCGCCATGGTGACGGATCTGAGCGGCGAGGATTTCGAAATCGAAGAGAACGGGCAGCGCGTGGCGGCGGCCCGTATCGGGGGGCCCGGCGAGGCGCCTCTGGAGCTGGCTCTGCTGTTCGACGTCACCGGCAGCGTGCGCGCGCACTTCGAGTTTCAGCGCCGGGCGGCCGAGAGTTTTCTCAAGACCGTCTTCCGCCCCATCGACGCGGTATCGCTGTTCGCCATCGCGTCGGAGCCCACGGTGCTGCAGCCCAGAACCACGGCGCTCGAACAGGCGCTGCGCGGTCTGGCCGGGATCCAGCCCGGCATGGGAGCCACGGCGTTCTATGACTGCGTGGCCGCCGCGGCGCGCGCGCTCGGCGCGCTCGGCCGGCCCGAAACGCGCCGGGTGATGGTCGTGCTTTCCGACGGCGAGGACAACCGCAGCACGGAAAACCGGCTGGACGATGTCATGCGCGCGCTGCAGGAGGCGGACGCGCTCTTTTATTCGATCAACCCGAGCGGCCGCGGCATCCGCATCAACCGCCTGAGCCAGGAGGGGCAGGAGGGCATGGAACGGCTCGCCGCTCACACCGGCGGCGAGGCTTTCGTGGCCGACAGGTTCGAGGACCTCGAGGGATTCTATGCGCGCATCGCGGCCGTGCTGCAGGGACAGTATCTGCTGGAGTATTACTCGCCCGATCCCAGACCCGACGGCGCGTACCGGCGCATCGTCGTGCGCGTGCCATCGAGGCCGGACCTGAAGATCCGCGCGCGCCAGGGTTACTACGCCCGCACGGCGCCGCCCGAAAGCGCGCGCCGGTAGCCTAATCCTCCAAGGTCACGGTCCCGCGACGGCGCGCGCGACC
>CAZHQK010000177.1:0-6277 GCA_964534795.1 uncultured Acidobacteriota bacterium
TTCGACTGGAGGCGGAAGAAGTGAAGTCTGACGTGATGGGGTAATTTTCATCGGCTGTCCTCCGGGCGCTTTTTGCGCCGACAGCCGAACCATATCAGAAGGGATCAAAGCGGGTCATGCAGCCTTGCCGGAAGGACACGGTCGAAGCCTTGTTTCATGCGGGTTTTGGGTCTTGCTGGTCAGGCCTGGAAAGGCTTCTAACGATTCGTAATCAGTGTGTCTGCGGTTCGAGTCCGGGCGCTGGCTCCACGCAGAATCAGCGAGTTGCGGTCAGTACGGGAAGTTTGCTCCCGCCTTGGTGGCGATCACGGAGGCTTTTCTCCCTCCTACCTATTGCTACGATGCCTTGCGGAACAGTGCGTAGCGTTCCTCGAGGTACTCGCGCCGCGGTTGCAGGCGCGGGGAGAATGGCACCTCGGCGAGCCGCCGGTTGTGACATTCCTTCAAGCCATGGATGAGGAGAGGGCCGTCCGCTTCTTCCAGGATGTCCTTTCGGATCTCCACCACCAGATCCGGCCTCACACCCAGGATATTAGCGTCAAATGCGGCATGGTGGAGCTTGCATAACGCGAGGCCGTTCGAAACGGAGGGTTCTCCCCGCGGGTGCACGTCCGGCAGGATATGCGCCGCATCAAGCAACTCGAGGTGCCGCAGGCGGCAAACCGAACAGCATTCGCGATAGGCCTGCAGCACCCGGTAACGGAAGCTCTGCTGATGCAAGCGCTGCTGCACGGCCACCGTGATGTAGCGCCGCTCGGGTGCCGATTCGTCCTCGCCGGGGAAAATGCCAGCCGCAGCCCCCTCAGTCCTCAGCTTTCCTATTTCGACATCCACGCTCAGCGACCCGGGATCGTCGTGGACGATGTAGGCGGGCCAGGCAGCCAGGTACCGACCCGTTACCACCCCGTAAAAGTAAATCAAAGGCTTCCGTTGCAGCATGGCCTTCCTGAGCCCGACATTCTCGTGATGATCGGGATCGCGGCCGCGGTAGCGATAGCGGATCAGGCCTTCCTGATCCAGATGGTCGTCGTAAGGTCTCGGCCTGCCTTCGACTACAGGAGCGGTTGTGATGCTGAGAGGAATCTCAGGAAGAATGGCCGGCTTGAAGATGCCCTGCGGCCCAACAAGGGGAACCCTCCGGCCCTCGAATTCAAATCCTGCCTCCAGCAGGCTTCTCGAAAGGATGCCTAGCGGATGGAGCCGGCACTTTTCTTCGAGAAAGGCGAAGGCCCGCAGGCGAACCCTTGTATCGATATCCTGCGCGGACATTTGACGCCCTATTCCCTATGTCACACCATCGCACCCTGGCCCCAGGCCGCCGCGAATGCGCGGCGAGCCGTCGGCTCCCACGGAAGCATCACAGCTGGCGGCGACAGTCGCTCCGGACGATGGCGAGCCGAAAACCAGACACTCGATCGTGCATCGGCGCCGCCACAACCCGGGCTGGCAACGATTCGCCGGTATAGAATCCGCCCGAGGCGACAACTTGCATGCGGCCTTCGCCCAGGACATGCCGTTCAGTCCGGACGCAGGAAAGCGTCCGAGCCGTCCCAGCGGCCCGCCACGGTACCTGACTCAAGAGAAACGCCGTCGCTATTTCGTTCTCGGATTGAAACGCAGCGATGCCGCCATCGCCGGATTGCGCTTTCGCTCGATATTCGCGCTCGTGGTGAATCCCGCAACATCGATCGAAAAACGCCTGCCGAGGTTGAATCCCAGCCCTGCCGCAGGATGCCACTGCCCGCGGGAAAATCGCCCGCCGGCGCGCAACTCGATGGCGCCGATGCGCCGTTCGACACCTCCATGGAAACTGGTCTTGTGGAATCCCCGGCAGATCTCCGCCCGGACGGTCCAGGCTCCCCGGTAATAGGCCGCGCTTCCTATGTAACGCACGGGCAGTTCCACCCGTATCCGGTCGAATCCGAGCGGGACCGCTTCTTCGACGAAATCGCTCCCCTCGACCAGGCTGCGCATCGTGTATCGCCTGCCTTCGAGCCTGCGCCATTCGATCCTGTTTCCAACCCCGTTCACTCCGAAGCCCAATTCCCAGCGGCTTGTCACGATGCCCGCCCCGAAATCCATGGCAAGTCCGCTTCCACGCCGAGCGTAGAGGTAGTCGACCGAGATCGGAATCGTGGACGGCACCACGGTGAGCAATCCTGCCGCGTCCGTGTCCAGTCGAATCCGCACGTCGGCGGATGCATGTCCGAAGCCGTACAAGTAATGGTAATTGGCGCCGATGTACACTCCCTCGCGGCCCGCTGCAGAAGATTTGCCCCGCAGCGCGATCCTCCCGCGATAGCCCACGGTCATGGCAAGCGCCAGCTGGCCGCTCGACACATCGGCGATACGAAAACTACGGTCGGGCCTGTACTCCGCAGTCGGGCCTGCCAGCAGGTCGATCAACCCGGTGTCTATCTCGACTGCCGTGCGGGCGGAAAGATAAGGTCCCACGCCCGCGTAAATTCCGTGAAAGGTTCCATCGGCCCGGCGGACAAATTTGATGGTCGGTCCCCAGTTCGGTGAAACGAGCCCTTCCACGATAGACTCACTCGCCGGCACGAATCCCCGATAATTGTTGAGATCGCGCTTCAGCTCTCCGTTCGCAAGATCCTCGACGAATGCCCCGCGAGCGGCTGCGCCCCTGCGCCCGAATACATAATGGATAGGGTTCGCCGCATACTCCAACACGAGCAAAGGATCGAATCGTTCGTCATCAGGATCGAAACGGTCAAGATCTTGAAGGATCTGGATCAGGCTCAGGGGCAGGACAACGGGAGCGTATGGGCGCTGCTCCTCGATCATTTTCGTGGTGATGTTGTGGTCGAAGCCGACTCCCCCCATCCCGATCTTGCGAGCATCGCCACTGAAATTCTGGCCGTTGGCCGGAGGGATCGTGACGAGAATGGACGTTACGATAGTTGCGAAAAATCCCTTTTTCATGGCATGCCCTTCGGCTCGTGCCAGCGGTCAGGTAAATTGCGTTGCCCCCGAAAGACGACGCATAGTGGCGATGGGCGAAAAACACTCTCCAGGTTTCGGCGAGTATAGCATCCAAAATATTGTATGTGTCAAGCTCTGCAAAATAGGGACGCTCACCTTTTTTTCAGCAAACACCCGGTCGATTTGATGCCACTCGGCGCGCAAAACAGGTGAGCGTCCCTGGTTTCCGGCACGGCGGCGGCCCGACCATTGTATAATCCATCCGACGGCCCTCGCAGCGACTTCAACTCACGAGCCCGTCGGAGGAGGACTATGCCCTTCTTGCTGCGGTCCCTTCCTTTTCTGGTTGCCTTTTCACTCGCGGCTGCGCCTTCGACGCCCGGTCCTATCCAGCGCCCCTCGGGCGGCGATCGGGTCAAGGAGCCCTACGAGGACACGCGCCTGCAGTTTGGCGACACCGGCTATACCGATTTCGGGGAGTGGCAGTGTTCGGCGGCGGTCTCGCCCGCCGAGTGGCTGCCGGGGAGCCTGCTGGCGGTAGAGAGCACGCTCACCGTGATGGACAGCCATTTGGAGGCGCTCGCGGCCGCGGGAAAGAAGGCTGCGGCCTTCTGCCTGCTGGTGACCGCGGAGCGGACCTTCGACGCCAACGGCCGGCTGCGCCTGGCCGGCGACGAAAGGATGTCCACGCTGCTGACGCCTACGGGCCTGGCCATTGAGGGCGGCGTCCAAGGCGCCGTGACCGACAGATTCGGTTACGGATTCCGTACCCCTGTGGACCTGTTCGCGGTGCGCCCGCTGGATGAAAGCCAGGCCTCGAACGGGAACCGCCGGATCGACTTTCAGCTGCTGGCGCGCCTGCCGGAGGACATTCCGCCGGGTCTTTACCGCCTGCGCCTCGACTTCGGCATCATGGCCGGCAGGAGCTACCTCAGCCTCAACGGCGATATCTTTGCGAAGCGCCCGTTCTTCAAAGGGAGGCCCACCGAGTCGCATCTGTACTCGCCGATCATTCGCTGCAGCGGGCGCCGCCCTTCCGGCGAATGGGTCGACGCGGGCCTCATCCGGCCACGCATACCGTGGGTCCTGCTGGCGAATTACAACTCCAACGGCTACAAGGGAGTGGTGGCCGAGGAGGACCGGTGCTGCTTCGCGCTTTCGCCGAGGAATATCATCCCGGACGAGGTTATTCTGCCCTTGTTCGATGACGCCGGCCGCAGGTTGACCTATTCCCTGGAGCCGCAATTCCCAGCTGACACCATAGAGTTGCGCTCCGCCATACCCTGGGATTACGCCCGCGGCGAGCTTTCCGTCGAGATCACCGAGCCCGACGGCACTCTTACGTCGCTGGGCACCTCGCCCTTTGTGGGCAAGGCCGGCCAGTGGCCCACGACGAGGAACCCGGCCGTCACGCAGTGGAAACCCAGGATGTACGGGCAACACACGGTGCGCGCCACGGGCTGGACGGCCGACGTGTGGGGGAATCGATACGAGGGAGGGGGCACCTATCGCTTTTGGATCGCCAAGCGCATGACCCTGGCCACCGCCACTTTTCAGGGCATGGCCTATCCCGTGGGCGCCCGGTACGGGCGCGACATCCAGTTCGCGCCGGCGGTTCCGGCCGCGGTCGAAGTCAACGCCGTCCTCTATCCCAATTCCGACCCTGCGCGGGCGAAGCGGATCTCATATAAGGGCATGGCGTCTGCTGCGGGTGTTTTCGGCGCCGCCCAGGGCGCACAACCCTTCGTGCTCGACGCACCGGGCGAGTACCACGGACACGTCCTGGCGAGATACACGGACAGCGAAGGCCATCTCTGGGTGTGCAGCATGCGGCATGCCGGCGTGGTATACAGCGACGACGATCTCATCGTCGCGCGCGGCAAGAAGTTGACCGTCAAGGGGCAGTATCTGGATCGGGGCGAGACGCGCTTCGAGGGTTATGTCGACAGCGAGGGCGAAAGCCATTTGGCTCACGTCAACTTCCCATACCGCTCCGGGGACGTCCTGCTGATCGCCAGCGACCAGCAAGGTGCGAACAAGATCGAGCCCGTGCTTACCTACGATTGGAAGGACCGCCCCCTAACCTACGACGCGCGCTGGCAGGCGATCGGCGCCACCAACCTGCGCCTGGTAACTTCCAACGGATTGTCCCCGCACCTCTTCCCCGAATACATCACCGAATGGGGATATTACTATGCCGCTGCGCCGCGGCCCGGGTTCATGGGGCGTTTTCTGGTGGGCGAAGACGGGGTGCGCGCTCCCTACTGGCCGACCAGCCCCAACAGCTTCGGCAGCCAGATCGGAGCCTCGAGCAACGGCGATCTCCCGGGCGACATCTACCGCCTCCTCGGCGGCATCGTGCTGCGCAGGTCGGATGGAACGTCCGCACACTATGCCGGATACTTGTCGAGCGCTTTTCTTCTTCCCAGAGGGTCGATGAACAACAGGGTGACCGCCGCGGGCGCGGAGGACGTCCCCGGACCCCACGGGGCGAGGGCGCGCGTTTTCCTGGTGGGCACCCGCCCCGGAATGATCTACGAGACAGGTTCGGCCTGGGCGCCGGCCGCGCAGATCGATCCGATTCTCCCGGTGACCGTGACCGCGGTGTTGACTTACCCGGACGGCAGGCAAAAGGTGTGGCAAGGGGTCGGCGACCGCTTCGGCTCGTTCGTCGGCGCGGACAAGGCGGTTCTCGATATGCCCGGTGTTTACCGCTTCTGGCTGGAAGCCGACTGGGAGGGTCACAAGGGCTACATGCCGGGGCTGCCGCGCGAGGGTGGAGACATCTACGTGGTGGAACGCGACCGGCCCGCCGATGCCCGGAACCTGCTGCTCGATCTGCCCAACCAGACGACCTTCCCCTCGGCACTGGGGATCACTATTGCCGGCTCGAGCACGGCGCGCTCGGTTCGCTACGCTGCGGTCATACCCGGCGCAGTGGTCGAGCAGGGATCGCTGCAGGTGCACGACGGCAGGTTCGAATATTTCTTCGATCCCGGCAAGTTCAACAGCATCACGCCCACATACGACAACGTCAACCTGGTCACCGGCAGGCCGGAGATCGGCGACGTGGTGCACCTCACGTTCTTTTCCGGGGAAACGATGCCTGACGGGCGGACCTATCACTCCTTCGCCCGGGTCATCATCCGCGGCAATAAAATCTTCTACGCCCGCTGAAAAATAGGGACGCTCACCACTGCTGTCCCATTGAGGATCTAATGAAATCATAGAATCTGTTGGAAACCAAGGACTTATCGCCCAATATTGCCGTAATCGATTTCAATCGATTTCAGATCGTCCATTACACTTCAGCCCTCTCACTTCACCTACTGGA
>CAZHQK010000178.1:0-11695 GCA_964534795.1 uncultured Acidobacteriota bacterium
GCGCCGCAAACCTTGTACAGACGCCGCTCCGCATCCTCCAGTTCCTTCAGCGTCCCCTTGGTAGCTTCTTCCAGCTCCCGGATGCGATCGGCCGTCCCGAACATGGTTCCCAAGTCCTGGCCGACCTTGCGTGCCGCCGACACCGCGCTATCTGCCGTCTTGACAAGTCCCACAACCGTCAGCTCCAGAAGCTGAACCGTGGCATCGAAGGCCGCGCCGCTCACCTTCTCCATGTCGCCCGAGGCCAGCCCGGTGGCCATGTCGTTCATGGTGTTGAATAAACCCCACAGTGAGTCCGCCATCTCGGCCCCTTTGCTCACTTTGACCGCCTTGCCGGCCGCACCCATCGTTGAGGAGATCAGCTCCGCAGTCGATCTGGCCAAGTCCTCGATATCGCCGGGACCTTCCCTGTCGGCGCGGTTGAACTCGTCGTTGCCGGTGAGTTCGGCCATCTGCTTGCGGCCGCTGTCGAGCCGGCTGTGGAGCATCCGCAGTTCCTGCCGCAGCTCCTCCACGGTCTCCTGGCTGCAGCGGACAACCTCCAGCTTTACGGCCGGACCTGTCTTCACGCCGCAGTTGGTCTGCGCCTGGGCCGTAGTGCTCCCCTCGCGAATTCCTTGGATCTGCAGGACCGTACCCAGGTTCACAACCGTCGCCACCCCCGGATCGGCAACGACGAACGTCAGCAGATCCCCCTCCGGCGGCTCCTGAACCACCGGCACCTCGACGGGCGGCAGGCTGTTGCCCCGGTCGTCGATGAGCGCAATCTGCGGCACCGGGCCCACCGAGCGCAGCTCGACGACGCTGCCCGCTTTCTCCGCTTCCACCTTCTCCCCGTCCTTGGTTTCAAATTCGACGCGCACGGCGCTCCGGCCGGTGGACCCGGCGGAAACCGAGGCCGAGGATCCCGACCCGGAGACGTTCAGGACCGAAGAGGAATCCGAGCTCCAGGTGTATTTCCCCCCTTCGGACTTGGCCGTGGCTGTCACCTGGCCCTTGCCGCCTTTGAGCAGATCGGTGCAGCCCTCGATGGCCAGCGACTTCTCTTCCTCCGTGCCTTCCGATATCTGCGGCCCGAACATCCCATCCCAGCCCCAACCGGTGTCGTGCCATTTCTTGTCCGTAGGGTCCCAGCATTTGAGTGATGTATCGAAACGAACCCTGATGTAGGTGTCGCGATAGATTGCGCCCTCAGCCTGCTGCACGAGGATAATGTCGACCATGTATCCTTCCGATCCCGGCACGATCCTGCAGCTAGGATGGGTGGTCTTTATTACGGGCCGATAAGCGGGGTCGGCAAATTGGTTGTACCTCATCGCGGGAAACCTGCCCTGCGGATCGTCGTCGACAGGATCCAGATCGGCCGACCAGTTCACCGACCAGGTTTCACAATCGTCGCACGTCCGAATTTTGAGATCGACGACCGCATGCATAGGGGCCAGGTCTCCCGGAACATATCTCAGCGACAGGGTTCCCGATGCAATACCGAGCTCCCTGGGGAAACGGAAGCTCCTCTGGAACCCTTTCTTGAAGTCTTCTTCGACGAGCCTCAGGGGAGGGACGAGTTCGCCGCTCGACCATGAAATGCGGTCCTGTGGGTTTGACCGGACGGGCGCGGCGAGCATCCAGATGAGCGCAACACCGACCGCCGCGACAGCGTTTTCTCCAAGAACATCACGCGGACGATTCACGGTCACCTCCATGAGCCGCGGCAGTGCTTTGCTGCCCGCAGCCCCTACTCCTTCGGAACCAGAGCGTCGAGCAGCGGGTCGAGCTCGGCGGCGAATCTGCGCTAGAGATCGGCGTTGGCCCGCCGGATCGCCAATGCACGCAATGCAGCCGGATCATTGCCCGCCGCGGCCTCGGCTGCCTGGAACCACTCCGGTTTCGTGTCCATGCGGGCCATGAAGAGCGCCATTTTCAAGGCGTCGAACTGCTCCTCGCTCAGACCGGCCCTGCGCAACGCGACGTCGAGCGCGTCCAGCGGCTCCCTCTCGAAGAAGCGGTCCCCGGGAGTGACCACCACGATCGGGCCGGAAGGCATGTCGCTGCAGGCCGCGAGTGCCCTGCTTCTCGCACCCTCGTCTTCCATAAAAAGAAGCAAGGGGTGAGAATCCGCGGGCTCGGCCCTGTCGTATGTATTGCGCCGCTCCAGAACCAGCCTGAAAAGCCTGTCGGGTGAGTCCAGGTACAGCGGCTGGCCGCCGGGTCCCGTGCCGATAAACTCGAAGCCTCTCTCCTCCAGAAAGCGCTGTGTGTCGCTCACGAGCTTCACTGTCTTTTCATGCTCGGCATGGCAAGCCGGGGATATCTCCGGCTCCGCGGGCAACTTCTCGTCGGGGCCGCGTTTCACGCCCCGCCAGACGTCGCGATACGCCCGGTCGTAACAATCGATGTCGCGCCCGAAAGTGAATATCGCCACGGGTCCCCGGAAGCTGGCGGCGCGCGAGCAGCCCGGCACGTATCTCAGGCCCGGGGGCAGGTCGAGCTTGGCGCGGGCTTGAAAGAACTCGAGCGGATCTCCGGAAAAACTCGTGCGCGCCGCCGCTTCGCGATCGAACATGGCCTGAGCCGCGCCCATGCCGGCCGCCTGCGCCCGCAGCAATGGAATGAGCTTGCGGATGTCGGCTTCCTTGAGTTCGATTTCCTGGGCGCGCGCTCCCGCGGCAGCCAGAACAAACAGGAGCGCCGCAACGCCGATGTCAGACTGATGCCGGTTCATGGTTCGATCCTCGCGAACTCGACGCGCCGGTTGTTGGCGCGCCCCTCTGCCGTGCTGTTGGTATCGATCGGCTTGGTGTCCCCAAACCCTTTGGACGTCAGGCGGGAAGCATCGATCCCCTGTTTGACGAGCCATGCCTTCACCGCCGCCGCCCGCCGTTCAGAAAGCGGCCCGTTGATCTGCGGCCCGCCCTGATTGTCCGTGTGGCCCTCGACGGCGAAGCGCAGTTTCGGGTCTTCCTGCATGAGTTGCAGGATATTGCGCAGCTCCGGACCCGACTCGGGCTTGATGACGTCGGAGCCGGTGTCGAAAAGGATACCGTGCGAGACGATGCGGCCGGTTCCGGCCAGCATGCTCTTGAAGTCCTTCCCCCCTTCGGCGAGCCGGAAGGCGGTGAACATCTGTCCTTTGTTGGGCTCGCCCGCCGTGTGATCGAACCGGAATCCGATCCGCTTGACGGGTCGCTCGATTGCATCCGGATCGTTGAGGACCCCTTCGCCGCCTACGTAGGCCTTGACGGAGGTGCCGGATACGTTCATCGAGATGTGTTTCACGCCCGAACCGACGTTCACGGAGTTTTCGACGTTGGCGGACTTGACTCTTCCCGGATCGAAGGAGATTTCCTGGCCGCCGAAGCTGAACTGTTCGCTGAAGATGATCGAAAAGAGGCCCTCCACATCGGCGTCGAACTCGATGGTGAAGTTCTTCGGCAGGTCGCCTTTGATCTCATAGCGCAGCCAGTGCATCGAAGCGTCGGCCCCCTCTGCCGAGTAGCGCGACTGGAAGAACTTGCGGCCGTCGCGCTGCACCACCTCGGCCGTGTTTCCCCCGCCTTCTTTGGTGGTCCATTTCGCCGGGTATTCCCCGACGTCGGTCTCGGAGAAGTCGTCGTAGACCAGCGTCTTGCTCCCCGGCACGAAATCGAAGCGGTTGCCGTAGACCTCGGCGGCCGGTGCCGCTTGGGAGCTCGCCGCCGGCTGCTGCGAACCCGCCTGCGCCGCCGGGGCGCTCTTTGCTTGGGCGGGTGCGGCCGCGGCCGATTTGGGTGCGCCTTCCGTCGCCGCCGGCCGCGCGGCGGGGGCCTGCGCGGAAGCGCCTGCGGAAGGCGTCTCCGCCGGCCCCTGCAGCCTGGGCAGCATCTGCTTCACCGCCTCGTTCACGGCCTTCTGTACCGCCTTCCCCAGGACCGTGTTCTGGAAAGCCGCGCTTCCCATATCGATGGAGCCGTAATCGGTGTAGACGTCGGCCGAGATCCTGGTGTCCCGATCCTTGCCCGTGGTCCTGAGGGAGGCGACCCTTTCCCCGCGCGCCACGTCGATGAGCTCCACCTGGAGGGTCACCTCGGCCGCCTGGCTGCGGCCCTGCCCCCCGGCAGCCACTCCGCGGATCGAAGGTGCGCTCACGCCGCCCTCCCCCTCGGTTACCTGCACCAAGAGAAGGGATCCCATGACTGCAAAATCCACCTTCTGCGAACGTGCCAGCTCGAGCGCCGCATCCAGGTCGATCATTCCGGCTTCCTCGGCGGCTTCGCCGGGTTTCAGGAAGCGGGGGGTGTGCCGGCTGGCGTTGAGCAGAGAGGCCTGGAACTGCCTGGCGAGAACCTGCGCCAGGGATTCAGCGTAGTCGCCCCCGCTGGCGTCCTGGAAGGGCAGGATGCCGATGACATAGGCGGCTCCGGCTTTACCTGTCTGGGCACCCGCCTCCCGGACGGCGAAGGCCTGGGCCACGGCGACGGTCGCCGACAACACGAACAGAATCGCCTTGCAGCTTGCTTTCATATTGCTCTCCTTGCCTGAGTGGCGCCCTGGGGAGAAGGAGCCGGCGGCTGCAGGCCTGCTTCGCGCCGATCACCCGATCGATCCTGAGGGGAACGGCCGCCGCGGCGATCGCGCACCGGGAAGAGGCCCGGCTGCCGAGTATTCAGGCGCACCGTGCCGTCTCCGCCCGCCCGTCTGCCGGGCGAATGCGACCACCGCCGGATCCCGGCTCATTTTCCCGGCGTTCGTGGACAATTCCTCCATGCAATCTTCCTGCGGTATATCGCGGCAGGCGCGGGAATTTTCCCTCAGGAAAATGCCGCGGAAGAATCAGGGAAGCTCCAGCCGGGCTCGGACATCGGCGAGCGCCTGGAGTTCCCGGGGTGTGAGCGCGCCGGGCGGCAGGTCCTTGGCGGCGTTCATGGAACGGCGGCAGCAATCCGCCGCCAGCTTGCGCGCGGATTCACTCGAGGGGGGTTCGGCGGAAAGCAGGGCCTCGGCGAGGATCACGTAGCCGCGGACGCAGTTCAGGCGCGTGTCGTGGTCCGCCGGATTGTGCTTCAGCGCGGCGTCGAACATCCCCGCCGCCCTGTGATATGCGGCCGCCGCTTTTTCCAGCTGCCCGAGCCGTACAAGGGGGACGGCCATCCGGATCAGGAGCTGGGCAACGGCGGTGCGCGCGCGGTAATCGTTCGGATCGGCGGCGGCGAGCTTTTCCCTGAGCTCCAGCGCCCGCTCGAAGCTCGCGGCCGCCTCGCGCCGGCGGCCGGTCTGGCCGTAGATCCAACCGATGTCGGAATGGTCGAAACTGCAGTCCATGAGGGCTTCGCTGTTTACCGGGTCGGCCGCAACCCGTTCGGCATCGATGGCCAGCGCGGCCCGGTAATGCTCCAGCGCATGATCGAAATCACGGACCTTGCCGAGCACGGCCCCGAGGCGCTTGTGGGCCAGGGCGACGTTGCGGCGCGCCGGCGCCCGGCCCGGCTCCAGCCGCGCCAGCTCCTCGTAGGCGGCGAGCACGCCGCGCCAGGCCTCGAGCGCCCGGGGCCAGTCCCCGGTCATGTTCAACGCCTCGGCGAGATTCCACCGGGCCAGGGCCGCCGCCTTGCGGGCGCCGATGCCGGGGTCCCGGGCGGCGACGGCGGCGAAGAGCCCGGCAGCCTCGCGCCGCATCAGGACGCACGAGGCCATGTCCTGCTCCTTGAAGTACATGTCTCCCAGGCAGCCCGAGACATCCGCAAGCTGCCGGAGCACCAGCGGGTCCTCCGGCGAACCGGTGCGCAGCTTCTGGAGAATCTCTCTCGCCTTGTGATAGCTCTCCATCGCCCCGGCCGCGTCGCCGATATTCTGCTCGTTCGGGTTCCCCTGCACGTCGCCGATTTTCTTGTACGCGGCCGCCAGCTCGAGTTGGAGGTCGCGGTTCTTGCCTCCCGTCGCCTCGAGGCGGTTCAGATACTCGAGCGCGCGCTCGACCAGCAGTTTGCGCGCGGCGGTCGAACCGGGAAGGTGCTCGATGGCGTCGTGCAGATCGAAGATCACGGCGCGGGCGAGACCGCGTACCTGTTCGAAGCGCATTCCTGCCTGCCGGCTCTGCCACAGGATGGCGGCCGCCGCCGCGGCCCCGGCCATCGCCGCCACGAGCGACACCGCCATGCCCCAGCGATGCCGCCGCGCGTACTTCCGCAGCCGGTACAGAGCGGCACCGCCGGCAGCCCGCACCGGGAAGCCGTCGAGATACCGCTCGACATCCTGGCGGAGTTCCTCGACGCTCGCGTAGCGCCGCTCCGGTTCCTTTCTCAGCGCCTTGAGCGTGATGTGATCGAGATCCCCGCGGAGGTCCTGAGGCTCTGCCGGGGCGGCTTCCTCGCCGGAGCCTGTCGAGGCGCTGCGGACCGCCTGGCTCGGCGGCAGCGGATCCTGCTCGCAGATGGCCTGCATCATCTCGAGCGGCGCCCGCGCGTGCGGCCCGTAGGGGAGGCGGCCGGTCAGGAGCTTGTACAGCAGAACGCCGAGCGAATAGACGTCCGTGGCCGTCGTCAGATGCTTGCGCATGATCTGTTCCGGGCTCGCGTAATCGGGCGTGAGCATGGGGACCGTCGCCGGCGATGTCGGATCCGACGGGGCATCGGCCTTCAGGATCTTGGCCAGGCCGAAGTCCAGCAGCTTGGGGATTCCGTCGCGCGTGACCAGGATGTTGCCCGGCTTGAGGTCGCGATGGATGATCAGGTGGCGGTGTGCGTGGCCGACCGCGGCACAGATCGTGCAGAAGAGCCGCAGGCGTTCCCGCAGGCCGAGGCGCCGCTCGCGGCAGTAAGTGTCCACGGGAACGCCGTCCACGTATTCCATGACGTAGTAGGGCTGTCCCGTGCCGGTCGTGCCGCTGTCGATCATGCGCGCGATGTTGGGGTGCTCGAGCCGGGCGAGTATCCGGCGCTCGTTGCGGAAAAGCTCCACCAGATCGACGCTCTGCGGCGCGGCGGCCTTGATGACCTTGACCGCCACCCTCTGCACGTACTCTCCATCGTCCCGCTCCGCCAGGTAGACGATGCCGGTTCCTCCTTCGCCGATCTTCTCCAGAATACGGTAGGCGCCGGCGCGGTCCAGGTCGACCGCTTGCGCAGCCGCCTGTTGCGGGGCCGCTTTCCGCCAGCCGGTCACCGGAAGGGCTTCGTCGGCGACCGCGTCGCAGCGCAGGTAGGCCTCGACCTCGCGCTGCAGCTCGACGTCGCCCTGGCAGGCCCGGCGGACGTACTCGGCCCGCCGATCGGGGCTCTGTTCCAGCGCCGACTCCAATATCTTCTTGATCTGCGGCCACCGCTCGGTGCTCATGGCGCCGGCTTTCCGCCGCCGATGCGATGCAGCAACCAGAGCCTCGCCGTGCTCCATTCCCGCTCGACGGTGGCTTCGGATATGCCGAGCGCCTCGGCGGCTTCCTGGATCGTCAGTCCCCCGAAGAAGCGCAGCTCGACCACGGATGCCTGCTGGGGATCCAGCTCGGCGAGCCGCGTCAATGCGCGGTCGAGGTCTATGAAGTCGACGGCCGGCGGAGGGGTCGAACTGACATCCTCGTCCAGCGGGGCGCGGCTCAGTTTCCACGGCCGCTTCTTGCGGCTGCGCGCATCGGCGTAGTCGGTCAGGATGCGCCGCATCATGCGCGCCGCCAGGGCGATGACGTGCGCGCGGTTCTTCCAGTCGACCGTCTCCTGGCCCCGCAGGCGAAGGTAGGCCTCGTGCACCAGGGCCGTGGTCTGCAGCGTATGATCGGGCCTTTCGCGCTGCATGCAGGCTCCGGCGAGGCGCCGCAGTTCGGCGTACAGCGCGGGCATGATCGCGTCGAGGCCGGCGCGCTCTCCCTCCTGCTCCTGCGGCCCGGCGGTCCGGTTGCGTGGTCGGTTCGTCATCGCGCGGATACCCTCGGCGCAAGGCCCTGTCATCGATCTGTGATCCATATTATCGCTCAGGCGCAAGCGCCCTGAAAACATTCTGTTTTGGGGGCCCGAGCGCCGGCCGCCTGCCGAAAAGCGGCGCTGTTTCCTCGACTTTGAAGGGGCACACTATGGACACCGCGGCGAGTCCGGTGGTATCCTTGGCCACGCTCGAGATCCTGACGGCAACGAGTGCGCCTGTAGCTCAGCTGGACTAGAGCGTCGGTCTCCGGATTCGTCCGCAGGGGGTTTGGCAAGTGCCTGAAAACGCTTGCTAAGCCCCCTTTTTGCTTGCATTTGCCCCGCCTCGGAAGTTTATAATAGTTCACGCCATTTTCCCCGGTTTTTGCATGGCTATGGACACCATATGGACACCACGGGTCGGCCGGCCATGATAAGACACTCTTTTTGGCACGCACCTTTCGCCATCGCAGGGCCCTCATGGAGCGCAGCTGTCCGCGCCGATCGATTATCGAATGGCCTTCATCATCGTGGCCGATACTCGACAACGGCACGGCGCTCGGCGCACCGTGCGACCTGCGACAACGCCGAAACACCGCCGAAAGAGCGCGCCTTTATCGAGCACCAGCACCGAGCAGTGCGCGCTGTTGACCTTTTTCGATTGGCCGGGCATGTTCAATACCCTCCCGTAGGCTGCGCGCCTTCACGCATGTGGGACAGCGTGACAGATCACAGTCGCCCAGCCAATTGTTTTGCTGGTTCCGTATAAATTGCGCTAGCTGGACAAGCTTGGGGGGCCTTAGGTATGAGCAACGCCGACGCAATCCGTGAGTTCCTTTCGAGATCTCCGCAGGGGGCGTGCGACGATTGTATCTCGCAGGTAACACACGTCGACCCTCGGCAGCAGGTATACCAGATATGCCGCCGGCTGGAGCAGCGGGGTACGATCACGCGCCGCAAGGATCGTTGCGCGCTCTGTGGTCACACGAAGACGGTAAGCACCATTCGCGACGCCGCGCCGGACTCCCACGTTTCAACATCCTCAAGAGCTGCCCATGCCCGGCCGGAGGCTTTGACGCTGGATCGAGCGGCAGCGGATTCGATCGACAATGCTTCTGTCAACGACATGGCACACGTCATCGCGGCCCGCCTGCGGGCACTCGAGTCCCAGCTCGCGCAGCTTCTCAGCTCGCCTCCTATCCGACTCGACGAGCGCTGCCGCAACGCACTGCCCGAGGTTCATGGCGTCTACCGGATTTTCGATCCAACGAAGCCAAGCGAGACAGTTCGCGCAGGCCGCACAAGGAAAGCGGCGGGCGGACTGCGGCAACGTGTATACGGAAATCACCTGATGGGGAACCAGCCCGGGAATCTTCGGGCTCAGCTCGTCACCCATGGAGTCTGCGCCGACCTTGAGGTGGCAAAGCGCTTCATTCGGCAGAGCCTCGCGGTTCAGATTCTCGCGCTTGAAGACGAGGAGGAGCGGACTTGGCTCGAGCATTTTATGCTCGCCGCCCTTCGGCCCCGCTACTGTGACTGATTTACGCCAGAGGACACGGGCGATTCATAAGCCGTTCAACCTGAGGGTTGGCCTCCCTCCATGTGGTGGGGCCGCAGGTCAACGGCAGCGTTAGCTGCGCGGGCGCATGAAATTTTTGGCCATTGTTCTACGGTCGGCACGTGGCGAATAGTTGGCATACTACCGTACTCACATCGGAGCAGGATGTGTGTCAAGTACTGCTTGATCTGCGTGGAAAGCGGTGGCTCTGCCGCGGCCAGCCCGAACCGTATGGCTCCCTCATACCTTCAATCGACCGACCTCCACGAGAAAGCCTCTGTCGAGTCCAGAAGCTGAACCTGGAGCGACGTGCCATCAATCTCTTTCGCCAAACTGTTCGGTTCTTCGCCGGCAAAGGCGAACGGGGGGCGCTCCATGATGATGTCGTGGCATTAATGGTACTTCGCCATTACGGTGTTCCAAGCCGGCTTCTTGACTGGTCGTTATCACCTTGGGTGGCCGCCTACTTTGCAGTCGAGCGCTGTGATAAAAAAGACGGCGAGATATGGGCATTCGACGAGCCGCTCTATGAGCGCAATGGCAAAAGACAGTGGGAGAAATGGCCGGAGACCACGATCGACGGAAGTGGAGATCCCTCCAAGTTCCGTGCAAATCTGACTGCTTTCCGCGTTGATGAGCCACCCGACTGGTTCATCTGCAGCTTCTATCACCGCGGTTTCCCCAGACAACAGGCGCAAGAGAGCGCATACACCATGACGGCACGGTTCGGCCGCGCACACGATGTGGCGATCTCTGACCTCCTTAAGGACGCCGCGCACCATCATCGATACGTCATTGAAGCGCAGCTAAAGCCAAAACTCCGGGAGGTTCTTCGTGAAGAATACGGCGCGTGGCCCGGCTCACTCTTCCCTGACTCTGCCGGGGCCGCGGAAACGGCGCGTCGTGCGGTGTTTGGAGATGGCGCTAACGCAGCTTGCAGGGAATCTCCGACTGTGCGGGCCGCCACTGAACCGGAGCGTTAACCGATAATACTACGATATGACTACAACAATTTTCCTCACCGATGAGCGTCTGTGGGAGCGGCTTTGGGCAACAATCAAAGCGGCACGCCGCGTGGAAGCCGCCATTGCATACTTTGGTCAAGATGGCGCGAAACTCCTCCCCTTACGGCCCGGTGACCGGCTGGTCGTCGATATGAGTCCCGGCACAGTTCGGGCTGGAGGCACCGACCCACGGGAGATTGAAAAGTTATTGCAGCGGGGGGTCCAAGTTTTCACGAGGCGAAACCTTCACGCCAAGGTCATAATCGCCGACAGCGCTGTCATAGCTGGGTCAGCGAACATCTCGAGGCATTCCCGTCAGTCCTTGGACGAGGCGGCAATCCTAACGGACGATCCAGCAGTGGTGCGACGAGCACGAGAATTCGTCAACCGCATCTGCACCGAACCAGTCCGACCCATTTACCTGAAGGAATGTAAGAAAATCTACAAGCCACCGCGCCCACACGTGGAAAAGAAACCGATTGACTCAGTCGCGAAGCTGTGGGTTATCCACCTCGAGGAAGGCGACATTCCTGAGGAGGAGCTGCCGCGCTTCGAGAGGGGCAAGCGAAGGGCCGCTAAGCGCGTTAGAGACAAAAACCAATTCGAGACGGATAGCTTTTGGGAGACATATAGGTCAAGCTTGGTCAGGGGGCTTAAAGTGGGCGACTGGATTGTCCAGGTGCTGACTTCCCAGGATGGTTCCGTTATGGTTTACCCGCCGGGGCAATTACTGCTGCTTGACATCTACGCTCGCCGAAATGGGAAGAAGCGATATGTCTTCCACATAGAGGTTCCCAAACGTGGTCAGCGTTACAGATGGGTTGACTTCCGACGGAAGGCGAGGAGGATTCTGGCGTCGCAACTCACAAAGCCGCGGACGATTCCTATTCGAGATCCGCTCAAGGCCGATGCCCTGCTGAGCTTATGGACGGCGTCAGGGTATCTCAGAAGGAGTAATCCGTAGCAATCGCGCGCTTCAATCGCTCACTGGTTAGGCGCTAGGGACAGGGTGTTATCGAGGAATATGCTGAGGCCATAGATATGTGAGGGCCTTCTGCCACAGAGCGGGAGCATGAGCGACAATCATCTTCCAACGCAAATCGGACGGCGGATATCCCTTCCAGGGCACTTCGACGGGCCCGTGATATTGGAAGATGTCAGGGCTCTCGGTGCCGGCGGCTCCGCAGGCTACGAGGTCCGCGTCCGGCTGCCCGACGGCACGCTCGAGGAAGCAGTCATCTCGCCCACGGAAGCCGCCAAGCTGTTGG
>CAZHQK010000179.1:0-12853 GCA_964534795.1 uncultured Acidobacteriota bacterium
CTCCTGGGGAGTCAAATCCATCCGCGTCCATTGATACCCGGCCGGATACTGCCGTGACCGGCGGGCGTCACCCGCCGCGCGGCCCCGCTATTTCTTGAAGAGATCGAGGAAAGCCTGGCGATGGCTGCTGCTCTTGCTGGCGATGTTGCTCCCCTTTTTCTCCACCAGGAACTTGGGCTGGAAGAACGGGCAGAGGTTGTTCGCGCTCTTGTTGGTCACGCGCACCTCGACGGGCTTGATGCACTCGTTGCGCGCCGAAGGATCGAAGTTCAGGCAGTTGCGACAGGTATGCAGGTCGGTCCCGCAGTTCCTGCATTTGTCGGTCACCTGGATCGGACCGGTCAGGCGGATTTCCGCAGCGCAGTTGTTGCAGCGCGTGGTGACCTCGAAGCGCGTCTCGACGCGCGCAGCGGCGCCCTTCTCGCGCGGCGGCGGCTTCGGCCTTCTCTCGCGCTCGTCGTCCTGATAGCCGGGCTGTCGGTACTTTCTCGTCATCGGTCTACCTCAAGATCTGGTTCCCTTCCATTGCGGCGCCGCGACAGGGGCGGGAGACCGCCTGTGCGCGACACCTGGAGGGTGCAAGCATACGTACTACGGGTCCGGGGCGTATGCGATGATCTGGTCCGCCTGAGACGGAGCCTTCTCGAGAACTCGGTGTCGTCGGGCGGGCTTACGACCCGGCGCTCGTGCAGATACGTTAATATTTTCGCGCAACTATCCCACCCGCGTCCACTGCTAAATTTAATTTCGGTGACAGGCTACTCAACCCCGAAACTCCGAGATTGGGGTATCATGCAGGGCCGACAGTTTCGGGGTTGAGTAGCCTGTCACCGAAATTGGACGGCCGGTTCACCGAGGCGAGGAGGCATGAGAAAATGGTGAGCGTCCCCAATATAGAACCAACGCTGCGCGTCACCCTGCTGCCCAAGGACACCAACCGCCACGGCACGATCTTCGGCGGGATCATCCTCAGCCATATCGACCTTGCCGGCGCCGTCGAGGCCCGGCGCGCCTGCGGCCCGCACAACTACGTCACCGTGGCCATGGACAAGATCATCTTCCACAAACCCGTCTTCGTCGGAGATGTCGTCAGCTTCTACGCCGAGACGCTCAAGGTCGGACGTACGTCGGTGACGGTCAAGGTCACGGTGGAAGCCGCGCGTGACGAAACCGAAGAAACCGTGCGGGTGACCGAGGCCGAGGTGGTCTTCGTCGCCGTCGACAATCAATGGCGCCCGACGCCGCTTGCGCGGCGCCAGGCTTGAACAGCCGGCGCCGTATGCCAAATGCGGCAAACCTTGCAATGCCGGAAACGGCTATGGCAGAATCTCCGGGTCATGCCCGGCGTTGAAATCACCAACCCATCTCACTGAGGCCAACAGGAGGAGCACCCATGGCGGGCATCATCGGCTACGGAGCCTACATCCCGCGCTACCGCATCAAGGTCGAGGAGATCGCCAAGATCTGGGGTGCGGATGCGCCCAACTACAAGCGCGGGCTCGGGCTGGAGGAAAAGTCCGTCCCCGGACCCGACCAGGACACCATCACCATGTCGGTGGAGGCGGCCAAGAAGGCGCTGCGCCGGGCCGGCATCGACCCGCGCGAAATCGGCGCCGTGTATGTCGGCTCGGAGTCCCACCCGTACGCCGTCAAGCCCTCGGGGACCGTGCTCGCGGAAGCCATCGGCGCCACGCCGGACGTCCATTCGGCCAGCTTCGAATTCGCCTGCAAGGCCGGCACGGAGGCGATGTTCGTCTGCCTGTGCCAGGTCGAATCGGGGCGCATCAAGTACGGCCTCGCGGTGGGCGCCGACACATCGCAGGGAGCGCCTGGCGATGCCCTGGAGTACTCCACGGCGGCGGGTGCGGCCGCATTCATCTTCGGCCGCGACCACGTCGTCGCCGAAGTCGACGAGACCTACTCCTTCATGACCGATACGCCCGATTTCTGGCGCCGCGAATACCAGCACTATCCGCGCCATGCCGGCCGGTTCACCGGCGAGCCCGCATACTTCAAGCACATCCGCGGCGCCGCCCAGGGAATCATGAAAAAAGCCGGGCTGCAGCCCAAGGATTTCCATTACGTCGTCTTCCATCAACCGAACGGCAAGTTCCCGTTGAACGTGGGCCGGCAGTTGGGCTTCACCCGGGAGCAGATCGAAACCGGACGGCTCGTGCCGAAACTGGGCAACACCTATTCCGGATCCTCCCCCATGGGACTCACCGCCGTGCTCGACGTCGCCCGGCCGGGCGACAGGATTCTCCTGGTTTCCTACGGCTCGGGCGCCGGGTCCGATGCCTTCATATTCACGGTGACCGGGCGCATCGACGAAGTGCGCGACAAGGCGGAACACACCCGCGCACTGCTCGACGGCCACAAGGTCTATATCGATTATGGAACCTATGCCAAGTACCGCGGCAAGATCCTGAAAGCGGAATGAGGAGGCCGGGACATGAGAGACGTGGCAGTTCTGGGCGTGGGTTTGAACAGCAAGTGGGGCGAGCTCTGGGAGATGTCCCTGCGCGACATCTTTGTCGAGGCGGCATTGAACGCTCTCGACGACGCCGGCGTGGACCGCGTCGATTCCATCGTCGTCGGCTGCATGACCAGCGGCCTGTTCGTCGGGCAGGAACACCTGGGATCGCTCATGTCGGACTACCTGGGAATGAACCCGGCTGCCGCCACGCGCGTGGAATCGGCATGCGCTTCCGGCGGCGCGGCGTTCCGCCAGGGGTTCCTGGAAGTCGCTTCCGGCGCCGCCGATATCGTGCTCGTGGGCGGCGTCGAGAAGATGACCGATGTCGGGGGCGACGAGGCCACCTACGCGCTCTCCGCCGCGTCCGACATGGAGTACGAAGCCTACCACGGCATCACCTTCCCCGGCCTCTATGCGCTCATTGCGCGCGCCCACATGCACCGCTTCGGCACCACGCGCGAGCAGCTGGCGCACGTGGCGGTGAAGAACCACCGGCACGGCGCCCGCAATCCCGCGGCGCAATATCCGTACGAGATCACCGTCGAGGACGTGCTCGCCTCCGTCATGGTGGCCGACCCGCTGCGCGTCCTGGACTGCTCGCCGATCACCGACGGCGCCGCCGCGGCCGTTCTCTGCCCGGTCGAGACGGCGCGTAAACTCAGCAAGAAGCCGGTGGTGAAGGTCCTGGCCTCGGCCCAGGCCTCGAGCACGATCGCCCTGCATTCGCGCAAGGACCTGACCTGGTTCGAGTCCACGGCCGAGGCGGCGCAAAAGGCTTACAGGATGGCCGGCAAGCGCCCGGAGGATATCGACGTCGCGGAAGTACACGACTGCTTCACCATCGCCGAGATCGTCGTCCTCGAGGCACTGGGGCTCGTCGAGCGCGGCAAGGGAGGGCAGGCCGCCGAAAGCGGCATGACGGCCCTGGGCGGCAAGATCCCGGTCAACACGAGCGGCGGTCTCAAGTCCAAGGGACACCCCGTGGGCGCCACCGGCGTGGCCCAGGTCGTGGAGATCGCGCGCCAGCTGCGCGGCGAATCGGGCGCACGCCAGGTGGAAGGCGCCCGCGTCGGCCTGACGCAGAACATGGGCGGCACGGGCGGCAGCAGCGTCGTGCACATTTTCGAGACCGTTTAGCCGATCGAACAAGGAGACACGCGATGGCCAATCCCGCCAGGTACTGGAGAGAGATACCGCAGCGCTACCGCCTGGAGGCCGGCAAGTGCAAGACCTGCGGAACGGTCTTCTTCCCCCCGCGCCTCGTGTGCGCGCAATGCAGGTCCCGGTCGTTCGAAACCGTCCGGCTGAGCGACCAGGGGACGCTCGTGACCTATACCGTCATACGCGTGGGACCCAGCCAGTTCGCCGACCAGACGCCCTATGCCGTGGGCATCGTCGAGCTCGACGGCGGCGTGCGCATCACCGCCCAGATCGCGGATTGCGATTTCGAAAAGCTGGCCGTCGGCCTGCGCCTGCGCGTCGAATTCCGCCGCATCCAGAAACAGGGCGAGGCCGGGATCCTCTGCTACGGTTACAAGTGCGTGCCGGCCTAGCCGCCGCGCGCACACCGCACCGACGGAGCGCTCCCAGGCCATGTTCCGCATCGAATCGAAGATCGACACCCGGTCGCGCGAGTTCCGGGAAAACGCCGCCGCCCTCAAGACCCAGGTGGAGGAGTTCAAGCGGCGGCTGGCCGAAGCCCGCAAGGGAGGCCCGCCCCAGGCGCACGAGAAGCACAAGGCGCGCGGCAAACTGACCGCCCGCGAGCGCCTGGAGTTGCTCTTCGACCGCAACACCCCCTTCCTGGAATTGAGCCCGCTTGCCGCCTACGGCATGTACGACAACGAGGCGCCCGCAGCCGGGATCGTCACCGGCATCGGCGTGGTCCACGGGCGCGAGGTGCTGGTCGTGGCCAACGACGCCACCGTCAAGGGCGGGACCTATTTCCCCGAGACCATCAAGAAACACGTACGCGCCCAGGAAATCGCCCTGGAAAACCGCCTGCCGTGCATCTATCTCGTGGACTCGGGCGGCATATTCCTGCCCCTGCAGGTGGGCACCTTCCCCGACAAGGAGCATTTCGGCCGGATCTTCTACAACCAGGCCCGGCTGTCGGCGCTCGGCATCCCGCAGATCTCGGTCGTCCTCGGCTCGTGCACCGCGGGCGGCGCCTACGTGCCGGCCATGAGCGACGAGACCGTGATCGTACGCCAGCAGGGAACCATCTTCATCGGCGGGCCGCCCCTGGTCAAGGCGGCTACCGGCATGGACGTCACGCCCGAGGAGCTCGGCGGCGCCGACGTGCACTGCCGCATCTCGGGCGTCTCGGACCACTACGCGCTCGACGACCGCCATGCCATCGAGATCACGCGCAACATCGTCGAGAATCTGCCGGCGAGCGCGAAATTCCCGCTCGAGACCTGCGAGCCGGAAGAGCCCTACTACGATCCGGAGGAGCTGTACGGCGTCATCCCCTCGGACCTGCGCAAACCCTTCGACATGCGCGAGGTGATCGCGCGCATCGTCGACGGCAGCCGCTTCCACGAATTCAAGGAGCTGTACGGCCCGACGCTGGTGTGCGGCTTCGCCCGCATCCTGGGATATCCGGTGGGAATCCTGGCCAACAACGGCGTGCTGTTTTCCGAAAGCGCGCTCAAGGGCGCGCACTTCATGGTGCTGTGCGCCGTGCGCAAGATCCCGCTGGTCTTCCTGCAGAACATCACCGGCTTCATCGTCGGCAAGCAATACGAGCACGGCGGCATCGCGCGCGACGGGGCCAAGATGGTGCACGCCGTGGCCAACGCCCAGGTGCCGCGCTTCACCGTGATCGTCGGCGGCTCCTACGGCGCCGGCAACTACGCCATGTGCGGGCGCGGCTACTCGCCGCGCCTTCTCTGGATGTGGCCCAACGCCAGGATCGCCGTCATGGGAGGCGAGCAGGCCGCTTCCGTGCTCCTGCAGGTCAGGATGGAGAGCCTGAAGGCCCGGGGACAGACCATGAGCGAGGAGGAGCAGGAAAAGTTCAAGGCGCCGATCCTGGCCAAGTACGAGGAGGAATCGAGCGCCTACTTCAGCACGGCGCGCCTGTGGGACGACGGCATCATCGATCCGCGCGACACGCGGACGGCCCTCGGCCTGGGCATCGCCGCGGCCCTGAACGCTCCGATCCCCGACCACCGCTTCGGGGTGTTCCGCATGTAGGAGCCGGCCCTGCCCGATCGCGGAGGAGACGAGTGAGCGAAACAAGAGTGCGGCTCGCCATCGAAGAGCGCGTGGCGCGCGTCACCCTCGACCGCCCCGAAATCCGCAATGCCTTCGACGACCGGATGCTCGCCGAACTGCGCGACATATTCCAGGCGCTCGGCAGGCGCGCGGACGTGCGCGCCGTCGTGCTGACGGGCAGCGGCAACGCCTTTTGCGCCGGCGCGGACATGCACTGGATGAGGAAGGTGAAGGATTACACCTACGAGGAAAACCTCGAGGATTCCACGCTCCTCGCGGACTGTCTCCATGCCGTCTATGCGTGCGCGCGGCCGACGATCGCGCGCGTGAACGGCGCCGCCATCGGCGGCGGCCTGGGACTCGCGGCGGCATGCGACATCGCCATCGCCGCCGGCGACGCCGTGCTCGCCTTCAGCGAGGTCCGGATCGGCCTGGTGCCCGCCTGCATCGCGCCCTATGTCGTGCGCAGGATCGGCGAGGCGGCCTGCCGCGAACTCTTCCTCACGGGCGCGAGGTTTTCGGCCGCGCGGGCGCTCGAGCTCGGACTCGTCAACCAGGTGGTCGAGCCTGCGGCGCTCGACGACGCCGTGCGCGAGCGCGTGCGCCAGCTGCTGGCAGGCGGCCCGCGGGCCCAGCAGGCATGCAAGGAGCTCCTCGAGAAGATCCCCGCCATGGATCCGGCCGAGGCCAGAACCTTTACGGTCGAGATGATCGCGTCGCTGCGCCGCAGTCCCGAGGCGCAGGAAGGCATGGCGGCCTATCTCGAAAAGCGCCCGCCTTCATGGACGGAAGACGAAGGCCATGTTCAGGAAGATACTGGTCGCCAACCGCGGTGAGATCGCTCTGCGCGTCATGCGCGCCTGCCGCGAAATGGGCATCGCGACCGTCGCCGTATATTCCGCCGCCGACCGCGAGTCGCGCCACGTGCAGGCGGCCGACGAAGCGGTCTTCCTCGGCGCCGCACCGCCGCTCGAGAGCTATCTGAACATCGAGGCGATCATCGCCGCAGCGCAGAAGACCGGTGCCGAAGCGATTCATCCCGGTTACGGCTTCCTGGCGGAGAATCACCGCTTCGCCGCGCGCTGCGAGGAGGCCGGCATCACCTTCATCGGGCCCGACGCGAGGGCGCTCGCCCTGGTGGGCGACAAGGTCGCTTCGAGAAAAACGGCCGCCTCCATCGGCGTGCCCATCATCCCGGGAATGATGGCGCCCGGCCGGGAGATGCGCGAGTTCGAGCTCGCCATCCGCGAGATCGGCTACCCCGCCCTCGTCAAGGCGTCGGGGGGCGGCGGCGGCAAAGGCATGCACGTCGTGCGCTCCGCCCGGGATCTCGAGGAAAAGATCGAAGCGGGCAGGCGCGAGGCCCGTTCCGCCTTCGGCGACGATTCCGTCTACCTGGAAAAGTACCTCGAGCGCCCGCGGCATGTGGAGTTCCAGGTGCTGGCCGATCGCCACGGCAACGCCGTGCACCTTTTCGAGCGCGAGTGCTCGATCCAGCGCCGCCACCAGAAGATCGTGGAGGAGACGCCCTCGCCCGCGATCGGCCCGGAACTGCGGGCGCGCATGGGCGAGACGGCGGTCGCCATCATCCGCGCGACGCATTACACGAACGCCGGCACGGTGGAGTTTCTTCTGGACGAGGACGGCCGCTTCTACTTCCTGGAAGTCAACGCCCGCATCCAGGTCGAGCATCCCATCACCGAGATGGTGGTCGGAGTCGATCTGGTGCGCCGGCAGATCGCCGTCGCCGCCGGCGAGCCGCTCCCCTTCCGCCAGGAGGATCTCGAGCAGCGCGGCCATGCGATCGAATGCCGCATCTACGCCGAGGATCCGGAGGCCGGGTTCCTGCCGCGCCCGGGCAGGATCCTGTTCGCGCGCGAACCGGAAGGCCCGGGAGTGCGCTGCGATTCGGGCATCTGTTCGGGGGTCACGGTGACGCCCTACTATGATCCGATCCTCGCCAAGCTCATCGTCCATGCGGAAGACCGCGAGGCGGCGCGGCGCAGGATGGCGGCGGCTCTGGACGGCTACACGATCATCGGCATACCGACGACGGTGGAGTTCCTGCGGGAAGTCGTCGCGCACCCGGAATTCGCCGCCGGGCGGACCCACACGCACTTCATCGAGCAGCATTTCGCCGGCTGGAAACCCAGGCCGCCGGACCCGGCGCTGCTCGAAGTCGCACTGATCGCCGGCGCGCTGGCCCTGCCGGAAACGTGGCCGCCTTCGGGCGCCGCGCAGCGCACAGCGCTCACGCCATGGCAGACCGTCGGGCGATGGACAATCGGAGGGGAAGGCCGGTAGCATGGAATACGAATTCAACGTCGACGGCAAGCGGCACAGGGTTTCGCTGGAAAAAAAGGGGAGCGCGATCAGCGCCGTCGTGGACGGCAGCCGGATCGAGGCGGACGTCTCCCGCCCTTCCCCGAATTCGATCTCCATACTTGTCGGCGGCAGGTCGTACCTGGCTCATTGCGCGATCGAAGGACGCACGATTCACGTCGTCGTCGGCGCGAGCCGCTTCGTTCTGCAAGAGCCCCGGGCGGATGATGCCCTCGGCGCGCTGAAGGACAAGGCCGCCGGCCGGATCGAAGGAACCGTCAAGGCGCCGATGCCCGGGCAGGTCACCAAGGTCAATGTCGCCGAGGGAGCCGAGGTGCAGCCCGGCGACATCCTGGTCGTGGTCGAGGCCATGAAGATGGAGCACGAGATGCGCGCCGAGTTTCCCGCCGTCATCGAGAAGGTCCACGTCCGCGCCGGCCAGCAGGTGGACGCCTTCCAGCCCCTGGTCGAACTGCGGCCCGCTGACGCCGGCGCGCAGCCGTGACGCACGGCTCCCTCGCCGCTCGGCGACAAGCCGGACTCGCTTCCTGCGCCTCCGTGTCGCACCTCCTCCGGCGCTGAGCCTGCAAACCCCAAGCGTCCCGGAGTTCCGCGCTCCATGGCGGCGGGCTCCGGCTCCCCGCAGGGCGCGGCGAATCGCCCTGGATTGACACCCGGAGCATCGCGTGGCATCATGATGCCTATGAGAACCACTTTGACGCTCAACGACGATATCATGAAGATGGCGCGCCGCAAGGCCGCCCGCGAAAACCGCACGCTGCGCGACGTCATCAACGAAGCCCTGCGGCAGGGCCTGACACTGGGTGATCGGCGCCGGGGCCCCCGCTACGTTTTCAAGCTCAAGACCGTCGCGGGGCGCTTGCTGCCCGGGGTCGATCTCCACGACCGCGACAAGCTCTTCGATCTGATGGACGGGCGGTGAGCCGTGATCGCCGTCGACACCAACATTCTCGTCTATGCCCACCGCGCAGGCACGCGCTATCACGAGGCCGCCTCCGGCCTGCTGCGGCGACTCGCCGAGGGACGGACACCGTACGCCCTCTTCTGGCCGAGCCTTTACGAGTTCCTGCGCGTCGTCACCCACCATCGCGTATTCGATCCACCGTCCACCATCCCGGAGGCATTGGAGGCGCTGGCGGATTTCCTGCGGCCGCCGCCGGTGCAGATTCTGTCGGAAACGCCGGCGCACGATGAAATCTTGCGGGAGGTCCTGGCGACCAGCCCGGTTTCGGGAAACCTGATGCACGACGCGCACCTGGTCACACTGGCCCTGGAGCACGGCGTCCATGAAATCCTCACGCTCGACGAAGACTTTCGCCGCTTCCCGCAGGTCTCCAGCCGCAACCCTTTCCGGCAGGATTGACCCGCTGCCACGCAGGATCGCGTGCCCGGTACCTCACCGTCGCCGGCTCAGCCGGCGCCAGGATCGCAGATGACCTGACGGCGATTGCATTCGCCAGGGCTTCACGCTAATCTTTGCACCTTTATACCGGGCGAAACCCATGGGAAAAGCCGAGAGCGCGGGCGCGCGCCGGGAACGGACGTCCCTGCACATCCGCCGGGCATCGCCGCGCGACCATCCTGAGATCGAGAGTCTGATGCACGACCTCGAACTGGCATACCCGTCGATGGACCTGTCGTGTTTCTGGGTCGCCGAGGACGCGGGCAGGATCGCGGGCGCCGCCGAACTCAAGGACTTGCAGGATTGCTCGCTGTTGAGCTGCGTCGGTGTGCGCCCGGATCTCCAAGGATCGGGTGTCGGCAAGGCCCTGGTCGAACAGGTCGTGAAGCACGCGCGTCACGACGTCTATCTCTACACCCTGGTGCCGGATTTCTTCCGCAAAGCCGGCTTCGCCGACGCCCGACGGCTCCCTCCCGGCCTGCCGCCGCGATCGATCTACGGCTGCGAGGGCTGCGATCCGCGTCGATGCATCTGCCTGGTAAGGCGCCGTCATGATTCCTGATTACCCGGACCTCGAGCCTCTGTGCATGGGAGATCTCCATGCGCTCGAGGAGGCATACCACACCATCTCGCCCCGCACCTGCGACGCGAGCCCCGTCAACCTGCACATCTGGCGCGACTGCCAGAAGCCCATGCTGACGCGCATCCACGGCAACGTGTGCGTCCTTCTCGACTCGCACGCAGAGCCGCCCTACTTCCTGGAACCCTATGGCGAACAAGAACTCCGCGAGACCGTGCGCACCTGCCTGGAGCACATCGGCCTGATTTCGCGGGTACAGGCCCGTACGGCCGCGATCCTGCCGCGCGAGGAGTTCGAGGTCGGCCCGCAGCGCGATACCTTCGATTACATCTATCGTGTGCAGGCCCTGGCCGAGCTGAAGGGGAAGAGCTTCGACGGAAAGCGCAACCACATCCGCAGGTTCGCCAGGAGCTGCCCCGACTACGAGTTCCGGCCGCTCGAAGCACCGCACCTGCACGACGCCGCCGAGCTGTTCGAGGCCTGGGCTGCGGCGCGCGAGAACGGCCGCTCGGGCACCCTGGCCTCCGGCGCATTGAATCACGACTGCCAGCGCCGCGCGCTCGAGCGCGCCTTCCAGGATTATGCGCGCCTGGGCTTGATCGGCGGGGCGCTCCTGGTCGGAGGCAAGACGCAGGGAGTCATCATAGCGAGCCGGGGCGCGGGGGATACGGCCATCGTCCATTTCAGCTACGCCAACGGCGAGCTGTCCGGCATCTACCAGACGCTCCTGTGGGAAGCATGCCGCCGGCTGTTCCCCCCGTTCACCTATCTCAATCTGGAAGAGGACATGGGCATTCCCGGCCTGCGCAAGACCAAACTCTCCTGGCACCCGCTGCGGCTCGAGGAAAAGTTCTGCGTCAGCCTGCGGGCGCGGTAGCGCCCGCGCCGCTGTATTTCCGAGACCGGAGCGCCACGAGGCCCCGGCCCACTGGACCTCGGCTGACCCGCCTGACCCGTTACGGCGCGTCATGGGCTTGAGCGGCCCATCCTGCATACCGGCAATCAGGATCACAGGCCTGGACCATTACCTGGGGGGGCCCAATGGCGCGAGCGGCAACGGCGTCGTGAATTCGGCGTCCTTTACCGGTCAAGTAAGACTTGAACGGAGATATGCCATGTCGTACCGTGCTGCAGGGATGTGGAATCGAGCTAAGCAGCGATGCGGGCCCCACCCAACGTGACCGCCAAGGGTCAGCCCAGAATCACAACGGCGAACGGAAAGCAAGCGGGATAACTCGGATGGCGGCAAACACCCGGTGGAGCAACCAATGATTCCATTCGAGGACTTCGAACTCGGGCACGCCGTCCGCGGTATACTTGTGGATGGTGCAAATACAGCGGTGCGCGTCCTGCGGTGCGGCGCCGACGATATGGAACTCAGCCACAAGGATGCTGCGGCCTGCGTGCCGGGTCCTTCCTATCCGGCGCGAGCAGCCGCGCATCAACCTCGTCCGGTTCGGCCACCCCTGGTGCTTGAACGGGAGGGCCTTCGGGGGTCGCTGACGCGATGGCGTTCGCCAGGCGGAGGTTTCCAGTCTTATACGGCGGATGGTAAGCGAGCCCTGATCAAGTTCGATGGCGCCACGCTCTTCCCCGAGCGCATCGCCTATGGGATACCCTGCCGTCCCTCGGAGGCTAAGGCACATCCGCGCAAAGATGTCGCCGATTACATTCCCGAGGAGTCCAATAACGCCGGGGCGCAGCGACTGTACGTTGAGCAACTCTTCGAAGTGGAGACGCTCGTATGAACCACGGCGAAATCGTCAACTTCCTGTGGGGGATCGCGGACCTTATCCGTGACACCTTCAAGCGCGGCAAGTATCAAGACGTTATCCTGCCGCTGACGGTGCTTCGGCGCCTGGATTGCGTTCTCGCGCCTACCAAGATAAAGGTGCTACAGACGCAGGCGCGCTTCAAAGGTAAGCTCGACAACCTCGACCCTCAGCTTCGCACTGCATCGGGTTTCGCCTTCTACAACACCTCGCGCTACGACTTCGAAAAGCTCCTGGCCGATGCGCCCCATCTGGCCGCCAACCTCCGCAACTACATCGCCGGCTTCAGCCCCAACATGCGCGAAGTGCTGGAGCGTTTCGACTTCGAGAACACGATTTCCAAACTCGACGAGGCCGGTCTCCTGTACAAGGTTCTCGAGCGCTTCAAGAACGTGGACCTGCACCCCGACAAGGTAGATAACCCCACCATGGGGATGATCTTCGAGGAGCTGATCCGGCGCTTCAACGAGGCTCTCAACGAGAACCCGGGCGAGCACTTCACACCCAGGGACGTAGTGCATTTGATGGTCGATCTCATGCTGGCCGGCGACGAAGACCGGATACGGCGCAAGGGAATTGTCTGCACCGTTTACGACCCCTGCTGCGGCTCAGGCGGGATGCTCATGATCACCAAGGAGCATATAACCATCGGCTGGCGACGAAATGGCGATATGATTCGCGAACCGATCAACCGCGAAGCCGATATCCATTTGTTCGGCCAGGAGGTCAATCCCGAGACCTGGGCGGTGTCCAAGTCCGACCTCTTTATCAAAGACCCCACCGGTCAGGATGCGGACAACATCGCCTTTGGAAGCGTGCTCTCGAACGACAAACACGCCGGGCGTTCATTCGACTACCTGATAGCCAATCCGCCTTACGGCAAGGATTGGAAGCGCGACGAAGAGGCGGTCCGCGATGAACACGAGCGCGGCCCCAGTGGCCGCTTCGAACCGGGGCTGCCGCGTATCAGCGATGGGCAGCTCCTGTTCCTGCTGCACATGCTCTCCCACGTGAAGGAGCCCAAGGAGGGCGGCTCGCGCGTCGCCATCATCATGAAC
>CAZHQK010000180.1:0-88521 GCA_964534795.1 uncultured Acidobacteriota bacterium
TTTTCTATATCCGAACAGCTCGCTCTCCGCGAGCGAGTCTGTAAGTGAGCCGCAATCAATCGCCACAAATACTCCTCCTGCCCGTCTTCCCGTTCGATGCAAGCCCCTGGCGACCAGCTCTTTGCCCGTTCCCGTCTCGCCACATATTAGAACATCCGTCGGTGCCATCGCTACAGCCGACATATGCTCACGCACTCGACATATAGCCCTGGTGACACCAATGATCTCATTATAGAGGTCATTTCTTAAATTTACTTGTTTATTTTGAATCGCCTTTTGACCCAGCCGGTCCTCACAATTCCTAGCACTCACAATACCCATGGCAGCAACGTTGCACACTGATGATATGTAGTGAACCAGCGATTCGCTCACTCCACCATCAAATGACCGACCCTCGCAATAGAGCACTCCTACAATTTGTCCCCATGCCTTTAAAGGCATGCATATAAGCGCAATTTTACGGTTATCCCGGCGGGCACCAACTTTATGAAATCGCAAGTCATCCGCACAATTTGCACTGATAAACGGCTGTTCGCTCCTGAATACATTACGCACAACATCTGTTTCATAACCTTTATCACCACACCTCCATTTATCATCTCGCACTCTTTCCATCGCCGCCTCTATTATCCGATCCTCACCAGCCGACATGAAAATAACGACGCGGCTAAGCTCTTCTATGTCAAACAGCCTCTCTGCCACAACATCGAAAATATCCTTGGCCCCATACAGCCTAGGAACGATTCTGCTGATCCGCTCAATGCTACGCAACCTTGTAGATTCCAATCTACTCGCATTACATTGCCGCTCCAATACCTCATATTCACACTCTGTTCTTATTTTTGCCAATATCTTTCTCGCGGCGAGAATACCGATCCTTTTAGCGTAACGCATTCTCAGATTCTTTGGAACGGTAGACAGCAAAAACCGCATAACCTCTTCGGCGCGCACCAGGTTGTCCATGCAGGAATCTAGGCGCTGCATCAACAGCTCAACCCTCGCTAGCTCGGTCCTCGCTTCCAACTCTATGTCCGCAAAACCCTCCTCCTTTGCTAGCTTGATCGCTTCTCGCAAATTATGCAAATAATCATCCACGGTCTTTTCATCGGTGCTCGCACAAAAACGCTCAACATTCTGTGAGATCGCCGATTTTACATTATTCCGCGCGATGCCAATCTTTCCTAGCAGAAGATGCGCCTCTGCTTTGTAACGATAAGCCGGCATAATATTCGCCAATCTAATTGCCCTGCGCGCAATCAAACGTGCCTCATCCAATTGTCCAAGCGACATTGCACACTTGGCTAGCCATATCCTTGCCATCAGGACGTGCATTTCCCATCGCACCCTCCTAGCATAAGATAGCACATCAAATAGTAGCTCTTGGGCTCGTTTAATATCACCTTCAGAAAGCAAAATCCTCGCCTCAAATATCTTGGCCAGCTCAATTTCATACAGATTTTTGCTCAAAGACCCCGTCATTCTAATGGCTTCTATGTATTTGCGCGCTAAAATGAAGTTGCCGAGCTCAACGTGAAGCCACGCGAATAATGCAAGAGCCTGAACGCGAAGGTATTCTGGAATCCCGTGACATCCAGACCTGACAATTCGCGAGAGCTTCCTGTAAGCTTCCCTGAAGCGCAATCCGGTAATTAGCACTTCTGCGTTACATAAGTGACACGATACTGCTAAAGAACGATTTGCTACACTCTTTGAAAGAGTAGCCAAATCCCTGCTGATCTCCAACGCTTGGCCTAGCTGTCCTGACCTGCAATAAGCCTCCGTCATGTTACCAAGAGCTTGAATATTCAGATAGGGTGATCTCGTCTTGCGGGCATTGATAAGTGCGCGTTTATGATATTCCAACGCTGAACGGTATCGCCCCTGAGCCGCTAGGTTAATCCCTGCATGGGAATAGGCCATGGGAAGGAGGTAAATGGCATTTATTGGCTTTAAAATCTCAATCGCTCTCAAGCTGGCCTTTGTCCCTTCTCGGTAGCAACATGCAACCCAATGGAGGCCTGCGATAAGTATATTTAGGTGACCGATCAATTGAGGAGACTTGGCCCATGAAATCGCCTGAGTGACAAAGTCTAGGCCAGTTCGAGTGTCAGAATCCGCCAAACGGGAGAAAGCCAGCTGAGATAGCAGCCGTGCTCTGAGGTCTGCGATCTGGTCGTCTGGTTCTGCATGTGAATCAAGGATCATTAGACCTTTTTCGGCAGCACGGCAGGAAAGCTGAATATCTCCTACTAGTTGATATACCCTCGCATAGCTCTGGAAAAGCTTCGATTTCAACACTGATGGCGCCGCCTTATCGAGCACGCTCGAATAGTTCCTCAATATGCGAAGGGCGCGGCGCGGAAGGCCGAGAAGACAGCAGGCGTCCGACGCTTCCAGGGCGGCCTCGCAGCGCACCTCGAACGGCAGGGAGTCGCCGTGCACAAGCACATACTCGTAAAAGCGCAGCGCGGCCTCGTTCGAATACTCGCCGCGACAAGCCTGGGCCGCCTGCAGCGCGTAACGCACCGCCTTGTCCCCCGCCCTCCCTTCCGTGAAATGCCGCGCGAGCTCCGTCACCCGCCGCTCGCCCGCACCCGAATTCTCAAGAGCCTCCCCGATCCTTATATGCATCCTGCGACGCCGCGAGGCCGCCACGCCGCCCCGGATGACTTCCGCAATCACCGCATGACGAAATGCAATGTGATCCGTATCCAGGTGGCCCACCGGCTCAACGATCTGCCTGACGGCCAAATCCCGCAATGCCGCAGCAAAGACCTCGCGGCTCATTCCGCACAGGTCCCGTAACATCGGCGCCGGCATGGCGTGCCCGCTCACGGCCAGCCACTCGACGATCCGGCGCTCCGCCTGGCTCAACTGCTCCAAGCGCTTCCGCAACACCACCGCAACGCCGCTCGGAACCTCCAGCTCCTCCAACCGGCCTTCACGGACCACCCACCTGCCCGACTCCCTGGCAATTCCCCCCTTCTCCGCCAGCTGCTTCAGTATCTCCTCCACAAACAGCGGGTTGCCGCCGCTCGACCGGTGGACCCAGGGTCCCAAAGCATCGCCGAGACCCGCCTCCCCGGTCATCGAAGCAACCATCGCCTTTACCGCGTCCGGATCGAGCGCGCTCAAAGCCAGAACTTCCGCCTGCTCCTGCCGCTTCGCCTGCTCGACGACCTTGCTGAACCATGTGCCGCGGGCTTCACCGGCCCGATAACTCACCAGGATCATGACCGGGTGAGCCCGGATGTCCGAGATCAGGTAGGCCAGAACCGCCGCGGTCGCTTCGTCGGCCCAATGACAATCGTGCAGCATGTATATCGTGGGCCGACCCGAAATCCGGCGCACCAGCTCCCGCGTGATCAGATCGCGGTAGCGCCCGACAGCCGTCTCCGCGACCATGCCTTGCGCCTGGTGATCCACGGGCGGGGGATCCGCAAGTCCAGGTACTCCATGGGCTTCGCGGCCTTCCGCGGTCTCGGCAGGATAAACGCTGTCCGTCCATTGAAGGAACCTGCGGAAGGGACCATATGCCTGGTCCTCGCTCGGAAGACAATCCGATTCGAAAACGCGCCAGCCCTGCAACAGCGCTGCAATCCGAAACTCGGCCATGCAGCGGCTCTTTCCCGAACCGCTCTCGCCGGTGACGAAAACCGTCCACCCCTGCCCGGTTGCGCGCACGCGCTGTGCACGCTCCGCCAGCAACGCCATCTCTTCTTTCCTGTCCACAAAGGCGGAGGTGCCGAAATGGCTGCGCGGCAGGTCGGGCACGACGCGCGTGTAATCCCGCGCCCGAGCCACGCTTAGCAGGCGGATCACTTCTTCGGCCGAAGTCGGCCTCTGCTCCGGATTCTTGTCCATCAAGTTGCGAATCACCTGCACCAACGCCGGACCGGATTCCATCCCCTCCAGTTTCCGGAAGTCAGGGCTTCCTTGCAGTGACTTCTGAATCAGGTATCCGGGGTCTTCATCCTCAAAAGGCAAATGGCGTGCCAACAAGAAATAGGAAAGCACTCCCAGGGAGTAAAGGTCGGAACGTGGGCTTTCGGCGTAACCGACAAGCACCTCCGGCGCCCGCCATGCGATGGAAGCGGACGAAATGGCCGACATGGCAGCCACGCTTCCCAGGCCGCAATCCGCCAGCACCGCCTCAATCCGCTCGCCCGTTCTCCGAGCGAGGAAAACGTTCGTGTCCTTGATGTTGCCGTGAGTCATGCCGTGCCGGTGAAGAAACTGGAGCGTCCGGCAAAGCTGTATCAAGATCTCGATGATCGCCTCGCAATCGGTTGAGGCCAGAACCTGCGAGATTGCCTCGCCTTGCAAGTGATCCCGCACCAGAAAGAGCCTGCGTGGATTTTCGATAGCGCCGAAATCGCGCAGCCGGGCCAGCCCTGGGTGCCCGAGTGTGCTCAGCCGGGCCAGGCGCTGCAAGAGCACTCGCGAATCGTGTTCCTCCCCGCCGGGAACAAGCACCTCCTTCAACACCACTGCGACACCCGCCTCCTTCAAATCGTGCGCCAGGTAGCTGTATCCCAACGGACCCCGCCCGAGGCATGACTCCACCCGGTAACGGTCCCCGACAACCGATCCGATCTCAAGAACATCGCCCGACATCAGATCATCCTCCCCGCAAAGCCTCAAACCATCTCTCGGAAGCCCCCGCCCATAAAAGCAGCTGTCAACGGCTGCCGCAACACCGGCACGGATTCCTTTCCATCGCTGGCCAACCTCCTTCGAGCGCATGATGCGCAGATGAATCTTGGACCATTATAGATATGCGCCCGCCCTTCCGGCAACCGAGCGCCGGTTATGCCGATGCCGATGGCGCTCCAGCTTGCACGATCGATTTCGCCCGATTGGGGCCGGTGCCGGGCATCCATCCGGCATAGTCACCGACTATCTAACGTCCCTGCCGGCCGAGTGAGCCACTTTTTCGCGCAGGGCCTTAGCCACTTGACAGCAGCGGGCAATTCCCCGAAACTGGCCCCGATGTACCATAAGTTGCTCGCTATGCGGCCCCGCCTCGCGGTAACGATCTGGCTCTTGTCTCATCTCTGCACCGGGCTGAATGCCCAGGAGGTTCGACCCGAATTCCTCGTCCGAAGCGGACTCTCGGGAACAAAAGGAGGCGTCCTCGTCGCCGCCATCAATGCCGATATCTCCACCTTCAACAGGATGCTCACCGCCGGCATGGCCAATGCCATGGTGGCCGACCGCCTCTCCGGAGACCTCGTACACATCAACCGCAGAACGCTCGAACTGGAACCGTCCCTCGCCTCGCGCTGGGAAACCGCAGCGGACGGCAGGACCTATACGATTCACCTGCGCCGGGGCCTGCGTTTCTCCGACGGCAGCCCATTCACGGCCGACGACGTTCTGTTTTCGTTCCAGGTGCTGCAGGATCCCGCGACAGCGGCCGATCAGGCCGGGCAGGTGCAGATCGACGGCGGCTTTCCATCCGTCACCAAGATCGACGACCACACCGTCAAGCTGGAATTCCCCCGGCCGGTCGGGATGGGGCTGCGCGCGCTGGACTCCATTCCCATGCTCCCCAGGCACCGGCTCATGGATGCCTTCCGGCAGGGGAACCTGCGCTCGGCTTGGGGCCCCGGCGTCGACCCCGAGCAGGTGGCCGGCATGGGGCCGTTTCGCCTGAAAGAATACCGGCGCGGGATCCACGTGATCCTGGAACGGAATCCCTATTACTGGAAGAGGGATGAATCGGCACAGGCTTTGCCCTACCTCGACCGTATCGTTTTCCTCGTCATCCAGGACCGCAACGCGGAAGCCCTGCGATTCCAGGCCGGCGAGCTCGATGTGGCCTCTTCGCTCAGCCCGGAGAACTTCGCCTTGCTGCGCCGCTCGCAGCCCAGAGGAAACTACCAGCTCAAGGATCTGGGCCCCGGATTGGGAATGGAATTCCTGTGGCTCAATCTCAACCCCGGGAAAAAGCCATCCGGCGAGCCCTACCTGGATCCCGAAAAACTGCGACTGTTCCAGAGAGTCGAATTTCGGCAGGCGGTCTCCTGCGCGCTCGACCGTGAGGCCATGAAGCGCTCTGTCTTCCTGGGTCTGGGCGAGCCGCAGAGCGGTCCGATCAGCACAGGCAACAAGGCGTGGCGGCATCCCGACCTGCGATCCGCAACTCACGACCCGGCGCGCGCACGCGAACTTTTGGCCCGCATCGGCCTCCGGGACCGCGACGGCGACGGCATCCTGGAGTACGGAAGCAGAATGGCACCGCTCGAGATCGACCTTCTCAGTTCCCGCGGCAACCTGGCCAGGGAGAAGATGGCCCAGATTATCAAGGAGAACCTCGCTCGTGCCGGCATCCGTGCCAACGTGCAGCTCCTGCTCGCCAACGAAATCGCCGCGCGCTTTATGGAAACCTTCGATTACGAGGCCATCCTCTTCGGCATCATCCCCACGGACGTTGTACCCGACCTGCAGACTGATCTCTGGTACAGTAGCGGCCGGCTGCATTTCTGGTACCCGGCGCAGCCAAAGCCTCTTTACCCGTGGGAGGCCACGCTCGATGAACTGACCTCACGCCTTGTCCGCACAGTGGACCCACAGGCCCGCAGGGAGCTCTGCAACCGTATGCAGGAACTGTGGGTGCAGGAAATGCCGGCCATCCCGGTCATAGCTCCCAACGTGATCGTGGGATGGAAAAGCACCGTCGGAAACGTCAGCCCTTCCATCCTCGTACCCCATCTTCTCTGGAACGCGGAAGAGCTGACCGTTGGCAGGAAGTAGCGCCGCAAGCGGCGCTCCGCGGATTCACCGATGGGATCGCACCTCGGGCTGATCGGCAGGAAGGCGGGGCAGTTGGCGGCTCTGGTGCTCGCAGTCACTTTCGCGACATTCCTGCTGTCGTCCCTGATCCCCGGCGATTTTTACGCCGGCCGCGAACTCGACCCGACAGTCAGGCGTGAGACGCTCGAACGGCTGCGCAGCATCCAGGGGCTCGACCTGCCCATGCACGTGCAGTACCTGCGCTGGCTGCGACGCGCCGCCCGGCTCGACCTCGGGATCTCGCTCTATTACCAGGCACCCGTCGCCTCGGTGGCGGCGCAGGCGCTCGCGCGAACTCTCTGGATCGGAGCCCCTGCCCTGCTGATCGGCGTTCTCCTGGGTTCGCTGCTGGGCTCCCTCCATGCCTTGTCTGCCGGCAGGATGCCCGGCGTTCTTTTCGACGTCCTCTCTGCGATCGCCCTATCGCTCCCCACGGTGCTGCTCGGCCTGCTTGCGCTCCTGTTCGCAGCCCACACCCGATGGTTCCCGCTGGGAGGAATGAGCGCCCCCGACCTGGCCGGAGGCCGCTTTGGGGAGTGGTTGCCGGACCGGCTGCACCACCTCGTCCTGCCGGTGCTTTGCCTCGCCGCCCCGATCCTGGCCTATGTCGAACGCATCCAGCTGGCCTCCTGCAGGCAGACGCTGGAGCAGCAGATCGTGCGCGCGGCGCGCGCGCGCGGGCTGGGCGCCGGACGCGTGCTCGTCCACCATCTGCTGCGACCGTCGCTCAACCCGGTGCTCGCGGTTCTCGGTCCGCTGTTCGGCGCGGCTTTGAGCGGCAGTCTGGTGATCGAGGTGATTTTCGCCTGGCCCGGTCTCGGCCAGGTCACCTACGAGGCCCTCTTCAACCGCGACGTGTTCCTCCTCGCCGGATGCGTCCTTACGACCAGTCTGCTGCTCGCGCTCGGCAGCATCGGCGCCGATTTCGTCGCCGCGCTCGTCGACCCGCGCGTGCGTCCTTCGCGGGAGCGGCAAATATGAAACGCGGCCGCCTCGCCTCCGCCCTCCTGGGCACCGCCACGGCGCTCTTCGTGCTCATCCCCCTGGGTGCGGACTTCTTCGCGAGCAATCCGCCCGAATCCCAGAATCTGGACCGATTCTACGCTCCGCCGACGAGGGTGCGTTTCGTCGACCGGCAGGGCAGGTTTCACTGGAGGCCCTTCGTCTATGGTGCGCGCATTGCGGATCCGCTGGAAACCGTGTATGAAGAAGATTCCGAGGCGATCCACCCGCTGTACTTCTTCACCACCGGCTACAGCTACCGCCTCCTGGGCGTAGTGCCCTGCCGGGTGCATCTGGTCGGAACGCAGGCGCCCGGAACCTTTTACCCGTGCGGCAACGACGAACTCGGCCGCGATGTGCTGGCCCGCGCGCTGGCCGGCACGCGCACCTCGCTGCTGGTCGTCCTCGCCGGCGTGGTGCTGTACGTCGTACTGGGCTCGGCGGTCGGAATCCCGGCGGGCGTTGCGGGAGGCTGGCTCGATTCCCTTCTCATGCGCTTCTCGGAATTCGTGCTCGCGCTCCCCGCCCTCTATATCATACTGGCGCTGCGCGCCCTGCTGCCGCCCAGACTTTCCTCCGCGCAGGCGTTCCTGCTGACGACGGGCACCATCGCCGCCGTCACCTGGCCGCCCATGGCTCGCGGTATCCGCGGACTGATCCGGCAGTTGCGCAGCGCCGGCTACGTGGAAGCCGCCCGCTCACTGGGTTGTTCCACGCCCTGGATCGTGCGCCGCCACATCCTCCCCGCGCTTCTCCCCTACATGCTTCAGCAGACCCTGGTGGCAGCCCCGGTTTTTCTCCTGGGAGAGGTCATCCTGTCGTTCCTCGACGTCGGTGCGGGATCATCGGGAGTCTCGCTGGGAAGCATGCTGCGCAATCTGAGGGACGCGCGCGTGCTGACGGATTTCTGGTGGAACCTCTTACCGCTGGCGCTCGTGTTCCTCGTGCTGCTCTACTTGAATCTCATGAGCACGAGGGTGATGCGCCAAGCCGGGACACGCACGGTGCTGTAGCCCACGCGGCGGGCCGATGCCGCATGCAAGCCTGTCCGACAGGAAAAATACTCCCTCCACCCTCCCCCAGTGTGAGCGGGGAACCGGAATAGGCAAAAGATGATTCTGCCGACTCGCCGGGATTCCTGCGCGATTGCCGGAATCCGCGCGCAGCTTACTTCTTGGCGGGCACGATGGCGTCTTTTGCCGCCTTGGCCACGCGGAACTTCACGACCGTCTTGGCGGGGATCTTTATCGTCTCGCCGGTCTGGGGATTTCTCCCGACGCGTGCCTTGCGATGCGCCTTGACCAGTTTCCCGATTCCGGGAAACACGAACTGTCCGCTCTTCTTGGTCTCGCTCACCGCAATCCTGGCGATGGCGTCGAGGACGTCCTTGGCGATCGCCTTGGTCAGACCGGTTTCCTGCGCAAGGAACGAAACCAACTGGCTCTTGCTCATCACCTTACCTGCCATATGACCTTGCTCCTTTCATCTCGATCATCCCCAGCAGCAAAAAACCACAACGTTCGAATACTGCAAAGCGTCCCGCGACTTTCGCCGCAAGGCAAGCACGGATCGCAAGAATCAGGCCCGGATTGCTACCTCCGCGATTGATAGTAGGGATTCCGGCCGGCCGCGTGGTCCGTAGTATCCAGGATCTCGCCTACCTCGGGAATCAACTCGCGGATCGATCTTTCGATCCCCTGTCGCAGCGTCGCATCGGCTGCGCCGCACCCCTGGCAGCCGCCGCCCAGGCGAAGATAGACGGAGCTGTTCTTGACGTCGATCAACTCCACCCAGCCGCCGTGCATCCCGAGCGCGGGATTCACCTCCCTGTCGAGCAACTGCTGTACCTTGCGCCGGATCTCTTCGTCGGAAGGCAGGCTGCGTCGATATTCCTCGCTCACGGCGGGTTCGCCGGAGCGAATGTGCTCCCGTATCTTGGCCCCAATCTGCTTTCCGATCACAGGCCAGGGATCGTTGCCGGATTTGGTGACGGTCACCTGGTTTTCCGCAATCACCACGTTCATCACCTCGGGGATCTCGAAGATCCGCGCTGCCAGGGGAGAAAGTCTCGCGGCGTTGCGGTCGGCGAAATAGGCCGAGCCGCCGGCGTAGACGGGCCGATCCACGGTAAATTTGCATATGGCCGGATTGCTCGTCGGTTCGCCGATAATCCGGATGTCCTGGTCTGCAGGCATTCGCCCTCCTTGTCCCATGGAATTCACTGCTGAAATTACCCGAGCCGCGCAGGCTTGTCAATTCAATCCGCGCTCCGGATGCGCCTGCGCTTCCACATGCCGTTACCGGACCCGTTGCGTGCGGGCGCACGGGATGCTCCGGCAGGCCCGGCCTCAACGGCGATGCATGCGATGCTTCGGGCGGAGGGTGCCGGAAAGGGACTATCCGGCCTTCTTGCCGACGGGGAATCCGATGAATCGGCGCTCGGCGCCGGCGAAGGCAGGCTTGTATGTGAGGGCGGGGGCTGCAGCCTCGAAGTCCATCCGCGCAATGCCGTCCCAGGCAATATCGAGGCTGCGGCCCGATGTTTCCACCTTGAGCACTTCAGGACTGGAAAAATCCAGTACGTCGGCCGGGCCGATCGCCAGGCTTTCGCCTGCTTCCGTGGTGACGACCATCCTGTCCTTGGGAGAATACCTGCCCGACCCGCCGGCCGCAGGAACCAGGTCCGCACCCTTTATCATCTCGAGGATCCAGAACTGTTTCTTGCTCACGTACATCGCAACGCTCCATCCGGATGCGCGAATCCGGAAAGGTCGGCGCAACCGTCGGGCCAGTGCTCGCAGAACCGGGTGCCCGCCGACGCCTCGTCCCGTTCCCTGGTGGAACCTGTGGACACCAACCCTGCGCCTCCTTCGGCTTACTGCCCGCGCGGTATGCGAGGGGAAACATACCGCTCGCCTCAACGGGCCATATCGTTCGTTGGTGCTATTTTAAGCACAAAAAAAAAGGATGCAAGCGCCGAATCGCCCCGCTCGACGGGGCGATCTCCGGTCTTTCCCCCGGAGGGGCCAACGCCCGCCCGGACGCTCTTCAGCGCACCGCATCGCGCATGATGTTCGTGATGACCTCCTCGACCTCCCTGGCCACCGGCTCGAGTTCGGGCGCGCCGAGCAGCGCGACCATGGCCGTCGGCTGCAGGGTCGCGACCTTGGTCTTCCCGCCCTCGCGATATACCGAGACCCTGCAGGGCAGCATCGTGGATACCTCGGGCCTCGCATCCAGCACTTTCTTTGCCTGATGCGGATTGCAGATCTCGAAGATGACGCATTCGCCGTCGAAGGGAACACCCTTTGCGGCCATCGTTTGCTTCAGATCGTGCGACGCCATGACGCCGAACTTGTGTTTCTGCACCACGGGTTCCACGGCAGCGCAGACCTCGCGCATCGGTTTATCGCTTTCGTAAACAATCAGCATGGCTCACTCCTCCTGCAATCGTTATCGATCCTGCCGCTTCCAACCGCAGGCACGGATTTCGCCGGCGCTTGCGCGCGACTCCGTGTCGCGGGCATCCGTCCGCACAACGCCATATCAATCGCCCGCCGCCAGCATCTTTCCCGCCAGCTCCTTCAGGATCTTGGCGCACGCCGCCGCGGTAATGCCCGAAGCGTCGCGCCGCGGATTGAACTCGACGATATCCGCACCGACAATGCTGCCCCGGAGTGCCCGGATGGCTCGCAAGAGCATGCGCGTCGTGCAGCCGCCGGGTTCGTGATGCGATACGCCGGGAGCGCAAGCCGGATCGAGCACGTCCATATCGACGGAAACGTAGACCGGCCCATCGATCTCCAAAACCAAATCCTCGCGCCAGTCATCCATCTCGATCGTGCGGATGCCGAACCTGCGCGCCTGCGCCCTCAATTCCCCGGTATCGGCCCGCACGCCGACCTGGATCAAGCGATCGGCCAGCTTCGCCTCCATGATGCGCGCAAACGGGCACCCGTGCGACAACCGGTCGCCCTGGAACTCGTCATAGGTATCGGGATGGGCATCGAAGTCGACGACGGCCAGGGTCGGGAAGAAACGGCGGAAGGATCTCACGATCGGATAGGTTACCGAGTGGTCGCCGCCCAGGCAGACGGGGACGAAGCCCTGCTCAAGAAGGCCGGCGACCGCGCGGCTGATTTTTTCCGGAGCGTCGCCGGGCGAGCCTTCGATGTCGCCCGCGTCGTACAACACTCCCGGGGCGCCGAGATCGATGCCGCTCTCCGACCAGAGATTCCCTGCGCCCGACCACAAGGCGCGCCGGATGAGGGGCGGCGCCTCGGCGGCGCCGCGCATGAACGACGAGTGCTCGTCGAAGGGCAAGCCGATCAATGCAATTCGTTTCATCGGTTGAATCTCCTTGCGCCGCCGGGGGCCTCAGTTCTGGTAGAAGACCAGCGTTCTCGCCGGGATCGCCTTGTCGTCGACCTCGTCGCCGCTCAGGATCCGCCCGTCGGGGAGCCGATAGAAGGTGGAAGGATAGTTCCACTTGCGACCGGCGATGCGCACCGGGGGACGGCCGGTCTGGACGTAACCGCCGTAGGTATAGCCGACGAGAACGCGGGTTCCCCGGGGCGGGTTCTCGAGCAAGGCGCGTCCCGCGGCATTGCGCACGAGCTCCGAGCCGGTGCGTATCAGACCGTCGGGGAAAAAGTAGATCGTGGAACTTTCCGCCCATGCCTCGCCGGCAAGCTGACGCACGGTGTCGCCGTCCCTGCCGATTTCCATGAAGCCCTCGAAGGTTTCTTCACGCTCCTCGCCGGAGAACTGGACGCGCGTGCCCGCGGGTATCCTGTTCCAGTCGGCGATACGATCCCCGGGGACCCGGTCGCCGTTCGGGAAGATATACAGGGTATCCGGGCGGTTGTAACGCTCGCGCGCGATGCTCCAGGCATTGACCCCCGGGGTGATCACGCCCGCTTCGCCGGAGGCCGCGCCCGCTTCGACACTGCCGCCTTCGGCGCCGCGCACCTCGGCGGCGGGTACCGGCATGTAGAGGTGGCGCTGCAGCTCGGCGTCCGCGACCTTCAGACGGCCGGCATCGACGTCCGGGTCGCGCTCCGGCCGGGCGCGCAGGCCCAGGCGCTCGCGCACGTCGGGCCGCGCGAAAATCATGCCGCAGCGCTTGCGGCCGCGGTGGTTGTGCGGGTGAAACCGGTTCGGGCGCCCGTACGCCACCATGGAATGAGTCAGGACGTTTTCGTCCGGGATCCGGTAGAGGGATTTCAGCTGGCGCAGCAGCTCCCGCAGCGCCTCGTACTGGGCGGCCGTGATGTCGCGGTCGTAACGGCCCACGACCTCGATGCCGATGGAATAGTTGTCCAGGCCCGTGACCCCCGCCCACATGCTGCGGCCCGCGTGCGTGGCGATCCGGTGGCGCTCGATGATTCGATAGACGCGGCCCGCGGGCGTCACGAAGTAATGGGTCTCGCCGTAGCGCCGGACCTCGTTCAGGGCGCTGGTTTCGCCCCCTTCGGTGGTGTGCAGGATGATGTAACGCGTCGCGGGCCGCACCGGGCGCCGAGAATTCAGCGGGCTCAGGCGATTGCTGATCTTCAAACCTGCGGCTTCGTCCGCCGACGGGCCGCCCGCGAATGCCAACGCCACGATCAGACACAACGAAGCCGGCAGTCTTCCCAGGATCATGATCATTGCAGGACGCTCTTCAAGGTCTCCGGGGCGATGTTGGCGCCGCACAGAACGATCACATGGCGCTCGTCGTGCCCGCCGCAGGCGACCTTGTGGAAGGCGGCGAGCGCCACGGCGGCGGCGCCCTCGATGAGCATGCGATGCGACCCGATGAACGAGCGCAGGGCGCCGGCGATCTCATCTTCCGAAACCAGAACGTATTCGTCGACGAGTTTTCGGCACAGATCGAAGGTGATCGAGCCCGGCTCGATGCCGCCGGCGGTGCCGTCCGAAAGCGTCGGCTTCGACTCCAGCGCGAGGATCCGTCCGGCGCGCACGGACTGCACCATGACGCACGAGTTTTCCGGGGAGCAACCGTAGATGCGCACGCCGCCGTCGAGCGCCTTGAGATAGCCGGCGATTCCCGAGATCAGCCCCCCGCCCCCGAGGGCGACGAACACGCGATCGACACGATCCAGCTGGCGCGCAATCTCGACGCCGACCGTACCCTGCCCGCCGACGACCTGGGGATCGTTGTACGGGGAGACGTAAACCGCGCCGTTCTCCGCCGCATAGGCGCGCGCATGCATCTCGGCCTCCACGCAGTCACGGCCGTGCACGCGGACCGCCGCGCCCATGCGGCGCATGGCATCCACCTTGACCCGGGATGCGCCTTCCGGCACGAAGATCGTGCTCGGGATGCCCGCGCGTGCCGCGGCGCACGCGACCGCGGCTCCGTGGTTTCCCGTGGAAGCGGCCACAACGCCTGCCTGCCGCTGTGCCGGCGCGAGAGCAGCGATCTTGTTCACGGCCCCGCGGAACTTGAACGATCCGGTCTCCTGGAGGTTTTCGAGCTTCAGGTAGACGGGGGCACCGCACGCCCGGCTCAAGTCCGCGGAGTACTCGAGGGGCGTTTCCCGGATCGCGCGGCGGATGCGCCTTTCCGCCAGGAGTATTTCGCGCAGCAGATCCATGCAGCTGCTCCTCACAGCGCGGTCCGGCGGAAGTTGCGCCGGACCCCCAACATGATACCCGGTGCATGCGTCAATGGGTAGGGAAACCGAGGGCCGCACGGCATCGCAAACCCGGAGCGAAAGCCGGCTCACCCTGCGCTCGCTGCCGCCCGCGCAGGGGTCGCAGGGAAGGGTGCCGATCCGATCCCCGTCGCGGCGGCACATTCTCGAAACGCCCTGAGCGTGCGGAAGCGAAGGCGGATTCTCCGCGGTCTTCCGGCCGGTTCTTTTTTGTCCATTGACGGGCTCGCACTTTTCCGCTACTGTTTGCGCGCTGGTTTGATGTTAAGAGCGTTTCTTGCAGCAAGCCTAGCTACATAGGAGAGAGAAAGAAATGGCACTGTTTGTCGCGCTAGGCGGGCTGGTCGGCGGCGCGGTCGTTCTTGCAGCGCTCCGTTCCAAGCGGAACGCCAAGAGACCGGACCACGTCACCACGGTTAAGTTGAGCTAACAGCCTACCTCGAAAGAGCACGCGGGCCCGCGCACCGGAAGATGCGCGGGCCCGTTGCGTTTCGTTCCCCTCGCCTACGCATCCGCCTGCCGGCGTCACGCGAGGCTCTCGCGCACCGAAAGCGTGATCTTGTAAAAGATCGTGATCATAAGGAAGCCGACCGCCCAGATGGCCAGCGAGATGGCGATTTCCGGCAGGGTGGGCGTGTACTCCGTCACCGCCCCGAGCGGCGAAGGCACGAAGCCCCCCACGATCAGGCCGAGGCCCTTGTCGATCCAGAGGGAAAGGAATACGGTCACGCAGGCCGCCGCCAGAAAGGCATCATGGCGGCGCAGCCGCGGCACGAGCAGAATCGCCAGCGACACCAGCGCCAACAGCACCGAGGCCCACATCCAGGGCACGAGCGAGGCGCGCCCGTGCAGTCCGACGAACAGGTACCGGAAGTGCTCCATGTGCTCCGGGATCCTGCTGTAAAAGACGGTGAAGACCTCCATCAGAATGAAGAACACGTTGACGATCATCGCGTAGGTCACGATCAGCGACAGCTTCCGTATCGGCTCGCTGCCGGGATCGAAGCGCGTCAGCCGGCGGATGATCATGCACAGCAGGATCAGGAGCGCCGGCCCGGCGGAGAACGCCGAGGCCAGGAAGCGCGGTGCCAGGATCGCGGTCAGCCAGAACGAGCGGCCGGGAAGGCCGTTGTACAGGAAGGCCGTGACCGTGTGAATGCTGATCGCCCAGGGTATGGAGATGATGATGATCGGCTTGATCCATCCGGGAGGCGCGACTGCCTTGCGCTCGGCGCTCAGCGTCACGAGCGCGATCACCGCATTCAGCAGAAGGTATCCCGTCAGGGATACGAAATCCCAGAACATCATGGAACCGGGCGTGGGGTGGAGCATGACATTCAGCACGCGCGTGGGCTGCCCCATGTCGACGAAGATGTAGAGCATGCACATGGTCACGGCCGCGATCGCGAGGAATTCCCCGAGGATCGTGATCTTGGAGAATACCTTCCAGTCGTGCAGATAGTATGGCAGAACCACCATGACGGCCGAGGCGGCCACGCCCACCAGGAAGGTGAATTGCGCGATGTAGAGCCCCCAGGTCACGTCACGGCTCAGCCCGGTTATGCCCAGCCCTTGGTCGAACTGGCGCAGATAGGCGATCACCCCCAAGCCGATCACGGCGAACAGGCAGAAAATCCATGCCCAGTAGCGCCGGCTTCCGACCACGGCCTTTTCGAACATGAACATGGGAGCACCTCACACGATGTAATAGATTTCGGGGGCGGTGCCGAGTTCCGCCTTGCGCCGGATGGCGAAGTTGGTGCGCAGCAGCTCGCGCACCGCCGAGCCGGGGTCTTCCAGGTCCCCGAACACCAGGGCCTTTTCCTCGCAGGCTTCCACGCAGGCGGGCGCCTGTCCGCGCGCGAGGCGCTCCTCGCAGAACGTGCATTTTTCCACCACGCCCTTCGTCCGGGTCGGATAATCCGGGTCGATGCGCGCGATGTGCGGGCGCGGGTCAAGCCAGTTGAAGCTGCGCGAGCCGTACGGGCAGGCCGCCATGCAGTAGCGGCAGCCGATGCACCGGTGCCAGTCCATCATGACGATCCCGTCCTCCCTCTTCCAGGTGGCCCGGGTCGGGCAGACGCGCACGCAGGGCGGGTTGTCGCAGTGATTGCAGAAGACCAGGAAGGGCTGGTCGCGAAAGACTTCGTTCACATAGGGCCCGCGCTCGGAAACGAATGCTTCCTGGAACGGCTCCTTCCAGATCCACTTGATTTCGTGCGCGCGGTTCGGGAAATCGGGTACGTTGTGCACCCGATGACAGGCCTGGATGCAGCGGTCGCACCCCTTTTCCTTCAGGCACTTCCGCGCATCGATGACCATGGCCCAGCGGCGCGCCGCCGCTTGCGCCGCGACCCGGCGGCCGGCGAGCGCCGCCATGGAAAAGCAACCCAGTCTGAGGAATTCCTTCCTATTCATGAACCACCTCGCTGGAGTTCGCCCCTGCGGCGCGGGCCGCCCGGGTCTGCGCAACGGTTGCCGGGTCGACATGGCACTCCCAGCAGTAGGGAGTCCGGACGCCCGAGTAGTCATGGCAGCGGTCGCAGAATTCAGCCTTGTTGGTATGGCACTGCTTCAGGCAGGTACCGGTGAGGCTGATCGTGTACTCCTTGCCGTCGAAGGCGGTGTAGCGGCGGTTGTTCTCGCGCACGGCCGCGTCGCGCCACTGCACGAGCAGGCTCATGTGCGAGGTCTTCATGTAATCCGTGGGTGCGACGCACGTGCCGCCGGGCGGCAGCTTGATCTCCGGCGCCGCGGCGCGCGCACCGGAGGCTGCGTTGTACCAGACGGGGAAGGTGACCAGTCCGAGGAAGAAAACCAAGCCGGCGAATATCAGGGCTCGATCACGCATGGGCCGCCGCCTCCTTGTTCTTGAGGCGCTCGCCGCGCAGATCCGTGGTGCGCTCGCGCTCGCCTTTCATGACCAGGGCATTGCCGACAAACTCGTGAACACCGCCCACCTCGACCCCCGGCACCCAGTATTCCATGAGCGTCGGCAGGGTCGCCTTGTCGATGGCACAGACGCAGGCCAGCATGTTGACGCCGTGGCGCTCCCGCACGTAGCGGACCGCATTGGCCCGCGGGAACCCGCCGCGCATGCGCATTTCCGCATTCTCATCGGTTCCCAGACCGGCGCCGCTGCCGCAGCAAAATGTCTGCTCGCGGATCGTGTTTTCGGGCATCTCGTGGAAATTGCGGCACACGCTGCGCAGGATGTAGCGCGGCTCCTCGAGCAAACCCATGGCCCGCGCCGGATTGCACGAATCGTGGAAGGTCACGTTCCAGTGATCGTTGCGGCTGGGATCGAGATTGAGCTTGCCGTGGCGGATGAGGTCGGCGGTGAACTCGCAGATGTGCACCATGCGCGTGGAGCGGGCATGGTCGAAGCGCGTACCCGTGACGGGAGAAACCGGCACTTCCAGGAAGTCGGCCGGCCCGTTCATCGTGTCCATGTACTGGTGCATCACGCGCCACATGTGCCCGCATTCGCCGCCCAGGATCCACTTGACCTTGAGGCGCCGCGCTTCCGCATACACCTTGGCGTTCAGCCGCTTGATCATCTCGTGCGAGGTGAACAGCCCGAAGTTGCCGCCCTCGGAGGCGTAGGCGCTGAAGGTGTAGTCCAGCCCGATCTCATGGAGAACCATCAGATACCCGAGCAGGGTGTAATAATGGGGCGACGCGAAGTAGTCCGCCGAGGGCACGATGAAGAGAACCTCGGCCCCCTTCTTCATGATCGGAGCCTCGACCCGCACCCCGGTGATCTCTTCCAGCTCGTCGACGGCGAACTCGATGCTGTCCTTGAAACCGTGCGGCTGGACACCGAGGTGATTGCCGGTACGGTGGCAGTTGGCCACCGGCTCGAGTACCCAGTTGATATTGCAGCCGATCAGGTTCAGCAGCTCCCGCCCGATCATGGTCACTTCGGCAGTGTCGATGCCGTACGGGCAGAAGACCGAGCAACGCCGGCACTCGGTGCACTGGTAGAAGTAGTAGAACCATTCCTTGATCACATCCTCGGTGAGCTCGCGGCCCCCGGCCAGCGGTCCGAAGAGGCGCCCGGCGGGCGTGAAGTAGCGGCGGTAGACCGAGCGGATCAGCTCGGCGCGCAGCACGGGCATGTTCTTGGGATCGCCCGACCCTAGGTAATAGTGGCATTTGTCGGCGCAGGCGCCGCAGCGCACGCAGATGTCCATGAAGAGGCGGAACGAGCGGTATTTCTCCAGCCTCTCCTTCATTCCCTCGAGGATGATGCGTTTCCAGTCGGCCGGCAGCTTCCAGTCCTTGTCGAAGGGCTGCCACTCCCTGGGATTCGGCAGGCCCAGGTACTCAAGGTTCTTCGGCAGCGCACTGTAGCAGAAGGTGCCCTTGCGGAATTCGACGCTCGGGTCCATCCAGCTCTTCTTGGGGGGCCGGTAATCGATCCGGACGAGTTGTTCGGGTCTGGGCGTCGTTTCGGTCATCGCTACTCCCTCTCGAGCGGCAACCCGGCGGCCTTGATCTTGTCATGGAACTCGTGTTCCCACTCTTCGTAAGTGTGGACGTTGACCGGGTAATTCCAGGGATTGACGTGCCGCACCATGCGGTTGTTGTTGGCCAGATTCCTGGTGGGGCTGAGGAAGACCCCCGCCATGTGCATCAGCTTGCTGAAAGGAAAATAGGCGATCAGGGTGCAGAGAAACAGGAGATGGGCATAGAACAGCCACCCCACGGCGGGGGGCGTCGCCGGCGCAAAGGTCACCAGCCCCATGGCGAACTGTTTGACGGCCAGCAGGTCGATCTTGGCGAAGTAGCGCATGAGGATGCCGGTCGCCGCCAGCCCCAGGAGCAGCAGGAGCGCGAAGTAATCCGTAAAGAGCGAGATGTAGCGCACCTGGGGGCTGCCGAGCCTGCGGTAGAGCAGGTAGGCCAGCGCCGCGCCCAAAAACACGTCGGTCAGCAGCAGCTCCGGCGTGCCCACCTGGAAGAAGCCGTCCAGCGTCGCCAGGGCGAGCACCCAGTTCGGGACGGGCTCCATGAAAAAGCGCAGGTGCCGGAGGAGAACGACGAGGAAGGACCAGTGGAACGCAAGGGCGCCCAGCCACAACCATTTCTCCTCGCCGTAGACCAGCCTGGGCCCGGGACGCAGCTCGGCCCGCGTATTGCGGAAGAGCGAGCGGAAAAGCAGAATCTCCAGAGCCATGCGCGCCGCCGTGCCCAGCTTCGTGTAGGGGCTTTCCAGCCAGCTCGCCCGGATCCAAGGCAGCGACTTCTGCTGGCCGCAGGTGGTGGTGATGCGAAAGGGAACGGGCGACGAGGCCCAGCGCGCAACCCGCAGGATCATGCCCAGAATGAAGGTGGTGATCGCGGCATAGGGAACGATCACGCCGATCAGGCTGCGCATCCCGCTTGCCTGTGCGCCCAGCGCTCCGATCGCGGCGATCACCACGACTGCGCCCAGCGCGGCCATGACATTCATCAGCGCCTCCCTTCAGGACGGTCCCGCCGGCGCTCGTCGCCGCTTTCCGCGGCCTGCGCGGAGGATTCCGCCAGCGCGGGACTCATCCGTTCGAGAAGAAACATCCTCCTTTGCATCTCATGGACCCTGATCTCGAGAAGACGCTCGCGGCATTCGAGGTAGAGGTCGAAGGCCGCCAGCGCCATTTCGTCGATGCGGCCGTCGAGAGGCTCCAGGTCGATCGCGGGCATGCCCGCGGCATCGTCCTCGCGCAGCGCCGCGCGCACCACCTCCTTGAGATCGAAGACGAAGGCAACGGCCTGGCTGGCCGTGAAGTCCTGGACCGCCCGGATGCGGACGAGATCGTCGAGCGCGGCCTTCAATGCGGCGGGGTCCATTTCGCCGACGAGCTGGTCGAAAAGCGCGGGCAGGCCGCGCTTGAAGGCCAGCCCGACAGGATTGCGGAAGGGGTCTTTCTCTTCGAGGAAGAATCGGGCCGTGCTCCCGGAATAGCCGCGCAGTATCCGCGCCAGCCACGCGTCGATGACGGCACCTCTCCTGCGCGCCAGAGCTTCCGACAGGAGCCTGGAAAGCCCGGGGGCGCCCGAGCGTCGGCCCGGCGCGACCCGGCCCCCCCTTTGAGCATCCCCGGACCCGCAGCCCGTGACTTTCACCGCCGTCTCCCGACCCGGACGAACCGCAACCAAAGCAGAACCGGCTCGATCCCGTGGTCTTGATCCAATGCGTGCGTGCCGCCGGCTGTCAGCAATCATCTCTCAGGCATCGCGCTCCCTTCCCTTCAGGAAGCCCGATTGCCGAAAGCTGAGCGTGAAGGCTGCAGCGACGACGATCATGCTCCACCCTTGTCGACTTCTTGCCCGAAACAGGCAAGAGTTCACCGCCAAGGGACTAGACGCAACCGGTAGGTTTGGGCAGTCCGGCAAGCTTGCACGCGCCCTTGGCGGGCCCGGAAGGAAAGAGTTCGTAGATCTTGTTGAGCTTGAAGCCGGTCTCCTTGCACAGTTTGCGGATCATGGGAGCGATGCCGAACTCGAGGTAGTAATTGCGCAGGTAGTGGATCACCTTCCAGTGCTCCTCGGTCAGCTCCGTGACTCCCTCGGTGGTGGCGAAATCCTTCGCGACCTCCTCGTTCCACAGCGACGGATCCTGCAGGAAACCGTCTTCATCCACTTCGTAGCTTCGTCCATGAACTGTAAATGTAGGCATGATAGCTGTTCTCCTCTTTCAGTTGGAATGCCCTCGCGTCGCTGCAGGAGCCGCCCGGCCTGCCGGCACGGCCCCGACGGCCGGCGCCGTGCCGGCACCCGCTATGCTGCAGCCCCGTATTCCCCGACCCCTCTATTCGGGTGCCGCTCCTTCCTTATGCGGCAGGGTGATGTAGCTGCCGCCGAAGTAGCTGTAAACGCAGCGACCGGAATCGATGAGGCTGCGGATGGCAAGCTTGCAGTCGTCCTTGGTGCAATTCTCCTCTCCGAACTTGGCGATCATGGCCTTGGTCAGATCGCCTGCTTTGAGGTTCTTCTTGCCGAGGCATTCGACCACCATCTTGTACATCTCCTCGGCAAGATCTTCGATGCTCACGCCCATGGTCGCCTCCTAGTACTTGATATGCATGGAGCGGGCATAGGTCAATCCCGCGTGCTTGAAATCGTCGATATGATAGCGGGTGAACGGAATGCCCGTCAGCTGGAAAAAGCGCGGCCAGCCGATGCGCTCGATCCACTCGCCCATGCGCTCGTGCTTGCGGGCGTGCGCGGCGTAAACCTTGACGAGGTTGACGACCGCCTCGACCACCTCCGGCCAATGGGGCGGATTGTTGGGTATGAAGGGGATCGCCAGTTTCGAGAACTTGGGGGCGCTGCGCGCGTTGCTGACCTTGCCCCCGACCCAGATCGACAGCCCGTCGTTGTCGGGATCGTTCAAAGGCATGGCGGGGCATACGGTGTAGCAGTTGGCGCAGAACATGCACTGCGCCTCCACCACTTCGACGGTCTGCTTGCCGTCGACGGTCTTGGGGCGGATGGCCCCCGTCGGGCATGAGGCGATCAAAGTCGGGATCTCGCAGACCTTGGGCAGCAGTTCGTGCTGCACCTTGGGCAGCCTGCGGTGCACCCCGAGGATCGCGATGTCGGAGCAGTGGACGGCACCGCACATGTTCAGGCAGCAGGCGAGGGCGATGCGCAGCTTGGCCGGCAGCTTTTCCTCGGTGAACTGGTCGCACAGGGCATCCATGACGCTCTTGACGATTCCCGAGGCGTCGGTGGCCGAGGAGTGGCAGTGGATCCAGCCCTGGGTATGCACGATATTGCTGATGGCATTGTTCGTGCCCCCCACCGGGAAGCCCGCGGCCTGGAGTTCCTTCTTCAAGGGCTCGATATTCTCTTTCTTGTCCAGCAGGAACTCGACGTTGTTCCGGCTGGTGAAGCGGAGATATCCGCCGCAGTATTTGTCGGCCAGGTCGGCAAAGAACCGCATGGTATGGACGCTGAGCAGACGGGGCGATCCCGCGCGGACGCTGTAGATGCGGTCTCCCGACTCGGCGACATGGCACAGGACCCCGGGGGCCACCGACTCGTGATACTTCCACTGGCCGTAATTCTTCTTGATGATGGGATGAAGGAACTTCTCGTAATGCGGAGGCCCGATATCGGTGATTCTCTTAGCAGGTTGCGTCGACATGATATGAACTCCTGATCTTCAGGTTGATGGCGTTGCCGAACGATGATTGTCCGGCCCTAGTCTTCATCCTGCTGGAAGAAGATGTAAGGATTGTCTCTCGGGGCGCTGATCATTTCCGGCTGCGGGTCGAGACCGATGGCGTCGAGGAAATTCGCCATCCCCACCCGCTGGATCAGCTCTCCGATCCTCTCGCGATTCATGCCGTGCTCGTCCCAGAACTCCCACACGCGGGAGATGAGCTCCTTCAGGGTCTCCAGCAGTTCCTCCTCCGGCACGAAGGGAATGATGACGGAGGAAAGCAATGCGCCCTGAACGATCGGCGCCTTGGCCCCGATCAAGACCACGGCGCCTCTTTCCGTGCCCGGGCGCAGGGCCTTGGGCATGAGGTTGATGCAGTGCATGCAGTGCACGCATTCCCGATTGTCGATCGTGAGCTTTTTGCCGTCCCATTCCATGCACTTGGAGGGGCACAGGTCGCACACCTCCTTCTGGATGCTCATGGCGGCGGCATACTCGCGCACGGCGTCGTCGTCCTGCCGGATGTCGTCCTTCCATGTGCCGATGACGGAGAGGTCGGCACGCGCGATCGATGCCACGCAATCGTTCGGGCACCCGGAGAACTTGAACTTGAACTTGTACGGGAAGGGCGGGCGGTGGAGTTCGTCCTGGTAGGTCTGGGTGATGTCGTAGCAGACCTTCAGGGTGTCGTAGCACGCCCACTCGCAACGCGCGGGGCCGACGCAGGCGGACGGCGTGCGCATGCAGGATCCCGAACCGCCCAGATCGAAACCGGCTTCGGTCAGTTCCTTGAAGCAGGGCTCGAGCTCTTCGGTCTTGGTGCCGAGAAAGATGATATCGCCCGTGGATCCGTGCATGTTGGTCAGGCCGGAGCCGTGACGCTCCCAGATGCCGGCCAAGGTGCGCAGCGCCTCGCTGGTATAGAACCATCCCGCCGGATGGTTGATGCGCATGGTATGGAAATGGGCCACGTTCGGGAATTTCTCCGGCACGTCGCTGTAGCGCCCGATGACGCCGCCGCCGTAACCGAGAACGCCCACGATACCGCCGTGTTTCCAGTGCCCGATCTTCTCCTCGTATGAAAGCTCCAGCTGCCCGAGGAGATCCTGGGTGACGGGATTGGTCGCGGCCGCCTTCTTCATCTCGCGGACGAAGCTCGGCCACGGTCCCGTCTCGAGCTTGTCGAGAAGCTCGGTCTTGGACTTCTTTTCATCAGCCATTATCATCTCCTATATGATTTCGGCTTTACGCCTTGGTTGGATGCAACATCGAACATGCCGCACTCCGGCCGGCCGGCGGCTGCTGTTTCCCCCGCCTGCGCGCGGGCCAGGGTTCACACCGAGTCCCTTCTTTCCTGCCGCGCGGCCGCCGCGCGCCTTCTTTCCTCCATCACGGCCTTCTTGATCTTCATGGTCTTCTCGCCCAGAAGGCTGAAGCGCAGCCACTGCATGGCCAGCTCCAGCAGATCCTGGTCGTCCTGGCGCGCCGCCTCGATCCTGGTCTCATCGATCTCGAAGAGCTCGAGGAATCGGGTCTCGAAGACGAACCGGCGAAAGCGGTCCAGGTCGTAGCAAGCCATGAAGTACATGTCCATCTGCTGCGGGCCGAGCGGTTCCTCCTTGTCCCAATGCTCATGGAGCATCAGTTCCTTGAACGATGCACCCATCATCTCGTATTGCTCGATTCCCTGCCGCTGCAGCCACTCGCGGATCGTCGATCCTCCGCCGCGCCCGTGGCCGTGGCACAAATCCTCCCGCAGCATGAAGAAGAAGCGCCTTTCGTCCGCGTTCGGGTTCTGCGGCTCGGCCATGCCGAGCGGATACATGCGGCACGACCACGGGCGGTGCGCGTAGACGGAACATCCCTCTGCGGTCACGAACGGGCAGCGTTTGGTCTCCGGGTCCATGCGGATGAGCACCGCAGGGATCTTCTGCTCCGGAGAAAAGGGCGACAGCGTGTATTTCTGCAGGAACTCCGTCGAATCGATGCCCAGGCAGCGTTTCAGGCGGAGCACGTCGTACGGCGTGAGCACGATGGACACGTCGCGGCAGCATTCATTGAAGCACTCGAGGCCCTTCTCGCAGGAGAACACGATGCGGTCCTCGAGCCCCAGCCGCGGGTATTCCCGCAGTATCTTTTCCTGGATTGCGCCGCGCTCAGTCATCTCCCTCGCCTTCGTCGGCCATGATGCCGCTCTTGAGGGCGTCCTTGGACCAGACCGGCAGGGGCCCCATTTCCCCGGTGGTGGGGTCGAGCCTGAGCCTGTAGGAAGCCGTCACCTGGAAATGCTCCAGCATCCAGCGCCAGCCGCGCACGAAATAGCCGCACTGGTCGTTGAAGCAGACGTACTGATACTCCCCGCTCCAGCTGCTCAGCTGGGGGTTGGCCCACCGCACCATGGGCCGCCCGCAGTGGGGGCAAATCGGCGGCGCAGCGGCCATGGATCAACCTCCGGAATGCGGCCCCCGCCGAAGCGGGGGCCGCCGCTCCAGTGGAACCGGACACTAGCCTCCCAGGAGCTCGTGCTCCTTGGGCTGCGCGAACACATAGCGTACCGGCCGCGCAAAGACCTCCCACTGGTCGGTCTTGGGATCGTACTTGCAGTTGGCGAACACGCGCCACTTTTCCTCGTCGAGCTTCGGGCGATCGGCGCGGAAGTAATAGCCCGGCCAGCGCGTCTCCTCGCGGAAGAGCATGGTCCGGACATGGGCTTCCGCCTGCCACATGCGATGCACGTTCTCCCAGCAACGCATGAGCTCGTGCAGGTTGGCGGCCGCCAGCTTGGTCGAATCCTCCTTGAGGAGGGCGATCAATTCGAGAGCCCTCTTCAGGAGCGCCTCGTTGGTGGTGAACTGCGCGCTGATGCCGCCCGCGTACTCATCCATGATCTTCTGCAGGCGGAACATGAACATGCGCGGCTTGATGTAGTTGGGATTGATCTCGGGATCGGTGGTCTCGCCCATGTGCTTCTGGTAGGTCTCCAGAGGCTGCAGGATCTCGACCATCTTGCGATTGATGGTCTCGTCGTCCACCTTGGGCATCGTGTTGTTCTCCACGATGAATTTGATGGCCGACTTGGCCGCGATCCGGCCCTCGGTGCACGAGCCCGAGGAGAACTTGTGGCTCGAGGCCCCCGAGGCGTCGCCCGCGCAGAAGAGCCCCTTGACCGTGGCCATGTTGGCATAGCCCCAGAAGTACTCGCCGCGGGTCTCGTCGCTCTGCAAATCCTCGGGACCGCTCACCCAGGCGCCGCTGGCTCCCGAGTGCGATCCGATGAAGTACGGCTCGGCCGCAGCGATCTCGGAACTCTTCACCTCGGGCTCCACGTTGGTGGCCGCCCACAGGATGGCCTGGGAGATGGTCATGTCAAGAAAGTCTTCCCAAGCCTCGGACTCGAGTTCCTTCATCTTTTTCTTGTAGGCCTTGGGGTCGTCCTTGTAGGCATCGGCGATGGCCTGGATGGCTTCCTCGGTTCTCATGTAGATGGGCCCCTTGCCCTCCATGATATCGAGCATGCCCAGGTAATTGCGCAGGTTGGCGGGGATCGGCTTCACCCGGCCGTAAGGCCCCCACTTCTCGAGCTCGGCCTTGCGCTCCACCATGTAATCGCCGCCCTGCGAGTTGGTGGCCCGGGACTTGAAGAGCAGGAACCACGCACCCACCGGCCCGTAGGCATCCTTGAAGCGCACGGGAATGAAACGCACTTCCTGGCAGGTCATCTCGGCACCCGCCTGGATGGTGAAATAGGCCGAAGAACCGGAATTCCAGGGTGGATACCACGCGCGGCCCACGCCCTCGCCCGAGCTCCTCGGCTTGAAGACGTGCACGGCACCGCCCATGGCCACCAGGGTGGCCTTCGCCTTGAAGACGTAAAACTTGTTTTCGCGCACCGAAAAGCCCACGGCCCCGGCGCAGCGATCGCCGTCCATGAGCGGACCGACGATGAAGACGCGCTCGAAGATCTGCCCGACGCCGGACTGGAGCAGGGCGTTCTTGGCCGCCTCGGCCACGACGACCTTGTACGACTCGCCGTTGATCATCAGCTGCCAGCGGCCCTCGTGGACGTAAGCGCCGTTCTCGTCTTTCCAGATGGGGAGTCCCCATTTTTCGAATAGATGAACGGTCGAATCGACGTGACGGGCGATGTTGGCCACCAGGTCCTCGCGCGTGATGCCCATCAGGTCGTTGCGCACGTAGTCGACATAGTCCTTTACCGTGTTCGTGCCGTCGCACAGGCCGACGTACTGGTTGATGGCCGAGAGGCCCATCGCCACGGCTCCGGAACGGTCGACCGCCGCCTTGTCGACCAGGGTCACCTTCAGGCCGTTCTGCTTGGCCCAATACGCCGCCTCGACCGCGGCGCCGCAGGCGGCCATGCCGCCGCCCAGAATCAACAGATCAGTTTCCACCACGACTTTTTCGAAATCGGCCATGTTCATCCCTCCTCTACTCGCACGACTTCAATGTGAACAATTTGTTCAAGCGGTTGGACGCCGGCTCGGTGAAGAGGTTGGGGCTGTTCAGATCGCCGACCGTCGGGAACCCGCCATCCGGCACCGCCTGTCCCTCGGGGGTCGTGCGGATGGGGAACTTGAAGCGCTTCAGTGTACCGTTGCGGAATTTCACGGTCCACATGATCGAATCGGTTGAACGCAGGGGCGTAACGGATGCCCCCATCGGGACGAAGTCGGCGTAGCCGCGGATCTCGATGGCCTGGGTAGGGCAGATCTTCACGCAGTTGAAGCACTCCCAGCACATCATGACGTCGCGGTTGTACGCCTTCATCTTCTCCCGGTCCAGGACCATGAGGTCGTTGGGGCAAATGTACTGGCAAGCGGTCTTGTCCAGCGCCTTGCACCCATCGCATTTTTCGATATTGACGTAACTCGGCATGACGCTACCTTTCTGGTTCAGAACCGCCCGCCGGGGGAAACGAGCGGTTCCAGCTTGTCGGACTTATGACGACGGTAGAAACACTCCCGCCGGCTGAGTTCCCCGAACCTGCAATTTTCGCGATAAGAAATCCCGCATTGCAGGCATACCTCATCCGGCCGGGAGCCGTGTTGGACGATCGATGCAGCCAGACGGTCCAGAAGCTCGGCCGCCCTCTGCAGCTCACCCGGATCGAACCGGCCCAACACCTCGGCCGCCTTGCGGTGCCTGGCCTCCTCGAAGGACCGAAGCAGCGCGCGGCTTTCGTCGGTGAGACGGAAGCAGCTGCTGCGCCGATCCTCGGCCCTCTCGGCACGTGTCAGCAGCCGGCGCCGTACCAGCTTCTCGACCGTCTTGCTGGCGGCGGCGTCGCTGACCCCGAGGAAATCCGCTGCATCGCCGACCGTGTGTTCGCCGGTCGCTGAACCGAAAAACAGCAGCTTGAGATGAGAAAAACTCAGCGATTCGTCCGCGCTCTCCCGCAGGATCTCCTGCTCGAAAGCGCGGCGGATCGCTGCGGCGAAGACGTGCGCACTGCCCAGAAAATCCGTCCGAACCTCGGCACTCCTCGCCTCGCAAGCCATTGAACTTCCTCCATCCCTAAAGCGGGATGAAATCCGGACCCAGACCAACGGCTGGCGTCCGTCGTTTAACCCTGTCGAATTTAAACTCGATTTAGTCCTCATGCAAGAGTTTTTTTCGAAAATATGGCCAGATCTGGCAGGAAATTATTGTCAAAAGATATTAAATCAGCACAAGCACCCGGCCATTTCGGCGATTTGAAAAAGATCGGCGACGCCGAACAGCCGACGGCAGGAAAGACTTCCCATGGCTGGGCCGCGACCCTCGATCCGGGATCGGAAGTCTCATTTGGCTCACTCTGAGACCGATTTGCCCTGCATTGCTCGGCGATAGGCCGCGTTTGCTGCAAAAAAAAATTTAAATATGATGACAAGCCGGTCAATTGCGTTTATTATTAACCGCCGAAAGGATCCCGCCTGAAGGTCCGGCGGGAACCTGTGAGCAGGACTGGTTCCTGAAGTGCTCCGGCCCGGGTCGAGTCGGAGAGCGGAGGCAGCGAGGTCATCATCATCGATTCGGCAAGCTATGAAAACGGCCCGTGATCGCCATCATCGCATTACCCGTCATGGCGGACCCCGCGACACATCCCCTCGACTCCTCCCCCGTCGGCCCGGGGCAGCGCTGCGGCCTGTTCCTGCGATAGAGAAAGGCAGGTGTACGACGCTCGCCCCGAGCTCGGAGCCGCGGCGCTCCGGGCTCGTCGCGCGATGACAGGCGCAGGCACCGGCTGAGCCGGCCGACGTGCCCGGCAACCCGGTCTCGAGGCTACCGACGCCTTCGCATCGGGCCGGCGGCCGGACGCTCCCGCCGGGCGCGAGACAAGCCGGGGCCGAAGCCATCGACCAGAAGTCATATTCGCGAGAGACACAATATGAATGCCAAAGCAAAACCCATTCTAGTAATCGGCGGGGGCATAGCCGGGATGACGGCGGCGGTCGAAGCCGCCGAGGTAGGGTATCCCGTCGTCCTCGTGGAAAAGGAAGCGTATCTGGGAGGACGCGTAATGCGCACCTACCGCTACTTCCCGAAGATGTGTCCCCCGACCTGCGGCTTCGAAATCAACGTGCGCCGGATCCGGCAGAATCCCAGAATCACGGTCCACACGCTTGCGACCGTGGAGGAGATCACCGGCCGCGCGGGTGCTTTCCGCGCCAGAATCAGGAAGCGCCCCCGATACGTGACCGGCCGGGAACCGCTGAGCGATTCCCTGGCGCAACAGCTGACCTCCGAGCGTCCCGACGACTTCAACCTGGGCATGGGCCGGACCAAGGCACTCTATCTGCCGCACGCAATGGCCTACCCGCCGCAGTATGTGCTGGACCGGGACGCCCTCTCCGCAGCCGACGCCGAAATCCTCAGGAAAAACGCCGCCGGGGCCGTCGATCTCGACATGGCCGAAGAGGAGCTGCTGGTCGAGGCGGGCACCGTCATCATCGCCACCGGATGGCGCCCGTATGACGCCGCCAAGCTCGACCATCTGGGCTTCGGAAAATGCCGCAACGTCATCACCAATGTCATGATGGAACGGCTGGCGGCGCCCGGCGGGCCGACGGGCGGAGAGATCCTGCGGCCCTCCGACGGCAGGAAAGCGGAGAACGTGGCCTTCGTCCAATGCGCCGGTTCGCGCGACGAGAACCATCTTCCCTACTGCTCGGCCGTCTGCTGCATGGCTTCGCTCAAGCAGGCCAGGTACCTGAGGGAAAAGAACGCGAACGCCAAGGCGACCATCTTCTACATCGATATCCGCGCCGTGGGCCGCCTCGAGAAGTTTTATTACGACATGCTCGAGGATGCCAACGTCACCTATGTCAAGGGAAAGGTGGCCGGAATCAGCGAAGAACCCGGAAGCGGCAACCTGATCCTGGACGTGGAGGACACGCTGGCCGGCAGAAAGCAGCATCGCGGATTCGATCTTGCGGTCCTGGCGACCGGCATGGTGCCCAATACCGCCGATGCCGGCCTGCCCCTGCAGCTCCAATGCGACGACTACGGTTTCATCGACGGCACCACGGACATCGAGGGCGTGTATGCGGCCGGCTGTGTCAAGCGCCCGTGCGACGTTGCGCGTACGACCAAGGACGCCACCGCGGCTGCGTTGAAGGCCATCCAGTGCCTTCAGAGGGGAGAATGAACCGATGAAAGACAAGATCGGCGTCTTTATCTGCACGGGATACGGGATCGCGGAAGCGCTCGATATCGAAGCGCTGCGCAAGGTGGTCACCTCGGAATGCAAGGTGCCCTTCTGCAAGACGGTGGATTCCTGTGAGGGGCCCGCCCTGCAAGGGATCATCGAGGATATTGCCAGGGAAGGCCTGGCCAAGGTCGTCATTGCCGGGATTTCGCCGCGCCGCTACCCGGACGTCGCTTTCCCCGAGGGCGTCGTCGTCGAAAGGTTTGCGCTCCTCGAACACGTGGTATGGACGCAACCGGCGCGCGACGAGGATACGCAGATGATGGCGGAGGACTACCTGCGCATGTACGTCACCAAGGTGCGCGAGATGGAACCTCCCCAGCCCTTCAAGCCGGAAGAAACCCTCGACAAGAGCATCCTGGTGGTCGGAGGCGGGATCACCGGGATGACCGCGGCGCTCGAAGGCGCCCGGGCCGGGTACCGCGTGCGCCTGGTCGAGAAGAGCGACCGCCTGGGAGGCTGGCTCGCCCGGCAGCACAAGTCGGTGCCCACCAAGCCGCCTTACAGAGAACTGGAGCCGACGGGGGTCGAGGATCTCATCAAGAAGGTCGAGAGCGACCCGCACATCACCGTCTACAAGTCGGCCGCCACCGGCCGCATCGCGGGCGCCCCCGGACTTTTCGACGTGACCCTGCATTCGACCGGCAACGGCCGCCCCGCCGGGGAAGTCGTCGATACCTTCCGCGTGGGGGCGATCATCCAGGCGACCGGCTGGAGACCGGCGGAACTCCGAGATACCCTGCCCTACGGCCGGCTGCCCGACGTCATCCGCAACGTCGAGCTGGAAGAAATGGTGCGCAGCCAAGGGCGCATCATCCGCCCTTCGGACGGCAGGGAGGTCAAGAGCATCGCCTTCATCCAGTGCGGCGGATCGCGGCGCAAGGAACACCATTCCTACTGTTCTTCGATCTGCTGTCTGACCTCGCTCAAGCAGGCCCTCTACCTGCGCGAGCGGCAGAGCGACGGCAAGGCTTACATCTTCTACGAATTCATCCGGACGCCGGGGCACTACGAAGATTTCTACCGCCGGGTGCAGCAGGATCCCGGCGTGTTCCTCACCAAGGGTGAGGTGACCGACGTGACCCGCGAGTCGGACGGCTCGTTGCTGGTCACGGCCCAGGACACCATGCTGGGCGAGCGGATCCAGGTCCGGGTCGACCTGGTCGTGCTCGCGGCCGGGATGGTGCCGAATTCGGCCGACGGCGAGGCTATCCGGGCGCTGCACGACGCCCAGGCTACGGCGACGCGCGGCGAATCGGAGGTGCAGCGCAAGGAGGCCGCCGAAAAGGCCGAACGGCTCAAGCACCACGAGGGCACGGAGATACTCAACCTGGTCTACCGCCAGGGACCCGACCTGCCGATCCTGCAGTACGGCTTTCCCGACTCCCATTTCATCTGCTTCCCCTATGAGAGCCGGCGCACGGGAATCTATCCCGCGGGCAGCGTACGCCAGCCCATGGACGGAGTCGGCGCCCGCGAGGACGCGGCCGGTGCCGCCTTGAAGGCAATCCAGTGCGTGGAGATGACCGCCAGGGGCGAAGCGGTCCACCCGCGCGCGGGCGACAAATCCTACCCTGAATTCTTCCTCCAGCGCTGCACCCAGTGCAAGCGCTGCACCGAGGAATGCCCCTTCGGCGTGCTCAACGAGGACGTCAAGGGCACCCCCCTGCTCCAGGCCACCCGCTGCCGGCGCTGCGGCGTCTGCATGGGGGCCTGCCCCGAGCGCATCGTGTCCTTCAAGGACTATTCGGTGCATATCATCGCCGAGATGATCAAGGCGGTGGAGGTTCCGGACGAAGCCGAGGAAAAGCCGAGAGTCCTGGCCCTGCTGTGCGAAAACGACGCCATCCCCGCCCTGGACCTCGTGGGTCTGCACCGCCTCCATTACAACCCGTTCGTGCGCGTCGTCCCGGTGCGCTGCCTGGGCTCGGTCAACGCCGTCTGGGTCTCCGAGGCGATTTCGGCCGGCTACGACGGCGTGCTGCTGGTGGGCTGCAAATACGGCGACGATTACCAGTGCCACTTCATCAAGGGGAGCGAGCTGGCGTTCACCCGCGGCGGGAACATCCGGGAAAAGCTCAAGCAGATGTCCATGGAGAACGAGAGGGTCGAACTCCACCAGCTACAGATCAACGAGTATGACAAGCTGCCGATGATTTTCGACAACTTCATGAAAGTCATCGAAAAGTTCGGCATGAATCCATTCAAGGGCATGTGAGCGCGGCGCGACCGCCCGCGGCTCGAGAACCATGCAGGGTGCGGAGGAAACATGACAGTGGAAAGTGCCGTCAAGCGGGAAAGCGGCGCAGGAATGCCGGTGCCTGCGGCGCCGGGGCCCGGGCTTTCCGGCGACACGCGACCGGTGCGCATCGAACCGGACCTGGAGTTCATCCGTGCGCTTATCAGCGGGGGGGCGGACACGGTCAAGAAGTGTTTCCAGTGCGGAACGTGCTCGGCGACCTGCACCCTTTCGCCCGATCCCGAGCCGTTTCCGCGCAAGGAAATGGCCTGGGCGCTGTGGGGCTGGAAGGACCGGCTGGTGCGCGATCCCGATGTCTGGCTGTGCCACCAGTGCCAGGACTGCTCCGTTCGCTGCCCGCGGGGCGCGCGGCCGGGTGACGTGCTGGCGGCGGTGCGCCAGGAATGCGTCGCGCACTATGCCTTCCCCCGTTTCCTGGCGCGCTGGATGAGCCGGCCGCAGTACGTCCCCCTGCTCCTGGCCATCCCCATAGCACTTCTGACCTTGGCCCTGCTGCTGCGGGATACGCTCGCGGCCGCCCTGGGTTTCTCACCTCAACCGGGGGCGCGCATCATCTATGCCTACTCGAGCGTCTTCCCGCACTGGCTGCTGAACGGCTTCTTCGGTCTCTTCAGCCTGCTGGCATTGCTCGCCATGCTGGTGAGCGCCCGGCGCTTCTGGCGGGCTCTCGAAGAAGCGGATCGCATGCCGCGCATCCGGGGGCTTGCCGCCAGCACCTGGGCGGCGCTGCGCAGCATCGCCACGCACAGGAATTTCGACCTGTGCACGGCGGCGCGGCCGCGCTACCTTTCCCATCTCTGCGTGCTCGCCGGTTTCGTAGCCCTGACGCTGGTCACGCTATGGGTGATCACCGCCGAATACAACCCCCTGATCCGCTCCGACTTCGTCTATCCTTTCGGCTTCTGGAATCCGTGGAAGATGCTGGCCAACGTGGGCGGAATCGCCGTGCTGGCCGGCTGCCTGCTCATGGCCTGGGAGCGCCTGCGCGAGGGCGGCTCGATGGGCATCGGGGCCTATTTCGACTGGGTGCTGCTCGCCGACCTGTTTCTGGTCGTCGCCACGGGATTCGCCACCGAGGTGCTGCACTACCTGCGCCTGGAACCCCACCGACATATCGCCTACTTCACGCACCTGGTCTTCGTCTTCACGCTGCTGATCTACCTGCCCTATTCGAAACTGGCCCACCTGGTCTACCGCGCCCTGGCCATGATCCATGCCGACCGCATCGGGCGCATCCTGGGAAGCGCCCCGACTCCGGGCGCTGAAAGGACGGGGCGGTGACCCCGAAGGAGAAAACCATGAACGAAACGCCGCAAAGTTCGCGCAGTGTTCTTTTCCTGGCCGTCCCGGCGCTGATCCTGCTGCTGCCTTTCGCCTACAGCCTGGTCGCCTACGTGGCCGGCGCGGACACCGCCGCCGCCCGGCCCTTCCTCGAAAAGCCCGATCCCAAGTATCGGAACTGCGTGCGCGAAACCGCCTACATGCGTTTCCATCACTGGGAGCTGCTCAGAACGGTGCGCGAGGAGGTGGTGCGCCAGGGGAAGCCGAGCGAGACGGGCCTGAAGCAATGCAAGAATTGTCACACGAGCAGGGAGCGCTTCTGCAATCAGTGCCACAACGCGGTCACTCTGAACCCCGACTGTTTCGGATGCCATTACTATCCGTGAGCACGCAGCCGGCGGTCGGCAAATGCAAGCAGCCTTGGAGGGTCGAGCGAAAATGGACAGAAGAGAATTTCTGACGGCCGGCGGGGGCCTCCTGTTGGCGGGCGCCGCCGGCACCTATGCGGTACGGTTGCTCACGCAGGCCGGGGCCGTCGAAGCGGTCACGGCAGGGCGGCACAGGTGGGGCATGGTAGTCGACCTGCGCAAGTGCCGACCGGACTGCACGGCGTGCCTGGAGGCCTGCAGGCTGGAAAACAACACGGCTTCCGTCGGCGACGCGCGCTGGGACGTGCATTGGATCCGCAAGGTCCATGTCAAGCCGAAGAACGGCGGGGCCGAGCGCTCCGTGGTGCTCCTGTGCAACCATTGCGACCATCCGCCGTGCGCCCAGGTGTGCCCCGTGCAGGCCACTTACAAGCGTGCGGACGGCATCGTCATCGTGGACCATCACCGCTGCATCGGGTGCCGCTACTGCATGATCGCCTGCCCCTACAACGCCCGCTACTTCAATTTCAAGGAAAGCGAGGAGTGGCCCAACAAGGAGTTCCCCAAACGCTCGCACGGCGTCGCGGAAAGCTGCACGCTGTGCGCCCATCTCCTCGACGTCGGCAAGAAACCGGCGTGCGTCCAGGCCTGCGAGCGCGCACAGGCCGGAGCGCTCGTCGTGGGCGACCTGAACGATCCGCAGAGCGAGATTTCCAGGTTGGTTTCCGAGAATTCCGTCAAACGGCTCAGGGAGGATCTGGGCACGGAGCCCAAGGTTTACTACATCGGATTATGACGGTTCACCTGTGAGGGACGGCATGGAAGTCAAATACGAGCGCATCGCAGGAAACTCCAGGCACTATTACCTGGCGCTGGCGGCCTTCGCCGCCGTCGGCCTGGCGGGGGTGCTGTGCACCTTCTGGGTTCTCGGTCAGGGGCTGTGGGTGACCGGCATGTACAACCGCGTGCCCTGGGGCCTGCAAATCGTCATGGCAATCTATTACATCGGGCTCTCGGCGGGCTCCCTGGTGATCTCCGGCCTCTACGGCGTCTTCGGCAAGCTGGAGTACAAGCCTTTCGCCAGAACCGCCGTCTATCTCGGCATGCTCTTCATGATCGCCGGCCTGCTTTCCATTCTCACCGACCAGGGCCGGATGGACCGGGTCTTCGTCCAGCCCTTCGTCCATTTCAACCTCCTCTCCCTGTTCTCGATCAACCCGATGCTGTATATCAGCTACATCCTCATCTGCATCGTCTACCTCTACGCGCTCTTCCGGGACAAAAAGAAGCTCACCCGGGTCGTCGCCACCCTGGCCTTCGCCTGGGCTTTCGGCGTCCACAGCGGCACGGGGGCGATCTTCGGCTTCGGTCCCAGAACGCTCTACGATTCGCCGCTGCTGCCGGCCAGCTTCGTCGTGGCCGCCATGGCCTCGGGCACCGGCCTGATGATCGCCTTGCTCGTCGCCCTCTTCCGCCTCACCCGCAGGCACCTGGATGACGAGCTGGTCTTCGGGCTGGGACGCCTGCTGGCGCTGTTCGTTCTGGTGGTCCTCTATTTCCTGGCGGTGGAAAACCTGTATTTGGTTTACCAGGTGGAGTGGCGCGAGGCGGCCCTATACTACCTCTTCGGCGGATTCCACAGCGTGATCTTCTGGGTCGGCCTCATCGGGCTCGGCTGCGCCGTGCCGCTCTTCCTGCTGTTTTACCCGCGGACCTCGAAGTCGATCCCCTGGGTGGTGACGGCGGGCTGCCTGGTGGTTTTGGGAGTGCTGTGCGAGCGGTACGTGATCGTGATCCCCGGCCTGACGCGCCCGCCGGAGATTTTCCCCGGGATGGAAGTCAGCGGGCCGGGCCTGATCGAAGGGGTGGCGAGCTACGCGCCGACGCTCGTCGAATTCTGCCAGGCGCTGGGGGTGCTGGGAATCATCGGATTCCTGTTCCTCGCGGGCCTGAAGGTGTTCAAGTTGTTGCCGGCCGAGGCGCGCATCGCGAAACAGGCTGGCCCGGCCAGTTGAAGGAGCCCGGACACCCCAAGAAGATGGTGCCGCGCCGCGATCGCATGCCGGCCCTCGCGCCGGCATGCCTCAGGGATTGAATCCGCAATAGGTCACATACCCGCCCGACAGAGTGCCTGCCCGGAAGCCGTGCTGCACCAGAATGCGCACGGCCGTATAGGAGCGCTCGCCGATGGCGCAATAGACCAAAAGCTCGCGGTCGCGCGGCAGCTCGGCGAGCCGGTCGCGCAGATCGCCGAGCGGAATGTTGACCGCCCCGTCGAGATGGTCCGCGGCGAACTCGAAGGGCTCGCGCACGTCGATCAGCAGCGCGTCCGTGCTCGCCAAACCACTCCAGCCGGCTGCGGGCATATCTCCGCGCAGCACGTTGGCCGCGACCATTCCCGCGAGATTCACCGGGTCCTTGGCACTGCCGAACTGGGGAGCGTAGCATAGCTCGCACTCCTCCAGATCGAAGACCGTCCCATTCTTCTGCAAAGCCATCGCGATCACGTCGATGCGCTTGTCCACGCCCCCTTCCCCCGTCGCCTGGGCCCCCAGAATCCTCCCCTCCGGTCGGGAGAAGATGAGCTTGATGTGCATCCGCTTGGCGCCCGGGTAGTAGGAAGCATGCTGGTATGGGTGCAGGTAGACGACTTCGTAGTCGCGCACGCCGTGCTGCTTCAGGACCTTTTCGCTCGCGCCCGTCATGGCGACGGTCATGCCGAAGATGCCGCAGACGGCCGTGCCCTGGACGCCGCGAAAGCGCGCGTTGCGGCCGCATATGGCATCGGCCGCGACACGCCCCTGGCGGTTTGCCGGCCCGGCGAGCGGCATCAGGCACCATCTGCCGGTGACCGCGTGGCGCACTTCCACGGCATCGCCGACGGCCCAGATCGCCGGATCGCTCGTGCGCATGGACTCGTCGACGCGGATGCCGCCGAGCTCCCCGATCTCCAGTCCCGCAGCACGCGCGAGCGCGACCTCGGGCTTGACCCCGATCGCCAGGATTACGATATCGGCGGTCAGCGACGCGCCGCCTGCGGTGCGCACGACCAGCCCGCCGCGCGCGTCCGCTTCGAAGCCCGTCACCCCGTCCCCCAGATGGAGGTCCACCCGGTTCTCTTCCAGACAGCGCATCACCGGCTCTGCCATTTCGCCATCCAGAGGAGCCATCACCTGCGGCAGGACGTCGACGACGGTCACCGCCAGGCCGCGACGCACCAGATTCTCCGTCATCTCGAGACCGATATAACTGCCGCCGACCACGACCGCCTTGCGCGCCCGGCGCGCCGCGATCCATTCCCGGATCTCGCGACTGTCGGGGATGGTGCGCAGCGAGAAAATCCCGGGAAGGTCGATTCCGGGGAGGGGCGGGCGCAAGGGAGCGGCGCCGGGAGCGAGAACCAGTGCGTCGTATCCTTCGCGGTATTCCCCGCCGGTCGCACCGTCCCGGACGACGAGCTCGCGCCGCCGCCGATCGATGGCGGTCGCTTCGTGCAGGACGCGCACGTCGATGTTGAATCGCCGGCGGAAAAGATCGGGCGACACCATCAGCAAATCGTCCTCGTCCGGAATGACACCGCCGACGTAATAGGGAAGCCCGCAGTTCGCAAAGGAAACATACGGGCCGCGCTCGAGCAGAACGATGGCCGCGCCCTCGTCGAGCCGACGCAGACGCGCAGCGCACGAGGCACCGCCGGCCACTCCACCGACAATGATGACCTTTCTGTTTGTTTCCATGGATCTCCCTCAGGCAGGCCGCACGCACCCCGGTCAGCGGGAAGCGTCGTCCGGCCGGCGATCGAGCGCGCGCCGGGCCGCATCCAGCTTTTCGCGCAGGCGCACCACTTCGCCGATCACCAGCGTGGCCGGCGGCTTCAAGCCCGCGCGTTCGACCTCGTCCGCAATAGTGGCCAGCGTCGCCGTCACCACCCGCTCGTCGCGCCAGAAAGCCGTCTGGATCATGGCGGCCGGCGTCTGCGGGCTGCGCCCGCTTTCCATCAGGCGCGCGGCGATGCGCCGGACGTTCTGCACCCCCATGACGAAGACTAGGGTCTCGATCGCGCTCAGGGCGCGCCAGTCCAGGCGGCCCGGTTCGCCGCGGGCCTCGTGCCCGGTGACGATGGCCACGCACGACGCCGCATCACGGTGGGTCACCGCGATGCCCGCGCGCAGCGGGGCCGCCAGCGCCGACGAGATGCCCGGGACGACCTCGAAGGGGATGCCGTGCTCCGCGAGAAACTCCGCCTCCTCGCCGCCCCTTCCGAAAAGGAAAGGATCGCCTCCCTTGAGGCGAACCACCATCTTGCCCTCCTGCGCCTTGCGCACGAGCAGCCGGTGGATCTCCTCCTGGCGCACATCCTGCCCGCCGACGGCCTTGCCCATGTAAATGCGTTCGGCGCCGGGTCCGACCAGCGCCAGCGTGTCCTCCTGGATCAGCCGGTCGTAAACCACCACGTCGCAAGCCCGCAAAAGCTCCGCCGCCTTCAAGGTGAGGAGCTCCGGAGGGCCGGGGCCCGCCCCCACCAGGTATACCTTGCCGCTTGTCATCGCCGGCCTCTTCGCCGAGGGCACTCTTCTTTATCACGCCGCCTCGGGCAGTGCAACACGCGATTGGCCCCCACGGCGACTCTGACACCGGCATTGCGATTCAGATACCGGCAGCCGAGGGTGAGCCGAAGGCGAAGGCAAGCAGATCCCGCGCGCCGCGCGCGATCGCCGGCTTGAAGCAATAAGCCCCCGGTCCGCCACGGCGCGGCGGACCTACCAGCCCCGGCAGGGGCCCTGAGCCGGTAGCCGGGGGTGAGCCGGAGGCGAACCCCCGGAAAGGAGCGTTAGATCAGTCGAGCCCCGGAGGGCCGACAGACCAGGTTTCTGATTCATCCTTCTGCCGGCCCTTCGGGGCTTGTCGCATGCCGTCACCTTTTCTCCAGGTTCGCTTCCGCTCACCTGGAGCTACCAGCTTCCGTCCCTCCGGGACGGATATGCGCCGCGCGGAAACGCCAGCTTGAATCAATAAGTTCACCGTCCGCCGCGGTGCGGCGGACCGGGGCAGGAGGGCATCGCGCGCAAGGGGGCCTGTGCAAGCGCCGGCGATTCATGTATCCTGAAACGCAAGTGGTCGGCTGGGTCGGTAATGAGCGGTGATCGGGATGAAGCGCGGGCGCTGCCGCGCGTCGTGATCGCAGGCCTGTCCGGGGACTCCGGCAAGACGCTTGCCGCCCTCGGCCTGCTGCTTGCGGCGCGCGCGCGCGGTCTCGAGGTCGCCGCCTTCAAGAAAGGTCCGGATTACATCGACGCCGCTTGGCTGAGCTGGGCGTCGGGCCGGCAGGCCAGGAATCTCGATTCCTTCCTCGCGGGCTTCCCGGGATGCGCGGCTTCCTTCGGCCGGCACGCACTGCCTGGGGGGTTGAACGTCATCGAGGGCAACCGCGGCCTCTACGACGGCGTGGATGCCTGCGGCACCCACAGTACGGCCGAGCTCGCCAAGGCGCTGCAGGCCCCCGTGATCCTGGTCATCAACGCCGCCAAGGTCACGCGCACCATCGCCGCTCCGATCCTGGGATGCCTCGATCTCGATCCCGACGTGCACATCGCCGGCGTCATCCTCAACCGCGTCGCCGGGCAGCGCCATGAGACCATGCTGCGCGCGGCGGTGACGGCGTGCGGCCTTCCGGTGCTCGGTGTCATTCCCCGGATCGCCGCCCCGGCGCTGTTGCCCGAACGCCACCTCGGCCTGGTGACTCCGGCGGAACATCCGGGGATCGAGGACCTCGAGCGCAACCTGCGCACCCTGGCAGAGAGGCTCGATCTGGACGGGATTGGATCGATCGCACGCGACGCACCGCCCCTCGCCGTCCCGGCACCCGCCGCCATGCAGGGAGCGCCGGCCCGCACCGTCAGGATCGGCTTCCTGCGCGACAGCGCCTTCAATTTCTACTATCCGGAAAACCTCGAAGCATTGCAGCAGCACGGCGCCGAGCTGGTTCCGCTGTCGAGCCTGGAATCGCCCGAGCTGCCGGCGGATCTCGCCGCACTGTACATCGGCGGCGGCTTCCCGGAAACGCACGGCGCGGCGATCGCGCGCAACAGTTCCTTTCTCGGCAGCCTGCACCATGCAGCAGCCGCGGGGCTGCCCATCTATGCCGAGTGCGGCGGCCTGATGCTCCTCTCCGAAGCCGTCGTCTGGCGCGGAGTTTCATACCCCATGGCCGGCTGGCTGCCCTTCCCGGTCCACATGTGCGAGACGCCGCAGGGCCATGGCTACGCCGAGCTTCTGGTCGACCGGCCCAATCCGTTCTACCCGCCGGGCCTCTCCCTGAAAGGCCACGAGTTCCATTACTCGAAAATCGCCCTGCAGTCCGAAGAGCCGCGGACGGCCTGCGCCGTGCGCCGCGGCACGGGCTGCTTCCACGGCCGCGAGGGCATCGTGCGCGCCAACACCTGGGCGGGCTATACGCACATCCATGCCTCCGCGACGCCGGAATGGGCGCCGGCGTTCGTGCAATGCGCGCGGCGCTTCGCCGACAGCGCAAGATAACAGAGAGATCGGCTCGCTCCGCTCGCCGACCTCCGGGACCGGGAGGCATAGGCCCAAAGGGGAAAAGGCATCGGGCGACTCACAGGCGAACCCGCGCCAGTGCTTCCCGGCTCCTCGGCCCCTTTGTTTGCCGGTCTACTGCAAGCCGATTGCGAAGGCCCGGCCGGATCGGGAGCTTAACCGACCAATGGTGCGAATTGCGATGATGACGTCAGCGGTAAACGATTCTTGGACGACAGGTCCGCTCCCGGGCATGGCTTTGTTGCAGAATTTTAATTAAAGGCGATGACAACGGCAGCTCCAGCGTTTATTATTAACCGGCGAAAAGATCCAGGGGGATCTGGATCGCGCTCAGGTTGAGAACGGTCATGATTTGGGACTTCAGATTGATCATTTCGGCGAGGCGATTCACGTGCCGCTTTCGCCCTTGATACGCAAGGAGGACCTCGATGAGCAAATTGGTACCCCCGCATGGCAGCCCGACGCTGAAACCCTTGCTTCTCGGACAGGAGGAGGCCAAGGAAGAGCTCAAGAAGGCGCAGACGCTCAAGAAAGTGCCCATGTCGACGCGCGAGACGAGCGACCTCATCATGATGGGGATCGGCGCGTTCACGCCGCTCGACGGTTTCATGGGGCGAGCCGACTGGCAGGGATGCTGCGACACCTATACCATGCCGAGCAAGAACAATCTTTTCTGGCCTATTCCCATAACCCTATCGGCGGCCCAGGATCTGGCGGATTCCATCAAGATCGGCGAGGAAGTCGCCCTTTGGGATCTCGAAACCGAGGCCGTCATGGGAACCATGAAGGTCGTCGAAAAGTACACCATCGACAAGGAGCATGAGTGCCGGCAGATCTTCAGGACGACCGACCCGGCGCATCCCGGCGTCGAGAAGGTGATGCAGCAGGGGCCGGTAAACCTGGCCGGACCGGTCAAGGTCATCTCCGAGTCCTACTACCCGGAAATGTTCCGCGGCATCTACCAGCGCCCGGCCGAGGCGCGCAAGGTTTTCGAGGAGCGCGGGTGGAGCACCGTGGCCGCGCTGCAGCTGCGCAATCCCATGCACTCGTCCCATGCCTACCTGGCCTGGATCGCCATCGAAGTGTGCGACGGCGTTTATATCCACCAGCTGGTGGGCAAGCTCAAGCCCGGCGACATCCCGGCCGACGTGCGCGTGAAGGCGATCGACGTGCTGGTCAACAAGTACTTCCGCAAGGACCGCGTCGTTCAGGGCGGCTATCCCATGGAGATGCGCTATGCCGGCCCGCGCGAGGCCCTGCTGCATGCGGTCTTCCGCCAGAACTACGGCTGCTCCCATCTCATCGTCGGCCGGGATCACGCGGGGGTCGGCGACTACTACGGCCCGTTCGACGCCCAGAAGATATTCAACGAGATCCCGCAGAACGCGCTGGTCTTGCGCCCGCTCTGCATGGACTGGACATTCTACTGCTACGAATGCAAGAGCATGGCCTCGATGAAGACCTGCCCGCACGAAAGCAAGGCGGTGATCGACGAAAACGGCGTCTACAAGGGCGGCGCCAGGCTCCTGCTTTCCGGAACCCTGCTGCGCAAGCTCATGAGCGAGGGGAAACCCGTGCCGCCCGAGTTTTCCAAGCCCGAGGTGATCGCCGTGCTCAAGGAGTACTACGACAAGCTCGAGCAGAAGGTGGATATCAAGCTGCACGGATTCGCCACGGGTGAGAAAAAGAGTTCCTAGCCTGCCGCCCGATCTGCATGGCCGTGCCCGGGCTCTCTTCGAGCCCCAGGCTGCCGACGAGGTCGCAGAGGCGCTGCGCGCCCGCCGTTCCGGCGGCGGGCGCACCGCCGCCTGCCGGCGGAACCATTCCGTCGGAGCGGCCGTGCCCCGGAGAAAGGAAGCCCGATGACCGCTGCTCTCTATCTGTTTCTCTACGCGATGATCCTGGTGTTCGCCGCCGGATGCGCCGTCAGAATCTACCGCTACGCGACCGCCCCGATGCACCTGCGCTGGGAGCTCTATCCCGTCCCCCACGAAGAGCCTCACCGGGTGCGACACGGCGGGTCCTACTTCGAAGCGCCGGATTGGTGGACGCGTCCCGTCCATTTCAACCTCGCAGGCGAACTCAAGTTCATGATCCCCGAGATGATCTTTCTCAAGGGACTCTGGGAGTTCAACCGGCCGATGTGGCGGCGCTCCTTCCCCTTCCACTTCGGACTGTACCTGCTCATCGGTACCGCAGCCCTGGCGGCGGTGGCGGCGGTGCTCGACCTGATCGCCGCGGGGACTTCGAGCACGGGCCTGGGCTGGGCGATCGCCCGGCTCTATACGGTCACCGGACTCGCCGGAGCGATCCTGTGCGTCGTCGGAGCTCTGGGCCTGTTGCACCGGCGCCTGACCGACCCGAAACTGCGGCTCTATACAACCCCGGGAGACATATTCAATCTGGTCTTCTTCGTGGTCGCCGTCGCGCTGCTCTTCGCCGGCTTCGCCTTCGGCGGGCCGGACACTCCCGGGCCGGCTGCGATCGTGCGCGGGCTCGTCCGTTTCGACACCGGTCTCGAGATCCCGGCCACGCTCGCCGTCGGGCTGGCCCTCGCCGGGCTGCTGATCGCCTACATCCCGATGACGCACATGTCCCACTTTATCGCGAAGTGGTTCACCTACCACGAAATCCGCTGGGACGACCAGCCGATCGCGCGCAGCCGCAGGCTGGCGCGCAAGCTCGCCGAGCAGCTCGCCTACCGGCCCACCTGGGCCGCCGCGCACGTAGGGGCCGACGGCAGCAAGACGTGGGCGGACGTCGCGACCACCAATCCGGCTCAAGGAGCGAAGCGATGAAGGACAAGAAGATCGATCTCAAAGACATGTCCCGGACGGAGCGCGAGCCGCTCGTCCATCTGGAGGACGGCGACCTGATGCCCTTGCCGGTTCCCTCAGCCGATGTGGTGACGGAACGCCGGTGGACGCCTCTTTCCGAGCAGATCCGGGAAAAGTACGAATGCATCCTCGACGACACCTGCGCGGTGAACGTCCCCCGGCCGCAGTCCAAGGAAGAGGAAGAGGAGCTGGTGCGCAAGTTTCTGTCCGGACTCGACAAGCTCTTCTCCAAGGAAAACAACTGGACCTTCCTGCTGCCGCTCGTGCTCACCATGGAGCATTGCGCCAAGTGCCAGACCTGCTCGGAAGCCTGCCATATCTACGAAGCCAGCGGCCGCAACGAGCTTTACCGGCCCACCTTCCGCTCCGAGATCATGCGCCGGCTTTACTACAAGTACGTCAAGCACGGGGGCCTGCTTTCGGCATGGCAGCACGGCGACATCGAGGTCAACTGGCCCCTGGTCGCCAGGCTGATCGAACTCTCCTACCGCTGCAATCTCTGCCGGCGCTGCGCGCAGACATGCCCCATCGGGGCCGACAACGGCCTCGTGGCCCATGAGCTCAGGAAGCTCTTCAGCCAGGAGATGGGGATCGCCGCCAAGGAGATTCACGATTCCGGCTCCATGCTTCAACTCAAGGTGGGCTCCTCCACCGGGATGAATGCCCTGGTGGTCAAGGACAATATCGAGTTCATCGACGAGGACATGTCGGAAAAGACCGGGATCAAGGTCGAGACCCCGTGGGATGTCGAAGGGGCCGACGTCCTGCTGATTCACAACGCCGGCGAGATCCTGGCGTGGCCGGAGAACCCCGGTGCCTTCGCCGTCATCCTGAACGCCGCGGGCATCAAATGGACCCTGTCGTCCGAGCTGGCGGGCTACGATTCGATCAACTACGGCGTGTGGTACGACGACGCCCAGTTCGCGCGCGTGGCGCTCAAGCACGCCGAGGCCGCCAGGAAGCTGAAGGTCAAGAAGATAGTCCTGGGCGAGTGCGGCCACGCGCACAAGTCGCTCTCGGTCATCGCCGACCGCGTCCTCGACGGCGAGTACAACATACCGCGCGAAAGCTCCATGACCCTGCTGCACGACATCGTGATGAACGGCCGCATCAAGCTGGATCCCTCGAGGAACGATTTCCCCGTCACGCTCCACGACCCCTGCAATCTCGTGCGTCTCATGGGCGTCGTCGAGCCGCAGCGCGAGATCCTGCGCAAGATCTGCCCGAAGTTCCGCGAAATGGAACCCCACGGCGTGGACAATTACTGCTGCGGCGGCGGCAGCGGCTTCGCCATCATGAGCCCCAACAATTTCTCCGACTGGCGCTTCCGCGTCGCGGGTCGGAAGAAAATGGAGCAGATCCTGAACGCGTTCGCGGACTGCCTCGACCCCTCGATCCCCAAGTACCTGTGCGCTCCCTGCAGCAACTGCAAGGGGCAGTTCCGCGACATGTTGGCCTACTATGACATGTGGGAAAAGTATCGCATACTGTACGGCGGCCTGGTGGAGCTGATCGTCAACGCCATGGTCGACGTCAAGCCCGGATTCATCGAATGGGAGTGGCATTGAGCGGCGGGCTTTTTTGCCGTGACCTCGCGGCGCCCGTCGTGGACAATAGACCGGGTTTCGGAGCCCGAACGCGAAGGAGGGGATCCATGAAAGACGAACGAACAGTGATCTGGGGCCGCCGGAGGTTCCTCGCGGAAAGCGCCGGCGCGGCCGCGGCATTGACCTTTGCCCGGGCGGGAGGCGGAGGCCTGTTCGCGCGCTCGACGGCCGCTGCAGGCGTCAGCCTGCCCCCGCTGCCCTACGCCCAGGGAGCACTTGCGCCCGTCATTTCGGAGAACACCATATCCTTCCATTACGGCAAGCACCACCTGGCGTACGTCAACAACACCAACAAGCTGATCGCGGGCACCGATCTGGAAAACGCCCCCCTGGAGGAAATCGTCCGGAAAAGTGCCGGGCGGCCCGAGCGCAGCGCCTTGTTCAACAACGCCGCTCAGGTTTACAACCACAACTTTTACTGGGACAGCATGTCTCCCGCAGGGGGCGGCGAGCCCAAGGGCAGGATCGCCGAAATGCTGAGGGAGTCGTTCGGCTCCTACGCGAAGTTCGTCGAGGCCTTTTCCGATGCCGCGGCCACGCAGTTCGGCAGCGGATGGGCCTGGCTCGTGCAGGAGGGAAGCCGGTTGCGCGTGATCAAGACGGCCAATGCCGACACGCCGATCACCATGGGGCTCCGGCCGCTCGTCACCATCGATGTCTGGGAGCACGCCTACTATCTCGACTACCAGAATCGGCGGGCGGACTACATACGGGCGTTTGTCGACAAGCTGCTCAACTGGAGCTTCGCCGAGAAAAACCTGGCGTAGGCGTTCGGGCCGGGCCGATTCCTCGTGCCGATGCCCGCGCCGCCTTGCAGCCCGCTGCCGGCTGTCGTATAAGATCGGACGCACCCCATGATCGCCTGCCCGGGCCGCAGGCAACAGCGCGCACGCGGCGCGGGAAGAACAGGAGGAATCATGGACGCGATCACGCTGGCGCGCGTGCAGTTCGCGCTCACGGTAGGCTTTCATTACATTTTCCCGCCTCTTTCCATCGGACTCGGCCTGATTCTGGTCGTCACCGAAGCCTTCTACCTCAAGACCGGCAGGCCGATGTACCGCGACCTGACCCGCTTCTGGGCGCGGATCTTCGGCCTCATCTTCGCCATGGGCGTGGCCACCGGCATCGTCATGGAGTTCCAGTTCGGTACCAACTGGGCCGCTTACTCCCGCTTCGTGGGGGACGTCTTCGGGAGCGCGCTGGCTGCGGAGGGCGTGTTTGCGTTCTTCCTGGAATCGGGCTTCCTTGCCATCATGCTGTTCGGCTGGGATCGGGTGAGCCCGAAGGTCCATTTTCTCTCCACGGTCATGGTATTCCTGGGCTCCGTGTTCAGCGCCGTCTGGATCGTGGTGGCCAATAGCTGGCAGCAGACGCCCGCCGGGTACCGCCTCGTCGAAAGCGCCGGCTCTCTGCGGGCGGAAATCACCTCGTTTTGGGACGTGGTGTTCAATCCCTCATCCCTGGATCGCCTGAGCCACGTGTTGGTCGGTGCTTTCCAGGCCGGAGCCTTCCTGGCGATGAGCGTGGCGGCATACTATCTCCTCAAGAAACGCCATGAAGAACCGGCAAAGTTCGCCCTCAAGGTCGGTCTGATCGTGGCCGCAGCGGCCTCGCTGCTGCAGCTCGTCTCCGGACATGCCAGCGCTGTGGGCGTCGCCCGGAACCAGCCCGCCAAACTTGCCGCTTTCGAGGGCCACTTCGAGGCATCCGCGCCGGCGCCTCAGTACCTGTTCGGCTGGGTGGACGAGCGCGAGCAACGCGTGCGCGCGTCGATCGCGATCCCCGGCCTGTTGAGCCTGCTCGTCACCGGGGATTCCCGGAAGCCGGTGACGGGCCTGAATGCTTTTGCGCCGGAGGACCGGCCGCCGGTCAACCCCGTCTTTCAGTCCTACCATCTGATGGTGGGGATCGGTTTCGCGCTCATTGCTCTCAGCCTGGTCGGCCTGCTATTGTGGGCGCGGGGCACCCTCTTCGAAAGCCGCCGGCTGCTGTGGCTCTATGTTTTTGCGGTCGCGCTGCCCCAGGCGGCCAACCAGCTCGGGTGGTTTTCGGCCGAGGTGGGACGCCAGCCCTGGATCGTCTACGGGCTGCTGCGGACAAAAGACGGGGTCTCCCGGGTGGTAAGCGCAGGCCAGGCGTTGAGCTCGCTGATCCTTTTCGTCCTCGTTTATGCGCTGCTATTCGCCCTCTTCATCTACCTCCTGGATCGGAAGATTCGGCAGGGGCCGGCCGAAGAGGGCATGGAGCTGTCGTTCAAAGGACCACGCGCATGATCGCCGATCTGAATGTCGTCTGGTTCGTCCTGATAGGCGTGCTTTTTATCGGTTATGCCGTCCTCGACGGTTTCGATCTCGGGGTGGGAGCGCTCCACCTGCTGGCCAGGACCGACGAGCAAAGGCGCCTGATGCTCAACTCCATCGGCCCGGTCTGGGACGGCAACGAGGTCTGGCTGGTGACGGGCGGAGGAGCTCTTTTCGCCGCCTTCCCTCATGTGTACGCGACGGTATTCTCCGGCTTCTACACGGCATTCATGCTGCTGCTGCTCATGCTGATTTTCCGGGCCGTGGCGATCGAGTTCCGCAGCCGGCAGCCGATGCTCTGGTGGCGCCGCACGTGGGATGTCAGTTTCAGTATGGCCAGCATCGGATCGAGTCTTCTGCTGGGGGTGGCTCTCGGAAACATCGCCTGGGGCGTACCCCTCGGCCCCGACCACGAATTCGCTGGCAGATTCATGGATCTCCTGAACCCGTATGCGCTGCTGGTCGGCATCACCACGCTCGCCCTCTTCACCATGCACGGCGCCATCTACCTGGCCCTGAAGACAGAAGGCGAGATGCACGAACGGGCGCACGCGTGGGCGCGCAACGCGATCATCGGCTTCACCATGCTCTATGTCACGACCACGATGGCGACGCTGCTTTACGTTCCGCACATGACCGACACGGTCCGCGAGCACCCGCTGCTGTTCGGCCTGGCGCTTTTGAACATGCTCGCGATCGCCAACATCCCCAGGGAGATCCATCACGGCCGGGATTGGCGCGCCTTCCTTTCCTCGGCGGCCGCCATCGCGGCCCTCATCACCCTTTTCGGCGTGGGCATGTTCCCCGAGCTGGTCAGCGCCTCGAACGATCCGGCCAACAGCCTGACGATATACAACGCCGCCTCCTCTCCCAAGACGCTCGGGATCATGCTGATCATCGCCCTCATCGGCATGCCGCTCGTGCTCGCCTACACGGCCGGTATCCATTGGGTATTCCGCGGGAAAGTGCGCCTCGACCGCTTCAGCTATTGAACGGCGCGCGCGGCGCACGGAGGGCGGCGCCCGCAACGCTCACCGCATGCCGCGGCCCGGCACGGACGCGCTTGCCGGGGCGTGCGCGGTGGAGACCTCGACGATAGGCACCTGCTCGACTACCGTGATCCCGTAACCTTGCAGGCCGACGATTTTCTTGGGCTGGCTGGTGAGCAGGCGGATTCTGCGCACTCCGAGCGCGCGCAGGATCTGCGCCCCGATGCCGTAGATCCTGAGGTCCGAGCCGGCGCCTTGGGCGCTCTTCTTTTCCGCGCACGGCGCATCCGCAGTCTCCCGGCCGCAGGAACGTATCTCGTTGGCAATCCCGATTCCGCGGCCCTCCTGGCGCAGGTAAACCAGGATGCCCGTGCCGGCCTCGTCGATGGCTTTCAGGGCCGCCTCCAGGCGGCGCCAGCTGGGGCTGTGGTGCGCGCGGAACACGTCGCCGAGCGTCGATTGCGTCTGGACCCGCACGAGCACGGTTTCCTCCGGGTCGATCTCGCCCCGGATCAGGGCCAGGTGATGCTCGTGATCCAGGGAGTTCTCGAACACCGCAGCGCGGAAATGGCCGTACCCGGTCCGCAGCTCCGCTTCGGCGACCTTGTGGACGAAGGTTTCGGTGCGCAGCCGGAAAGCGATGATGTCGGCCACGGTCACCATTTTGAGGTCGTGGGCGCGCGCCAGCTCCTCCAGCTCCGGGCGGCGGGCCATCGTGCCGTCGTCCTTCATGACCTCGCAGATCACGCCCGCCGGATGGAGGCCGGCAAGCCGGGCCAGGTCCACGGCGGCCTCGGTCTGGCCGGTGCGCTCCAGCACGCCGCCCGGCCGCGCGCGCAGCGGGAAGACATGGCCGGGGCGGACCAGATCCGAGGGTTGCGCCTGCGGATTGACCGCGGCGAGAATCGTGGTCGCCCGGTCGGCGGCGGAAATGCCCGTGGTCACCCCGTAGCGCGCGTCGATCGAGACGGTGAAGGCCGTGCCGAATTTGCTCGTGTTCTCCTCGACCATCATGGGAAGCCGGAGCTGCTCGACGCGCTCCGGAGTCAATGCCAGGCAGATCAATCCGCGCCCGTACTTCGCCATGAAGTTGATGATCTCGGGCGTGACCTTTTCGGCGGCCACCGTGAGGTCGCCTTCGTTCTCCCGATCCTCGTCGTCGAGGACGATGACCACCCTGCCCTCGCGGATCTCCGCGACGGCCTCTTCGACACTGCAAAAACTCACGACCTCTCTCCTCTCTGTCGATCGTCGGCGCGAGCAGAATAGATTACCCATGCAATCGTGTCAATGGGCGCCGCCCGCAGCCGAACCTGCCGCAAGCGCCTCCGGCCGGCCTCCCGGCGGCGCTTCTTGCCCGCGCCGCAACCGCTGGTATATTTATCGCGCTATGATACGAGCGACCGCCGTGTACCTGTTCGTCGCCATCTATGTGCTCCTGCTCGGACCCGTGGGCCTGATCTGGACCGCGCTCTCGCGCGACCCCGGGTTCAGCTACCGCCTGGCGCGTTGCTGCATCCGTGCCGCCGGCTGGATGGGCGGCATTCGCGTGCGCGTGCGCGGCCGCGAGAAGGTTCCGGCGGACCGCAACTGTCTCTTCCTCTCGAACCACCAGGGAAACCTGGACGGCCCCATACTCTTTTATGCCACGGGCCGCGACGTCCGGGCACTGGTCAAGCAGGAGATGATGCGCATCCCGCTGTTGTCGGCGGTTTTGCGGCAGGTGCACTTCGTGCCGATCGACCGGCGCGACCCGGTGCGGGCGCGCGCCGCCATCGACCGTGCGGCCGAACGGCTGCGCGGCGGCCTTCCCTTCATCGCCTTTCCCGAGGGTACGCGCAGCCGCGACGGCAGGCTCGGGCCCTTCAAGAAGGGCGTGTTCGTCATGGCCATCCGGGCGCAGGTTCCCGTGGTTCCGGTGACCATCAACCACAGCCGCGCCGTCCAGCCTCCGGGCTCCTACGCGATCAGGCCCGGGGTCGTAGACCTCCTGTTCCACGACCCCATTCCGACGGAGGGTATGACGGAGGCGGATCGGGACGAGCTGGCGCAGCGGACGCGCGCCGCCATAGCCTCGGCGCTCAGCGAGCCTGCGGCGGATTCTCGAGCTTGCGCCCCTTGATCCAGCGCAGGGTGTTCGCCTTGTCCGTGGTGATGCTCACCAGCGATTGCACGAAGCCGCGCACGGCCAGCTTCACCAAGAGGGGATTGTCCGGGGCGTCCAGAAACCAGCGCTCGCAGCCCCGATCGTCGACCGTCCTGACCACCGGCAGGTCCACCGGCGAGCGGTTGACCTGCACGCTGATGCGCTCGGCGCCCGTAACCGTCACCCAGCCGGGAATCGAATCCAGGGATACCTTCACTTTGCCGCGGCTTTTCAGCTCCCGGAAAAGCCGCTCGCTGAGCCACAGGATGGTTGCATTCTTCCCCGTCGTGTCCGATCCGCCCTGGAAGAGGCTGCCGTGCACGAAGACCTTCGCCTCGCGCACGGCCTTCGCAGGCATGTAGACCGTGCCCTGCGTCGTGCGGTTCTCCCACTCGATGTAGCGGTCGGGCAGAAACCTGGCGATGCGCACGACGAGCTCGCTGTTCTCTTCCTGATGCCGGCTTTCCCATACCAGGACCGTATCCCGGCCGAACCTGGGGAGTGCATCCTCGGAAAAGCCGTGCGCCATGGCCACTCGAAGGGCCAGGAAAGCAGCGAAACCGATATGAGCCAGGGCGGTCATCGTATCAGGAACCCTCCTCCCACAGCGATTCCATGAGCGGCCGCACCGGCCTGCCGCCCGCAAGCCCGAGCTGGAAAAAGCGCTCGAAGTACTTTGCCAGCAGGTCCGCTTCCAGGTTCACCGGATCGCCGACCCTCATATGCTGCAGGTTCGTCCCTTTCCAGGTGTAGGGTATCACCGCCACCCGGAAAGACCGCCGCCCGAGTGCGGCGACCGTAAGGCTGATGCCATCCACTGCGATCGACCCCTTGGGAACCAGATATCGCTCGAGCTCGTGCGGGAAGGAGAATTCCATGACACCTCCCCCTCCGCTCGGCGCCGATGACACCAGGGCCCCCATGCCGTCGACGTGACCCTGGACGATGTGCCCGCCGAAGCGTGCTCCCGCGAGAAGCGCCCTTTCCAAATTCACGTACGTCCCCTCCCGGGCCAGCCCCAGGCTGCTGCGCGCCAGAGTCTCGCCCGAAAGATCGCACGAAAAGAGCTCTCCCCGTCGCCCGGTCACCGTCAGGCATACGCCGTTGACCGCCACCGAATCCCCCGGGTTCAGGGCGGGCGCAAGCTGCGGGGCGCTGATCTCGAGAACCGCCCCCTGCCGCTCCCTGCGCAGAGAACGGACGCGGCCGATTTCTTCTATGATCCCCGTAAACAACTCAGCCTCCCTGCGGATCCGGCGCGTCGCCGGCTGCAGGCTCACGGTGCCGCTCGCCCCGGTCGGCGCGCCCGCGGCGCTCTCCGCCCTGTGGAGCCTTCCGCCTCGACAGCCGGTAGATCTCGGCGACTTCTTCCGGGCTCAGCGGCCGATAGCTGCCCGGCGCCAGCCCCCGGTCGGTCAAGAACCCGATCCGCTTCCGGCGCAGCTTGACCACCGGATGGCCGACGGCCTCGAACATCCTGCGAATCTCCCGGTTCTTGCCCTCGGTCAACGTCACTTCGAGCCAGGTGTTGGCCCCGCCGCGCAGTAGCTTCAGGCGGGCCGCCGCCGCCTGCGTGCCGTCGGCCAGGCGCACACCCGCGCGCACGCGCTCCAGGTCATGTCCGTCCGGCACACCCCGCACCTTGACATGATAGACGCGCGGGAAGCGTTCGCCCCCGTCACCCACGATCCTGGCGAGTTCGCCGTCGTTGGTGAGCAGAATCAGACCCTCGCTCTGGCAATCCAGGCGCCCGACGTGAAAGATTCTGCCCCCGGCCCTGACCAGGTCCCGGACCGTCGTGCGGCCGCGCGGGTCGCTCACGGCGGAAATCACCCCCCTGGGCTTGTTCAGCAGCAGGTATACCTTGGGCCCCGGCGGCCGGATGCGGCGGCCGTCGACCTTGATGTGATCCCGCTCGGGATCGGCCTTCACGCCCAGTTCCGTCACCACCCGGCCGTTGAGCGAGACGCGTCCCTGCCGGATATACGACTCGCACTTGCGCCTCGATGCGATGCCGGCGGCAGCCAGTATTTTCTGCAGACGTTCGGTTGGCGCCATAACAGCTTTCAGCGGTCAGCGTTCAGCAATCAGCTTTCGCCGACATGAGGGCGGAGGCCGGCAGCCGATGACGGAAAGCTGAGAGCCGAGAGCTCCAAGCAGCAGCCATCATGCTCCATCCTTGCCGACGTCCCGGCCGAAACAGACAAATGTTCACCGCCATGGATCTACAGCTGCTCTCCCGCCATCTGGGCGAATTCCTCCAGCGTGGGGAGATCGGACAGATCCTTCAGGCCGAAATGGACGAGGAATTCCTTCGACGTCCCGTACAGGATCGGACGGCCCACGACCGGCTTGCGCCCCAGAATGGTCACCAGCTTCTTTTCGAGCAATGTGTGCAGGGCGGTCGTCGACTTCTTGCCGCGGATCGCCAGAATCTCCGCGAGCGTGACCGGCTGGCGGTAGGCGATCACCGCCAGGGTCTCCAGGGCCGCCAGCGAGAGCTTGGCGCCGGGCTTCGATTTCAGATAACTCCGGATATATTCGTGGTACTCGGGGCGCGTGCTCATCCGGTAGCCGCCGGCGACCTCGCGGATGCACATGCCGCCGCGGCGCGCATTGAACTCCTCGACCAGCCTGTGGAGCGCGACCTCCAGCTTGTCATAGCTCTCGTCCGGGAAAAGCTCCTTGAGTTGCTCGACGCGCACGGGGTCGTCGGCCACGTAAATGACGGCTTCCAGGATGGGCTGGATGTCTTCGATTTCCATGGGTCTCAGGCCGTACCTCCGGAAGTGTTGTTCCTGCCGATGCGGATTTCTCCGAACGTCTTCTGCTGGCGTATCCAGATCTCCCTGAGGCGCACGAGCTCCAGGAGCGCCAGGAAGGTCGCGATCAGGTGCCGCCGGGACGAAGCACTCTCGAAAAAGGTCGAGAACGACAGGCTCTCATGGACGAGCAGCAGCAGCCGGATCTCTTCCATCGCCTGTTCGATCGACACCTCCTCGGCGGCAACCTGCATCCTGTTGCGGTCCTCGAAGCGGCGCACCACTTCGTGAAACGCTTTCAGCAGGTCGAAAAGCGTCACGGCCACCGCCTCCTTGCCCTCCTCGAGGACTTCCGGCGGAGGGGAGGACCAGACCGAGCTCTCGATCTCCTCGCGCGTATGCAGCATCTGGGCGGCGGCTTTGAATTTCTGGTGCTCGAGCAGCTGGCAGACCAGTTCGGTACGCGGGTCCTCGCGCTCCTCCTCGGCGGTTTCCGCCGCAGGATCGGGCGGAAGCAGCATGCGCGACTTGATGTAGATCAGAGTGGCCGCCATCACCAGCCATTCCCCGGCGACGTTGATGTTGAGATCGCGCATCCATTCCAGGTACTCGAGATACTGCTCGGTAATGCGCGCGATGGGAATGTTCCAGATATCGATCTCCTCGCGCCTGATCAGATGCAGCAGGAGATCCAGCGGCCCCTCGAAGCAATCCAGGCGGATCGTGATTCCCGGCCCGCCGGCGTCGATCGCTTCCCGCTGCTGGTTGCCCTCGCTCTCCATACGCGTCCGCAGGCTCCGCTAGAAACGAAACAGAAGGCCGATCACCCACCACAGGGGCGCAAAGAGAAAACGGAAAATCCCGAGGAACATCATGCCGTACAGCACCATAATGCCGAAGCCGCTGACGCGCTCGAGCGCCCGCGCGGCATTATAGGGCAGCACTCCATACAGGATCCAGTGCCCGTCCAGCGGCGGGATCGGGATCAGGTTGAAAAGGGCCAGGGCCAGGTTGATGACCAGCGCAAAAAACAGCAGCCCCGCCAGCGGAGCCAGAAGCGAACGTTCCGGCGGCACGCTCATGGTCACCATCATGTTGAGCAGCAGCCCGTTCGCCTGGGGCGACACCGCTTTGAGCACCGCCAGCGCCGCGAAGGCCGCCACGGCCGCCGCCAGATTCGAACCGGGGCCGGCGAGCGATATGAAGATCTGGTCGCGCTGCGGGCGTCGCAGGTGCGCTGCGTTGACCGGGACCGGCTTCGCCCAGCCGATCAGGGGAAGGCCGGTGAAAAACTGCAGCAGCGGAAACAGCAGCGTGCCGATCGGATCGATGTGCGCGATCGGATTCAGGGTGACCCTGCCCAGATAGCGGGCCGTATAATCGCCGAAACGGTCGGCCGTCCAGGCATGGGAAGCCTCGTGCAGGCTCAGGGAAAAGAGAAGTACCGCCAGCTGGATCAGCGCACTGCCGAAATTGAAGTTGTGAAGGAAATCCACGGTCTCTCTTCCCGAATCCGATCGACGGGTCGCCTCGGCGCGCACCGGACCCGAATCCGCCCGGCACGCATGATCGAAGACGGCAAACCGGCGATCCCCCGGGATTCGCGCGGGCTCGGGTCCTGGCGAGCAATCCCGGAGCTTCCGACCTCACCCGAGATCCGGCCCGGATTTCAATATATCACAAGACAACCGGCCCGTGGCGCCGCAACCGCAGGTCTCCGGACATATCGCTGGCATGACCGGGCTTCGGAGTCTAAAATTGCGTTTTTCCGGTCTGGGTGGCGATGCCCCTGCAGGTCCTGAGAATCGGAAGCCGCGGCAGTACCCTGGCCCTTGCGCAGGCGAATTGGGTCCGCGATCGCATCCTTGCGTGCCGGCCGCACATGCAGGCCGTCATCTGCGTGATCCGGACCGCCGCCGACACCCGGCCCGACCTGCCGATCCGCGACGCCGGATCCACCGGCGTCTGGGTCAGGGAGATCGAACAGGCGCTGCTCGCCCGCGACGTGGATCTGGCCGTGCACAGCATGAAAGACCTGCCCACCAGGATTCCGCAAGGCCTCGCCATCGGCGCGATTCCCGAACGCGAAGACGCGCACGACGTCCTGGTAACCAGGCAGCCCGTCCGGGCACTGTCGGACCTGCGCCCCGGATCGGTCGTGGGCACGGGAAGCCTCCGGCGGCGCGCCCAGATACTCGCGGCCCGTCCCGACCTGCAGGTGCGCGATATCCGCGGGAACGTCGACACGCGCCTGCACAAGCTCGAGCGCGGGGACTGCGACGCGCTCGTGCTGGCCGCGGCCGGCCTCAGGCGCCTGGGGCTGGAAGACCGCGCCGCACTGCGGCTGGAGTTCGAGGAAATGCTTCCCGCACCGGGCCAGGGGGCCCTGGCCTTGGAAACGCGCAGCGGCGACCTGGCGACCGCTTCCCTGCTCGCCGCCTTGCACCACGAGTCCACGGCGGCGGCCGTGCTTGCCGAAAGAACTTTCCTGCAGCACGCGGGCGGCGGGTGCAACAGCCCGGTTGCCGTGCACGCGCAGCCTCGAGGCGACCGGTTCTCGATCACCGGGCTGATCGCCGCACCCGACGGCACCCGGGTCGTGCGCGAGACGCTCGCCGCGGGCGCGGGCGAAGTCCAGGAGATCGCCCGGGAGCTCGCCGCAACGCTCCTGGCGCGCGGCGGGCGCGAGATTCTCCGCTCCATAGGTCGCATGCCATGAGCGTTCATCCATCCGGCCCGGCAGGGAAACCGCTCGCAGGCATGCGCGCTTTTGTCGCATGCAGCGAAAAGACGGCCGTGCGCCTGGAAGAAGGCCTGAGGCTGCAGGGAGCGCATGCGCGTGCCGTTCCCGTCATCGAAATCCGCGCGAGCGCGTCGCCCGGGTTGCTCGATGCCGCTCTCGACTCCCTCGGCTCCTATGAGTGGGTCGTGTTCACCAGCTCCTACGGCGTGCTCCACTGCCTCGAGCGCATGAAGCAGCGCCGCCTGCCGCCGGACCGCCTCGCCGACGTCAAGATCTGCGCCATCGGCCCCGAAACGGCCTCTCGGCTCCGGGCGGCGCACCTGGAGCCGGCGCTGCTGCCCGAAGAATATACCGCCGAGGGGATCGTGGCCGCCCTCACCGCATGGTATGGCGGTACGGCCCGCCTCGCAGGCCGCCGCATCCTGCTTTTGAGAGCGCGCGAGGCCAGAGACCTGCTCCCGGGGGAGCTTTCGGCTGCAGGAGCCGTCGTGGATGTGGTCGCGTGCTACGAAAACGTGCCGGCGGCCGTGGATCCGGCCGTGGTCGAAGACCTGCGCCGGAATCCGCCGCACCTGCTGGTCTTCACCAGCTCGCTCACAGTCCGCAACTTCATCGCGCTGCTGGGAGATCGGGACGGGCGCAGGCTTCTGGCATCGGCCACCGTCGCCGCCCTGGGCCCGATCACGGCAGGAACGGTGCAATCCTACGGCAGGAAGCCCGAAATCGTTCCGCCGCAAAACACGGTCGCCTCGCTCCTGGAAGCCATCCGCAGCCACTTCGAACGGGCGCGCGCTCCGCGCGGGGAATCATGAAGCGCGCCCGCCGGCTTCAGGGCTTCCTGGCGGCTTCGGGAGGAGGAAAATCGACGTAGAACTCGATCCGCCCTTCGAGCACTTCGCCATTCTTGGTTGCGGGCAAAAACACCCAGCTGTTCCTGACGGCCTCCACGGCGCGCTCATCCAGGCCTCGCCCCAGGCCCTTCTCGACCCGAATGTCCTGGAGACCCCCGTTGCGGTTGATGAGTGCCGAAAGCTTCACGCGGCCGTAGGTCTTCGTGCGTATCGCCTCCTCCGTCGGAGCCACGGGCGGTCGCTCGATGATCTTGGGGACGTTCACCCCGTCTTCCCTGATGAGGCTCTGCCAGTCGCGGTCCCATTCCGACGTGCCGTCGGTCGTGCGCACGCTCCCCATCGGCCGCAGGTTGGCCTGCTCGAGGGCGTCCTGCGGATCCTCGCTTTCGAGATCGAGCTCGCCGATCTTGGCCGCCAGGATTTCGAATTCGGCCCGCCCCAGAGGTTGCATATAGTAGCGCCGTGCGCCGATGCGGATGCTCGCTTCGGCGATGCCGTCCAGCTCCCGGAAAGCGCCCAGGACGGTCAGGCCTGTGAAGGATTTGCTCTTGATCAGCGTGGAAGCGGAGTACTTGTAGGTCTGGCCGCGGCTGTCGGTGGTCGGCTTTTCGAAAACCTGGCCTATGTAGAAAGCGCCCGACGCGCCCTTGTAGATGAACTCATTGGGCTGGATCACCAGCACGAACTCGGAAAGGTTGATCAGGTTGAGAATGAAACTGTGAGGCCCGGCCACCTCCGCCGTTATGATGAGCTGGGGTGAAACGAACGCAAAACAGCGGAACGGCTCCTGGGATCGGACCTCCGTCGCGCCCAGCAGCCAGGCCAGCAGTCCTATCTTCCACCAGCGGCGCATCCATGCCGGCCGGTCCATGATACGCATCCCTCGAGGCTATCGCATCGACCGCAGCAGCCCGCACAGGAATGCGGCCCGCCGCGGTATATCGGGTATGACAATATGTTCGTCTTCCGCATGCGCACCGCCGCCGTCCACGCCCAGCCCGTCCAGGGTCGGTTTGCCCATGGCAGCGGTGAAGGAGCCGTCGCTGCCGCCTCCGGACGACCCTTCGCCGAAGGGCATGCCGACGGCCGCCGCAATCGAGCGTGCCTTCTCGTAGAGAGCGGCCACTTCCCGGGTCCTCTCGAGCGGCGGCCGCTCGATGCCTCCCGTCACCGCCAGCCGGCAGCGCGCATCGGAGGGCCGCAAGCCGCGCACCCGCTCCTCCAGGAAGCGCCCCTGCTCCCGAGTGACGAATCGGAAATCGACCGCCGCTTCGGCGTACGCAGGGACGACGCTCACGGCGATCCCGCCGCGCACCGTGCCGACGCTGAAGGTGACGCCGCTCCCATAATCGGTCATCTCCTGCATTTGTATCACAATCCGGCTCAGCTCGACTATGGCATTTGCGCCCCGCTCGTGATCGAGTCCGGCATGGGCTGCGATCCCCTCGACGGCCACGTGGAACTGCCCTACCCCCTTGCGCGATGTTTTGGCCTTGCCCCCGGGCAAAGGGGGCTCGAGGCACAGAACAGTGTCGCACGGGCGGGCGGCGGCCTCGAGAAGCGGCAAGCCGTGCGCCGTGCCCGTCTCCTCGTCCGGCGTGAAGAAAAAAACGACGTCCCGGCCCGGGTGTGCCACCCCCTCGTGAAAGGCCCGGCACGCGAGCAGGCAGAGCAGGATGCCGGCTTTCATGTCGAAAATCCCGGGGCCGAAGGCCTTGTCGTTTTCGATGCGGAACGGGCGGCGAGCGACCGTTCCCGCAGGCCAGACCGTATCGAGATGGCCCAGCACCATGACGGCGGGCCCGGGGCATTCGCCCGGCCACCGGGCTTCGAGCGCATTTCCGCCGGACTCGATTTCCAGGATCGCCGCGGCCGCGCCGCGCCTGCGAAATTCGAGAGCGAGAAACGCCGCCAGGGCGTCGACGCCGCACTTGTCGTCGGAGCAGGACTCCAGATTCACCAGCGCCTGCAGCAGAGCGAGGTCGGCGCTCAGGCTTCTCTCGAAGTAACCGCGGAGTTCCTGCAGGACGAGGCTCATCGACAATCGTTTTCCGGCACGACGGCGTGCAGCTTTCCTTCGCAGATCAGCTCGGCGCTGCCCGTCAGCACGACATCCGACGGCGGATCCCACGATACCTGCAATTCGCCGCCGTCGGTGTGCACGCGCACGGGGCTCGCGGCGAGACCGCAGAGAATGGCGGCGACGGCGGCCGCGCAGCTCCCCGTCCCGGAAGCCTCGGTCCTGCCGACCCCCCTTTCCCAGAAGCGAACCCGCAAGTTGTGCCGGTCCAGCACCTGGATGAACTCCACGTTCGTCCGCCTCGGGAAGGCGCCGTGCCTTTCCAGCAGCGGGCCCAGCCTGTCGACGGGCACGGCGAGCACATCCGGCCAGAAGAGCGCGCAATGCGGATTGCCCATCGACAGTACGGTCACCGGGTACACCTCATCGCCCACCTCGAGAGGATACTGGATCAGCGGGCCTGCTCCGGATCCCAGAAGCACGGGAACAAGCGCCGGTTCCGTCACCGGCCCGCCCATCGAGCTTTCGTAAGTGTAGCTGCAGCCCCGGCGATCTTTCAGCGTACAGCAGCGGATGCCCGCCACGGTCCGTATCCTGGCCGTCGGCGGCAGCAGCCCGCCGGAATGGTGGAGGTAGGCCGCCAGGCAGCGAATGCCGTTTCCGGATACTTCGGCCTTGCTGCCGTCGGCGTTATAGATCAAGGCCGAGCAGTCGGCATCGGGGTCGCCGCTCGTGGGCCGGTAAAACACCACCCCGTCGGCGCCCACGCCGCGATGACGATCGCAGGCCCGCCTGGCCAGATCGGACAGCGGCACGGCGGAATCGCCGGCCGTGTCGATGCGTATCACCAGGAAGTCGTTCCCGAGCCCATGCAGTTTTGCGAAGTTCATGGCCGTAGCCGCTGCCGGCCGGAGGCTCATGCCGGCATCCGGAAGCGCAGGCCTTCGAGAGCCCGCGCCGGGGCGCATTGTCGCCGATCGCCGGCAAGTCTGTCAAACGCAGCGCCGCGCGCCGCCGGTCGCGGGCTCAGCGGCTCAGTTCCCGCTTCAGGTATTCGATCACCTCGACCGGGGTCGGATCGACGCCGTTGAGGTAGGCAAGATACAGGCTGACGAAATCGCCCAGGTAGACAGCGGAAAATATGCGCGCAAGGCGCGAAGTCCCTTCCGTCCACACCTGATGCAGGGCGCCGCAGCGGCCGGTCAAGAGCCCGCACGTCAGGTCGAATCTCCGCCGCACCTGCGGATGGTCTTCGCGATCGCGCAGCATCACGACCCCGATACGTTCCAGAACGGGCGATTTCATCTCCCAGCCGACCAGCTCGTTGTGGTTCATCTCCGGCAGCGCGTGGTGCAAGGCGAGGTTCTTGGCGTTCTCCTCGATCTGGCAGCGCCAGCGATAGGCGGCAGGTTCGAGCAACCCGGCCGATCCGTATATCGCGGCGATCCTTCCGTGCAGCGAGCGTGCCAGCTGCTTGGCGGGGTTGGCGCTCTCCGGAATCTCCGGCTGCCAGCGGCGCCCCAGGGCATCGAGCAACGATTCCGTCTCCGCCAGGGATTCGTCGATGCCCCCGATCACGCCGGCGGCGCGCAGAAGGCCGAGGATCGCCACGGTCGAGTAGCCCAATGCCGCGCGCGGCGGGAGGCCGGGCGGTATAAGGACCAGGGGCATGCGATCGGCGGCCGCCAGGCGCGCCAGCTCCCCGCCTGAAGTCACGCATGCGACCGCCGCCCCGGCACGGCGGGCCTCGCCCACCGCCTGCAACGTCTCTTCGGTATTGCCCGAATAGCTGCTGGCGATCACCAGCGTGCGCGCGTCGGCAAAGGCGGGCAGGGCATAGTCGCGCTGGACGGCGAGCGGAACCTGCAGGCGATCCGATGCGGCCGCGCGCGCGATCTCGCCGCCGATGGCGGAACCGCCCATGCCGGCTACGATCACATTGTCGATCCGGTCGCGGGGCAGCAGGCGGAGATTTCCGACCAGGCCGCGGGCAGCCCGCATCTGCGCCGGAAAAGAGGCCACCAGGTCCTTCATCGCACGCGGATCCGCTTCCTGCCACAGCTCCGGCCGATCGAGATCCTGCATCGTCCCTCCCTTCAATCCCCCCAGCAGCCTGCGGCGCCCCGGCGCGCATGGGGCTTTGCGGCGCCCAGCCGGCCAAGCCCGGCCGTCAGCGGACCTTGCCGATGATGAGCGTCATGTCGTCGTCGCGCTCCTCCTCGAAGGTCCATTTCAAGACTTCCTCGACCACAACCTTTTGGATCTCGGAGGCCGGCAGCTGCCGGTGGTCCTGCACCAGGCGGATCAGGCGCGCCTCGCCGAACTCCTCGCCGTACTCATTGACGCATTCCAGGATGCCGTCCGTGTAAGCCAGCAGCAGATCTCCCGGAGCGAGCCGGATGGTCTCCTGCTCGTAGTCGGCCTCGGCGAAGATGCCGACGACGGTACCGCCGGTTTCCAGGCGCCGCCACCCGTCCCTGCCGAGGAACAGCGGCGGGTTATGGCCGGCATTGCAGTACGTCAGGCAAAGCCCGCCCTCCTCGAAAACCCCATAGAAAAGCGAGGCGAACTTGTTGGTGGAGGTGTAGTGCACGATATGACGGTTCAGCGCCGTCACCACCCGCGACACCTGGCTGCCGGCGCGCGCGCCGCCGCCATCGCCCGCACCGTGGACGAAGTTGGCCGCATTGCTGCGCAGTGCGGCCTGCAGGTTCGCCATCAGCAGGGCCGCCGATATTCCCTTGCCGCATATGTCTCCGAGCGCCACCCCAACGGCGTTCGCGTCGAAAGGGAGGAAGTCGTAATAGTCGCCGCTCACCACCCGGGCGGGCAGACACAGCCCCGTCAGTTCCAGACGTTCCAGACGCGGCGCCTGGTGCGGGAAAAGGCGCTCCTGCACCTCCTTGGCGATCTCCAGCTCGCGCTCCAGCCTTTCCTTCTGCACCCGCTCCTTGACCAGCGTCTGGATGTACTCGGTCATCTGATTGAAGGAACGCGCCAGCGCCCCCAGCTGGTCGTCCGATTTGACCACGATGCGATGGCTGAAATCCCCGCGCCGGATGAATTCCGTCCCGCGGTAGAGGTTGTGCACCGCGGTGGTGATCGACTTGGTCAGGAGAATCCCGACGAGCAGCGAGAAAATCTCCACCACGATGAAAAACCCGATGACGATGCGCAGCACGTCCAGTATCGTCCGGCCCACGGGATTGTCGGAGCGGAAGAGATTCTGCAACAGCTTCGAGGTCGAAAGCTCCACGAACAGCACCTGCGAGTCCGCGCTTTCGGTCTCCACGCCCGTGGCCCACGACACCGGGTACAGCAGGATCGACCACATCGGCCGGCCGGCGCCGCCCTCGGCGCCCTCCGTCTCGAAGGTCGAGCCGACGATGTTCTGCCGCAGAATGCTGCTGTCCTGCAGCATGATGTTGAGCCCGCCGGTCGGCACGCGATCCGCCAGAAGCATCTCCTGGCCGGTGGCGGCCTTGAGCCGATCGAGCATGTAGCCGTCGAAAGGCACGGAGCTCTCCAGGAAGAACTGCAGCCCGGGGCGCAATTCGCCGGCGACGCAACTGCGAAGGTACAGGCGCGCGCGCTTTTCCCCGTCCGCCGCCGGCAAGTCCGGCTGGTAAAGACCCGGCTGCAGATCCTCGGCCACCAGGCCGCTGTATTCCCGGCCCTCGATCCAGCGGGGCGGCTCCTGGTATTCGCGCAGCCGCTCCGGGCGCACTTTGCCGGCGCCGAACGTCTGGCGCCGGCCCGCGGCCGAGTCCGTCACCTGCAGAATCACGGCAGCCGACGGATACGCCCCCAGCAGATACCGGGAAACCTGGCCGAGCAGCGCATCGGGATCGCCGCGGCCCGCGGGCCATCCCGCCGCCGCCTGCTGCAGTCCCGAAGCGAGCGAGAGGTTGAAGGCATGCAGCTGCCCCAGATGGATGCCGATCTGGTTCACGATCAGGTAATAGGTATACTGATAGTAGAAAAGCAGGGCGGAGATCCACAGGATCACGATTACCAGGAGCACCGGGATCAGGCCGATGAAGGTATGGGCCAGGATCAGCCGGCGGCGGATCCGCCAAAGGAGTCTGCGCCGGAGCGCAGCCGAAAGCACCCAGGCATAGTAAAGCGCCGGAAGCGCCAGCAGCAAAGTCAGGGAGTCGAGAAAAAACAGAAGGCCGGCGGGCAGCGCCTGCCGCCCGGCCAGCGCCACGAACAGCGACTTGAGGAGCCAGAGGAGAATCAGGCAGACGGTGAAGATCCCCATCCGCGTCCGCGGGATCGCTCGCCTCACATTTCCTCCGCACAAGGCAGTCTTGCCGTTGCGGGCAAGGCCGGCCTAGCTCTCATCCCTCCCGCGCAGAATCACGGTCACCGCCCTTTCCCGGTCGAAGACGCGCTTCGCGACCTCCGGCAGATCCTCCTGCATGACCTCCTGCAGCCGGTCGAGCCAGCCGGTGAAATCCTCGAGTCCCCGGCCGGCCAGCACCGTCCGCACCAGGTGCCGGAACTGCTGCACCCGCAGCTGGCGCGCGATTTCGAAGCGGCCTGCCGCTGCCTGGCGCGCCGCGCGGAAATCCCTGTACGACATCTCCCCGCTCGCCCGGCGGGCGATCACCTCGGCGAGCGCCTGCACCAGCTTTTCGGTGTCGGCCGCCGGGCCCGTGCTGCAGACCGTTATGGCCCCGCCGCGCAAGCCCGCATCGCTCGACACCGAGAACGAATAGGCGCGGCCCTGCTTTGCGCCGACCGCGGCGAAGTACTCGCGCGCCGCTCCCGCCAGGTGCTCCGCGAGCACAGCCAGCGGATACCAGCCCTCGTCGCCGAAGGGAGGCGCCTGGAATGCCGCCGCCACGAGGGTGCGCGGGCCGCCCCAGATCCGGTCGCTCGTGATCGTCTTCTCCGGCGCCTGCGGGAAAGCCTCCGGCAGCCGGGCATCCTGGTAGCGCGAACCGGAAAAGTTCTCGACGAAGTACTCGGCCAGGCTCGTCCCGCGCGTGTCCCCCATGATGACAACGACCGGCTTGCGGTAGCGGACCGTCCGGTCATACCAGGAGCGCACCGCTTCCGGCGTCAGGGAAGATACGCCGGCTTCCGTCCCCGGCCCCGGCAGCCCGTACGCATGCTCGCCGAACAACAGACGGTCGGTCTCGTTCTGCATCAAGGTTGCGACGTCGCTCTCCCGCTGCCGGATGGCGGCCAGCAGAATCTCTTTCCGCCTTGCGATCTCCTCGGCATCGAACCTGGGCGATTTGATGAGCCCGATCAGTTCGTCGAGCGCCGGCTCGACATTCGCGGATGAAACCGCGAGCTCGATCCCGAAGTAGTCCCGGTCCACGACCGGGGTCAAGCGGCCGCCGTAGATTTCGAGCTGGCGGTGCACGTCGCCGGCGCTCCGCTCGGTGGTGTCCCTCAGCATGGCGTGCAGCATCAAGGCGGTGATGCCGGAATCGGCCGCGCTTTCGAGCAGCTTGCCGCCGGCATAGTAGAACCCCAGATAGACGACCGGCTGCGTGTGGTCCTCGCGCACATAGAGATCGGGGCCGCGCAGAATCGAGGCTTTGCGCCAGTCGTAGATCAGCTCGCTCGGTTTGAAACCCGCAGTCGGTTCCGGAATCTCGAAGGCCGGCCTGGTCTCCTTCTCCCTCTCGGCCAGTTCCTGCGCCGTCGAGGATTCCAGCAGGCCGCGCAACAGCTCCTGAATGCCCTCGGAGGTCAGGTTTCTCTCCTCGTGGCCGAGCGGCAGACACTCCACGAGCACGGCGTCCTCGAGGCCGAGATATCGCCGCGCCGCACGCTGGACGTCCTCGGCCTTCACCTTTCTCCAGCGGGCGGGGTAGGATCCCGGGCTGCTCTTCCACTCGCCGCGCAATTCCAGCGCCGCCAGCGCTCGGGCCTTCTGCGAAACGGTCTGCTGCCCTTCCCAGTAAGCCGTCTCGAGTCGCGCGACGGCGCGCGCCATCTCCTCAGGATCGGGTTTGGCCCGCCGGAGCAGTTCCAGCTCCGTGAAGGCGGCGATTTCGCAGCGATCCACATCCTTCGCATCCACCAGCATCGCCAGGCTCAGGAGCCCGCGGTCGGCATAACCGAGCAGCCTCCCCCTGGCTTCGTAGATCACTTTCTTGCGATCCCGCAGCCGCCGATGCAACAGGGATGCCTCGCCGTCGGCCAGCATGGCGCCGAGGATTTCCAGCGCCGCGTAGTCCGGCGACGACGTGCCCGGCGTACGGAAGCCGATCCATACCATCGGGAGCGCGATGTTCATCCGGGCCTGCTCATAGCGGAAACCGCCCGCGCCTGCCCCGCGGGACATGATGCGGCCCGCTGCGGGCGATTTTGCGCCCTTGCCGTACAGTTGCACGACCTGGGCAAGCACCTCGGAGGTCGCGGCATCGCCCGCAATCACGAGCAGCGTGCGGCCCGGAGCGTAGTTCGTCCGGCGATACTCGCGCAGCCGTTCGTGAGTGATATCGTCCACGCCGGAAAAGGGAAACCCGGCCAGGCGCGCCAACGCGCCGTCCGGATAAGCCAGGGAAAGCACCCTCTCGTATGCGGCATCTTCCTTGGCGAGGATGCGCCGGCGCGCCTCTTCCGCAAAGCGCCCGCGCTCGCGCAGGAACTCGTCCGGGCTCCATTCCGGCCCGGCAAGCAGGGCGGCCTGGATCTCCATGGCCCTCTTCCACTGCGGGGCGGGCACAGTGATCTCGTAGCAGGTGCGGTCATAGTCCACCTCGGCCCGCAGTTCCCCGCCGACCGCCTGGAGATCCTTAACCAGATCGCCCGTCAGCGATGCCGAAGAACGCTCCAGAATCATGTGCTGGAGCAGCCGGGAGATGCCTTCGAGACCTTCGGGCTCGTGGGCGAATCCCGATTGGAATACGGCGAGCAAAGAGACGACCGGCTGCGAGCGGGTTTCGAGCACGAGCACTCTGGTGCCGTCTTTCAGGACGGCGCGCACCACGGAACCGCTCTGCTCATAGGAAGCCAGCTGGGTCATGTAAGCGGCACGGGGCGTCGCCGGCCGCTGGGGACGCGCCTGCGGGAATGGGAATGCGGCGGGGGCTCCAAGCTGCGCCAGCATGACCAGCCAGATTCGGAAGTTCATCTCGGATCGTTCCGCCGCCAATTATAGCCTAATCGAGGAAATACCCGCCAAAAGGCCGCAGGCCGGACGCAACTCAGCGCCGGGGGCTGCCGGCGCGATCGGCGTGCAGGCGCCCGCGGCCGGCGCCCGCATCTCCCCAATCCAGGCGGTAGATCCCTTCCGACTCCGTCCCGAGGAAAAACGAGTAAGGCCTTGTGGGGTCCGGTGTCAGGCACTGCACCGGAGATCGCAGTTCGGGCACGTCCAGCCTGAACCATTGGCGGCCGCCGTCCTCGGAAACCCAGATTCCGGCCAGGGTGCGATTGGCCGCCATCACCAGCGACCTTTGGGGCAGAGGGAAAACGACCGCGGGAACATGTCCGCCCGCACTCCCCAGGGGTACCTCGTGCCATCGATCGCCGCCGTCCTTCGATTCGTAGAGGCCCGCCGCCGTGCCGGCAAAAATGTGCCGCGCGTCCGTCGGGTCGACGGCAAGGCATTCGACCGGCGTGTCCGCGGGCAGCCCGGAATAAAGGATGTCCCACGTCGCTCCCGAGTCGGAGGAGCGGAGAAGGCCCATATGCGTGGCTGCAAAAACCACGTCGGGAGAGGCGGGCGAGAGAATGAGCGAGTAGACTCGCGGCAGCAGGCGGTATCCTGCAGGCCTCCGGAAATCGAGAGTCTCGGGCCGCGCGCGATAGATCCCCTGGCTCGTGCCTGCAAAGATCCAGCCGCTCCGCTCGTCCGCAACGAGATCGTAGACGGCGAGCCGCCCGATCGTTCCCGCAAGCTTCTGCCATTCCCGTGCGCCGGCCTTTTCCCGATACACTCCCTGCGGCGTGCCGAACAGCCTCCCCAGCCCGCCGGGCAGTGCCACGGCCGACAGGATGGCTGTTGCGGGATTGTCGCGGGAGGGGAGCGGAATCCACTCGTTGCGTTGCGCGTCGAACGAGAAAAAGCCGCCCTTGTCCCCGTCCGACAGCAATCCCGTCAGGGTGCGGCGATCGGGGCCGGGGACGGCAACGATGCGCGCGACGCGGCGCGCCGAGAAGCCGGTGTTCGAGGGAATCCATGTCCTGCCGCCGTCGCCGCTGCGCAGCACCCCTTCTTCCTCGGTCCCGGCCAGGATCTTCCGGTTATCGCGTCGGTCGATATCGAGCGCATTGACCGTGAGCCGCCCGGAAGTCAGCCTGCGCCAGTTGAGCCCGTCATTGTCGCTGACGTACAGCCCTTCGGTGGTCCCGGCATAGACGCGCCGCGGGTTCACGGGATCGATACGCACGACCTGGGTGCGGATCACATAGGTGTCGCGCAGTACCCGCAGCCTCGTCCAGGAAGCGCCGCCGTCGACGGAACGATAGACCCCCGTGCATGCGCCCGCATAGGCGATCTTCTGGTTCGTTTCGTCGAAGACCAGGGAGAACAGGTCGGAATCGAACATCATGCCGCGGCTGTTTGCCGCCCATGTGCGCCCGAAGTCCCGCGAGCGGGATCCGAGCCGCCACGTCCCGACCAGCAGGACGTTGGAATCCTGGGGACCGATGGCAACCGACTCCACGTTGCGGAAGCCGCCCTCCGCCGGCTTCACCTCGCGCCATTCCGCGCCGCCGTCCTCGGTGACATAGACACCCGCGAGCGTACCCACCACCATGCGGTGCGGCGCCGATTTGCTGATCGCCAGGCTTCGGACGGCGACGTCCCCCCCGGGAAGGCGCGCGGCCGACCAATGCGCTCCCCCGTCCCGGGATTCGAAAAGTCCGCCCCCGTGCGAGCGCAGATCCCATGCCCCGGCATACAGGCGCCCGGGCTCTTCCGGATGCTCGACCAACGTGTCGACCGCCAGGTGCCGGCGCCCGATGCCCGGGTGGAGTGTCTTCCATGTGGCTCCGCCGTCGGCGGATTTGAGAATGCGCCCGTCGGCCGTGCCGAGGTACGCCGCGGCCGGCTCGTGCCGGCTGATGAGAATCGAGCGCACGCTGCCGCCGAACGGGCCGACGGCCTCGACCTTGACGGAGAATCCGGCGGCAGGGGAGGCGCTGCAGGGCCCGCGCGCCGCGCACAGCAGGAACAGCAGCACCATGCTCGACGGGTATCTTGCATTCATCCGAAATTCCCTGCGTGACGAAACAGGTGGTGGGCGGACCGTGGCGATGTGCACTGAACGGAAAGGGGGCGAAAGTCGCCTTTCGCCCCCCGGCCGGAAGCCTGTAGCCTGCGCCCGCGGCCTGCGCTAGCGGACGGAAAGTTCGACCTCGATCCGGCGGTTCTGCTTCCGCCCGTCTTCCGTCTTGTTGTCGGCAACCGGATTGGCTGCGGCGCCGTCGGTGGTCATCAGGCGCGACGCGTCGATTCCCTTGCCCTGCAGGTACTTGGCAGCCGCCTGGGCGCGCCTGAGGCCGAGGGCCTTGATGCGGGTTTCCGCCCGCGTGCTGTCGGTGTACCCGATGATGTTGGCGCGCAGGCGCGGATCGTTCTGCATGCGCACCGCGATGTCGTCGAGCGCGGCCTTCATTACATTATCCAGGCGATCGCTGCCGGGTTTGAACCCGCTCAGGCGAATGCGCTCGCTGACGTTGACCGTCATGGTGCAGGAAGCCCGGCCGCCGCGGCCGTCGTCCACCGTGGCGGTCACCGTGTAGCTGCCGGCACGCACGCCGGCCGCATTGAAGGTAGCCGTCTCGCCGGCGCCGGCCACGCTCCCGCCCGAGGTCGTCCACGTATAGGTGAGCCGGTCATTGTCCGGGTCGGAGCCGCTGGCGCGCAGTTCGACGGACCCACCCGAAGCGACATCCAGGCTGGTCGTCAGGCACTGGATCGTCGGCGGCTGATTGGGTTTCTCCCGCACCGTGATCGTGCTGGTGCAGCTGGCGGTCAACTCGCCGTCCGAAACGGTGCAGGTCACCTGGTAGGTTCCCGGCTGCCTGCCCTCGGTCCCGAAGGTGATCGTCGGGCCGGTGGCGGCGAGTGTCTCGCTCCCCACGCGCCAGGTGTACGTCAGGGGATCGTTGTTGGGATCCGAGGCGCTGACACGCAGGGTTGTGCTTTCGCCCACGACGACGCTGACCGAAGGTGTTTCGCAAGTGATGGTCGGCGGCTGGTTCTTTTTGATGACGGTGATCTTGGTCGAGCAAGGCGTCGAATGCCCGCGATCATCCGCCACGTTTACCGTGATCGTGTAATCCCCTGGTGCGATCCCCGTGGCATCGAAAGTCACCTGCTCGCCCGACCCGGTCAGCTTGCCGCCGCTCGCGCTCCACGAGTAGGTCAGAGGATCGCCGTCCGGATCCGTGGCCGAGGCACGCACCGTGGCAGTTTCGTCCTGCTTGATCGAAGTCGGTTGTACGGCGCACGTCACGGTGGGCGGATCGTTCTTGCGCCGCATGAAAGCCAGCTGAACCAGATAGCCGTGCGGGCTGATCCCCAGGATTCCCGCAGCCTTGTTTTCCTCCAGGGTGTTGAAGGTCGCCCGGTAGGCCGCGCCCAGCGACATCCAGTCCTTCGGGTAGGCCCTCAAGCCGATGATCACGTCCGCCGGGCTTCTCGGATTCAGCCCCTTGGACCGCGACCCGAAGTAGACCTTGCCGTCGATCTCGGCGATCACCTGGTACTTGCCCGTGGCGGGAAAGCCAGCACCGCCGCGATATATGAATTCCTTCTGGAGCTCGGCAAGTTTCACGGTGCTGATTTCGGGCTGCGCCAGAAAGTTGATCCCCGTATTGAGATGCAACTGAGCCTTGTTCCCCCCTCTCTTGGAGAAGAGGGCCGCAAAGCCGCCGGCGATCTCACCCGTGCCCATGCCGCGGTTCAACCATGTCGCATCATCGTGAATCGGCACCTTCATGAAGGTCAGAACGCTGAAGCCCAGAGGGTTGCCGCGGCGCTCGCTGAAGACGTTGACCTTGCCGCCGAAGCGCACGTCGCCTATCCCGCCCGACCTGGGCACATCCATGAAAGGTGCGTCATTGCTCGCGGCCGTGCCGCCCCCCAGGTTGCTGGAAAGCCGCGGCAGCTCGCCCGGTACCAGCCGGTATACCCGCAGGCCGCTTTCCTTGACGTTCTTGTGGGCTTCCACCATCCCGAACAGTTCGACACGGTCGAACACGCCCACACCGAATCCCACCGGGAACAGCTGGAAATTCAGTTTTCCCGGGTCCCGGTTGAAATAGTCATAGCCGAAGCTGATATTGAAATCGCCCTGCCGCAGGGACTCGGCATCGATGGTCTTGAAAAGCCCGGCCGCGCCATCGAGCGTGGAGCCCGTCTGGATCTTCCTTTGCGGCGTGTCCTGGGCAAGCACCGGCAGGCACACGATCAGAATCGCGATCAACACCGCTGCAGCATATCCTCTCTTCATGGCTGGTAATCTCCTCGAATCGGCACAGCGAAGTTGCCCCGTTGACTCCTCCTTGGAACACACCTCATACAACGGTTCGACTGCTCGTCAAGTTTTCCCGTTGTAAGCCAAAGACCTTGCGAAAAGGCCCGAAACGCAACTACAAGCCGAGTATAACATCGGCCTTTCGCTAGGTCAAACCGTCTATTGGATTTTTGCAATATTCCAGCGCCGGTGAGAAATCCCGGCCGCCGAAGGAGGGGGCTGTTGCGCACTTGCACCGACAGCGCGATACCAAGCGGGCGCGAGCGGCCGCTGCGAAAAAGGCGGCCGCTCTTCGATTTAGACGATGCCCAGCTCGCGTGCGGCGCGCACCACAGGCTCCAGGCGCGCGGCTTGGCGCAGGAGCCGCAGCTTGCGGACCTGCTCCTCGCCCAGCAGACCCTCGAAGTCCTTGTGGAACTGCTGGATCTCGGACTGGACTCTCTTCCGCAGCCCGTGAATCTCCAGGGCGAGGCTGCCCACAGCCGCCGCGTCCGGGTTGCCGCTTTCCAGCAACTCCCGCAGAGCCTTTTCCTTCTCCGCGATCTGATCGTTCAGCGGCCGAACGGTGTTACGGCGCATCTCCATGAGCGCGCGTACGCTCTCGACCTGGTCCTGCGACAGCTCCAGATAGCGCCCCAGGAGCTGGAGGGGCGGGACATTGGGCGCGATTCCCGGGACCGCCGGGGGCGCCTGTGCCGAAGCGGGAACCGCACAAAGCCCGACAACCAGCAATCCGATTACAACCGCCGTGCGTCGAATCATTCGTCACTCCTTTCTCCATGCACTGCTGCATGGTAAAACCCCGGCTGCGCCGGAATGTTTCGCAGCCGCCCGCCAAAAGCGCGCCCGGGATCGAACCGCAGGCGCATCGATGCTCTCAGGGTTTTTTCGCCGGGGCGGGCTGCGCCGCAGCCACCGGGTGGGCGGCGTTGTAGGCGGCGACCACCTCGTCGGTGATGATGATCGACGGGTCCACCCACGGCGTGATCGAGGGATTGAGATACATGACGAAGCTCAAGCCCTTCTCCTTGGCTATTTTTTCCACGATCGGGATCACTTTCCTCGCCATTGCGTTGGTGATCCGGTTGCGGCGGTTGTCGACCTCCTTCTGCGAATCCTCCTGAAAGCGCTGCAGCTCGAGGTTTTTGCTGTCGATCTGCGCCTGCAGATCCTCCCGCACCTCGGGCTTGAGCTTGTCGCCCTGGATGCGCAACTGGTCCGCCAGCAGCTGCGCCTCCTGCTGCAAGCTGCGCAGTTCTCCCGTGCGCTTGTCCACCAGTTGCTGCAGCGCGGCGAGTTCCCTCTTGCCTTCCTCGCACTGGATGATCACCTGCTCGAGGTCGATCCAGGCGACCTTGGCCGCACCGATCACGGCCGGCTGCTGCGCCGCCTGCCCGGCGGGTGCCGGGGTTGCGGGCGCTTGGGCCTGCAGAATCGCGACCGGACAGACAAAAACCCAAAGCGACGAGATCGCGTAAACGCTCCTGTGCATATCCATCTCCTTCACGCATGATGCGTGCGTTGGTATTCGGTATCGCGTGATCGGGCCTGCCGAAGGCGCGCTCACTCGTGCGACGGGATATTTATACGATATTTCAGCAATCGCGCGCGAGAGCCGGCCGCAGAATTTCGTGCCTTCCCCGGCGCCAGCCGGTAGAGGTGCGTCCTGCAGCCGGAGCGGCAATCCGAGGCGCCGAAGCGGGGCACGGCAACGGAGACGCCGCGCCGGCAGGCGAGTCGCCGCGAGAGCGCGCACTCCGCGACCCGCTCATGGACGACCACCTCAGCCAGCCGCACGGCGGGATGGGCCAGCAAGTAATCGACGTGCCAGTGCGGCCGGCCCGACTTCGCGCGGGCCAGCCGGCAGTGACGCGCCACCCTGCCTGCGATGTTGCGGCGCGCGCCGCCCACGTAGGCATAGCGGCCGGGCGCGAGCGCGATCGTGCCCAGGCTTCCGGCTTCGAGCACGACCCTGCGGGGCACCTCGAGGCACAGCAGATAGGCTCCCCCGCAGTCGACTCCCCGGGCCGGGTCCGGAATGGTCATTCGTTGCCGCGGCAATTTTTTCACGCAGCCATCCGCCGTTTTGCGCTATCGTATGCCCTTGCCCGCGGCCGCCGGCGCAATCGTGGGCACGCGCGGCTGCGCGAGCGCTATACGGAGGAATATTTCATGGAATCCATCATCTATCTCGACAACGCCGCCACCAGCTTCCCCAAACCGGACATCGTCCATGACACGGTGCGCGATTTCTACAGATCCAACGGCGTCAATCCCGGCCGCACCGGATGCGATCTGGCCCTCAAGGCCGAAGAGATGATCCACAACACCAGGAAAAAACTCTCCGAATTGTTCAACCAGAGCCTCGTGAAAGCCGGCAAGACCAAGGACCCCGACCGGCTGGTTTTCACGCTCAACGCCACGATGAGCCTCAACCTCATAATCAACGGCACCATTTCCCCGGGCGACCATGTCGTCACCACGACCGTGGAGCATAACTCCGTGATCCGCCCCGTCAATCACAAGGTGAGGGAGGGCGCCGAAGCGACGTTCGTGAGACCGGACGCCGACGGTTACGTCGATCCCGAGGACATCCGCAAAGCCATCAGGAAGAACACCAAGCTCGTGATCGTCAATCACGGTTCCAACGTCATCGGCGTCGTGCAGGATCTGCGCGCCATCGGTGCGGTGTGCAGGGAGGCGGGCGTACCGCTCGCGGTGGACGCGGCTCAGACGGCCGGGGTGATCCCCATCGACATGGCCGAATGCAACATCAGTTTTCTATCGTTCACCGGGCACAAGTGCCTCTTCGGTCCTACGGGCACGGGCGGCATCTGCGTGGCCGACGACGCCGAGATCCGCGGCACGATCTACGGCGGCACGGGGGTGCGCAGCGCCGTACCTTACCACCTCGAGGAATACCCCTACCGCCTGGAGGCGGGGACGCTCAACCTGGCCGGCATCGCCGGGCTGTTCGCCGGCCTGTCATGGATCGAGCAGCAGGGCATGGAGGCGATCCACCGCCACGAAATCCGGCTCCTGGGTCTCCTCATGGACGGGCTGAGCCAGATCAGGGGCGTGCGCATCCACGGCCCGCGCAGCCTCGAGAACCGCGTGGCCACCATGTCGATGAACGTCGCCAACTACGACGCCTCCGATGTGGGGACCATCCTGGACGTCGACCACGACATCCTGACCAGGACCGGCCTGCACTGCGCTCCCTTGATCCATGAGCACCTGGGCACCGCCCCGCGGGGTTCGGTCCGCTTCTCGATCGGCCCCTTCAACACGGAGGAGCACATCGAAGCAGCCGTCCGGGCGGTGGAGAAAATAGCCGCCCAGCGGCCCTGAGGCGGTGCCGCGGCGCTACACCAGATCGAGGAAGCCGCAGGGGCACTCCTCGGAACACTTCTTGCAGCCGTCGCACAATGCCAGGTTCGCGTCGTAGTAATAGCCGGGACGCGGCTGCGTCACTTTCTTGAAGCAGCTGTTCTGGCAATACATCCAGCAGTTCTCGCATCCGAAACACAGGCCGCAGCTGAAGCAACGGGTGGTTTCCTCAAGCGCCTGCTCGGTCGTGATCCCGAGGTCGTACTCATCCGTCGGCCGCGCCAGGCGCTCCTCGGGAGTGAGTACGCGCCGCTCGGCGCGCGGCTTGTCCTTGTACCAGGAAAGCTTGATGCGATCGGAGCCGATCGTCGGGCGCGCCGGCGCATCCTTGGGTTCGGTGCCGCGCAGCACCGCGTGAATGCACTCGGCGGCGCGCCTTCCCTGCCCGATGGAGATGGTGGCCAGGCCCAGCGTCAGCGTGTCCCCGCCGGACCAGACCCCTTCCAGGCCGGTCCGGCCCCAGGAATCCACCTTGAGCCATGAGCCGTCGGACTTGATCGCGCCCAGGTAGGACCAGTCCGGTTCCTGGCTGACGGCCATGATCACCGTGTCGGCTTCCATCTCGTCGATGGCCCCTTCGATGGGAACCGGACGCCGACGGCCCGACGAATCGGGCTCGCCCAGTTCCATGCGCTGCACCGCCAGCTTGACGATCCTGCCCGACTCGTCGCGGATGATTCGGGCAGGCGCCGCCAGGTACTCGATCCGAATCCCTTCTTCGAGGGCCTCCTCGATCTCCCGCTCGATGGCGGGCATTTCGGCGCGCGTCCGCCGGTAGAGGATGGTGACCTGAGCACCCATGCGCCGCGACATGGACGCCGCATCCGAGCTCAGCCGCAACGATACGCGCGCGGCGTCGATGGCCGTGTCGCCGCCCCCGACGATCACCACCCTGGAGCCCACTTCCACCGGGCGGCCGGAATTGGCGCGGTTGAGAAACTCCGTGCCCGTGTAAACCCCGGGACCCTGTTCCCCGGGGATGCCCATGGTCCGGCCCTTGTGCGCCCCTATGCCGACAAAGACCGCCTGATAGTCGCGGCGCAGATCCTCCAGCCCGACGTCCTTGCCTACCGTCGTGCCCAGGCGCAGCTCGACGCCCAGATCGAGAATCTTCCGGATCTCGGCATCGAGCACCTCGCGCTTCAGGCGGTACTGGGGGATGCCGTAGCGCAGCATTCCTCCCGGGTGGTCGAAACTCTCGAATACCGTCACCCCGTACCCGCGCCGCGCCAACTGGTAGGCGCACGAGAGGCCGGAAGGACCGGAGCCGATCACGGCAATCTTCTCCGGAAACGGACCGCCGACATCCAGCAGCGGAAGCTGCAATCCGCGCTGAATACCCCAGTCGCCGATGAAGCGCTCCACGGAGTTGATCGCCAGCGCGCCGTCCTTGTCCTTGCGATTGCAGTGCGCCTCGCACGGATGCGGGCACACCCGCCCCATCACGGCAGGAAACGGATTGGTCTCGACCTCGATGCGCCACGCCCGGTCGCACGCCTCTTCGAACGAAATACCCATCTTCTCCCGCTGCGCGATCACCGTCAACCAGCCCCGAATATCGTTGCCGCTCGGGCACTTGCCGGTGCACGGGGGCAGCTTGTCCACGGCCACCGGCCTCAAAGGCGAAATCTCCGTTCGCGCCCCGGCCGATGACTGGCGCGAAATTGCACTCTGTTTCAGTTTTCCCTTTTCCTTGAATATGCCCATCGAATATCCTCCAGGCGCTCGACCGGCCTGATGCCCGGCAGCACGCCCATAATTTCAATCGGCCCATGAGCGGCCTTGTGCAACCTCCCGCCCCGCACCCTTTGCTGGCGTGCTGCAAGGAAAGGCGCCCGCAACGCCGACCATCGAGCCGCTATAATTACACGAATGAGGATAAATCGGGGCACACAGGAAAGCAAGTGCCGAGGGGGGAGCGGCATCCCCGGATCTTATCAGGCGCACCGCTCGCATTTTGACCTATCGCGCGGGCGGGCGCTTGCCGTAAAATCGCGCCGTGCGGGCGCAGCCCGGTAGCGGCGGAACGCGCCCTGAAAGAACGGAAAGAATAATGACCGACATCCGGCCGCCATCGGCCAAAAGCCATCCCGCACTGCTCGTGACCGCCCTGCTCTGCCTGGGAGCCGTCCTCTGGCTTTCGGTGGTCGTGTTCCGGCACTTCCTGGTCACGCTGGCGGTCGCGGCATCCGTCGCCGTCCTTCTCGGCCCGCTGAACACGCACCTCGTGTCGGCGTTCCGCGGAAGGCGCTCGGCGGCCGCGCTCGTCCTCGTCGTGCTCACCCTGCTGGTCATCATGCTGCCCCTGCTCGCGGGTGTGGCCATGATCGGCAACCAGGCCGTCTCGTTTCTCGGAAGGCTTCAGCCCAGCCTCACGCGGGAAGCGCTGGCGGAATTCTGGAGCGAAACGCTTCCAGCGCGCTTTCCCCCGGCCGCCGCCCTGAAGGACCGCCTGCGTCTCGACCAGAGACAGGTCGCCGACCTGCTCGCACCCGTACTCTCGTATCTGGCGGGCGCGGTCACGCGCTTCTTCCAGCAGGGGCTGGGCCTGCTGGCGCAGGTTTTCTTTCAACTGATACTCTTCCTCTTCATGCTGTTTTACCTTTTGCGCGACGGCCACCACCTGCGCGGAACTCTGCGCGAAATATCGCCGCTAACCCAGGAGCAGGAAAAAGAGGTCTACGAACATCTCGCGGGAACCATCAAGGGAGTGTGGCAGTCGACCATCCTGGTGCCGCTCGCCCAGGGAGTGCTGGCCATGATCGGATTCGCCGCCTTCGGCCTGCCCTCGCCGCTGTTCTGGGGAGTCATGCTGGCCTTCGCCTCGCTCGTTCCCGGAATCGGCACGCCGCTCGTCTGGTTTCCCGCCGCCGTATACATGATCGCCACGGGCGCGACGGGACGGGGCGTCGGGCTGATTCTCTTCGGCATCCTGGTGATCAGCTCGATCGACAACGTGCTCAAGCCCCTTATTCTGCGCGGCTCGGCCCGCATCCATCCCCTGCTCGGCTTCCTGGCCATCCTCGGGGGCATCCTGGCGTTCGGCTTCGTGGGTTTTCTCATCGGGCCGGTCATCCTCTCGCTGCTGCTCTCCACGGTGCGCATCTACCGCATGAGCCTGGCGGCAGGGCGCGCACCGGCAGCCCCAAGCGAAGGTTGACAGCGCTGTCGCGACCGCCGACAATGCCGGCGCGTCCCGAGCCGCAGCTCGTGCTGCAGAAGACCGGGGCGCGATGATACAATCCACCGTGCGCAATGCGGCATGCGCCTGCGGAGGAACCATGAACGCACTGGAAAAGTCTCTCGCCGAACTGGCGGAGAGAGTGATCGAAAACAACCTCTGGCGGCAGCGCAGATGCTTCAACCTGATCCCGTCGGAAAACACCCCATCGCTGCTCGTCAAGCTGTGCGAGATCAGCGACCCGGCGGGACGCTACGCGGAGCACAAGACGGCGCTCAAAAAGGAGCTGGAATCGATCGCCGGCTCCAAGGCCGTCAAGGGCGATCAGATCTATTACTACCAGGGCACCGATTTCATTTTCGAGGTCGAAGAGCGCCTGAAGAACGAATTCGGGCGCTTCATCAACGGCAATTGCGTGGAGACGCGCCCCATCAGCGGCCAGATGGCCAACGAAATCGTCTTCAAGGCGGTGGTCAAGTTCCTGGCCGCGGGCCCGGAGGGCTTCCCGCGCCTGGGGTCGTCGGGCCGCCTGACCGGCGTCATGAACAACAATCTCAACTACGGCGGCCACCTCAGCGCCCAGCCCTTCGGCGCGCTGTTCAACTTCGTCGACGGCGAGATCGTCCATTTTCCCCTCGAGCGGGCGAACTCCTACCGGACGGATGCCGAGGCGATGGTCCGGCTGGTCGACAAGCACCGCCCCTCGCTGATCGTGTTCGGCAAGAGCATGTTCCTTCACCCGGAACCCGTGCGGGCGCTGCGCCGCTACCTCGACGGCGCGAGCGGCTACCGGCCGATCGTCATGTACGACGGCGCCCACGTCCTGGGATTGCTGGGACCGCGCTTCCAGGACCCGCTGGCCGAGGGCGCGGACGTGGTCACCGGTTCCACCCACAAGACCTTTTTCGGCCCGCAGCGCGGCGTCATCGCCGGCAGATTCGACAAGGATTCCCCGCTGCGCAGGTTCTGGAACGAGATCGTCGCGCGCGCCTTCCCCGGTTCGACCAGCAACCACCACCTCGGCAGCCAGCTCGCCATGCTGGCGGCCACGCTCGAGATGAACCATTTCAAGGACGCCTATCAGACGCAGGTGCTCGCCAACGCGCGCGCCTTCGCCCGGGCGTGCGCGGCATACGGCATCCCGGTGGAGGGCGGGGAACCGGACGGCTACACCTGCACCCATCAGGTCGTCATCCGGGTCACACGGTTCGGCGACGGCAAGGAAATCGCCTCCCGCCTCGAAGACAACAACATCATCACCAATTTCCAGGCGCTTCCCGGCGACGAAACCTTCTATCACCCCAGCGGCATCCGCATGGGCGTGCAGGAGATGACGCGCTTCGGAATGCAGGAAGGCGATTTCGACCGGCTGGCGCGCCTGATGGCGCGGGTGATCGTGCACAAGGAAAACCTGGCCGACGAAGTCGCCGAGTATCGCCGCGGCTTTTCCTCGATGCGCTATTGCCTCACCCCGGAAGAAACTCTGCGCGTGGCGCCCGGGATTCTCAGGAGCATTTTTGCCCATGACGATTACTTCATGAGCTTCGCCGAAGCCCTGCGCAGTCTGCAATGACGGCCGCAGGCCGCCGACAGCCGCAGGCGGACGGGCATTTCCGCGGCGCCGGGCACGGCTGAACGTTCGCGCCCGCGCCGCCGATCCGGTGAGTGTGGACAAGATAGGCAAGTATCAGATCGTCGAGGCCATCGGCAAGGGGGGCATGGGCGTGGTCTACAAAGCTCTCGACCCACGCATCGGCCGGGTGGTCGCCATCAAGACCCTCTTCCGCCACAGCGATGTCGAGCCGGAAATGCGCCACCGCTTCCTGCAGGAAGCACGCTCGGCGGGCGCCCTGTCGCACAAGAACATCATCACGATCTACGAAATGGACGAGGACGCCGGCCAGGCGTTCATCGCCATGGAATTCCTCGAGGGCGAGGACCTCAGGTCGGCCATCGCGCGGCGCGCGCCGATTTCGCTCGAGCGCAAGCTCCAGATCCTGATGGAGGTCTGCGAAGGCCTGGCCCATGCGCATGCCGCCGGCGTCATCCACCGGGACATCAAGCCGGGAAACATCTTCATCACGCGTTCCCGGCAGGTGAAGATCCTCGACTTCGGGCTGGCGCGCGCAGCAACCTCGGACCAGACGCTCACCGGCACGTCCATGGGCACGCCCTCCTACATGTCGCCCGAACAGGTGCGCGGCGAGAAGCTCGACCACCGCACCGACATCTTCTCCCTGGGCGTGGTCGCCTACGAGCTTCTGACCTGCGTCAAGCCGTTCCAGGCCGAAACGGATATCGCCACCGCTTACAAGGTGACGCACACCGAGCCCGATCCCGTCGACAAGGTCGATCCGAGAATCCCCGTCGAGATCGCCAGCATCGTCGCCTGCGCCATGGAGAAGGACCCGGCCAAACGCTACCAGCAGGCCGAGGACCTCTACCGCGAACTCGAGTCGGCCCGGAGCCTGCTCGAGGAAAGGAAGCGCGCCGTGCGCGAAGAGGCGCGCGCCGCGGTGGCCAAACTGGCCGAGCTGGTGCGCCCCCACCGCCGCCTGGTCGAGGATGTTGCCCAGGCCCTCGCGGAAATGCAGGCCCTCGCCCCGGAGTTCTTCGACACCACGCTGCCGGCCCAGACCGGCGAGCTCACGCGCCGGCGCAAGGGCCCGCAACCGGATTACCTCGGTCTTCTCGATCTGCGCGACCGCGCGCGCCGCGAGTGCGACCGGGTCGTCCGGCTCGTGGAGACGAGGAAGCAGACCGCCTACCTCGTCAGCGAGGTCGAAGACCTGGAGCGCAGCGGCGAGCTGGAAAGCGCGCTCAAGATACTCGAATTCATCCTGCGCGAGGATCCCACGCACCCCGCCGCCGTAAAACTCAAGAAGGACCTGACCGCCCGCCTCGAAGAGAAAAGGCTCGCGCAGGAACGGACGCGCCGTCTCGCGGAGTTGTTCGAACAGGGGCAGGCGCGCTTTGCGGCGCAGGACTGGAAAGGATGCCTGGAAAGCCTCGAAGCCCTGCTCGAGCTCGAGCCCGGGCACGCGCAGGCGTCGGCTCTGCTGGCCGATGCCCGCCGGAACCTGCGCGCCCGGGAGGAAGCCGAGGCGCAACGCCGCCTGGCCGAAAACGCGCTCGCCGAATCCCGGCAGGCCCTCTCCGCCGGCGCGCTCGAGCAGGCGCGCGCCTCCCTGGAGCGCGCGCTCGCCGCATGGCCGGACATTGCCGGCGGCCGGGCGCTGCGCGCCGAGATCGAAAAGGCCGAGCGCGCAGCCGAAGCCGAAGCGGCGCGCCGGCGGCAGGCGGCCGCGCTCCGCTCGCAGGCCCAGGCCCTCGCCAAGGCCGGCAACGAAGAAGAGGCCCTGGCGCGCCTGCAGGAGCTGCTCGATCTGGAGCCGGGCGACCCGGCGGCGCTCGAGCTGCGCGCCGGCATCGAGGCCAAACTGGCCAGGCGGCGCAGAGCGGACGAGCTCGTGCAGCAGGCGGCGGATCGCCTCGCGGCCGACGATCCCCGCCGCGCACAGTCGCTGTTGCTCGAGGCTCTCGAGCTCGAGCCCGACCGCGCGCAGGCGCGCGCTTTCCTCGAAGAGGCCCGGCAGAAGATCGCGCAGCAGGAGGCGCGCGCGCAAGCGCGCCGTCGGGCGCAGGCCGCGATCGAGCGCGCCCGCAAGGCGCTCGCCGCGCGCAACCTGGAGACCGCGCGCCGCGGACTCGAGGAGGCGATCGAAGCGTCCGCCGACGTCGAGGGCGCCGAGGCGCTCGCTGCGGAGATCGAGCGTGCGGAAGCCCAGGAAAGAGAGAAGAGGGAGAGGGAGCGGCAGATCGGCGACCTGCTCGCCCGGGCACGAGCCGCCCGGGACCAGGGCAGCCAAGACGAGGCTCTATCCCTGCTGGCGCGCGTGCTGGAACTCGAACCCGGCCACCGGCAGGCGCTCGAATGGCAGAAGGAGATCGAAGCGGCCCGGCGCGCGGCGGAGGCGGCAGCCCGCAAGCGCCGGGGGAGGATCGCTGCGGTGATCCGGCGCGCCCGCGACGCGGCGCAACAGGGCGACCTCGCCGCGGCGATCGAACTGGCGCGCTCGGTCGCCGGCGAGGCGGAATTCGCCGAGGAAGCCGAGGAGCTGGCGTCAGCATGGCAGGCCGAGCTCGACAGGCGCCGCGAGATCGAGGAAGCCAGACGCCGCAAGGTCGAGCAGCTCATGGACTCGGCGCGCGCCCTGCTTTCGGCCCGGGCGCTCGAAGAAGCGCGCACTGCCCTGAAAGAGGCCCTCGCCGTCCAGGCCGACCATCCCGAGGTGCTGCGCCTGCTCGGGCAGGTGCAGGCCGAGATCGATGCCGAAAACGCCCGCCGGGCGCGCATCGAGCGCGGAGAGCAGGAAAAGCAGGCGGCTTTCCGCCTGCTGCAGGAGAAGAAATATCGCGAGAGCCTGGCGGCCTTCCGCCGCGCGGTCGAGCTGCTCGGCGAAGATGCCGGCATGCGGGCCGCGATCGCTGAAGCGGAAGCCGGCGTGCGCGAGGAGGAGCTTCAGGCGCGGCTCCACGCCGAGCTGGTGGAGGCGCGCCGCCGGCTCCTGGAGGAAGCGTACGACGCCGCCAAGGCGGCCGCCCTGCGGGCGCTCGAACTCGCCCCGGAGCACGCGGAAGCGCGCGAGCTGCTCGGCCGGATCGAGGCCGCCCTCGAGCAGCAGCGCACCCGCGCGCGGATAGCCGAGCTGCTGGCGCAGGCACGGCAGGCCGCAGGCAGGAAGGATTTCGCCGACGCCTCGCGCCTGGCGAACGAAATCCTCCTGCTCGACAGCCGCAACACCGAAGCGCGCGAGCTGCTCGAGCGCATCGACGAGGCGCAACAGGCGGTCAGCCGGCGCTCGGAAATAGCGGCCCTGCTCGCCCGCAGCACCCAGGCGTACGCCGCCGGCGACTTCCAGCAGTCGGCCGCATGCGCCCGCGAGGTCCTCCTGATCGACCCGGAGAACGCCGATGCCCGCAAGCTGTTGGAGCGCATCGAAGAAGCGCAGCGCACCCGGCAGACCCAGGAGCGCCTGGCCGCCCTCCTGCTGCAATCCCGCCAGGAGCGCGCGCGCGGCGAACTCGAAGCGGCGCTCACCCACGCCCAGGAATTGCTGCGCCTCGAACCGGCGCACCGGGAAGCGAAGGCTCTGCTCAAGGAAATAGAAAAGGACATCCGCGCGCGCGAAAAGGAACGGGAACTCCAGAAACGGCTGGCACTCGAACAGCAGCGCCGACAGGCCGCCGCGGCCCGCCCGGCGCTCCGCTGGCCGTGGATCGCCGCACTCGCCGCCGTCATCGTCGCGGCGGCGATCTACGCCGTCCTGCAGATCGGGCGCGCCGGGGCCGAGCTCGCTGTACTTTCCGAACCCGACGGGCTCGAAATCCTGTGGAACGGCCGCTCCATCGGAGTCACCAGCGGCGGCAAGCTCGCCGTGCGCGACCTCGCGCCCGGCAAGGGCACGCTCTCGGCCCGCAAGCAGGGTTTCGCGCCGTCGGCGCGCGAGATCACGCTCGCCAAAGGCGCCAATCCGGCCGTCTCGTTCCGGCTGTCGCCTCAGGCGGCCGAACTGCGCATCCGCGTCGACCAGCCCGACGTCAGCATCCAGATCGACGGCCGGGAAATCGGCAGGACCGCGGCTGCCGGAAGCACCAGCTCCTTCCAGGTCCAGGAAGGCCGTCACAGCGTGCGCCTCATCAAGGAAGGCTTCGAGGTGCTGCAGCGGGATCCCGAGTTCTCGCCGGGCGAGACCATCGTCATTTACGAGAGCCTGCGCCCTCTCGCCATCAAGGCCGATACCGCCGTGCTGCGCATCCTCACCAGCCCCCCCGACGCCCGCATCTACCTCGACGGGAAACTCCTGGGCACGGCCGCCGGCGGATCCATGATTCTGCAGGACCTCAAGCCGGGCCCGTCCAGGCTGCTCGTGCGCCGGGACGGTTACGAAGACGCCGAGAGGAACCTGACGCTCGAACCGGGCAAGGCGGTCGACCAGATCATCACTCTCGCCCCGAAAGCCGCCACGCTGATCCTGGCCACCAACGTGCCGGCCGCCGACGTGGCCGTCGACGACGCCCCCAGGGGAAAGACCGACGCCGCCGGCAATCTGACCCTGACCGGCTTGTCGCCCGCAAGCCGCACGCTGAAGGTGTCCAAGGAAGGATACCAGGAGAAACTCGACCTGCTCAGCCTGAAGCCCGGCGAAACCCTGAGGCTGCAGGTCACGCTCGCTCCCGCCGCGGCCCGCCCGGCCGTGCTGAGCGTCTCCTCGCTGCCCGACAAGGCCGACGTCTATATCGACGACGAATACAAGGGGAGCACGCCGCTGAACGACCTCAGGGTCGAGGCGGGAACGCGCCGGATCAGGATTCGCAAAGACGGCTACCGCGAAGTCCAGCGGTCCGTGGATCTGCGCGCCGGCGAGGCCCGGGCCGAGCCGTTCAATCTCGAGCGCACGCGGGGAACACTGCAGTGCAACGTGCAACCCGAGGGCGCCCTGGCCAGGATCGGAGGGCAGACCTACGATCTGTCCAAGCAGAAACAGATCGAGCTCGAAACCGGCACCTACACCGTCGAGCTCACGGCATCAGGCTACAAGCCCCAGCAGAAGACGATCACCATCGAGGACCGCCAGACGACCCGCCTGCAGGCCGTGCTCGAAAGCGCCATGCCGGCCCTGGCGACATCGTATACCGATGCCTTCCTGACGCTCGACAACTGGGAACACCCGGCAGGCTGGCAGGCCGACAACATGATGCGCGCCGCGGGCGCGGGCGCCGCCATCCTCAAGGGCCGCGCCTACGAGAACTTCCGCCAGACCTTCCAGCTCAGGCTCAACAAGGGGTTCAAGGCTTCGTGGTTCGTGCGCTGGCAGGACGAGCGCAACTACTGCCTGATCCAGATATTCAGCGACCGCAGCCCCGACCGCACCCGGCGCAACGCCATCTTCTTCTCGGTCTATCGCGACGGGCAACAGGCGGCCGTCTACCCGGTCCCGCTTCCATTCCCCTTCGCCGGCGGCCGCTCCGACTGGATCGATATCCAGATGGAAGTCACCGGCAATCAGATCGTCGCCCGGGGAAGCGTCGTCTCGGGCACCTCCACCGCCGGCAGCGAGCTGGGACGCTATACCATCCAGGGCCTGCCGGCACGCGGCAGGGTCGGCTTCGCCGTCTTCGACGACGAGGAGTTCGACGTCAGCGGCCTCGTGATCGATCCCATCCGCTGACGCACCGGCTCACCCCGGGCGCCGCCTCCGAGGCGGAACCTTTGGGCCCCCATTCCCCGACGGATCAGAAGTTCAGCTTCAGTGCGAACTGGATCCGCCGTGAATTCAACGAAGTCTCCACGGCCCGGCCGAAGGCGGGCGCCTCCAGGATCCGGACCGGAATGCCGAAGTGGGTGCGGTCGAAGAGATTGAACATCTCCGCCCGCACCTCCATGTTCGCCTGCTCGGCGAAGCGGAACATCTTGATGACCGCCATGTCGAAAGCGGCGACTCCCGGAGCGCGGAAGGTATTGCGCCCCACCTTGCCGTTCCGTCCCGGCGCCGCCAGCAGGTCCGCCGGCGAGGCGGGAGCCGCCAGGATGACCAGCCCGCCCGTGCCGGCCGTCAGGCCCGTGGTCTTGTCGAGCCGGTCGGTGAGCACGCCGTCGTTGTTGACGTCGATCGAGGTATTGACCGTGAACGGCTGCCCCGTCTGCCCGGTGAAGATCCCGGCCAGGCGCCACCCGCCCAGCACGCGGTTGCCGCGCGCCACGGGCAGCGCCCACAGGAAGCTGCCGACGAAGCGGTGCCGGACGTCGAAGTTCGCCGACGCGCGCTCCGCGCGCAGGTCGCCGTCCGATTGCGGCAGCGCGAAGAAACCGATGTTGCTGAACACGTCCGAGACCTCGTCGATCGCGTGCGACCAGGTGTAGGCGGCCGTGAACTCGAGCGCCTTCGAGAAGCGCCGCAGGCAGGCCAGCTGGAGCGAATCGTAGCGCGAGGGCGCGGAGTTCTCGAACACCGTGTACGGGCCCAGCCCGCCCTGCACGCGCGTCGCGGGAGGCTGCGTCTGCACGGTCAGGATTTTCAGAGTGCCGGCCGTCTGCGACGAAATCCCGAACTGCGGCCGGCCCGCGATCCCGCCGTTGGGATAGCGGAAGCGCGAAAGGTGCGCGCCCTTGGAGCCGACATAGGCGGCGGAAAAGAGCGTGTCGGCGAACAGCTCGCGCTCGAACGTCACCTGATAGTGCTGGACCGAGGGGGTCTTGAGTTCGGGCGTGGGCAGCGTGAACGCCAGGCCCTGCTTCCCCTGCCGGGCCTGCGAGCCGAGATAGACTCCAAAATAGCGCGCCGGCACACCGAGGGTGTCGACCGTGCCCACGCGCTGGTGCGGATAGATGGCTGCTCCCGGAACGTTCAAAAAGAGCCATTGCCGGCTGAGCAGGTACACGCCGAAAAGCTCGGTGCCGAAACCGCTCGAGTTCAGCGGGATCAGATGAGGGAACACGTTGCGCGACTGGCTGGTGACCGCCGAGATGATCTGGTTGTGGAATATCCCGTAGCCGGCGCGCAGGGCCGTCCTGCCGTCGCCGGTCACGTCCCAGGCGATGCCGACGCGCGGCGCCCAGTTCTTCTTGTCCGCCTTGTACATCAGCTCGCGCCCGCCCACGAAGGAACGATAGGACGAAACCATGGACTCGAAGGACGCCCGGTTCGCCTCGTCCCCCTGGCCGTAGACCTGCAAGGGAACGCCGGCGAGCGGATCCGAGAAAGTGCTCTCGAGCACGCGGTTCACGCTCTCGGGCGTCGTGTTGTACTCGTAACGCACGCCCAGGCTGAGCGTGAGCCGCGGCACGAGCTTCCAATCGTCCTGCAGGAAGAGGTTGTACTCGGTGAAGCGCAGAGCGATCCGGGTATCGAAGTCGGGGCGGCCGTCGTCGTTGAGATCGGGGATCATGGTCTGGAACACCGACGTGGCGTACCCGATCGAAGCCAGATCGCGCCCGCGCAGGATCTTCTGGCTGCCGTCGACGTCGAAGCCGTAGCCGCTGTTGAATTCCGCCAGAGCGCGCACGTTGCGGTCGAGGCGGCTGTTCTGCTCGGTGCGCCGGATGTCGACGCCGAACTTGAAGATGTGCGCGCCGCGGCTGTAGGCGAACGTGTCGGCGTACTGGTAGGTGTTGTTGATGCGCGCCTGCGGGAAATTGTAAACGTCGACGCCGATCGGGCTGTACGGGTGGATCACCAGCTGCCCGAGCGCACCGGTGGAGCCGAAGGGCCCGTAACTGCCGCGGCCGAAATCCGTCTTGATCGGCGTCTTGAGGGGGTCCTGCAGGTAGGGCACGGGCGCGAGCAGCGCGGCAAGCTGCGCGGTATTCGTGCTGCCGAAAAGCAACGGGCTGCCCGCGGCCTCCAGGAAATCGAGGTTGGTGCGCCCGTAGGACAGCCGCAGCTGATTGGTCGCCCGGTCCGAGAGCACGCTGTTGAGGAAGAGCGACACGTTCTGCGTGCGCGTCTCGGGACGGATCGAGGAGCGGATCGCGCCGCCGACCACCGGGATGGTCACATGGTCGTCGGTGAAGTTATAGCGCGCCGTGAAATCATGCCCGGCCGACAGCTTGTGGTCGGCCTTGATGGAAAAAATCGTCCCGGCGCCGTCCCCGTTCATCGCTTCGGTGTATGTGTTCGCGCCGTAAGGCCCCCCGGGGTTGTTGGGCTGCGGCACCAGGCTCCAGACGGCGGCGCCCGCAATCCCGGAAAGATAATAGCCCGCGTCGGCGAAGTATTTCTCCAGCTCGCTCACGCCCGGGATGGTGGAAGTGCGCAGCGGCGAGATGCCGAAATAGCTGCGCTCGGCCGCCAAGGGCACGGCGAAGTGGCGCTCGGGGCGATCCATGATGCGCTGCCTCTCGACCGACCCGAACCAGAAGCTCCGGTTGCGCGCGAACGGCCCGCCCGCGGCCGCTCCGAACTGGGCGCGCCGGTACGGGCTCTTGCCCGAAGCCGGGCCGTCGAGCTGGTCGAACGGATTGCGCGCGTTCAGCCGGCTGTCCGTGAGGAAGCCGTACACCGAGCCGTGCACCGCGTTGCCGCCCGTCTTCGAGATGGCATTCACGATCGCGCCGGAGTTGCGGCCGAATTCCGCCTGGTAGGCTCCGGCGATGACCTGGAACTGCTGGATGCTCTCGATGCTCTGGGGCACCAGCGACACATAGCCCTGGCGCCGCACGCCGACGTCCTGGTCGTTGTTGTCCGACATGTCGACCAGGAAATTGTTGGCGCGGCCGCGCTCCCCGTTGATGCTGAACTGTCCCGCCGTCCCCACGCCCGGGCCCACACCGGGGCCGGTGCCCGCCGATTGCGCCACCGGCGCCACCCCCGGGGCCAGGAACGCCAGCTCGTCGAACGTGCGCACGCCCGACAGGGGAAGCGTGACGACCGTCAGCTCGTCGAGAGTCAGCCGCTGAGCGGCGTCCGTGGTGTTGACCACGGCTTCCTTGCCCTCGACCGTCACGGTCGAGGCCGGGCCCGCCACGCGCTCGAGTGCCAGCGGCGGGATCACGACCTTGGTGTCGTTGATCGCCAGCCAGATGTCGGTCAACTCCACCGTCACGTAGCCCTGCAGCGAAACCGTGATCTTGTACTGCCCCGGCGGGAAGACGGTGGTGAAGACGTATTTGCCCGCCGCATCGGTGCGCGTGCCGCGCTGCACGCCGGTGCGCATGTTGGTCAGAATGACATTGACGTCGGCAAGCTTCTGCCCGGTCGCCTTGTCGGCGACCTCCCCGATCACGGTACAGGTGTCCGCCGCCCGCACCACCGCGAACATGCCCGTCACGAGGCATATACTGAGCACGATCCCGATCCACCTGGAAACCATATGCCGTTCCTTTCAGAGCCGTTGCGTTTCTGTAATCGATTCACCGTGCGTTACGCTGCCCGACCTCCGCCGCTTTATCGTGCGGCGACAAACAGCCTCAGGGCACATCCTGCGCCGGCACGGCCGAGAGCGCCGTCAGGCTGTTTGTGCCGAAGAGAGCGAAGCTCGCCACCCCGCCCGTCGACTGCACCCGGATGTATCCCATGCCGTAGTTCTGGTTTCTCATCTGCTCGAAGTGCTCGATCATCAGCTTCGAGACCCGCCGGCCGGGCTGGATCGTCTGGTCCTTCGAGGCGATCAGGTTCCCCCACTGGTCGAAGGCTTCGATGTGGCACGTAACCTCCGACGCGCCGGGATTCAAAATCGCCAGGCCCGTGAAGTAGGTCTCGTTCGATACCAGCTGGCTGAAGACCATGTCCGTCTTCATCCGCCCTACCAGCGGCAGCGCCGAGGCAAACCGGCTGCGCGCCGGATCCCCGAACACCACGCTCCCCGCCAGCCGGATCCCGTCGCTCTCCACCTTCACGTACCCCTGCGTCAGCCCGCTCCCCGCCGCAACGAATATGTCCTGCTCC
>CAZHQK010000181.1:0-3534 GCA_964534795.1 uncultured Acidobacteriota bacterium
GCTACCTGCTCAGGGCCCCTCTGGGGCCGTGCGATCACCTCGAACCGCATCGCTGCGCGTTCCGGGGGTTCGCCTGCGGCTCACCCCCGGCTACCCGCTCAGGGTCCCTCTGGAGCCGCATCATTGGCAATCCCTGCCGGCCCTTCGGGGGTCGCGTCCGTCCCGGAGGGACGGAAGCTGGTAGCTCCAGGTGAGCGGAGCGAACCTGGAGGAAGCGCGCCTGACAATTATCAAGCCCCGGAGGGCCGGCAGAAGGTGTGGTCTCCCGCCAGTCGATTCATTGGCTCATTCTTCCGAATCCCCGGTTGATTGTATGGGAGGAAACGAACAATGCCTTCGACTCACCTCAGTTTGCACTACCACGTCGTGTTCAGCACAAAAGAGCGCAGGGCGTCAATCGCCGGGGATTGGCGGCCGAGGCTCCACGATTATCTGGGCGGCATCGTGCGCGCATTGGGAGGCAAGCCGCATGGCATAGGTGGAACTGCGGACCACGTCCATATTCTGGCGGGCCTGAGGGCGGCGGATTCCCTGGCAAGCATGGTCAGGAAAATCAAGGCCTCTTCGTCGGGGTGGATTCATCAGGCGATCGGTTCGCGATATTTTGCGTGGCAGGACGGTTACGGAGCATTCACCATATGTCGCTCCGAGGTCGAGACTGTCGCCGAATATATCCGCGCCCAGGAGAAACATCATAGAGGCAGATCGTTCCAGGAGGAGTATCTTGAGCTGTTGCGCAATTGCGGAATCGAGTTCGATGAGAGGTTTCTGTGGTGAGAGAGGATTTCTGCCGGCCCTTCGGGGCTTGATGCATGCACGGCCCGCGTTCCGGGGGTTCGCCTGCGGCTCACCCCCGGCTACCCGCTGCCGTGCCTCCGGCACTGCGGCATCGGACATCGGTGCAATGTTGGAATCCGGCATCGCCGATTGGCCGCGCTGCGCTTCCTGCCGGCCCTCCGGGGCTTGATGTATGCATCCCGCCTTTCCGGGGGTTCGCCTGCGGCTCACCCCCGGCTACCTGCTCAGGGCCCCTCTGGGGCCGTGCGATCACCTCGAACCGCATCGCTGCGCGTTCCGGGGGTTCGCCTGCGGCTCACCCCCGGCTACCCGCTCAGGGCCCCTCTGGGGCCGTGCGATCACCTCGAACCGCATCGCTGCGCGTTCCGGGGGTTCGCCTGCGGCTCACCCCCGGCTGCCCGCTCAGGGTCCCTCTGGAGCCGCATCATTGGCAATCCCCGCCGGCCCTTCGGGGGTCGCGTCCGTCCCGGAGGGACGGAAGCTGGTAGCTCCAGGTGAGCGGAGCGAACCTGGAGAAAGCGCGCCTGACAATTATCAAGCCCCGGAGGGCCGACAGACAGAATCACGCTGCCCGGCCATGTCCTTGCGGATGGTGGCGGCGCCGATGAAAAGCACCGCCGCGATCACCAGCGCGACCGCCGGCACGATGTGCATCGCCTGATGCAGTCCGAGCGCGCGCAATTCCTCGGGCACCGGCTCTGCGCCGCCCGCGGCGCGCCGCGCCAGATAATCGCTCAGCCCGCCCGTCCCGACCGGCCCGAGCGAGGCCCCGAAAAGATACATCGCCAGAAAATAGACCGCCATGGCCGTGCCGCGCAGCGCCGGCTCGACGATGTCCTGGATCGCCGCATAAACCGTGGCATAGTAGACGTACATCAGCATGTAGGCGCAGCCGAGCAGGGCCACGAACGCCGGCGCCTCGCCCCGCGGCACCGAAAGCGCCAGCCACGACAGGGGAGCCGCCGCAAGCAGCGCCGCCCCGGCCGCCAGCATCCGGCCGTTCGGCCTGCGCCTCACCGCCGCATCGCCGAGCCACCCGCCGAGCAGCATCCCCGCGCTTCCCATCACGCCCACCACCAGCGCCGAGTAGAAGCCCGCCCCCTGCACCGAGACATGATGGAAGCGCGTCAGGTAAGCCGGAAGGAACGAGCTGATGCCGTATAGGTTGAAATTGTGGAGCGCGCCCGACACGATCACCACCCACATCGTCGGAATACCGAGCACCAGCAGAAAAGGCGAGCCCGCCGGCCCGCGGGAAACGCGCGCGGGCTCGCGCACGAACAACAGCAAAGCGGCCAGGATGAACCCGGGAATCCCGGCGACGAAAAACGCATAGCGCCAGCCGTAGTGCTGGGCGATCGCACCGCCCGCGATGTAACTCAAGGACAGCCCCACGGGCAGTCCCAGCATGAAGGCCGACAGGGCCCGCGCCCGCTCCGCCGCGGGGAAGAGATCGCCGATCAGCGAGGTCGCCGCAGGCGCACACGAAGCTTCGCCAATACCGACGCCCAGGCGCGCGGCAAAGAGCGACCGGAATCCGCGGGACAGCCCCGACGCAAAGGTCAGGCCGCTCCACAGCGCGAGGCCGATCGCCATCAGCCACGTGCGGCGCCAGACATCCGCGAGGCGCCCCAGAGGTATGCCGGCGACGGCATAAAGCAGGGTGAACGCCGTGCCCAGCCAACCGATCTGCGTATCCGTCAGGTTCCACTCCAGGCGAAGCGGCTCGGTCACCGCGGCGAGAATCTGGCGGTCGAAGAAGTTCACGGCATTGATTGCGGCCAACAGGGCGAGGATCCAAAGGCGGCGCGATTCCATGGCAGTCGCGGGATGATATCAATTCGCCGTATGGGCCGCCAGTACCGGCGGGCGACGTGTGCGCACATCCGACGCGCGCGCCGGGCCGCGCTGTGCTATACTGACGCGCGGTTTTTTGCCGGCGGCATTGCCGGACATGCTCCGTCGAAACCTTTGCAAGGATGGACAGGATTGGCAGCCAAAAAGAAGTTCTCCGCAAAGATCGTCAAGATGATCGATGAGGCCCTCGAAGCCATCATCGACCAATGGTACCTCAGCGTAAGCGACTACTACGTCACGGCCGAAAAAAAGAAGGAAAACCCCGCCATCGAAGCCCCGGAAGAACTGAAGCGCTTCCACGACGAGCTGGGTCACAGGATCAAGTTCGACAAGGGCGAACTCGATTTCACCTACGGGCTCTCGGTCGAGGCCGGACCCGAGGGTTGCCGCCTGCAGGCCAGCGTCAACACCAAGGTCCCGAATTTCGATTACGCCGAGCTCGTCAGGCGCCTTTCCGTATATTACGAAACCGCACGCACGAAGCAGATCGAGGGGTTCAAGAAGGCGAAGAAAATCCGCAATTGCGACCTTTTCATCCTGCCAGATGATCTCCAGAAAAGCGTGGCGCTCGAGCAGAGGCCGGGAAAAGCCGATATCATACGGCTGACCTTCGGGATCGACGAAACCTACCTCGAGGACATGATGGCCGAGCCGGCCAATTTCATGGAAGCCATCCACCAGTACTGCGTCGCGCCCCTCAGGCGTGTCTACGCAGAGGTATACAGAATCAACAAGCGCAGGTAGGTCCGCAGCGCGATGTAATCTGCCGGCCCTTCGGGGCTTGACGCGTGCGCGGCCCGCGTTCCGGGGGTTCGCCTGCGGCTCACCCCCGGCTACCCGCTGCCGTGCCTCCGGCACTGCGGCATCGGACGTCGGTGC
>CAZHQK010000182.1:0-20222 GCA_964534795.1 uncultured Acidobacteriota bacterium
AGGCCGCCTCCGCGCCCGCCAGCCCGCCCCCGATCACCGTGACATCCGGAATCATCGCCCGCCGCCCGCTTGCCGCCCCCATCGTGCCGCGGCACGCTCGAGGTGCCCGCGCATCCACGGGCGGATGTTACGGGAGAAAGATCCGCCAGGCAACCGGATCATGGCAGTATCTCGAGGAAGCTGCGGATCGCGGCGAATCCCTCGATCGCGCGCGGCGGGCGGCACGAGTTGGGCTGCACCACCGACACCAGATACCGGATGCCGTAGGAGCGCGCCGACGCGAGAACATCGAGATCGTCGTCGACGAGCAAGGTGCGTTCCCGGTCGAAGGGGACGAGCGCGCGCAGCTTCTCCCAGAAGGCCGGATCCTGCTTCGGCAGGCCGAGATCGTGGGCGCACACCAGGCCGTCGAGGCTCTCGGCCATCCGCGTGCGCCGCATTTTCAGCGCCAGGCTCTTGCCGTGGGCGTTGGTCACCAGGATCGCCTTCTTGCCGAGCGCGCGCAGCCTGGCGAGAAACTGCGGCACGTGGGGATGCGCGACGATCAAATGCTCGACTTCTTCCTTGAGGGCCGCGATGTCCAGGCCGAGCTCGCGGCTCCAGTAGTCCACGCAGTACCAATCGAGCGTCCCCCGCAGGGCGCGGTAGCGCTCGAAGATCCGGCGCCGCGCCTGATCGAGCGGGACGCCGTTCTTTTCCGCGAAGCGCCGCGGCACGTGCTCGCGCCAGAAGTAATCGTCGAAGTTGAGGTCGAGCAGGGTGCCGTCCATGTCGAGCAGCACCGTGTCGATCGAATCCCAGTCCAGCATGGTTCCACAAGCGTCGCGACCGAACACGCTCCATGCCCCGGCCGGCAAACCGCCCCGCAAATCCGTCACGGCGTTTTCCCCGCCGCCGTGCATCGCCCGGCGCGCACGGCCTCTTCGCGGCGCTGCCGCGCCGTTGGGATGGTGCGCAGCCTCAAGACGTGAACCGTAACTCCCACGCCTATCAGGAACAGCAGCACGCGCAGCCATGCGGCGCCGGCAACGCGGACGATCCCGTACCCCAGGGAAAGCCACAGCAGGATGAGCGTCCCGGACTTGGCGCGGCGGGTGATGCCGCCGTATTCCCTGTAATCCCGGATGTAGGACCCGAACCAGCGGTGATTGACGAGCCAGCGATGCAGCCTGTCGGAGCTTCGCAGGAAACATGCCGCCGCCAGCAGCAGAAACGGCGTCGTGGGAAGCAAGGGCAGCACGATGCCCGCCGCGGCCAATCCGACCGAGAGAAACCCGACTCCGAGCAACAACATCCTGCGCGCAAGGGACATGACAGCCAACCGGTCCGGAAACCTGCAAGCCGCAGGCCGGAGATCGAATGATACCCGAAATGGCCCGGTATACAAGGAGGGCCGGCGATCACCGGCCGGCGCGCTTTTCCGCGCTTGACCGGGTGAAATCACTATGATATCATTCCGATATTGACCGGGAGGGTCTCGATGCTACGGGAAAAGGAAATCAAGGGGATTTCGGGCTGGTTGATGCTGCTGGTGCTGCTGGCGCTGCTGGTGCTTGGGACGCTCGCGCTGATCGCGTCGATCCGGGAGGAGGCGGCCGGCAGGATCGTCTTCTGGCTGGTGGTGATCGGCACGGCTTTCGTCTGCCTTTTCGGGCTGACCGTGGTCAACCCCAACGAGGCGCGGGTCGTGCAGCTGTTCGGCAAATACAAGGGATCGCTCAAGACGCAGGGCCTGTGGTGGGTCAATCCGCTGACCAGCCGGCGCCGGGTCTCGCTGCGGGTGCGCAACTTCGAAAGCGGCAAGCTCAAGGTCAACGACCACGACGGCAACCCGATCGAGATCGCGGCCGTGGTCGTCTGGCGCGTGATCGAGACGGCCGAGGCCGTCTTCCACGTCGACGACTACGAGCATTTCGTGCACGTGCAGAGCGAGGCCGCGCTGCGCAATCTGGCGACCTCGTATCCCTACGACGCGCACACCGAGGGCCAGATCTCGCTGCGCATGTCGGCGGGCGAAATCGCGCACCGGCTGCGCGAGGAGATCCAGGAGCGGCTGGCGAAAGCCGGCGTCGAGGTGATCGAGGCGCGCATCAGCCATCTGGCCTACGCCCCGGAGATCGCGAGCGCGATGCTCCGGCGGCAGCAGGCGAGCGCGATCGTGGCCGCGCGCCAGAAGATCGTCGAGGGCGCCGTGGGCATGGTCGAGATGGCGCTCGACCTGCTGAGCGCGCGCCAGCTCGTGCAACTGGACGAGGAGCGCAAGGTGACGATGGTGGGCAACCTGCTGGTGGTGCTGTGCAGCGACCGCGACGCGCAGCCGGTGGTCAACACGGGCACGCTCTATCAGTGAAACCGCCGCGCGGCCGCGCGGCCTGCGACCCATGGCGCAACGAAAGGCTTTCCTTCTCCGGCTCGATCCGGCGACCTACGAGGCGCTGCAGCGCTGGGCGGATGCCGAGCTGCGCAGCCTGAACGCGCAGATCGAGTTCCTCCTGCGCCGGGCCCTGCGCCAGGCCGGGCGCCTGCCGAAGGCGGACGAGCCGGCGCCCCGCCCGCGCAACCGCGAGGAGTGAATCGGCATGGACGTACGCATGCAGCTCGATGAATTGCGCCGCGACTGGCGCCCGCCCGCCGGCCTGGAGCGCTGCCGGCCGCGACGCCGAAACCGCGCACCTGCTGCGCGAGGAGTCCGCGCTCGCCGAGGGCACCGTCACGCGCCTGTGGCGCAGCCGCGGTGACGACCCGAAGCACTGGGTCGCCTACCGCTACGCCGCTTCCGGCCGGGAGTACCAGGGCACGGCCAGGCTCTCGCTGCGGTCCTGGAGGCTGCTCGAGCTCGGCGCCCCCATCCCCGTCTATTACGCGCGCTCCAGGCCCGATATCAGCCGCCCCTTCAGCAGCGCCTGGTCGGGCATGCCGGCCTGGGTGCCCTGCGCCGCGGCCTTCGCCCTGGCTGCCGCGGGCCTGCTCGCGACCCTGGCGCCCGTGTACCAGCGCCGGCTGCTCAGCGAAGGGCGGGCCGCCCCGGCGATCGTCACGCGCCGTGAATCCGCCCGCCGCGGAGGGCGCGCCGCACGCTCCGAAGGCAGGATCCATTACGCATTCGCTTTGCTCAGCGGCGCCACGGCATACGGCAAAGCAGGGCCGATGAAAGACGCGCCCGACGCGGGGAGCGTGATCACCGTGCTCTACCTGCCGGACGACGCCCGGCGCAACGCCCCTTACCCGCTGCCCTTCGCCCGGCTCTCCTGAAATGGGGACGCTCACCGTTTTCGACGTGCGACGCGGGACACCCCCGGGGCGATCGGGTCTCGACGCCGCGAGAACAAATGAGCATCCCTGGATTTCCCGGGGCCGGACTATAATGGCCGGCGGCGAAGTCGAGGAAGTCGCACGATGATCCGGGAAACGGGCGGAGATCGGCCTGCATGAAACCAACCAGGGCACATCCTCCACCGGTTCTCGTATGGTTTCGCGCGGACCTGCGCCTCGAGGACAATCCCGCGCTCGCCTGGGCGGCGGCGCGCGGCGCGCCGGTCGCAGGGGTTTTCGTCTGGGGGCCGGAAGAAGAGGCCGGCTGGGCTCCGGGCGCCGCCGCGCGCTGGTGGCTGCGCCGCTCGCTCCAGGTGCTTGCCGACGCCCTCGAGCGCGCCGGTTCCCGGCTCATTGTGCGCACCGGCCCCGCGCTTCAATGCCTGCTGGAGCTCGTCCGGCAGACCGGCGCCGCCGCCGTGGCATGGAACCGGAGGTACGAGCCGGCGCTCATCCGCCGCGACCGCCTGGTGGAGGATGCGCTGCGGGGCGCGGGCACGGCCGTCGAGACTTTCAACGGCTCCCTTCTCTTCGAGCCCCGTGAAATCCGCAATGCCGCCGGAGAGCCCTTCCGCGTGTTCACGCCCTTCTGGAAGACATGCCTCGCCAGGCTGCAGCCGGCCGCACCGCAGCCGGCTCCGAAAAGCCTGGTTCCGCTTGCCGCGTGGCCGGCCTCGCCGCCGCCCGCCGCGCTCGAACTCGGGCCGGCGCACGACTGGGCGCAAGGCTTCGCGGCGCATTGGGACCCGGGCGAGGCCGGCGCCCGGCGGCAGCTGCGCCGCTTCGTCGAACGAGGCCTTGCCGGCTATGCGCAAGACCGTGACCGGCCCGATCGCGAGGGAACCTCGCGGCTCTCGCCGCATCTGCATTTCGGCGAGATCGGGCCGCGGCAGATATGGCACGCGCTGGAGCGCGCGCTTGCGCGCCGGGGCGGGCGCATCGCGAGCGGCGCCCAGGCATTCCTGAGACAGATCGGCTGGCGCGAGTTTGCCTGGCATCTACTCTTCCATTTTCCCCGGACCCCGGAAGCGCCGCTGCGCGCTGCATTCGAGCGATTCCCCTGGGAGTCGGGCGCGGCCGCGCGCGAAGCGCTCGGCGCCTGGCGCGGCGGCTGCACCGGTTACCCGATCGTGGATGCCGGCATGCGACAGCTGTGCGCCACGGGATGGATGCACAACCGCGTCCGCATGATCGCGGCCTCCTTCCTGGTCAAGGATCTGCTCATCCCTTGGCAGCAGGGCGCCCGCTGGTTCTGGGATACGCTGGTGGACGCCGATCTGGCGAACAATACCCTGGGGTGGCAATGGACCGCCGGCTGCGGTGCCGACGCGACCCCCTATTTCCGCGTGTTCAATCCCGCGGTTCAGGGGGAAAGGTTCGACCCGCACGGCGATTACGTGCGCCGCTGGGTGCCCGAGCTCGGCGCCGTGCCCGCCCGGTGGATACACCGGCCGTGGCTGGCTCCCGACGAGATACTGAAACGCGCCGGCGTCGAGCTCGGGCGCCACTACCCATTGCCTATGATCGATCACGCCGAGGCGCGGCGGCGCGCCCTCGAGGCCTTCAGAAAATGGGGACGCTCACCGGTTTCGACGAGGAGCGCGCCGGGATGACCGGAACCGGTCGCCGCGGAAACAGGTGAGCGTCCCGCATTCATGAAACATGAAAGAAGACGACGCAGCACAACCGAGGATCAAGGTCGGCATCAGCAGCTGCCTGCTGGGCGAGAAGGTCCGCTTCGACGGCGGCCACAAGCTCGACACGCTGCTGACCGAGTCGTTCGGAATCTTTTTCGAATGGGTGCCCGTGTGCCCGGAAATGGAGATCGGCCTGGGCACGCCGCGCGAAAGCCTGCGCCTTGCCGGCAGCGCGAGCTCGCCCAGGCTGCTCGCGCCCAGGTCGGGGGCGGATCATACCGACACGATGAAGCTCTGGGCGCGCCGCCGGCTCGAAGAGCTGGCGCGCCTCGAGCTGCGGGGCTACATCCTGAAGAAGGACTCGCCCTCGTGCGGCATGGAAAGGGTGCGCGTCTACGACGAGCACGGCGTGCCCGCGCGCAACGGCCGCGGGATCTACGCGCAGGAGCTCATCGAGCGCTTCCCGCTGCTGCCCGTGGAGGAAGAAGGCCGGCTGCACGACATGGCGATCCGGGAAAACTTCGTCGAGCGCGTCTTCGCCTATCACCGCTGGCTGCTGTTCCGCGCCGGGCGCCCGCGCGCGCGCGACCTCGTGCACTTCCACACCCGGCACAAGCTGACGCTGCTCGCCCATGACGAGCCCGCCTACCGGCGCCTCGGGCATCTCGTTTCCCGGGCAGGGCGCGGGGATCTGGCCGAAACGCTGGACGCCTACGGCCGGCTGTTCATGCAGGCGCTGCAGACGCGCGCCACGGCGCGCAAGCACGCCAACGTGCTCTACCATCTGGCGGGCTTCCTGAAAGACGCACTGGACGCCGGCGACAAGGCCGAGCTGAAGGAGCGCATCGAAGAATATCGCCGCCGCCTGGTCCCGCTCGTCGTTCCCGTCACACTGCTGCTGCACCATTTCCGCAGGCACCCCGTGGCCTGGGTCGCCGAGCAGACCTACTTGAATCCCTATCCGGCCGAGCTCATGTTGCGCAATCACGTGTGACCCACGGGGGGCCCGCAGCGGCATCATGCAAAACGAGATCGCCACCTGCATTTTGGATTCCGGCGGCGCCGGGCGCGGCGCCTGGCAGGGGGGCGTGATCTACGAATTCATGAAATGGTCGCGCGCCCACGGCCGCTATCCGCAAATCCGGCTTTCTCTGCCTGGACAATCGAGCGATCATGCGCACATTCGAGCGCGGGCGTGCGCAGGGACGCCGCCTCCTGCGCACCCCGGATATCATCCAATTTCTGGAGCTATGCTAGAAATCGCTTTGAGGAGGATCGCACCATGAGAACGACGCTTCGGCCTTACGTCGCTTGCGCGCTTGCGGCCGCCCTGGCCGCCTTCGTCCTCTTTCCCGCGCCTGCCGCCGAAAAGAACCTTCCGGCTCCCGAGCTCATGCAGGCCATGGTCAACGAAATCTCCGGAGAGTCGGCATTCGCTTACACCGCGCGCATCTCGCAGTTCGACCGCATCCAGGCCTCGGTCGGCTGGCACGACGCGGCCGTCTGGATCAAGACCGAGCTCGACCGGATGGGATACAGGGATGCCCTCATCGAGGGCTGGCCCTCGAACGGCTCGACGCGTTACTACACCTACCGCACGCCGATCGGCTGGCGGGCACGCAGCGCCGAACTCTGGCTCACCTCGCCGCGGCGCGAGCGGCTGTGCTCCTTCCAGGAAATGCCTCTGACCCTGATCAAGCACAGCGGCACGGCTCACGTCGAGGCCGAACTGGTGGACGTGGGGGCAGGGGACGGCGAGGCTTCCTACCGCGGCAAGGAAGTGAAGGGCAAGATCGTGCTGGCAACCGGATCGCCCGGGGCCGTGGCCCAGGAAGCCGTGATCAAACGGGGCGCACTCGGCATGATCGGCTGGTACCCGCCCGATGTCCGGCCCGGATACCCGAACATGGTGCGATATACCGCGTTCTGGCCGAGGTGGGAAGACAGGAACCGGATCGGGTTCGGATTCAACGTGAGCAAGCTCCAGGGCTGGCTTCTGAAGCAAATGCTCGATCAGGGCGTCAAAGTCACCTTGCGGGCCGATGTGGAAGCCGAGTTTTACGAAACGACGGTCGAGGTTCTCTCCGCATCCCTCCCGGGCACCGAGGAACCGCACAAGGAGGTTCTCCTCATCGCTCATCTCTGCCATCCCATGCCGAGTGCAAACGACAACGCCAGCGGTTCCGGCGGCCTGCTGGAAATGGCCCGAGCACTCAAGAAGATGGTCGACGCCGGCGTCATCCCGCCGCCCAAGCGCACCATCCGTTTCCTGTGGGTGCCGGAATTCGCGGGTACCATCCCTTATGTCAAGGCTCACCTGGAGCGTGTCCGCAACACCCTCGCCGTCATCAACTGCGACATGATCGGCGAAAACCTGGCCAAGACGGGCGGCGCCTTCACCATAACGCGCACACCCGATTCGCTGCCCAGTTTCCTGAACGACGTCGCCGTACATTTCACCAGAGTGGTGGATGCCCTGAATCTCAGGAGCATGAACGGCAGCGACAATCCGTTCGCCTTCCGGGTGTCGCGCTACAGCGGCGGCAGCGACCACGTGGTCTTCAACGACGGCGCGCTGCGCGCTCCCGCCCTCATGTTCGGTCACGGCGACACCTTCCACCACACGAGCCTCGACACGATGGACAAGGTGGATGCTTCGGAGTTGCGGCGCGTCTGCACCATCGCCCTCGCCGCCCTGTACTACATCGCCTCGGCCGGCGACCCGCAGGCCGTGGATATGGCCCGACTGGTCGCGCGCAACGCCGTCGGCCGCGTTTCCGAGGACTATTACGACAGCCTGGCGGCGCTTGAGGGAGCCGCGGATGCCGACGGTCTTGCAGCCGCTTACGGCCAGGTACTGAACGTCATAGCCCACGCCGCCCGGCGGGAAACCGAGGCGGTGCGCTCGACCCTGGCATTCGCCAGGGAGCCGCGGGCGGCGGCGCGCATCGACGGCCTCACCGCGACGATCGAGGCCGTTGCCGAGGCCTTGCGCGCGGACGCGCGCAAGGTCTGGACCGAGCGCGCGGCGGCCCTGGGCGTCAAACCGCTGCCCCGATCACCGAGCGCGACCGAGCTGGCCCTGAGCCGCGTGGTTCCGGTGCGCGCCGCCGATTTCGCCTGTCATCTCGACGAGAGCTATCTCGACGAGAAGCTCGGCGCCGGCACGGCCCGGGGGCTCAAACTGCGCGGCAACCAGGCCTACGAAGCGCTCAACTTCGTCGACGGGCGGCGCAGCGTCACGGATATCGCCCTGGCCGTTTCGGCCGAATACGGACCCGTTGCCGTCGAGGACGTCCACGCCTACTTCCAGGTGCTCGAACGCGCCGGCCTCCTGTCGCTGCGCGAGTTTCGGTGACAGGCTACTCAACCCCGAAACTCCGGGCCGCTCCTCGCCGCGCGCTCCAGGCTGGAGCGGATCGGCTCCCTGCTGCCCGCGCCGGCCGGCGGTCAGGCATGCGTGTCATGCCGCGCAGCCGAGTCCAGCCGTGAGGTTGATCCGGCGATCCCGGCGGAAAGCTCCGCACATGAGTTTCGGGGTTGAGTAGCCTGTCACCGAAATTAGCGGACGCGAGGGTAGTAGTTGCTGTGCCATTTCATGCGCGTCGGGCGGCCGTCGGGCCCCATCTCGAAGACGATCTCCTCGCCCAGCTCCTCGTCCTTGCGCACGCGCCGGAACGTGTGCGCGCCGGTCCGGCGCAGCTTGGTGATCGCCTTGACCGGATCCATGTTCGGCAGCGACAGCGTGGCCAGCTCCCCCTCCCAGATCACCACGGCGATCTCGCCGCCGAATGAGGGAGCGTAGGTCCCCGTGTATTTCCTCAGCTCGGGGTCCGCCGCCTTGCCCGCCCCGGGCGACTTGACCGCTTCCCTGACGGCCGGCGCCACGATGTCGTACATGCGCTGCGCGAACTGCTGCGAGTTGACGCCCAGGGCGTTGGACATGAACACCGTGGCCAGCAGTTCCTCCGGGCGCAGCAGTATCTGCGTGCGGTAACCCGGACAGGAGCCGCCGTGGCCGACGAACAATTTGCCGTCGCTGCGCCACACGTTGAAGCCCAGGCCGTAGCTGGTCTCGAAATCGGGCTCGATCCAGTGGATGCGGTACATCTCGCGCAGCGTGTTGGCCGCCAGCACCCCGCTGCCGCCGCGCGCGTACAGGCGCAGCTGCCAGGAGGCGAAGCGCGCCAGGTCCTCGGCGGTCGAGGCGAAGCCCGCGGCGGGCGCGATGCCGCGCGCATTGAAAAAGGGAAGCGGCTGGCGCACGCCCTCGCGCGTCAGGGCGCTGTAGCCCACGGCCAGCCGCCGGCCGCGCTCGTTCTCGGGCATTTCCGGCGTGGTGCTCGCCAGCCCGAGCGGCTGCAGGATATTGCGGCGCACGTATTCCGCGTAGGGCTGCCCGGAAGCGGCGGCCACGATCTCGCCCGCGAGCGTCAGCCCGAGGTTGGAATACTGGTAGTGCCTCTCGGCCGGGTAGAGCGTCTCCTGGTGCGCGATGCGCTCGATGATCTCCTCGCGCGTCGGAAAGCGGAATTCCGGGCCGGTCCAGTAGGGATGGTCGGATTCGCGCGGCAGGCCGGAGGCATGCGTGAGCAGGCCCTCGACGGTGATCTCGGGCGAATCCGGGGCGGTTTTCTTGATGCTGAACCACGGCAGGTGACGGCTCACTGGGTCGTCGAGCCGCAGCTTGCCGGCATCGCGCAGCTGCATGACGGCGATGCTGGTGAACAGCTTGGAGATCGAGCATATGCTGTAGATCGTGTCGCGCCCGGCCGGAGCCTGCCGGGCCACATCGGCATATCCGTAGCCGCCGATCCACAGGACTTCCTGGTCGTGGACGACCGCGGCCGAGACGCCGGGGATGCGGTCATAGGCCCGCTGCGCCTCCAGCCACACCTGCAGCACCTCCAGGGCGGACGCGACCCGCGGATCCTGCGCCAGGCCCTGCGCATGCGCGGCGCCCGCGGCCGCGCCCATCATCACGACAATCGCCGCCGTACGGATCATCCTCATGGCAACCTCCTCCTATCTGTCCAATGCCGTCCAGGGAACTTCCCGCCTCAGCGCAGCGGGCGCAATGCCTCCTCGACCTCGATCCCGTGAGCCGCCAGCGTGTCGCCGACCGCCAGGTCGAGGCTGATGCGCGCCTTGATGAGATTGATCTGCGCCTGCAGCCGGCTGTTGACGGCCGCCTGCAGATCGCGCTGCGCCTCGAACACCGCGCGCGTGGTGGTGGTCCCGAGCGCGTACTTCTCCTGCTCGCCCTGCAGCCGCTCCCGCATGCTGCGCACCGTGACCTCGGCGGCGGCCACGCTCGCCTGGTAGAGCTCGACGCGCCGGTAGGCCTGGCGCACCTCGAGCGCGATGCGCTGGCGCGTGGCTGCCAGGCGCTCCTGCGCCTGGCGGTAGTCGATCTGCGCCTGCGCGTTGCCGGCGCGCGCATCGTCGTTGCCGATCGGCACCCTGAAGTTGAAGCCCAGGTTGTAGCCCAGGTATTTCCGGCTGAAAAGCGAGTCCAGGGTGTCGACGAACCCCCCGGGGAAATAGCCGACGATCGGGGCGCCGATGAATCCCTGGCTGTAGTCGCGCACGATCCGGTCCCCGCCCAAGCCGTTCTGGGAGTAGGAGGCGACGAAATCGAGCACGGGCCTGAGCTGGTTGCGCGTGTAATCCACCTGGATCTTCCTGTTCTCGAGGTCCGAGAGCAGCTGCCGCACCTCGGGGCGGATCTCCATCGCCCTGCGGATCGCCTCGGACACCTCGCCCACCGGCGCCGGAGGCGTGCCGGGCTTGGACACCGGAACGATCGTGGCCGGGACCGTGCCCGGGTCGGGCCGCGAGGAAATCAGCTTCTTCAGCTGCTCCTCGATGATCATGCGGTTGTAGCGCGCGGCCACCACCTGCTGCTCGCGCGCCGCCACCTCGGCTTCGGCCTGCACGACGTCCAGGGGGGACATGCTGCCGACCTCGGCCTGGATCCTGTTCTGCTCGAGCACCAGCCGGGCCAGGTCGCGGCTGGTCTCCTTGTCCTTGATATCCTCGTCGGCGAAGACCAGGTCCCAGTAAGTGTGCAGCACGGTGGTGACGAGCTGCTCGAGGCGCGCCACGAAGGCCTCGCGCGCGATCTTCTCGTTGTTCTGCGCCGTCAGGACGAAGCGCATCCGGCTGAGCCGGCCGGAATCCCTGAGCAGGTGCTGGGTCAGCGTCAGCGCCAGGTTGGAGGTCAGCGAGGGGTTGAGGCTGTTGAAGAAGCTGGTCGTGCGGTTGCGCCGCGTCGTGAAGCCCAGCGCCAGATCCAGTCCCGGCTCCAGGGGCTTGCGGATGGAGAAATCGTAGAGCGTGTTGACGTTGAGCAGGGTGTCGCCGCCCTGCAGCGCGCTGGTGGTCGGCGTGCGCAGCCGGTCGAGATTGACGTTCCACGACACGGTGGGATTGAGCACCGCGCGCCCCCTTTCGACCCCCCACAGGGCAAAATACGGAGTGTAGCGCTCCACGTTGAGGTCCACGTTGTTCTCGACCGCCAGGCGCACGGCCTCCTCCTGCGTCAGCAGGAGCTTGCCCTCCCGGATCATGCTCTCGAGCGCCGCCTCGCCCGCAACGGCGATGGCGCGCACCTCGGGCATGCGGTAGTCCTGGTAGAAGATGCGTTGCAGCCGGCCGGGCCGGTGCTCGCCGGCGCTCGCCGGCACCCGGTCCTGCGCCGCGAGCGGCACGCACGGAACGATGCAAGCCGCGGCTGCGACCGCCAGGCGGCGGCGCACCGACCGCGAAACGAACATCCAGCAATCCATGATCATCGTCGGTTCCCCTTTCCTTCCTCTTCGCCGTTTTCCCGCCCCGGGCAGGGTATGGCGAGCTGCTTCATTTTGCGGTAGAGATGGCTGCGTTCGATGCGCAGCGCCTGGGCGGTGCGCGCGACGTTCCCCTTGTGCTCCATGAGCTTCTGCAGTATGTACTCCCGCTCGAAGCGCTCGCGCGCCTCCTGCAGCGACCCGCCCTGCCCGCCCTCGGCCGGCGCCGACAGGCAGCGGCGCAGGATGGACTCGGGCAGATCGAACACGTCGAGCTTCGGCTGCGGATTCATGATGACGAAGCGCTCCATGACGTTGCGCAGCTCGCGCACGTTTCCCGGCCAGGGATAGATTTCCATGACCTCGAGCGCCTTGCGCGTCAGCTCGGGGGGCTTGCGCCCGTATCGGCGCGCGAAGTCCTCGAGAAAGTAGCGCGCCAGGACCGGGATGTCCTCCCGGCGCTCGCGCAGCGGCGGCAGCTGGAACGGGATCACGTTCAGCCGGTAGTAGAGGTCTTCGCGGAAGTTGCCCAGATCGATCTCGCGCTCCAGATCCTTGTTGGTGGAGGCGATGACGCGCACGTCCACCCGGAGCGGCGCCTTGCCGCCCACCGGGGTGAAGCTCTGCTCCTCGAGCACGCGCAGCACCTTGGCCTGGGTCTTGGCGCTCATGTCGCCCACCTCGTCGAGGAAGAGCGTCCCGCCGTCGGCCTGGGCGAACTTGCCCTGCTTGTCCTCGGTGGCGCCGGTGAACGAGCCCTTGACGTGGCCGAACAGCTCGCTTTCGATCAGCTCCTCGGGGATGGCGGCGCAGTTCATTTCCACGAACGGCTTGTCGCGCCGCGCGCTCTTGAGGTGCAGCAGGCGCGCCACCAGCTCCTTGCCCGTGCCGTTTTCTCCGCAGATGAGGACGCGCCCGTTCGTGGGGGCGGCGAACTCGATCTGCTGCCGCAGCGCCTGCATGGGGACGGAGTTGCCGATCATCTCGTACTTCTGCTCCACCTGCCCGCGCAGCCGCCGGTTCTCCTCCTCGAGCGCGCGCTGGCGCAGCGCGTTCTTGACGACCACCAGCGTTTTCTCGAGCGAGAGCGGCTTTTCGATGAAATCGAAGGCTCCCAGCTTGGTGGCGCGGACGGCCGTTTCGATCGAGCCGTGTCCCGAGATCATGATCACCACGGTGGCGGGCGCGATGCGGCGCAGCTTCTCCAGCACCTCGAGGCCGTCCATCCCCGGCAGCCAGATATCGAGAAGCACGACCGCGAACTCCTTCTCGGCCGCCAGCGCCAGGCACTCCTCGCCCGAGAACGCCCCTTCGGCCTCCAGATCCGCGTCCTGCAGGATGCCCTGGAGCGCATCCACGACACCCTTTTCGTCGTCCACGATCAGAATCGGTGCGCGGCTCATGTCGGAGAGTCTCTCAGGAGGAGATTACGGGAAGGTCGATGATGATCCGGGCGCCCTTGGGATTGTTGGCCTCGGCGCGCACCTGCCCGTGGTGGTCCATGACGATCTGGCGCACGATCGCCAGGCCCAGGCCGGTGCCTCCCTTGCGGATCGAAAAGTACGGGAGGAAAACGCTGTCGCGGTATTCCTCGGGGAATCCGCGCCCCGTATCCGCGACCTCGATGCGCACCAATTTCTGCGAACGGTCGCATGCCGTGCGGATCGTCAGCTCCCGGGGGGGCGGGCAGCCCGCCATGGCCTCGAGGGCGTTGTCGACCAGGTTGATCAGCACCCGCTTCATCTGCTCCTGATCCAGGCGCAGCCGCGGCACGCCGGGGTCGAAGTCCCGGACCAGGCGCACGTCCTGGGCGCGCCCGTTGTACAGGTTCAGCGCGGCCTCGATGACGCCGTGCAGGTCGGTCTCCTCGAGCCGCAACTGCGGCAGGCGCGCGAAACGCGAGAACTCGTCGACCAGGCTCTTCAGGGATTCGGCCTCCTGGAGAATGGTGTGCATGCATTCCCGGAGCAGCCGGTCGAAGGCGGCGAATTCCCCCTGGCGCTCGGCCGCGCCGGATGCCGGCTGGGGCGCGAGCCGGCCGTAACGCTTGAGCACGCGCTCGGCGGAAAGCCGGATGGGCGTCAGGGGGTTCTTGATCTCGTGCGCCAGACGCTGCGCGACTTCGCGCCAGGCGGCCATCTTTTCCATGCGCAGCAGCTCCGTCAGATCGTCGAGCACCAGCACCCACCCGGCGTGCTGCCCCTCGGCGTCGACCAGCGGCGTGGCGGTCGTCGCCAGATGCAGGGTCTTGCCGGGAAGGTGCAGTTCGAGATCGCGCACCACGGTCCCCAGGACCGTCGACCGGCGCAGCTGCATCTGCAAGGCGTCTCCGGCCGCCCCGCGCACCACCTCGTCCAGGGGCCGCCCTTCGACGGAATCCTGGATGCCGAGCATCTGCGCGGCCGCGCGGTTCAGCGTGCGGATGCGGCCGTCGCCGCCGAGCGAGATCACGCCGGTGGCGATCGTCTGCAGGATGGTCTCGATGTAGCGCCGGCGGTCTTCGAGCTCGATGTTGGTCTGCCGCAGGCGATCCTGGGCCGCCTCGATCTTCCTCTTGTTGTCCTGCAGCTCGGCCGTCATGCGGTTGAACGACTGCACCAGATTCTCCAGCTCGTCGAAGGCCGCGCAATCGACGCGATGGTCGAGGTCGCCGGCCGCCACCGCCAGGGCCCCTTCGGCCAGCGCCTGGATGGGGATGGTGATGCGCTTGGCCAGGTAGACGGCGAACCAGGAGAAGGCGAAGACGATCAGCAGGCTGGAGAGCGCGAGGATCAGCAGGAAGTTGAAGCGCAGCGCAGGCTCCCGGCGCTGCAGTTCCCGGTAGGCGTTGTAGGCTTCCTCGACCGAATCCGCCTTGAAGGAGATGCTGTCCGGAATGTACGTCTGCGTCACCAGCGCTCCGGCGATGCCGCCGTCGCGATCGTGCAGGGGGACGGCGGCCCAGGCGATCTGCCGCAGCGGGTCGCCCGGCGCGACGCGCTCGACGCGGAACTGGGCGGATCCGCCGAGGGCGCGCGCCGCCAGATCCGTTGCCGTTGCGCCCGACGGCGCCTGGGCGCCCGGCCCGGCGGCAACGGCGGCCAGCCTGCCGTGCCGGTCGTACAGCCGCACCTCGTCGGCCGCGTAACTGCGCCGCAGCTCGTCGAGCTTCTGCATCGCCGCCGTACGCCCGCCGCCGGCAGGATCCTGCTCCGCCGCCAGCTCCGCGGCCATGAGCGCCGCGAAGTGCTGCGCGCGCGCGCGCAGCTCGTCGTAGTATTGCACGGCGATCCCGCGGCTGTAGGCGAGCATCTGATCGGCCGGCGCGCGGAACCACTGCTTGATCGAATAGTTGATGAGCCCGTAAGCGAGAAAGAACAGTACGACCGCGGGCAGCAGCGAAAGCGCGATGAAGATGCTCACCATCTTGGTCTTGAACCGGCTGCCGACCTGGCCGCTGCGGCGCTCGAAGTAGAGCTTGATCAGGTTGCGCCCGAGAACCGTCGCCAGGATCAGCAGGGCCAGGACGACGAGCACCGTGGCCGTGTACAGCAGGAAGGTGACGCGCGGGAAGCGGGGGCTGCCGACCGACGTCTGGTTGAGGAAGATCTGCGTCGCGATCAGCGCCAGGCAGAGAAAGGCGATCGTGGCGAGCACGTAGCGCCGCGTGCGCACCGCCTCTTCGCGGTAGGTAGGCGATTCCTGCCGCTTGTTCTCCTTTCCGCCGTCCATCGCCTCCCCTGAAAGCATCCCATTATACCGCCGAAAACGGAGTTTCGGCGACGGGCCGATCAACCTCCTGCGCCGAGTACGTGAGTTTCGAGGCTTCGCCGCCTGTCACCGAAACGCGAGCGGCGGGATTCTGGAAATGACGCGCAGGCGTTGCCCGATTCGGGCACGGGAATGTCGTCGACCGGCGTGATGAAGAAAGAACTCATCCATGAAGTCCCCGCTCCACAGGGAACTGCATTTTACCCCCCCCGCCTTGGTGAGCGAGGCATCGAGGTTCAGCAGGCCGACGAAGCCCGGCCATGTCCCGCTGAAGTCGGCCGCCGTCAGGATCGGACCGTGATGGGTGAGAAACCCCGGCAGGACATGATGTGTGCATTGCCAGACCGCCTGCTATCTGCGGCCGAGTCTCTGTTCGAGCTGCCGCGCGGTCGGAGTCGAGGACAGGCCTCCCAGCGCCGTGCAGCGCAGTTCGCGCGGCAGGCTGCGTCCCGCGTGATCGGCCGCCGTGATCACTTCGTCCAGCGGTATGACCGGTTCGTAGCCGGCCAGAGCCATGTTGGCGCATGCCAGGGCGTTGCCGGCGGCCAGGACGTTCTTGCCGAGACACGGCACCTCCACCCGGCCGGCTACCGGATCGCAAATCCACCCCATCGAGTTCTGCAGCGCCATGGAGGCCGCAGCCAGCGACTGAACCGTCGACCCGCCCGCCAGGGTCACCAGCGCCGCAGCAGCCATCGAGGCCGCAGCGCCACACTCCGCCTGGCAACCGGCGATCTCTGCCGCAAACGTGGAGCGAGCGGCGATAAAAACCCCGATCAATCCTCCCGCCAGCAGAGCCCGGGCCGCATCGTTCTCCGACAGCCCCATCTCCTCCGCCACAGCGAGGCATGATCCCGGCAGCGCCGCGCAGGCTCCGGCCGTCGGCGCGGCGACGATCACGCCCATGGAGCTCTTCACCTCCATCAGCGCAGTGACGTACAGCACGATCCGGTTCAACACGCCGGCGGGCAGAAGCCGTCCCGCCTGCATGCACTCGCCGAATCCGCCGCTCTGGTGGCCCAGGATCCGATCCTGGTACCGTGTGCCCGCAATCCCGTGCCGGATGGACCGGCGAACCACCCGCACTATTTCCACCATGCGCGCCACGACCTCGGCAGCCGCCAGGCCGCCGCGCGCCATCTCATAGTCCACCGCCAGCTGCCAGAGCGGTGCGCCGCGCCCGCCGTCGTAGTCGAGCATTTCAGCGCAGGTCGTGAAGGGCACCGCCATGCCCTTGCGCGACAGCACCGGCAGAACCGGGGCCAGCCGCTTGACCCGGAGCACGCCGACCGTTTTCCGCAAGCGCCCGATCGTTTCTTCGCCGACAAACTGCTGCGCTTTGACCTCCAGCAACCGCCGGCCGGCCGCTTCATGAAGTATGATCTCGTCTGCGGGGAAGGCTCCTTCCATCAGGAGCGCGGCGTCCTGCCCGCCGTCCTCGAGGTATAGCAGGGTTTCATAAAAGTCACCGCCGATAGACACCTCGAAATCGTCCACTCGCGTCACTTCGATCATGCCCCCGCCGGTGGAGACGGCTGTCAGCGAATGGCTCTCGCGACGGTTGCCCAGTCTCAAATGATAGGTGTTGGGGTGCTCATCCCGGAGATCTGCGATCTCGACGCGCACGTGAATGCCGGCCTGCTCCAGCGCCTCGGTCGCGCGGGGCAGACGCGCGTCGGCCGCGTCCCAGCCCAGCAGGCCGCCGGACAATCCCATGTCCGAACCCTGGCTCGTATACGTGGTGGCCAGCGATCCGAACCGATCAAACTCGATCCGGACATCCTGGAGGTCGCCGTCCATCAGGTCGCGCGCCAGCCTGCCGATGCGCAGGGCAGCGGCGCAATGGGAGCTGGAAGGCCCGCGCATGACTGGGCCGATCACCTCGTTGAATATGCTGACGATCATGGCCGGTAGTTCCTTGACAGCGACCGGCGGGCCGCTCCCGACGACTGCCTGCCGTGCTGACCATAACAGCCGTCACGGCCGCGGATTGGACCGATCGTTCGCCGGTCGCCGGATCCTATCCGTGAAACCCGCACTACTGACAACCAGTCTCTTGCCTCTTTGGCAGGAACTCTCACCGGGAAGACGCAGAGAACGCAATGAAATGAAGAATGCCGGCGTCCCTTTTACCGGCGCCCTTTGCGCCTTTGCGGTTTTCTTCATATCGGGTTGCGTCCGCCCGGCCGAGCCGCCCAATCCATGGTGCCGATTCGCGCTTGCAATCGCGGCCCGTCCATAATAGCCTCTGGCAGCGCACTGCGGCAATGGTCCGGCCGCGACCCGGGGCGTCTCCGCTGGTACCTAAAGGGTATGAAATCCATTCTTTTCCTCCTGCTGGCAGTCTTCGCCCTGGGCTTCATCTGGACCTGGATCAGGGCTGTCCGCCGCGCAAGAGCCGACGGCAATGGTGTCACCCCGCGCGAACCCCGCCGCCCCACGCCCGAACACCTGCTCATCGGTCTGGTCACCAACTTCTTCGATACCCTCGGCATCGGAAATTTCGCCACGACGACCTCGATCTTCAAGTTGCGGCGCATGGTGCCTGACGAGCTGGTGCCGGGAACCCTCAATGTCGGCCACACGTTGCCGGTGGTTACCGAGGCCGTCATTTACATCTCCCTGATCGAGGTGGACACCGGCACGCTCGCGGCCCTCATCGCGGCATCCGTGGGCGGCGCCTGGGTTGGTGCACCGGTGGTGGCCAACTGGCCGCGGCGCACAATACAGCTCGGGCTGGGCGGTGTGCTCATCGCAGCCGCCGGACTGATGCTGACGTCGCAGTTCGAGGCGCTGCCGATCGGAGGTTCGGCGCTGGGGCTGAATGGCCTGGGGCTCGCCGTCGGCATCTTCGGCAGCTTCTGGCTGGGCGCGCTGATGACCTTGGGACTGGGATTTTACGCTCCCTGCATGATCATGGTGAGCGTGCTGGGTATGAATCCCAAAGCGGCGTTCCCGATCATGATGGGCGCGTGCGCATTTCTCATGCCGGTGGCCGGGGCGCAGTTCCTGCGGCGGGGCCGCTACAGCCTGCGGCCGGCGCTGGGGATGACCATCGGCGGCATCCCCGGAGTTCTGCTGGCAGCTTATATCGTGCGCTCGCTGCCGCTGGGCGCGGTCCGCTGGCTGGTGGTCGTCGTGGTGCTGTATGCCGCCACCTCCATGCTGCGGTCGGCCGCAGTCGAACGGCGCAAGGCACAGGCTGCACCTGTCTCCGCGTGAGCGGGCAAGAAGAAACGAAAACGAAGATAATCGGAATGTCGGGCGGCATGGCGTGGCCTCCCGCGGTTGAATACTACCGGCTGATCAACGCCGGCATACAGGAGCGCCTCGGCGGCAACACAACCTCGGTTCGGAACGTCATCCAGCATATCAACCAGACCACTCCCGCGACAGCCGTGTTCCTCAACGATCTCCGGCCGCCTTCGGGTACACCCGCGCCCAAGGGCCCGGCCATCGACTGGCACGCCGGCGTGGGAGAGACCTCGTTGATGCTGTATCTGACCCCGACTCTTGTGGACATGTCCCGCGCCGAAAAACCCGTACTGACTCTTCCCGACATCGTGAACAAGGCCGATGCCAGCAGTCAGTCGGAGCCCAACCTGGAGCTGGTCGCAAGCGCCAACCGGTTCCGGCCGAAGGACACGGGCAAGAAGGCCAGTTCCAGGGAAATGTCCGCCAGCGGGGTGTTTACATCAGGCGATCCGCGCACCGCAACGGCCGCACAAGGGAAGGAGAGCGTGGACGGGCTGGTGCAGGCGGCCGTGAAATTCATCGAGGCCTGGAAGGCCATCTCGCGTTAGTTCCTTGCAGGCCCGGCCTTCGCCAAAACGGTCAATAAATTCACCACGGAGACGCGGGGGACGCAGAGCACACAGGCCTCGAACCTTGAGTGCGACGGCCGATTCCCTATCTCTATCCCCGGCAACGGCATTCGTCGTTGAGTGTTGCATCTGCAAGAGCAGGGAATCCCTGCGCCGCCTGCTTTGCGGGCTGCGGGCGGCAGTGCCGGACACAGAAAGGCGATGGTGGCGAGCACGTAGCGCCGCGTGCGCACCGCCTCTTCGCGGTAGGTAGGCGATTCCTGCCGCTTGTTCTCCTTTCTGCCGTCCATCGCCTCCCCTGAAAGCATCCCCTCATACCGCCGAAAACCGAGTTTCGGCGACGGGCTGATCAACCTCCTGCGCCGAGTACCTGAGTTTCGAGGCTTCGCCGCCTGTCACCGAAACGCGAAAGGCGAGATCCTGGAAATGACGCGCAGGCGCTTGCCCGATTCGGACACGGGAATGTCGTCGACCAGCGTGATGCGGATGTCGACCGGCTCGCCGTAGCGCTCGTGCACGCGCTGCTCGAGCCGCGCGCGCTCGCTCGCCGTGAACGAGTCGTCGGCGACGATCTTGAACTCCAACGTCCGCAGATCGTGCTGGATGAGCTGAAAGGAACGTACCCCATTAACGTCGCCCAGCCAGAAGAGCGTTCCCGAAACGCAAAGATAGCGCCCGTCCGGCGTCGTGATCACATCGAACGAGCGCCCCAATACGCACGCCAGCAGCGGCAAACCGCGCCCGCAGGAACAGCACCCGCCCGCAGCCACCCCGAGATCTCCGATGCGGTAGCGGATGAAGGGAAATACATGGTTGTCGAGGTCGGTGACGACGATCTCTCCCTTCTCTCCGGGCGCGCACGGGCGGCCTCGGCCGTCGACGACCTCCACGTGGACATGCTCGGCATT
>CAZHQK010000183.1:0-10501 GCA_964534795.1 uncultured Acidobacteriota bacterium
GAATGCGGCACCTTCCACCAATCTCGTTCCGCATTTCGCACAGAAGGCCATGGCTGTTCTCCTTGTCCGGAAAGCCAATCAGCTGCTGGCGCGCAGGCTACACGATCCCGCAGGTGCGGTCAATACAAGAATCGGCGCACACTCCGCCGGGCGGGAACGAATGGCCGGATGACTTTCCCGCCGATGCGCGCTAAGCTACCGTTCGGGTGCCGGGGTGGCGGAACCGGCAGACGCACAGGACTTAAAATCCTGGGCCCCGCAAGGGGCGTACGGGTTCGATCCCCGTCCCCGGCACCATCCTACGGCTCCGCTGGAAAACCCTCCATTGCTCTTGGGAGCGGCGGAAAACGGCTGTCAAGAAAAAGCAGTATGCGCAATGTGCGACCCCCTTCATAGAACCACAGGACAGATCATCATTCCGGGACGGCAGGCTTCTTTTTGGAACGATCATGCGTGATCCTGGTCCTCCCGCCGACACTTCCATCGGACCTGATAACTCTGATCTCGATCGGCCTCAGATCGAGAGCACACCCGTAGTTCCAGTCGTAAAATCGATCGGGTTCCGCACTGCAACGAAGTTCCCATGTCAGAGTCGTTTCGGACAATTGCACGAAGTTGATCAAGGCATCGCGAGCCCGCATGCGGCCTCCCCAAGTGATGGACGGAGCTCGCATTTCCTCTCCCCTTATATATTTAGAAAAGGTCCCCTGCGGCAAAAAGAAATCATCCAACCAGAGCGCGGTGGACTTGACGACAATGCCGCTCGCCTCGGTGACGGCCCGGCACAACTCAACAATGTGCCCACTCGGGATTTGATTGGTCACCGGTAGATCGATGAAGCTGTCCAGAGGGGAGCGGACGTCGACCCACGTTCCGGAAGCATCGCGGGCCTTGACCGGCACGATGTGCAAGCCGTAGCTCGACGTCAACACCCGGAAACGCGGCCCGTCCGTCTGGCTGTGGTATGCGTCCAGTACTTTCCTGAGCGCGGTTTCGTCGAGCACCGGCGTTCGATCGGGAGACAATCCGGGAGGGAAGATGAAGCTGCGCTCCTTGGGAACCAGCGGATGCCGGTATCCCGGGCCCTGCTTCACGCGCAGATTTCGTTCCTTATCTCCGGGCCAGAGCGATATGGTGTCCTCGTAGGTCACAGGCTTGCGATACCTTTCCTCGAGTAGACGCACTGCCTCCAGCAGCGAGCGGCTCGAAGTAATGACCTCGGGCTGTCGCGACCGGCAAAGAGACGCAGTCAGCGCCAGCATGGCGATGACCGATCGGATGGAAATGCCTGCCGCCAGGCCCGAACCCGGTTTCATGCATCCCTCCAGGCCTTGCCGCTTGCAGCCGGGCGCTCCCGCACCGGGTGTTCCGATCTGCCGGGATGGGCATGGCCGAATCGTGGTTCCCGCATTGTGACCGGGTTCTGGAACCATGGAATCGCCGAGCTGTCGTGCCGCCGCATGGGCCGATTCTCACCCTTTTTTTATATTACACCGACCGGTGCTTCAACGACACCCGGGTTCTTGCGACCGAATGCTCGAGCTCGATACTCGCCGCAACTCAGCGGGGCACGACGATAATGACCACGCTACAGCCCATATGGCGGTATCTGCGACTCAGACACCGGCACTGCGATTCGGATACCGGCAGCCGGGGGTGAGCCCAAGGCGAAGGCAGGCAGATCGCGCGCGAGCAGATCCCGCGCGCTGCGCGGTATCGGTGGCTTGAAGCAATAAGCCCACGGTCCGTCGCGGCGCGGCGGACCTACCATCCGGCCCCGGAGGGGCCCTGAGCCGGTAGCCGGGGGTGAGCCGCAGGCGAACCCCCGGAAAGGGGCGGATCGATCAGCCGAGCCCCGGAGGGCCGGCAGACCGGGATTTCTGATATATCCTTCTGCCGGCCCTTTTCTCCGGGCTCGCATGCGCTCGCCCGGAGCTACTTTCTTGCGTGCCTCCGGCACGCCCGAAATACGTCGCGGACCGCTGCCGGTGTCTGAATCGCCGTGGCGGTATACATGGCCAAACCCTCCATAGCAGGTTCAAAGAGTACGCACGGTGCAGATCACGTGGCAAGTCGCGGCGCATGCGTACGCCAGGGCTGCGGCCCAGAGCGCCTCGTCGAATCCGAGGTTCACGGCGATGACAATCGTCAGGATGGAACCGAGAACGGACGCCGCGCCGTTCAATCCCCACGCCCAGGGGATGATGTCGGGGGCGGTGCGCCTCAGTCGCGAGATCCCGAGAGGCAGGGGCATTCCCATGACGAAAGTCAGCGGCAGCAAGAGCAGGACCGTCATGACGGCCTTCGCCGGGAGCGACCAGGACACTCCACCGTACAGGAAGACGGGGAGAACCCGCACGTAAACCGCGACCAGCAGCGCGATGAGAGCGCACAGGAACGCAACCGCGCGCGGGCGCCGCTCCGCCGCCAGGCGGATGGAAAAACGGCTGCCCAGGCCGCTGAAAAGCAGCATGGAAAAGAGGACCACGCTCAGGGCGTACACCGGCGGGCCCAAAAAGAGAATGAATTTCTGGACCAGCGCCATTTCCACCAGCACATAGCCGAGCCCCAGGAATATGAAATATCCCAGGGCGCCCAGGCGCCCGCGGCCTCCGCCCAGAGCGCGCCGTTCCCTGAAGAACAGCGGAACCAGGATGAACAGCAGCACCAGGAAGGCCGAGAAAGCCAGGACGAGATAGAGGATCAACAGCCCGACATTGGTCTTTTTCGACTCCCAGGGAAGAAACAGCGACTCCCACAGCCGGCTCGTGCGCACGGTATGGAAGAAGAAGGGGCTGTTGTCGCGCGTCGGGGTCACGATGAAGGGATACGAGCGGAAGAAGGCATCCGGGTCCTTGGCCGTGATCAGTCGCGTAAACGGGTTGTCGGGCCGCGTGCGCGGCGTATAGAGAATGTCGAAGCCGTTCTCCCGGCTCAGCCCCTCGATCCTGTCGACCTCGGCCTCGGTGAATCCGGACTTCTTGAAGAGGAAATTGCATTCCACCGCTTCGGACTTCGGCCGGTCGCGCACCACCATGATCGCGCGCCCGGAGTCCGGCAGCCCCATTTCCTCCATAGCCGCGCGCGTGATCGCGACCAGGCGCAGGTCCTGTTGCGGGGGCTCCAGGTTCCAGCGCGTGATGGTGAGGATGCCGTCGGGCGCCAGCCTGGCGAAATAGTCCTTGAAGGCCTCCACGGTATAGAGGTTGTTCTCCGTGAGGGCGAAGGCGCCCGCCGCCGTCGCGGCCCAGGTGTCGACGAGCGTCGCCTGGATGATGTCGTACGGTTCGGAGATGCGGCGGATGAAGCTGCGCCCTTCGTCGATCTCGATCCGGACATCCGGCCGGAGATACAGGCCGCCGGTGAACTCGCGGAACGCTCCGCGCATGACGTCCTCGACGATGATGGGATTGATTTCGACGCCGGTGACCGGCCGGTTTCCGAATGTCAGCGCGGTCAGGATGTCGATGCCTCCGCCGGGCCCTATGACGAGAGTCCGGGCGTCGCTCTTGAGATGGTATGCCAGCGCGGATATCTTGCGCTGCAGGTAGCGCCAGCGGGAGAGATCGCCGTCGAAGTCCGGCAGCAGAGTACCGGCGTCGCCGTCCATGATGATCCAGGTGTTCTTGCGGTCGCCGTCGACCTGCACGACCGTGATGCGGGAAAAGGAGTTCCACTTCGTGAAGAGCACGCCCCATTCATCGCGTCCCTTGACGTCGCGGATCTTGTAGAAGGGCCGGTACAGGTCGAGTGCCAGCAGGAAGCCGAGCAGCAGAAGAGCCGCAAGCGGAACCCGGCGAAGTAGCGATCCGCGTCGGGCGCGGCGCGCGAAGCACAGAGCCGCCCCGGCCGCCAATATCCCCGCCGCCAGCATGGCATCGGGGCCGCCGATGAGGTGCAGCACGGGTATGACCAGCAGGCAGCCGGCGGCGGCCCCTGCCAGATCGAATGCATACAACCGGCCGACATCCTGCGCGAGGTGAGTCATCGCCAGGGAAATGCAGATTCCGCCGAGGAAGAAAGGGATCGCGGGCAGCAGGTAGAGAAGAAAAACCCTGACCGCCTGGAGGGGATCGAAGGAAAACTGGAGCTTGAGCGTGACGATCAGCCAGAGGACGGCGGGGATCGTCAGGGCGTAAGCGGCCGCAAACAAGGTCAAATGCTTTTCCAGCTTCTCCCGCCTGAAAAACCCGGCAAAGAGATAGACATAGATGCCGCTTGCACCGCCTCCGAAAAGTGCCAGCGAGACCACCATGAACGCGTAGTGGTAATAGAGCTTTACGGAAAAGATCCTGGTGAGCACCAGCTCCATCATCAGGATGGAGGTGCTCGTCAGGAAGACTCCGAGGAACACCGGCAGTCGTGACGGGGGCCTGATTTCGCTCAAAGGGCGATCCTCGCGGCTCTGAATCAGTCAGCCTGCAGCGCCCGGCCGCGCCGCGGATTTTAGCAGCACATCTGCGCGGCGCGCGCGAAAATCTGCACCCGCCCGGCCGGGAACGATTACGGTATCCTCCGTCGGGCCGGCTCGCGTATAATCGCGCCCAAAAAGCGAGGGAGTGTGCGTTACCGACCGTCAGGGCGTCTTGCGCGGGCAGGCCCCGGCCCGGGCCGAAACCGCGGTGCGGCGAGCCGGCGCGATTTCCTCCGGCAGGTGCCGGCGCTTGCGGCCGCGGCCGCATTCCCCGCCATCGTGCGCGCTTCGGCGCTGGGCCTCGGCGGGGCGGTGGCGCCGAGCGAGCGCATCGTCATGGCGGGCATCGGCTACGGCATGCAGGGCGGCTCGAACATGGAGGAGTTCCTGCGGATGGCCGATGTCCAGTGGGCGGCCGTCTGCGACCTGGACGACCGGCACCTGGCCGAGGCGCGCGACACCGTCAATTCCTATTACGGCAACAAGGACTGCGCCGTCTACAAGGACTTCCGCGAGCTGTTCGCCCGCGGCGACTTGGACGCCGTATCCATAGCCGTCCCGGACCACTGGCACGCCATCATCTCGATCGCCGCGCTCCAGGCCGGCCTGGACGTGTACGGCGAAAAGCCGCTGACGCACAGCCTGCGCGAAGGCCGCGCCGTGTGCGACGCCGTGCGCCGTTACGGCCGCGTGTGGCAGACCGGGAGCTGGCAGCGGTCGGTCGACAATTTCCATCGCGCCTGCGAACTCGTGCGCAACGGGCGCATCGGCAAGGTGCTGCGCGTCGAAGTCGGCCTGCCCGCCGGCCATACGGATTTCGCCCGGACCTTCGGCCGGGACAAGATCGAACCGCCGCCGCCGGAGCTCGATTATGAAACCTGGATCGGCCCGGCCCCCTACGTGCCGTACTGCAGGGCTCGTGTCCACAGGAACTGGCGCTGGAACATGGATTTCGGCGGCGGCCAGCTCATGGACTGGGTCGGCCATCACCTCGATATCGCCCACTGGGCGCTTGGAATCGAGAACACCGGCCCGGTCGAGATCCGCGGCACGGGCGAGTTTCCGACGACCGGCATCTACAACAGTCCTACGCGCTACCGGGTCGAGGCGCATTACGCCGACGGGCTGCCCATTGTTCTGGCCGGAGGCTATCCCGAGATCCAGAGCGGCACGAAGTGGATCGGCGAATACGGCTGGGTCTGGGTGGACCGCGGCGGCTTCGAGAGCGAGCCGGCCTACCTCGTGCGCGAGGTCATCGGGCCCAACGAAATCAAGCTTTACCGCAGCCGCGATCATTTCCGCAACTTCGTCGATTGCGTGCGCAGTCGCGCCGAGACCATCGCGCCGTGCGAGGCGGCGCACCGTTCGGCGAGCGTGGGCCATCTCGGGGTCATCGCCATCGAAACCGGCCGCACGATCCGGTGGGACCCGGCACGCGAGACGATCATCGGAGATCCCGATGCCGAGCGCCTGCTCAGCCGTTCCTACCGAAGGCCCTGGGCGCTTCCTGCGTGAGGAGAAAGCCGGCCATGCGGAATCTCTCGACCAGCAGGTTGCGCGCAACGGCCCTGGCAGCTTCGGCCCTGGTCGCGCTGCTGAGCGTCTCCCTGCAGGCCCAGGCCCCGGACACGGCCTCCCTGGACGACATTCTGCGGCGGCTTGCATCCTATGACGGCGGCAAGGACTCGTCGGCGGAGTTCCAGCTGCGCGCCTATGTGCGCGGCCGCATGGAAGATGCGGCAGAGCGCGCGCAGTGCGAGCAGAAGCTGCTCTTGTTCCTGAAGAGCGAGGCGACGCCTCCGGCGAAGATGGCCGCTTGCCGGCAGCTTCGCCTGATCGCGGGCGAAAGTGCCGTGCCCGCCCTGGAACCGATGCTGCTCGGCGGCGATACGGCCGACATGGCTCTCTACGTCCTGCAGGGCATTGCCGGCGCCGCTGCGGACGACGCCCTCCTGCGCGCACTTTCCCGCACCGCAGGAACGACACGCAATGCCGTGATCGCCGCCGTGGGTGATCGCAAGGTGCGCGCGGCCGTCCCGGAGCTGACGAGGCTGCTCGGCGACGAGCGCTCAGCGGGCGCGGCCGCCCGGGCGCTCGCGCGCATCGGCGGCGAAGCGGCCTGCAGTGCCCTGCGCGATGCGCGCGCGCGCGGCAATGCCCGGACCCGGTCGGCGGCGGCCGGACCGCTCCTCGAGTGCGCCGAAAGATGGGCAGCCCAGGGAAACCGGAGCGCCGCAGCCTCGCTCTATGACGAGATCCTGCGCGACAGCGCACTCGCGCCTGCGGTGCGCGCCGCGGCCTTGATGGGCAGGATCTCATCTTCCGAGAGCGGCGCCGCCGCGTTCGTCATGCAGTATCTCCGCGATCCCGATCGACGGCTGCAGGAGGCCGCCATCGTCAAGATCAAAGAGGTCGTTCCGCCCGAGGCGATCGCACCGATATGCGACCTCGTGCCGGAGCTGGGCGAAGAAGCGTGCGTCAAGCTGCTGGCGGTGCTTTCCATGTACCCGCGCGAGAGGGTGCTGCCGGCCATAGTGCAGGCCGCGCGCAGCGATGCACCCGCCGTGCGCCTTGCCGCCCTCAAGGCCCTGGAGTCGGTGGGCGATGCCTCGGTGGTACCCTTCCTGGTCGAGACTGCAGCCCGCAGCCGCGGCCCCGAGCAGGGCGCCGCCCGCAGCGCTCTGGGCGCGCTGCGCGGTCGTGCGGTCGACGAAGCCGTCCTCGGCATGCTGGCGCGCGAGCAACCGGACGATCTGCGTGTCGAGCTGATCCAGGCGGCCGGGGAGCGCCGCATCTATGCGGCCAAGAGCGCGGTGGCCGAGGCCCTCGCTGCGCCATCGCGCAGGGTGCGCGCGCAGGCCCTGAAGACGCTGCGCCTCATCGGCACGCCCTCCGACATCCCGGCTCTCCTGGGTTTCCTTGCGGGGTGCGACGACGAGCTCGAGCAGGCGGAGGCCGGCGCCACGGCCGCGGCGCTGGCGCAGAAGATCGCGAATGCGCGCGGGCGTGCCGCCGCCGTGCGCGCGCGCCTGGAGGGCGAAAAGGACCCGAACGGCCGGCTGGTCCGCGAGGAGAATCCGGCGGCACGCGCCAGGCTTTACCGCCTCCTGAGCAGCCTGGGGGATGACAGCGCCCTGCCGCTTTTGCGCGCGGCGCTGGAGGATCCGCACGAGGAGATCGCCGACGCCGCCGCCAGGACGATCATCGCATGGCCGACGCGCACGGCGTGGGACGACATCCTGCGGCTGGCCGTGCAGTCCCCGGACGAAACCCACCGCCTGCTCGCCGTCCGCGCACTGGTGCGACTCGCTTCCCAGGACGAATACCGCAAACCGGAAGCCGCGGTCACGGATCTCAGGAAGGTCATGTATCTCGCATCGCGCCCGGAGGAGAAGAGACTCGTGCTGGGTGCGCTGCCGCGCTTCCCGTGCCCGGATGCTCTCGAACTGGCCGGTGACTTTCTCGGCGAGCCCGGGCTGGCCGCGGAAGCCGGCGCCGCCATCCGCAGGATCCAGGCAAGGCTGGCGAAGAAACCGGCGCCGTGATCGCCATGACGACCGTGGCGCATATCGGCGGGGAAGCCGATGGGGCGCCGGGAGAAACAGGATACCGAGGAGTGCCATGAAGAAGACAGGAATCGCAGCAGAGCGCTTCGGACTCGCCATGGCGGCGTGCGCCGTGCTCGGCTTCGCCGCCGCCGGCCGGCCGCTGCAACAAAGTCCGGATAAGGAAGAACTGAAACTGCAGCTGCCCAAGCCGATGTTCATCGGAACCCCCGCCAACATCAAGAGCTCCAATCTCGAGGCCGTCACGGGCAAACCCCGCGGCCCCTTCTACGTTCCCAAGGGAACCAGGCTTCTGTCCCTCGGAAGGCCTGTCAGGTCGAGCGACATGCAGCCGGTCATCGGCGAGCTCGGCTTTGTCACCGACGGCGAGAAGTCGGGTGGCGAGGGCTACTATGTCGAGCTGGGGCCGGGCGTGCAATGGGTGCAGGTCGACCTGGGCGGGACCCGCGTGCTGCATGCCATTGTCGTATGGCATTACCACAGCCAGCCCCGGGTGTACCGCGACGTGGTCGTCCAGGTTTCGGACGACAAGGATTTCCTGCGCGGGGTGACCACGGTCTTCAACAACGATCACGACAACTCAGCAGGACTCGGCATCGGCGCGGACAAGGAGTACATCGAGACCAGCGAGGGACGGCTGATCGACCCCAAGGGTGCCCGGGGGCGTTACGTCCGGCTGTACTCCAACGGCAACACGTCGAACGATCTCAATCATTACGTCGAGGTCGAGGTATACGGCTTGCCGCCGAAATGAGCCGAGATACGTTCCGCTGGATCTTCGCGGCCGTCCTCCTGCTCGGCCTGGCTTTGCGCTTCGCTCGTCTGGACCTGCGCCCGATGCACCATGACGAGGCGAACCAGGCGCTGAAGTTCGCGGCGCTGCTCGAGACGGGAGAGTACCGTTACGATCCGCGCGAGCACCACGGGCCGACACTGTACTACCTGACCCTGCCCGGTGCGTGGGCGCGCGGTTTCCGCAACCTCGAGGCGCTCGACGAGGAGACACTGCGGGCCGTGCCGGCCGTCTTCGGGTGCGGGACCATCGCCCTGCTGCTTCTGTCGATCCCGGGACTGTCGCGCGGGGCTGTGGCGCTGGGCGGGCTGTTTGCGGCTCTTTCGCCGGCACTGACCTATTACAGCAGATTCTACATCCAGGAAGCCCTGCTGGCATTCTTCAGCCTGGGCTTCCTGCTTTTTCTCGGACGATATGCGCTGCGGCCGTCGGCGGGCCGCGCGCTGGCCGCGGGCGCGTTCGCCGGACTGGCCTGCGCCACAAAGGAAACCGCATTCATTCTCGCGGCCGCCGCCGTCGTCGCCCTGATGCTCGGCCGCAGCCGGGCGGAGCGCGGCGGCGGTCCGCCGATCCCGCTCCAGCACGCGCTGTGTGCAGGAGGTGCGGCGCTGATACCGATCATCCTGCTGTACTCGTCTTTTCTCGCCGACCCCGCGGGCATCGCGCGCTTTGCCGGTTCATTGGCGAACTATGCGCGCCGAGCCCTCGCGCCCGAATTGCACGCGCAGCCCTGGCACTATTACCTGGCGCTGCTCGGATTTTCCGCCCGGGGCGGGCTGTGGTGGACCGAAGTCTGGATCCTCGGGCTGGTGCCGGTGGGGGCGGCGCTGTCGTTCGGGCGCGAATGCGCTTCCGGCGGAGAACGGTTCTGGTCCCGGTATATTGCGCTTTATTCGCTCTTGGCTGCGGCAGCCTTTTCGCTTCTGCCCTACAAGACGCCCTGGAATCTGATCTCCTTCCACGCGGGATTCGCCCTGGCGGCAGGCAACGGTGCGGCGCTGCTGCTCAGGATCGTCCGGCCGCGGATGGTAAAGGGTGTGGTTTTCTTGCTCCTGCTCGCCGGCGCAGGCCACCTCGCGCTGCAAAACCGCCGGGCGAACTTCGTATATCCGGCCGATGCGCGGAATCCCTATGCCTATGCCCAGACCATGCCGGATTTTCTGCGTCTGGCCCGGCGGGTGCACGAGCTGGCTGCGCTGCATCCGGAGGGACGGGGCATGCCGGTTCATGTGGTTGCGGGTCCTTACGAGCAGTGGCCTTTGCCGTGGTATCTGCGTGACCTGAAGCGCGTGGGTTACTGGACGGATGCGGCGCAGGCCGGCGGCTTCGGGGACTTTGCCGTGGTCGTCGCCTCGCAGGAGAACGCTCTGGTGCTCGAGAGCGCGCTCGGCGAGCGCGCACAGAGCGAGATCTACGGGCTGCGGGAGGGGGTCTTCCTGACGCTGTTCATCGAACGCGACCTCTGGCGGCGCTATTTGCGGTCACATCTGCGGAGGTAGTACGTCCCGCGCGCCGCGCAGAACCCGTGCCGATTCAGCCACGGCAGGTGCCCTGAGCCTGCAGCCGGGGGTGAGCGGGAGGCGAACCGTGGGAAAGCGCGGCGATGCGGTTCGGGGCGATCGCGCGGCCCCGGCAGGGGCCCTGAGCGGGTAGCCGGGGGTGAGCCGCAGGCGAACCGTGGGAAAGCGCGGCGATGCGGTTCGGGGCGATCATAAGGCCCCGGCAGGG
>CAZHQK010000184.1:0-14629 GCA_964534795.1 uncultured Acidobacteriota bacterium
GGTTTCAATCCGCGCCCGCGCGCGGCGGGCGACCGCGGAGAAGCTATCCTTCGAGAAGTCAATGAATAGAGGTCTCTACGCGCGAGTCTCGCCGGAGGACAATCATACTTGAAGAGACAGGCAAGGACTTTCTTTGCAAGCCCTTCTCGAGTCTATACTTCCGACGATCGCGAGTCTCCCGGTCCACCCACGCTCTCATGAGGTTCGCGCTAACCTCTCACGCAAGGAGCGGCCCCTCCAAGTCGATCGACGGCTTCGCTCCATGATGCTCCACCCTGTGACGCCAGTTGCTCCCCAGAAAATAGAAGCGAAGGCTGTCCTCCTTCGAATCGTACTCGTCCAGCAAACGCAGGCGGAGCCTTGTCCATTGCTCCGGATCCACTACACACTCAAAAACCGAGTTCTGCACCCTTTGCCCGTAGTCCAGACAAGCCTTCGCGACCCTCCTTAACCGCCGCCGGCCCTCCGACGTGGTCGTCGATACGTCATAGCTCACAAGGACAAACATACCCAACCTCAACGCCAGAAAAACGCGGGATAGCCGTCGAGCTCCCCCCGCAAGAAACGCGACATCAACCTAGCCTGCAACAACATCAGCAGACCCATCGTGGTTTCCTCACCCAAGAAGGGGTGAATGATAGTTTCCTGCTTCCTCTCCTGATAAGCCGTCAGCACAGTCTTGCGTGTCCTGTCATCCATGAGAACAGCCCCGGACTCGCTTCTCCTGAAACCGCTCGCCTGCACCTGTCGCTTGTTTATCAAAGACAACACGAGACGGTCCCCAAGCACGGGACGAAACTCTTCTACCAGATCCAGCGCCAGTCCGGGGCGACCGGGCCGGTCCCGGTGCAAAAAGCCTACGGCGGGATCCAGCCCGACCGCCTCGAGGGCCGAACGGGCATCATGCGTGAGCAAGGTGTATACAAAGGAAAGCAGGGAATTGACGTTATCCAAGGGTGGCCTGCGCGAACGCATCCGGAAGAAGAAATCCTCCTTTTGCGACACAATCAAGTGATCGAAAACGCCGAAGTATTCCCTGGCGGATTCCCCTTCCAGGCCGCGCACCGCATCGAGACTGGGGAAACGCTCGAGCCGTTCCAGAACGCCGGCCAAGCCGGCGGCCGCAGCCCGGAGATTCTCACTACCGGCGGCATCGGGATGGTCGCGCAGCGCACGCAGCAGAACCGTTCTGCAATTGGCAACCTTGGCCAGCACTACGGCCGCCGCGAGCCGGGCCGAAACTTCGCCGTCGTCCGCAAGTCTGTATTGCGCCCTCCTCAGGAGAACATTGCCCGAAACCGGACCCTCCACGCGAGCAAGAAACCGGCCATATTCCGTGAGGTAGCTGATGGTGATCCCGCGCTCGCAACACTCCCCCATCAGATGAGGGCTGCACGAAACCCTCCCGAAACAGACCACTCCCCCGATCATGTGAAGCGGGACGCGTAGCAGGGTTTCGTCTTCCAGCTTGACGAGAACCGATTCCCCTTCGCAGCTCAAGTATGCTCCCTGGGTCGTGACATACAGGGTGTTCAGATGGCGCTTCATTCTTCCTCAGAATCCAGACCGGCCAGGTTCCTTTCCATGGATGCGTGCAGGTACCTTCTCACCGACCGCCCCCTGGGGCCCGGCGCCGGCATGCAGACTTCCTCCAGCGAACACTGACGGCACTTGGGTTCACGGACCGCCGCAGGGGTCCGTTGCTCGGCCATCAGCTCGTGGAGGCGCTTTGCCGCCCTTTCCGTATCGGCGCGCAGGCCCTCGTCGAAAACCACCCCGGTGCGCTTCTTCGTGGCGCCATAAAAAAGCGCACCCCGCATCACGCCAACTCCCAGCATTTCCTCGAGGCAGATCGCCTGCGCGCAGAGCTGGACCTCGTCGCAGCGGATCTTCTTGGGCCGACCTCGCTTGTACTCGACCGGAAAGGGGAGCCAAAGGCCGTCCGCCTCCGCCAGGCGGATGCCGCCCTCTGCAACCCGATGGAATTCCACCACGTCGGCACGCCCGGACAGCCCGAGACGGAACGACCTCAGCGCGACATCGCGCGCGATGAGCGTGTCACCGCGCAGCTCCGATCGCGGGCCCGATCCGTGGGCGCGTTCATGAAGGTGGCTCCCCTCGATCGTCAGCGGATTGTCTTCCCATATCCCCTCAAGATAGATCAAGGCACACTGGCGCTCGCAAAACACCAGGTGCTGCAGGGCCGAAACGGGAAGAAGATCATCCTCCGCATACACGACTACGGCCTTTCCATAATCTGAATCCGGTCCGGCACCTTGGCCCTGTCGATGGTTACCGTATAATCCTCATATCGGCGCGCCGCTTTGGCTCCATCATTCCGGCGGATTTCGACGGCATCGAAAAGCTCCTGAGACGGAGCGATTCCCAGCTCGTTCGGGTGCTTGAAGATCACCAGCTTTCGCGCCGACATTCCGCCGGCAGGTCGGGCAGCCGACTGGTCGAACTGGAAGGCTTTCTCGAGGGCTTCCCAAAGCAGCTCCAGATCGCCCTCGGAAAATCCCGTCTGCGCGGCCAGGAAGGGATTGACGAAGCCCTGGGCACGATACACGGCATATGGGACAGTGAACTTGCGGCCCATGGTACGCTCTTTCTCCAGGTCGCGCTTGTTGGTCACCGAGCTACGAGTGATCGCGTGCTCCAGCGTGACAATGGGGTCCACCGATCGTGCAAAAGAAACCTGCACGGGTCCGCGTACCTGGCCACAATTCACTTCCGTGGTCATTACCGCACCGAAAGCGCGGATGTCGTAGAAATTCTCGCACATGAATGCCGTAAGCGCCCTGGCCTTTTCAACCTCCTTGGGAAGCTTGTTGGACTCCGGTTTCAACCCGAGTTTCTTGTATGCCTCTTCATGGAGCTCGTTCAACACAGCTTTTTCCTGGAAGTAGATCCGGAAGCCGGGCTCGGCCTTCTTGGTCAGCTCGACGTAGTTGCGCACCTTGCGTTTGAGGCACACGTCCGTGACGAGCCCGTGACCGGTTTCAGGATCGATGCGGGGCAGATTCCCGGCATCGGGATCACCGTTGGGGTTGGCATCTTTCACGTCGAAAATGTAAACGAAGTCGTAACGGTTCATGTTTTCCTCCTTCAGTTCCGGGCAGCCGTTTCCTGATCTTCTTTCTTGGTGAAGAAAGCGTTCATCTGATGGTAGTAGCCGAGCGCAAACAACCCCTGTTCGGCCAGGCTCAGGTGAGCCGGCATTTCCGAAAGGGGCGCCAGTATCTCCTGCACCAGCCTCTCCCGATTTACCTTATGGCCTCCCTCGAGCTTCGCCAGGTGGTGCTGGTATGTGCGCAACAGCCGTGGAAATACCGCAGCCGGCGTCGCCGAGGCTGAGGCATAGAAGCTGTCGCGGATGGTTGTGTTCAACGAACCCAGCGCATCCCTCTGGGTTTTTTCCAAGGCGGCAAATAACCGTCCGAGCCGATAGGCAGGCTCTGTGCGTGCAGTGTCGAGGCTCACGGATATCTCCTTTCCCATGTTTCGTACCAGGTATCCTTTTATGACGCAGGCCCTGGGATAATTCACCGAACGTTCAGCGGCGATGCGGCGCATCACCGCGCCGAACAACCCGTCGGGGTATCGCTTCCCTGCAACGACGGCTTCCAGCAAGGGACCTGCGAGCAGAGGCGGTATCTTTTCCCGATCGGGCAGGTTGTTTTTCCTGGGGCACGTTTGCTCCAGAAGGAGTTGGACCGGCGGAAACTCAGGCTCCGGGTTTTTAGTACCCTCGCCGAACTGGCGCTCGATGCCGATATCGCGATGATGCCGGCGCAAGTTGTCGAGAAGCTCGCCCAAGGTGCCGCGATGAAAAAACCTGACCGCTACGCGCGCGGGCGTAGGTGCGGCCAGTCCAACAATGAAATATCGCCTCGTCTCGGGCTCGCTGTCGAGTTCCGCGTAGGCTTCGCGCCCTCGGCGCAACGCTTTCAGAAACGCCTCCACTTTGGCGCGTACGCCTTCATCCTGAGCCAGGGAGCCTTCCAGCAGCGAAGATCCCTGGCCGGCAAAGGGAAGGAAAACGTCCTCCGTGGGGCACGGCCGATCGGTCCAGAACGCCACCGTCGTGCCGCCGACGACGAGCCGGTGCTTGTCGCTGCGCGGGCTGTCGAGGAGAGCGTTCAGCGCCGTAACGTATCGGTGAGCAGCTTCCTCCGAGACGGGCGCGTTGTAGCTCTGCTCCAGGCCGAAGGACCAATAGGCGGAGTCGTTGAAACCGGCGATGGTTGCACCGCTGGGCTGCGAGCCGTCCACACGTTTGATCTTCGGATGCAGACGAGCGATTCCAGCTGTTTTCCCGGTTATCAGACACTGACCCAGGGCCTTATCTTCCGTCGAGGAATGCCGTTTCTCCCACCACTCGGCAATCCTCGGATGTTCGTGTACATAGCGCGTTTCGCCGCGGATTTGAAATACCCCGAAGCCGCTCCCGACCTCCTCGAGTATCGGATAACGCGAACAATTCGATGGCTCCCAGCGCTCCAGGAAACGACACACGGCCGAAAACTCGGGAACTCCGATCTCTTCCTCGAGCTCCAGGTGCTTCATGCGAAAGGCCTGGAAAGTCTTTTTCGCCCGTTCTCTTTTCCCGCGTGCAGTCGGATCATTGGCCGAATGCCAGCCTAACAAATACCCGGGGGCATCCCAAAGGAAACAGGGATTCATCCCCGAGCCGGACGGCTTCGTATCACCGAGCACCAAAACCCGCTTTGGTATCTTACGTCCCTCGACTTCCTGCCTTGCGTCCTGAATCCCGACGAGGTTACCGTTCGGATCGAGCACAACGACGAAAGTGACCTTCTGGTGGCTTTTGCCACGCGGGGCGACGTCGTAAGCGGGATCGGCCTCGAGCCGCTCATAAAGCTCGTGCAATGCCTGAAGAATCATCGGTCACCCCCTTGTCTTCGCGAGCGGAGGGATCTCGATCCGCCCGTCCTTCATGCGCGCACTGAAGAATCTGGGCATCGGCATCAACCGGCGCCCGCGATTCGACTCGACAACATTTCCCTTGCCGTCTTCGACAAAATCGACGTCCCAGAGCATGTATCCCAGGTCGCGTTCCCCCCTGAGTTCCTCCGGACACTCGGCAAAGTTCTCGTCGTCCCCGAGAAGGCGAAAACATGCGGGAAACTCGCGACATCCGAGATAGGGATGGTGGAAACATTGGCCCCTGGCGGCACGGCGCTTGAACGCTTCGAGATGTTTCGCCTCAGGATGATCGAGCATCGAGCCGTCGCTCTCGGTGGGATCCAGAATTTCGACGTGGGCTTCGATCCCATAACGCACGTCGCGCAGGATCATGGCAGCGCGCTGCTGGCGATGGTCCTCCACGGCGATCCCGAGACGCCCGCGCCCTCTTTTCATCACCGTGCCGACCGTGTCGGCGGATATCTTGTCCGAGATCTCGTTACGCCGGACGTGCGTGAAGCGAATGGGCGCAAGCACACGGATCGCGTCCACCACCCAGCGCATTTCCGGCTTCCAGTAAATGGCCTCGAGCACGCCGCGGGCCGCGCTCGGGGTCATCACGTCGTAAGAAACACGCTCGACCTTCATCTCCGGTCGATTGAAGGAAGCGTAATCTCCCCAAACCTCCAGCTTGATTCCGAAGGCCATGACACCTCCTTTCGTCTACACGATGAACGTCTCGGCGGCCGGCTGCGGATCCTCGAGAACGAGGCCCAGCCGGCTGTCATAGTGAATCTCCGGCGCGATGAGCACCGGGAACCTGTCGTGAATCATCTCGAAGCTCCGGCCCATTTCGCGGAACCACAGTCTCTGCGGCACCTGGACGGTAAAGCGCTGCAGCCTGCGCAACAGATCCGATAGACCGACAGGCGGGCGCCGCCGCAACTCGTGACACAGTTGCGCACCCTCCTCGCCCAGGGGAACGATCACCGGTTTTCCTGTATCTTCGATGAGCCGGAACTTCTCGCCGATGGCACAAAACTGGAAGAGAAAAGGAAGATCTTTCCTGTTCTCCAGGTTAAGCATTTCCAGAATCCCACGGCTGTCCCAGCGCCCCTGTTGCTCCCAGAAGTACAGGCGGAAGTAATGCTCCACCGCCTCGAGCGAAAGGAGGTCCTCGTACAGAGGCGGGACGTTTTCGTTCCCCAAGAGCTGGATCGCGGCGTTTATCGTGTCACGCAGGAATGCTTCCTGCTTGCCGCGCTCCGAGCGGAACAGGTACGTGACGCCGCGTTCGAGCATTCCGTTGCGGTTGCATCGACCCGCAGCCTGCGCGATCGAATCGAGTCCCGCCATGGAGCGATAGACTACCGGGAAGTCCAGATCGACACCAGCTTCGACAAGCTGAGTGGACACTACGCGGCAGGCCCGGCCGTCGGCCATGCGCTTGCGGATGTCATCTAGAACCTCCGTGCGGTGGGCCGGGCACATGGCCGCGCTCAGGTGAATCGCATCGCCAGAGTCGCCGAGCCTATCGAACAATTCGCGCGCATGCCGCCTCGTGTTGACGATGCACAAGACGCGCTCCTGTTCCTGGAGGCGTCGCACGAGCTCGTCGTCGTTCAGTTCGCCGAGATCCTGGACTTGAACCCGTTTCAACAAGCCGTACAGCCGCAGGGGGCTATCGATAATCTCGCGCACGGCTTCCAGGCCTATGGGAAAGTCCGCTCTGCGGTGCAACGCAGGCTGCGTCGCCGTGCAGAGCACGGCGGAACACCCGTAATTATCGGTAAGCTCCTGCAACGCCGCCAGACAGGGGTGCAGGTAATCCACAGGGATCTTCTGGACCTCGTCGAGGATGATGACCGAACGCGCCATGTTATGGAGTTTGCGACACCGGCGGACGCGGTGGGCAAAGAGCGATTCGTAAAACTGGACCGAGGTAGTGACCACCAGAGGTGCCGCCCAGTTTTCGGCCGCCAGCCTGCTCTCCGCCGTTTCCTGCTCGCTATCGACGGCGCTGTGGTGCTCCAGAACGGGGTCCGGCAGGCCTTCCTTCAGCAAAGGACTGAAAACGCCGCGGAAAACGTCTGCGTTTTGCTCGATTATACTCGTAAAGGGTATGACATAGATGATCCGTGTGAGCCCGAAGCGGCGTGCATGCCGGAGGGCGAAGGCCAGTGAAGACAGGGTCTTCCCGCCGCCGGTGGGCACGGTCAGGGAGAACAAGCCGGGCTCGTGCTCCGCTGCCGCCAGGCAAGCTTCCCGTACCTTGCGCCGTTCCATCTGGACGACCGTATCATTGGAAGAAATTCCCTCAACATGGCGATCCAGGGCCGTTTCCATCCTGGCAAAAATGTCGTCGGGCCAGCTCGGCCGAGTATCGCATTTCCCAGGATCCATGAATCGCTCCGTATCCAGGAAGTCAGCGTCCACAACGCACGAAAAGAGCATCCTGACGAAAAAGGAAAAAGTGAAGGCGGTCCCCTTTGGATTCGATCCTCTCTTGTTCAGGGCCTCTTCGAGAAAACGCGGCAGTGTGAGCTGGGGCGCCTCTGGGAGTCGAGGGATTCCGTGTTTCCAATAGCCGAGATGCTTTCGCAGCCGCTTCTCAAGGCAGGCCCCCTCGCCGATGCCGTCGAGAAGCCCGGCGTGGTGTCCGGCGATGGCGTAAGCCAGGAGGTGACCCAGAATGGGAAAGGTTTCGACCGCGTGGTGGGCTCCCGCGCTCGTGTGATCGATATGCTCATGCAATTCGGCATAGTGATAGTCCTGGCCACCGGCGCGATAGAGGTAGTTCTGGAAGGCGTCGCTGTATTTTCCCAGGTCGTGCCACAGGCCCGCGGCATAACCCCATTCCGCGGCGCCGAAGGAAGCAGCGAATCCGGAAGCCATTTCTGCGACGCGCATCAAGTGGTCCTCGAGGAGATGCCATCTCTCCAGGGGTTCCCCGGGAAGACTGTGTGCGTAGTATCGCCGGCTGGTGGGTCCGTCAGGCTTCATGGCGCTGTCAGCTCCCCCGAAAACGATCGCATCGGCTCGCAGCAGCCCCGGAGGCAGAGGTCAACATACGGCGGCGATCCCTGCATGCGCGCGAGCGGGCGGCCGGGACAAAACCGCGATAAATCATCCAATGTACATGTACAAGAACGTAAAATTTCGGCGTTTGCCCACCGAAAATTTTTCGCGATGGCAACGGCCGGGCTGCCGGAAAGGCCTTCTCATCACCAGACAAGGCAAGGCCGGAAACCATAGGAAGGAAAACGCTTCCTCTTACTTGGTCTTCTCGAGGAGGCGGAGGTTTTCGATGACGGCGCGCTTTTCCACGGCCTTCACCATGTCGTAGAGCGTGAGCGCGGCGACCGCCGCGGCCGTCAGGGCCTCCATCTCGACACCCGTCGGGCCGATGCAGGCGGCCGCAGCCTCGAAGCGCACCCCGCGGGCGCGCACCTCCGCCCGCACCGCCACGTGCGTCAGCGCCAGAGGATGGCACATCGGAATCAGCTCCGCCGTGCGCTTGGCCGCCATGATCCCCGCCAGGCGCGCCGTCTCGATCGCATCCCCCTTGGGCAGCCCGCCCTCGGCGATCGCCGCCAGCGTCGCGCGCGAAAGCCGCACGAAACACTCCGCCACCGCCCGGCGTTCCGTCGGCCGCTTCCCTGAAACATCCACCATGCGCGCCCGGCCCGCAGGATCGACATGCGTCAGGCGCCTGCCTCGAACCTTGCCCGGCTTCCCCATTATGCGCGCCCCCGCTCGCGCTGCGCGGGAAAGAGCACCGCCTCGACCTCCCCGCCCGCCGGCAGAAAATCCAGCTCGCGCGGAAAAATCAGCGCGGCATTGCCGCGCGCGAAACCGATGATGTCGCCCGACCCGCGCCACCCCAGGGGCTCGATGCGCCATCCGGCGCCCTGCCTGGAGGCCCGCGCCGGCAGGAACGACGTCCGCCCGGGCGCCTGGCGCACATCGCGCGCGAGCGCCCCGCGCACCCTCGGCAGCTCGGGCGCGCGCAGGCCGCACATCCGGCCCAGAGCCGGGCGCACCAGGAGCTCGAAAGTCACGAAACTCGAAACGGGATTCCCCGGCAAGGCAAACACCAGCCGGTCGCCCCCGCGGGCGAACACCGTCGGCTTGCCCGGCCTGACGGCCACCTTGTTGAAAACGATCTCGAGGCCCATGTCCCGCAGAGCGTCCTCGACCAGGTCGTACTCCCCCACGGACACGCCCCCGGTCACGATCGCAACATCGCGCTGCAGCCCTTCCTGCAGGAGGGTGCGGATCTCGCCCTTGTCGTCGCGCGCGATCCCCAGGTAGTCGCCCTCGATCCCCAGGCAGCGCAGCTGGGCCCGCAAGGCGAAGGCGTTGGAGTTGCGGATCTGTCCCGCAGCCGGCTCCTGCTCGGCCTCGACGAGCTCGTCGCCCGTGCACAGGACCGCGACGCGCGGCCTGCGCCACACGGCCGCCTCGGCCCGGCCGAATACCGCCATGACCGCGATCTCGGCCGGCCCCACATAACGGCCCGCCTCGAGCACCGTCGCGCCCCGCAGCGCATCGGAACCCTTCGGGCGTACGTTCTCGCCGCGCCGCACGGCTTGCGCGATCAGCACCTGCCGGCGATCCGGCGAAGGGCGCGCCTGCTCCAGCGTCACCACGGCATCGGCGCCCTCCGGCATGGGCGCGCCCGTCATGATCGCCTTCGCCTGGCCCGGCAATATGCGGCCCGGAGGCCCTCCCCCGGCACGGATCTCCCCGACCAGCTCGAGCCGTACCGGCGCCGCCCGCACGTCCTCCGCACGGAGCGCATAGCCGTCCATCGCCGAGCGGTCGAACGGCGGAAAATCGTGCGGCGCCGCAACGTCTTCCGCCAGCACGCACCCGAGGGCGCGCTCGAACGGCACCCGCTCCGCCCGGCGCGCGGGCAGATTCGCGAGAACCAGGTCCAGGGCCTGCTCGATCGTGATCATCGCCGATCCCGAAGCGCTCAATCGCCCCCGGCTTTCTTTCCCTCGCCCTCGGGAGCGGCCGCGGCGAAGCGCTTCAGGCCCTCGGCAAACTCACGCAGCCGTTTCTGGACGAGGTGGTTGATCGTCCCCGGCGGGTAACTGCCGTTCACCCGCTCGCCCGCGGGCATGCCGGTGAGAATCTCGATCCCCTCGTCCACGGTGGAGATCGAGTAGATGTGGAACGAGCCGGCCGCCACGGCCTCGATGACGTCGTCGCGCAGCATGAGGTTCTGCTCGTTCTTCTTGGGGATCATCACCCCCTGGCGGCCCGTCAGCCCCCTGGCCTTGCAGATGTCGAAAAAGCCCTCGATCTTCTGGTTGACGCCGCCGATCGGCTGGATCATGCCGTGCTGATCGACCGAGCCCGTTACCGCGATCTCCTGGGTGATGGGCACGCCGGCGAGGCTGGAAAGCAGCGCATAGAGCTCGGTGGAGGACGCACTGTCGCCGTCGATCCCCTCGTAGGACTGCTCGAAGCAGATGCTGGCCGAGAGCGACAGCGGGACGTCCTGGGCGTAGCGCGCCCCGAGCAAGCCGTTGAGGATCAGCACCCCCTTGTCGTAGATGCGGCCGCTCATCTTGGATTCGCGCTCGATATCCACCACGCCGCTCTTGCCCATGAAGGTCTTGACCGTGATGCGCGACGGCCGGCCGAAGCGGATGTCGCCCAGGTCGATGACCGACAGGCCGTTCACCTGGCCCACCTTGCTGCCGGTGACCTCGACCACGAGCGTGCCTTCGTTGATCAGCTCCTGGATGCGCTCCTCGATCAGGTTCGAACGGTAGTGCTTCTCGGCGACCGCGCGGCGCACGTGGGCCGCCGAGACGATCGGCGCGCCTTCCTGCCGCGCCCAAAAGCCGGCCTCGCGCACGATGTCGGCCATGTCGCTGAAGCGCGCGGAGAGCTTGCGCTGGTCGTCGACCAGCCGGGCGCCGTATTCCACCACCTGCCCCACGGCCGAAGGGTCGAAATGCAGCAGCCCCTCGTCATGGCAGCGCGAGCTGATGAAGGAGGCGTAACCGTCGAGCGCGTTCTCGTCGCGTCGCATTTCGGAGTCGAAGTCGGCCTTGACCTTGAAGATCTTGCGGAAATCCTCGTCGAGCAGGTACAGCAGGTGATAGATCCACTGCGTCCCGATCATGATCACCTTGACGTCCACCGGGATCGGGCTGGGGCGCATTCCGGCGACGGGCACGATGCCGTACTGCTCGCCCAGGTCCTCGATGCGCACCTCGCGGTTCTTGACCATGCGCTTGAGCGTCTCCCACACCGCGAAGTTCATGAGCACATCGTGGGCGTTGACCACCAGGAACCCGCCGTTGGCCCGGATGCACGCGCCGGCACGGATCATGGTGAAGTCGGTCAGCAGGGTGCCGAGCTGGGCGCGCCGCTCCATGCGCCCGAACATGTTGTAGTAGGTGGGATTGGTCTCGATGATCACCGGAGCGCCCGTGAGATCCGTGTTGTCGACCAGGATGTTGACCCGATACTTCAAGTAGGGATCCGCCGGCGCCTCCAGCTTGATCTGGGAGCCCGCGGACGATTCCTGCTTCTGCGAGTCCTCGCTGAAATCGTCCAGGTGCGACAGATGTGGTTCTGGACCTCGTCCAGGTAGGCGGCCACGTGCGGGAAGCTGCCGAACTGCTCGCGGATTCCCTCGATGCGCGTGCCCACCACGTACATCCCCACGCGCCGGTTGAGCTCGTTGACCTGCTCGCGGCTCTCGCGGTTGACGTCGCGCACCTGGCGCAGGAAAGCGTTGATGTCCTGCTGCAGCTCGGCGCGGCGCCGCTCGATCTCCTTCTTGGTCGCTTCGTCGAGAACCTCGTACTGCTCGGGGGTGATCGCCTTGCCGTGGATGATCGGCACGAGCGAGACGCCGACCTTGGTGAGCTCGATGGCAAATCCCAGGGCGCGCGCCTTCTCGGCCAGCTGGTTGAAGAGGCTCTGCTGGCGCTCCTGATTCTCCTGGATCAGGGCGTTCATGCTGCGCTCGTATTCCTTGCTCTCGAAGGCCTTGGGGATTTCGGTCTTCAGGTGTTCGACCAGGTCGTCCATCTCGTACTTGAACATGCGCGCCTTGCCCGCCGGCAGGCCGAAGGCCAGCGGGCTGTTGGGGTCGCGGAAGTTGTAGACGTAGCACCAGTCGTCGGGGGTCGGCATCGACGAAGCGATGTCGTCGAGGAACCTCTTGATCACCGTGGTCTTGCCGGTGCCGGTCAGGCCGCTCACGTAGATGTTGTAGCCCGGCGACGTGATGTCGAGCCCGAAGCGGATGGCGCGCACCGGCCGCTCCTGCTTGACGAACCCCTTGAGCGGCGGGATCTCCGCCGTCGATCGAAAGGCGAACATGGACCCGTCGCAGCGGCAGCGCAGCTGCTCGGGCGTCAGTCTGTATTGCTCGAGCGTCATGGCATTCCTCGGATCGCATCCGGGATACAGGCGCTCAGCGCTTGTACCCGATTTTGCGCAAGAACTGGCGCCGCGCCTGCACCTCGGCTTCCCCTTCGACACCCTTGGGCGAATAGCCGTCGATCACGCCCAGGATGCCGCGTCCCTGATCGGTCTCGGCGATGACGACCTCGACCGGGTTGGCGGTGGCGCAATAGATGCGGCAGACTTCGGGGCAGGACTTCACGGCGTTGAGCACGTTGATCGGAAAGGCGTTCTGCAGCACGATGACGAACGTGTGCCCGGCGCCCACGGTCATGGCGTTTTCCGCCGCGCACTTCTTCAGGGCGTCGTCGTTCCCCTCGACGCGGATGAGGCATGGACCGGAAGCTTCGCAGAAGGCGATCCCGAATTTCACGTGCGGACAGGACGTCGCCAGTATCTCGTAAAGATCCTCGGCCGTCTTGATGAAGTGCGTCTGCCCGACTATGATGTTGCCGTCCTGCGGGATGGCGAGCGGAACGACCTTCATTTCCATGGCTTTTCCCCGTAATGGATCCTGGCCCGTAGACCGATTCGGTTGTATGATGTCAGCCAAAGAGCGATTCGCGCGGATTGTAGCACGCAATTTCGAAGGCCGGAAACCCCATTCGCCGGAGTAGACGCCATGTGCGGCATCGTCGGATACATCGGCCCCAAGCCGCCGGTGCCCGTCCTGATGGCGGGCCTGAAGAAGCTGGAATATCGCGGCTATGATTCCGCCGGCCTGGCCGTGGTGGCGGACGGCAGGATCGAGATCCGCCGCTGCTCCGGCAAGCTCGCCAACCTGGCGCGCCTGATCGAAAGCGACCCGCTCGACGGCTCCTGCGGCATCGGGCACACGCGCTGGGCGACGCACGGGCGGCCGACGGAGGAGAACGCCCACCCGCACCGCGACTGCACCGGCAGGATCGTCGTGGTGCACAACGGCATCATCGAGAATTACCTGGACCTCAAGGGGCGCCTGCAGTCCCAGGGTCACCGTTTCGCCACCGAAACCGATACCGAGGTCATCGCCCATCTCATCGAGTCGCAGCGCGCCGGCCGCTCGCTGGAAGAGGCGGTGCGCGCGGCCCTGGCCGAGCTGCGCGGCAGTTTCGCCGTGTGCGTGCTGTGCGCCGACTGCCCCGACACCATCGTGGGCGCGCGCAGCGGCCCCCCGCTCGCGCTCGGGGTGGGCGCGGGCGAGTACCTCATCGCCTCCGACGTGCCGGCCCTGCTCGAGCACACGCGCCGGATCCGCTTCCTCAACGACGGCGAGATCGTGATCGTCGACCGGCAGGGAGCGCGGCTGCAGAGTTTCGCCGGCGAGCCGCTCGCGCTCGACACCCAGGAGATCACCTGGACGCCCGCCATGGCCGAGAAGGGCGGCTACCGCCACTTCATGCTCAAGGAGATCCACGAGCAGCCGCGCGCGGTGCAGGACACGTTCGCCGGCAGGATCTCGCTCGACTCCGGGCAGGTCTTCCTCGGCGAGTCCGGCCTCGCCGACGAGGTTCTGGCCGGCATCGAGCGCATCCACATCGTCGCCTGCGGGACTTCCTGGCACGCGGCGCTGGTGGGCAAGTACCTGCTCGAGGAGATGGCGCGCATTCCCGTCGAGGTGGACTACGGCTCGGAGTTCCGCTACCGCGACCCGATACTGAACGGCGGCTGCCTCGTCGTGGCCATCAGCCAGTCGGGGGAGACGGCCGACACCCTGGCGGCCGTGCGCGAGGCCAAGGCCAAACATGCCCGCGTTCTCGCCGTCTGCAACGTCGTCGGCAGCATGCTCTCGCGCGAGGCCGACGGCACGCTCTACACGCGCAGCGGCCCGGAGATCGGCGTCGCCTCGACCAAGGCCTTCACCACGCAGTTGGTCGTGCTGTTCCTGCTGGCGCTGCACCTGGCGCAGCTGCGCCGCCGGATCGCGCGCGAGCAGGCCGCGGCGCTGCTGGCCGATCTCACGCGCGTGCCCCAGTGCATCCAGGCCCTGCTCGCCCGCGACGATCTCTACCGCAAGATCGCCGGGGCACTCTTCAAGAAATACAACTTCCTCTACCTGGGCCGCGGCATCCATTTCCCGATCGCCCTCGAGGGCGCGCTCAAGCTCAAGGAGATCTCCTACATCCACGCCGAAGGATACCCCGCGGGCGAGATGAAGCACGGCCCCAACGCCCTCATCGACGGCGACCTGCCGGTCGTGGCCCTGGCCGCCATCGATCCGTCCAACCCCAAGTCGCTGCTGCGCTACGAGAAGATGCTGAGCAACATCCAGGAGGTCAAG
>CAZHQK010000185.1:0-20122 GCA_964534795.1 uncultured Acidobacteriota bacterium
GCTCAGATCGAGGAAGCGATGGTTGGTGCTGCGTATTTCCACCGAGACGGCCCGCGGCTCCCTCTGCGCACAACTCGTCCCGTAACCCGTCATGCTGCGGACCATAAGTATCTATCTGCGCCGCCGATAAAATCTTTCAATTTTATCCCGGCCGAAGGAATCGGGTCAAGCCCGGCGATCTTGCGAGCGGCGATTCAGACACCGGCAGACCATGCAGAGGCGATCTATCGCACCCCTTGCGGGTGCCCCGCCGCCTGAGCCGAAGCCCTTGCGGCTCCCTCTGCGATTCGGGCGGCTGCGGGCTGCCGGCCGCGGAAGGTCCGTCGTCAAGTCGTCCGCCGCGCCTCCCTCATGCCGGCGACGGTCGGGCCGGCGTCCGCGGAAACTGGCTCCTCCGTCTGCAGGAAGAAGAAGCGGCGGTAGAGGCCCTTGGCCTCGAGCAGTTCCTCGTGGTTTCCCATTTCGACGATTCTCCCCCCCTCGAGCACCACGATGAGATCGGCGTTGCGTATGGTCGACAGGCGGTGAGCGATGACGAAGGTCGTGCGGTTGCGCATCAGGTTCGACAGCGCCTGCTGCACCAGTTGCTCGGCCTGCGAATCGAGCGCCGAGGTCGCCTCGTCCAGGATGAGGATGGGCGCGTTTTTGAGCAGGGCGCGCGCGATGGCGATCCGCTGCCTCTCGCCGCCCGAGAGCCGCTGGCCCCGCTCCCCGATGACCGTCCGGTACTGCAAGGGCAAGGCCATGATGAAGTCGTGCGCCAGCGCCGCCTTGGCCGCCTCGACGATTCTTTCGTCGGAAGCCTCCCGATCCGCATAGGCGATGTTGTTGCGGATGGTGTCGTTGAACAGGAAGGTTTCCTGGGTGACGATCGCGATATTGCGACGCAGCGACGACTGCGTGTAGTCGCGGATGTCTCTGCCGTCGATCAGGATGCTGCCCGACGTGACTTCGTAGAATCGCGGCAGCAGGCTGACCAGCGTCGATTTCCCCGCCCCGCTGCTCCCCACCAGGGCTACGACCATCTGCGGCCGCACGCGCAGGCTGATGTCGTCGAGAACCCTGATCCAGCCGTCGCCGTTGCGGTATTCGAAGCAGACGTTGCGGAACTCGATGCCCTCGGCGACGCCCCGCAGGGGCACGGCCCCGGGGCGGTCGTTGATTTCCACGCGCGTGCCGAGCAGCTCCGCGATGCGCGAGGCCGAGGCCAGAGCCCGCTGGAACTGCACGTGCAGGCGGCTCAACTTGCGGATGGGATCGTACATGCGGAAGAGCGAGAACAGCGAGCCGCCGAAGTGTCCCAGTGTCAGGCTGCCTTCCACGATGCGGCCGTGGGCATAGATCAGCAAGGGAATGAAGCACAGCACGCCCAGCATTTCCATGAGCGGCGAATTGAGGAACAGGATGCGTGCCGCCCTCATGTTGGCGCGGAAAAGGCTCTCGCCCGTCTTGCGGAAAAGCTCGTTCTCGTGGGCCTCGCCGCCGAAGGCCTTGATGACCCCCATGCCGCTGATCGACTGCTGCAGCCGGTCGTTGAGCGCGGCCACGCTTTCCCTGCTCCGGAGGCTGACGCGGCGGATGCGCCGCCCCATGGCGAGCGTGAGCGCCAATGCCGCAGGCGCGATCAACATGGCCAGGCCCGCGAGGCGCCAGTCGATGTAAAATATCCAGATCACGAGCGCCACCAGGAGCACCGATTCGCGGAACAGTTCGGCCACCGAGGTCGAAACCGCCTCCTGGATCTGCTCCACGTCGCTGTTCATGCGCGACATGAGCTGCCCCGTCGAGCTGCGCGAGAAGAATCCCATCGACTGCCGAAGCACGTGTTCGAACAGGCGGTTGCGCAGGTCCATGACGACGCTCTGGCCCACGTGGCTCATGCCGTAGTTGGACCAGTAGATGCAGGCTCCCTTGACGAGCGTCAGCAGAACCAGGGCCAGCGAGAGCTGTGCCAGGATGCCGCCCGGGAGGGCCGAGAGCATGCGGTCGAGAAATTGCAGCTTGTCGCCCGCGGCGGCCGCAAGCGCGCCCCCGCTCGGATTGAGGACCTTGTCGAACATGGGGATGGCCAGGGCCGTGGTCATGACCTCGGCGATGCCGGCGAATACGAGCAGCGCCAGGGACCACGCCAGTCTTCGGGCGTGCGACCGGAGGAAGGGGAACAGCCGGCCCAGATCGTTCATGGCTTGGGATCCGAAGCCGCGATTCTAGGTCTTCGTCGGGCGGGAGTCAACGCATTCGCCGCCGGCGCCGGCAACGGGGTCACCGGCGCGGTCGCCCCGGGGCGGCACCTGCCGCCGGGCGCCCGCCTCCTGCGCTGCGCGCCGCGGGCATCGACGGGCGCGGCGCACTCATGGAATAAGCCGGCGCGCGCACGGCCCCGCCCTGGGACATGGCGCGCGGGGCCGCCGGCCGCGAGAATCCGCCCATGCTGTACGGCCCTGCGCTTTGCGTGCGGTACGAAGGGGTGCTCGCCGCCGGCATCGCCGGGCGCGGCGCGCTCATGGAATAGGAATAGGCGGGTGCGCGCACGGCCCCGCCCTGGGGCATGACGCGCGGGGCCGCCGGCCGCTCGAAGCCGCCCATGCCGGACGGCTCGACCGTCCGAGCGCGATAGGACCAGGGGGCGGCAACTGCCGGGCCCGTCCGGTACTCCCCGGCCGAGGCTGCGCTCATCGGACGCCGGCCGCCTGTCCTTTCAGCGTCCTGCTGCGGAGGCCGGCTGCTGCCGCCCGTGGTGCTGTCGGGCCGCCTGGCGGGTGCGGCGGCCGGCGCCGGTCGCGCTCCCTGCGGATTGGCCTGGTCGTTACGCCGCACCGGGGCCTGCGCCGGAGCGCCGGTTGCCGGCGCGCTCCTTCTATCGATGCTCGGTCTCTGCCCATAGCCATCCTGGCTGCCGCGGCCGGGTTGAGTGCTCTCCACGCGCCGGGCGGTCGGGACCTGATATATGCGCACCGCATTGCCGCGCTCGGGCTCGGCGGCCGGCACCGATTGTCGCTGGGGGGCGGCCGGCCTGCTTTCGAGCCGGCGGCCTTCGCCGCTTGCGGGCGGGATCGCGGCGGCGCCCTGCCGGGCCGTGCCTGCATACCGCCGCACCGGGGCCGCCTCGTCGCCCGTGCGGGTCGCCGGGGCACGTTCCATGCTGCGCGCCGGCAGGCCGGTTTCGGACAGCGGGATGAAGCGCCCGCCGCGCGCCGCTTCGCCTGAGGGCGGGGTACGGACGAATGTCGGGCGCTCCGCCGTGCCGGCAGGCCGGACGGCGGCGCGTTCCGGCGCGGGCGCGAAGCTGCGGGCCGTGGGGCGGATGTCGAGGGCCCCGGCGATCTCGCTGCGCGGGCCGCGGAACAAGCCGGGATCATCCTCCGGAGATCGCCCTCTGCCCCTCGGGCTGCCGTTGACGAAATCATCCAGCGGCAGACCGCGGACGGACCTCGGAGCGTTCCAGTTGGCGAGCCGGCCGGGGCCGTGCCGCTCCAGCACCCGCAGATTCGTCAGATAGTGGCTGTGCCGGCTCCTGAAGAAATAGTTGTTGATGTCATAGTAGTCGCCCGGGCCCAGCGGGCACCAGGTCACCCAGCCGGGTCCGCGATGGAAGCGCACCAGCCCCGGCGACCAGAAGTGGAATCCGAACGCCGGTCCCGGCAGCCAGCACCAGCCGAAGCGGGCGGCAAAGTGCCATCGGCCGTAATGGAAAGGCAGCCAGCCCCAAGGCTCATAGGAAACCCAGGTCCAGCCCCAGAAGGGCCTGTAGACCCACCTGCCGTCCCAGTAGGGCGACCAGTAAGGGTCGACATAGTACGGCACCCAGGCCGGCCCATAGGTCTCGACTTCCACCCAGCGCCCGTAACGATCCAGGTCGCTCACCCCGACCCGCACGTACTCCGGCAGGTACTTGCGGCTCTCGTAGGCCGTCAGGTCGGCGTCGCGCCGGTCGCACCACTCGTCCCAGGCATCGCGCTGATCGTAGCGGGACAGCTCGCCCGCACCCTGTTCACCGGCAGGAACATGGATCACTTCCCCGCTCACCGCCTCGCGCTGGAACTTGTCGTTGGCCGCCGCCAGGATTCCCTTGCGCACGATCCCGTCGCTGTCGCCGTTCTCCAGGACGTCGAAGCGATACGCGCCCTCCTGCCGCGTCGTAAATACCGCCGCCGGTGTGCTGACTTCGAAGGGCAGATCGCTGCGCACCGTCAGGGACACGAGGCCGACCAGGAGGCGGAGCTGGATCAGCTCTTCCTTGAGAGCCAGAATCTCGACATCGGCCTGCTCGGCCAGGCGCAGCACGGATCCATCGTCGAACTGGATCTCGGCACGCCCGTCCTGCCCGGTATATATCCGGTCTCCCGGCTGCAGCGCCAGGTTGATGCCGGCGGCATTCCAGTCGACTTCCCCGACGTGCTGGAAGCTCACATGTCCTTCAATCAGGGACAATCGGGCGATCCGGTCGTCCGGGGCCGGCCCGGCCGCCGCGCCTGCGGCGGTCAGTGCGACCAATGCAAGAACGATTGCCGTTTTGCGGTACATGGGACACTTCCTTTCCCGGCCGCTGTTCCTTCCCGGCCTTCCTGCTATCTTAGATGCAGTTCAGCCCCCAAAGTATCAGGCGGCAACGCCGGATCGGCCGCGGTTTGCAGCCGGCGCCCACGGGCGCACGCGCATGCAAACCGCCGCGGGCGTTCCAGACCCATTATGCTCCTCGCCGGGCTTTTCCGGAACACCTTCTGTCGCACCGCGCAGCCCCCCATGTCGCGCCCGGCCGCCACGGCCATCGCCCGATCAGGCCGGTCCCGACTCGCCGAGGAGCGCGGGCCGGCGCAGTTCCTTGACGTACGGCGTGAGGTCCATGCCGAGCAGCCGCGGCACGGCATCGATGAGATACTCGGATACCTCGGCGGCCGCGCGCAGCGCGAGCGCCTGCTCGGCCACGCTTTCCGCGTCCCGGATGCGCGTGCGGTTGACCACGGCGCGGATGGCGGGGATCGAAAAGGGATTCATGCTCAGTTGGCGGTAGCCCAGGCCGAGCAACAGGACGCAGAAAAACGGGTTCGCCGACACCTCGCCGCAGATGCGCACCGCCTTGCCCCGTTGCCGGGCGACGGCGGCTATCCTTTCCAGGCACTGCAACACGGAGGGGTGCAGGGGCTGGAACAGGTGCGCCACATCGGGGTTGCCGCGATCGACGGCCAGAAGATACTGGACCAGGTCATTGGTGCCCACGCACAGGAAATCGACTTCCTCGGCGATGGACTCGAGCGTCAGGACCGCGGCGGGCACCTCGATCATCACCCCGAGCGGTACGGCAGGAGCCACCGCTCCGCTGCGGTCGAGCGACGCGCGCACCTCCCCGATCACGCACCTGGCGGCGCGGACCTCCTCGACACTGGAGACCATGGGAATGACGATCTCGACGTTGCCGCAGGCGCCGGCTCTGAGGATGGCTTCCACCTGTGCGGTAAAAAGATCGCGGGCGGCAAGGCTCAGGCGGATGCCGCGCAATCCCATGCTGGGATTGGGCTCGCACGCCATGGCGCAGCGCAGTCCCGAGCGGTCGATTCCGGCGTCCAGGGTACGCACGGCGACCGGGTACGGGCGCATTTCGCGCGCCAGCATGCCGTAGATCTCCGCTTGTTCCTGCACGCCGGGCGGGCCGTTCGAGTGTGCGAAGAAGATGAATTCAGAGCGGAAGAGCCCGATGCCCTCCGCTCCGAATCTCCTGGCCGCGGCGGCCTCGTGGGGAAGCTCGGTATTGGCGAGAAGCGTCACCGGCGTGCCGTCGGCGGTCACCGATGCGCTTTCCGCGGCGAGCGCGGCCGGCTCCGCCGCCTGCGAGCCCGTCAGGCGGCGGGAACTCTCCTGCAGTTCGGCGGAAGGCCAGACGGTGAGTTCGCCCGTGTCGGCGTTGAGGATGACGGGGTCGCCGGTTCGCACGGCGGGCAGCAGCCCGCGTATTTCCATGATGGCCGGAAGGCGCAGGCTCCGGGCCAAAATGGCGGTGTGGGAGGTCCGCCCGCCGGACTCGAGCGCGAGCCCGCGCACCTTGTGCAGATCCATGGATGCGAAGGCCGAAGGGCTGAGATCGTGCGCGACCACGATGACATCGTCGGGGAGCGCATCCCAGCTGAAGGGCTTGTCGCCCGACAGGTTGTGGAGGATCCGGTCGATGACGTATTCGATGTCGCGCCCGCGTTCCCGGAAATACTCGTCTTCGAGGGATTCGTACGCGAGGCGCACCCGCTCGGCGGCTTCCTGCACGGCCCACTCCGCGTTGGCGCGGCCCGTGCGTATGATATCTTCGACGGGCGCCAGCAGGCTGGAATCCTCGAGCATGAGCAGGTGCGCATCGAGTATGAATCCGTGTTCCTTGCCGGCCTTTTCCTGGAGGCGGAGCTTCAGACGTTCCAGTTGCGCGCGCGAGGCGCTGACCGCCTGGCGAAAGCGGCGCACTTCGTTTTCCAGTTCGCACTCGGGCACGCAGTGCTTGATGACGAAGCGGTAATGGCTGTCGAGCTTGAGCGCATGCCCCACGGCGATGCCGGGCGAGACGCCGTTGCCGCGCAGAACGGTTTCAGGCCTGGACGTATTCAATTTTCCTCTCCGAACCTGTTCGCGAACAAAGCGCACACGGCCCGGCATGCCTCGTCCTCGTCATCGCCGTCGCAGGAGATGACCAGGCGCGTGCCCTCGGCCGCCGCGAGCATCAGGACCCCCAGGATGCTCTTGGAGTCGATCTGCTCCTGGCTTCCTTCGCGCGCGAGATGGACGGCGCTGCGGAAGCGCGACGCCGTGCGCACCAGGCGGGCTGCGGCGCGTGCATGCAGCCCCAGCTTGTTCTCGACCTTCACGACCCGGCGGATCATGACGTCAAAAAGGAGCTGGCCATCGTGATGCTGGACCGCCCCTTTTCGTAGACGCTGTTGGCCAGATCCTCCAGCGTCATGCCTTCACCCTGGGTCGCGATCTTGACGATCATCGGCAGATTGACGCCGGTTACGATTTCCACTTTGCCCGGCCGATGGAAAGCGAAGGCGATGTTCGAGGGCGTGCCGCCGAACATGTCGGTCAGGATCAACACTCCGTCGCCCTGATCGACCTCCGAGATCCTCTTTTCGATCTCCTTGCGCGCCTCGTCCACATCGTCGTGCCATCCGATCGACACCGCCTGGATATGGGATATCTCCCCGACGATCATCTCCGCCGCGGCCACCATTTCCTGGGCCAGGAGCCCGTGGCTGACTATCAATGCACCGATCATGCCTCCCCCTGATTCCAATCGAGCCGGTCGTACGAAGCTAGCGTTTCTCGTCCCGGTGACGCACCTGAACTTTGGCGCTTTCCGTCCGCAGAGTCTTGGCCAGTTCTTCCACCAGGTAGACCGAGCGGTGCCGCCCCCCCGTGCAGCCGATGGCCACCGTCAGATAGCTTTTTCCCTCCCGCGCATAACGCGGGATCAGATACGTCAGGAATTCCCGCAGCCGCTTCGTGAAACCTCTCGCTTCGGGGAACGAGCGCATGTAGCGGGCGACCTTGGGGTCCCTTCCGCTCAGATGGCGCAGCTCGGGGACGAAGAACGGATTGGGCAGAAAGCGGGCGTCGAAAAGCAGGTCCGCTTCGAGCGGCACGCCGTATTTGTAGCCGAAGCTCAGCAAATAGAGGGTCAGGCCCCGGTCGCCGACGGGCGTGCGGAAGCGTTTGGCCACCAGGGCTTTCGCCTGGTGGACGGTGTATTCCGAGGTATCGACGATGATGTCCGCAGCGCGGCGGATCTTGCGCAACCTTTTCCTTTCCAGCGCGATCGCCTCGCGCAGGGGTCTGTCTCCGGCGAGCGGATGCGGCCTGCGGGTCTCGCTGAAACGCCGCACGAGCACCTCGTCGCGCGCTTCCAGGTACAGAACACGCACGCGGAATTGGTAACCGTGGAGCTCTGCCAGGACCTTCTCGAACTCCGCCAGCTTTTCGCCCGCTCGTATATCGATTCCGAGGGCGGCCTTTTCCACCTCGCCGCCGCTCACGTGGATGCCTTCGATGAACTTGATGATCAGCGGGACGGGGAGGTTGTCGATGCAAAAATAGCCGAGGTCTTCGAAGGCGCGCAGCACGGTTCCCTTGCCGGAGCCGCTCATCCCGGTGACCACGACCAAGTCCTGCAAGCTCATGACATCCGCGGATCGCCCTGCCGCTCCCGGTCGCTCGCGGGGCGCGGGAATCCCCTTTCCATCAGCTCGCGCGACGGCACGACGCCGCGCCGGCGCAGAAGGTGCACCCTGGCGGCCACCTCGATCAGGGTGGCCACATTCCTGCCCGGTTCCACCGGAACCTCGATGAGCGGTACCGGCACGCCGAGATAATCGATGCTGGCCGGCTCGACGCCGAGACGGTCATGCTCGTCCTCCGCTTTCCACCGGCCCAGGCGGATGACGAGATCGATGACATGCCGCTCCGCGGTTGCCGAAATGCCGAACAGCTCCTTGATGTCGATGATGCCCAGGCCGCGCAGCTCCATGTGATACTTCAGATGCGGCCCGCCCGACCCTTCCAGCCGATCGAGTCCGCGCCGGGAGATCTCGACCAGATCGTCCGCCACCAGGCGGTGTCCCCGGAGGATGAGTTCCAGGCCGCACTCGCTCTTGCCGATGCCCGAAGGGCCCAGCAGCAGGATGCCCAGCCCGAAGACGCTCAGCAGCACGCCGTGAATCCGCATGCGCGGGGCCAGGCGCGCGTCGAGGTAGCTGCCGATGCGCGAGATCGCAACCGAGCTGAGCGCGGAGGTGCGGAAGACGGGTATCTTCTCGGCTCGTGCCAGCTCCAGCAGCTCCTCCGGCACTTCCAGCCCCCGGGTGGCGATTATGCAGGAGATCCCATGCCCCCGCAGGCCCTTCAGGGCCCGGCTGCGCTCGGCGGGGCTCAGGACGCCCAGGAAGTTCACCTCGCTGCCGCCCATGATCTGCACTCGGCCGGGATGCAGGTAGTCGGCGTAGCCGGCCAGCGCCAGCCCGAGCTTCTGTATGCGCGGCGAGGCGATCAGGTTGTCCATTCCCTCCTCGGCCTGCACGGCCTCCAGCTGCAGGCCGAGTTCGGGAGCCGAGACGAACTCCCTCACGGTCACCGTCACGTCGTACGACTGCTCAGCAGTTCGATCGGGCATCAGCGCTCCTTCACGCGAGCGCCCGCCATGCTCGGCGCCCGCCTGCATTCATGCGCGGATCACCGCCAGGGAGCCATTGCGGCGGCGGTAAAGGACGTTCACCGCATCCGATTCGATGTCGCGGAATACTACGAAAGGACATTGCGCGTGCTCGAGCTCCATGGCCGCCTCCTCGAGCGTCATCGGCTTGCGCTCGAGCACCTCGACGGCGATGTTTTCCCGGCCTGCCGCCCCGGCGCCGCCCTCGGCCGCCGGCGCGCGGTACTTTTCCTCGGCCGCGCGCACCCGCGCCCGCTTGCGCTTGGTCTCGATGATGCGCGACTTGTGCTTGAGAGCCTGCCGCTGCAGCTTGTCGATGGCGAGGAGGATGGAAGCGTACATGTCGGCCGTCTGGCCCTTGCAACTCAGATCCAGCAGCTTGGATTTCAGTACGATTTCAGCCGTATGCCGCCCCTTGGTCACATCGATGATCACATGTAGGTGCGCTTCATCCCCCAACATCCGATCGAACTTGCGCAGCCGCTTCAGGATATAGCTTCGAAGCGCCGGGGTGATGACGACATGCCTGCCGGTGATCTCCACTTTCATCGCCGGATTTCCTCCCGTCTGTCGATTGGGTATGCGCGCGCCGGCCCTTTCGGTGCCGGCGCCCGAGACGTGACGCGCGCCATGAAGGGTCAGGACTCGGAGCGCAAGAGATACCCGATCTTCCGCTCGCGCGAGCCGGGGATCTGCATCTGCTCCCGGTACTTGGCCACGGTGCGCCGGGTGATGAAGACGTTGTCTTTCCGCAGCAACTGCGCGAGCTGATTGTCCGAGTACGGCTTGCTCTTGTCTTCGCCCTCGATCAGCTGCCTGATCTTGAGCTTGACCTGCACGATGGAGAGCTCTTCACCGTCGGGGCTCTCCACCCCCATCGTGAAAAACTTCCGCAACTCCATCACCCCCTGCGGGGTGTCGACGTACTTGTTGGTCACCACCCTGCTGACCGTGGAGCTGTGCACCCCCAGCTCGTTGGCTATGTCCTTGATCAGCATGGGGCGCAACGCCGAAGGACCACGTTCCAGGAATTCCCGCTGCCGGTTGACGATGGCGGCGCAGACCTTGTAGATCGTCTGCTTCCTCTGACTCACGCTGCGCAGCAGATCGATCGCAGAACGCAGCTTTTCCCGCAGGAAACTCTTGGTTTCGCTGCTGATGCCGTTGCTCTTCAGCAACTCCCTGTACGCCGGACTCAGGCGCAGCTGGGGCATGCCGTCGTCGTTCGGCAGGATGACGAATTCCCCGCCTATCTTCGTGATGGTGACTTCCGGCTGGACATAGGTGGGGCGCTCCGGATTGTACTTTTGCCCGGGCGCGGGGGCGAGGCGCCTTATGGTTTCCACGGCGGCCACGACCTCTTCCAGAGAGCTTTCCGTGCGCGCGGCGATCTCCTTGAAGCGGCGATGCTCGACCAGCGCCAGGTGATCCTGGACGATCCGCCATGCGAGGCTTTCCTTCAGTCCGCGTTCGTCCAGCTGCAGCATGAGGCACTCCCTGAGATCCCGCGCGCCCACGCCCACAGGATCCAGCTTCTGGACCACCCGCAGGGCATCCTCGGCTTCCCGGAGGGTGCAGCCCGCCAGCTGGCAGATTTCGTCGAGGCTGACGGTCAGATAGCCGTCCTGATTGAGGTTGCCTACGATCTCGCGCGCGATTTCGGCCGTGCGCGGGTCCAGTTCCGTGAGCGCCAGCTGCCACTCGAGGTGATCGGCCAGCGACGGCGGCCGAACCAGGAAGGTCTCGAACGAGGGCTTTTCGACCTCCTCGACCTCGCGATTGCGGTACCCCGTGTCCAGGTACTCTTCGAAGAAGTAGGGGAAATCGATCTCGTCGAAGGAATCGCGCTCGCGCTCCCGCCGCTCGTCGCCGCGCTCCGGCATCTCCTCGGGCGCGCGCTCCTCCAGGGAAACTTCGCGCGGCGATTCCCCCTCGAGGACCTCTTCGAGGACCGGGTTTTCGATCAATTCCTGATTGAGCATCTCGCGAAGTTCGAGCTTGTTGAGCTGCAACAGCTCGATCTTCTGCAGCAGCGACGGAGTGAGGGCCAGGCGCTGGGTGAGGCGGAGGTCCAGGGACTGCCTCAGATGGTGTCGCCGCGGGTCCATTTTGGCTCAATTCAAGCGGAAATTGTCGCCCAGATATACCTTCTTGACCTCGGGGTCGTTCGTCAGTTCCTCGGGAACCCCGGCGCGGAGGATCGCGCCCTCGTTTATTATATAGGCGCGATCCGTGATATTCAAAGTTTCGCGCACGTTGTGATCCGTGATCAGCACCCCTATACCACGCGCCCTCAGCTTTTCGATGATCCGCTGGATGTCGAGAACCGCCAGCGGGTCGATCCCCGCAAAAGGTTCGTCGAGCAGGATGAACTTCGGCGTCAAGACCAGAGCCCGGGCGATCTCCAGGCGCCGCCGCTCGCCACCCGACAGCGTGTAAGCGCCCTGGCTGCGCAGGTGCTCGATCCCGAACTCCTCCAGCAACTCGTTCACCCGGGCCTCCTGTTCCTTGCGCGGAAGCTCGAGCGTTTCGGCGATGCTCCAGAGGTTGTCCTCCACGCTCAGCTTCCTGAAAACCGAAGGTTCCTGCGGCAGGTAGCTGATTCCCGCGCGAGCGCGCAGATACATGGGGAGATCGGTAATGTCTCTCCCGTCCAGCAGAACCCTGCCCCCGTCGGGAGCGATCAGGCCCACGATGATATAGAAGGTAGTGGTTTTGCCGGCGCCGTTGGGTCCCAGGAGGCCGACCACTTCCCCCTGGCCGAGCTCGAGACTGACTTCGTTGACGACTTTCCTTCCCCGATAAGTCTTCCCGACGCCCAGTGCCTGGAGTTTGAGATTAGCCATCGGCGGTCATCTTGCATCAATCTCTTAAAGCTAAACGGCTCAATAGCTTTCGATGAGAATCCTATCATCCGAGGTATAGAAAGTCAATCGCCGCGCCCAGGACCTGCCCCGCGACGGATCCTGAAGGACCGCAGGGTTGCCGCTGACGACGAACTTGCCGGGGTCGATCTGGTATTCGGCGTCGTCGCCTCGGGCTTCGCGTGCCGACTGGAATATGTGCACATGCCCGCGGGCTTTTGCCCGCTCGATTTTCCTCCCCCCGGAATCGAGGAAAGCCTCCAGGCTGTCTGCCGACAGGCGCGCGTCGCCCGACTCCAGGGTCACTTCGCCGTCGTAAAACAACGAGTTTGCCCGCCTGGCAAATTTCAGGGAGGAAGAGCGCACGACGACGAGATCGCTTCCGCCGGTTCTGCCGCCAGCCGGCTTTTCCCGGGCGCTGAAGGCCAGATGCCGCACACCGCCGGAGGCCTCGATGACGTCGCCCGACTCGCTCATCGACAGGGTCGCGGCCTGCAACTGGCTGGTTTCCGAAAGCAACTGGACCTTTCCCCGATACGAGGCGCGCTGTCGTTCGGTCTCGTAATCCATCCGCTCGGCGGTAATGACGGCAAAACCGGTTCCGGAGGAATCGGTAAAGATGCTCTCCGAGCCCGATCCAGCGGACTTGAGCACGGTACGCACCCTGCCGACCACGGTCAGCAGGCGCTCGCGCACGCGATATTGCATCGTTTGTCCGCTGGTGGTGCCGTTTTCGTCGACGACGGTGGGAGAACCGCTGAGCGCCACGGTTTCCGGGGAGGCGGAATATTCCAGCCTGTCCGCGTGCGCCCGGCGCGCCGCGTCGGCATACTTCAGATCGCCCCACTGGGCGGCCGATACGACGGCTCCGTCGATCTCGCTGAAGGCGGCGGAAACGTAATTGCTCCAGGTTCGCATCTCGCCCGTCGCCGAGCCTGCAGGCGGCGCCGACCATGCCTCGACGTGTCCCGAACCTTCCAGGAATTTCAGGTATCTGCCGCCCGGATAGAACCTGAAGCTGGCCCTGTCGCAGCGCAGGCCGCGCGTGCCCTCGCCGGGACCCCGATCGCCGGCCCCGGCGGCCAGGACCACTTGACCGGCTGCATCGGCCGACTCGGGCCAGTCGCCTGCCTGAGCATAGGCGATACGCAGCCAGCCTGCGTTCAGGCGCTGCACCGGGCTGTCGCGCTTGCCCGCCTGAGTCTCGCGTGCGAGCCGCCAGCGCACGTCGTTCTCGGCTACGAGTTCCTTGAGATGCGCCGTATCCCCGCCCGTCCGGAAGAAAAGCCGCAACGCTCCGGCATCGAGCCGGTTGATACTCCCGGTCGGCGATGCCATGGATATCGCGGCATTGCCGATGGCCCCAAGCTGCTCCGGAGCGCCGGTGCCGGCCGCGAACAGCGATTCGATCCTCTCCCCTTCGAGAACCGTCGTGTCGGCACCGCGCACCAGGCTGAGCCTAGCCCGGCCGGTGCTCTCGAGCGATCGCAGCAGGCCGGACGCGGGTTCGATCTCCAGCAGAACCCGCGCGCCGCGCAGCTCCTGAGCGACCGAGGGCGATCTTTCCGACAGCTGCGCCTCGCCCTGTATGTCGATCTTGCGAACGGCCCCCGTCGCATCCAGTTCGAAAGACATCCGCTCCCCCTGCATGCTTCGCGAACGCCCTTCCGTCGCTGCGGCGTAGCGTGCGTCTCCCTCGCACTGCAGGCCGGTCACCCGTTTGCCGTCGGGGCTGAGTCTGACCTCCAGGGAATGCGCCGAAAGGAGTCCGTCTTCCGACTTCACCTGCGCATTGCCGTCGAAGCGGACGCTCTGGGTGCCGCCGTCGTAGCGTGCGCTGCCGGATGCAATCTCGTAGGTTTCGGTGCGCGCCGAGCCGTCCTTTGCCAGCAATACCCTGCGGGCGGTGAGCTGCAACGGGCCCTTGAGATCGAGTTCCCTTGCCTGGGTGGAAAAGCGCATTCCCTGGAACGTCCCGGTGACGGTAGGCGAATCGAGGGCCACGGGATCGTCGGTCGATCCCGTTCCCCCGGCCATGTCATAGCGGAGCGATCTCGTCTGCAGGCGCGTGTTTTCGCCGAGCCGGATGCGGACGTCTCCGGTAAAAAGAGCCTCCCGGGTATCGCGGTCGTACTCCGCCTCGCGGCTCGTTATCAGATTGCGGACGGTTCCGTCCGGGTCGAGATCGTAGCCTTCGATTCCCCGAAGAAGGCTCTTGCCGCCGCGGGTCTCCATGAGCCGCTCGGCCTTCAGCCGGAAAACGACGGCGCCCGCCCGCCGCTCGACGTATTCGATCTTGCTGGCGGAGCGCAGGATGTCCGCGCTCAGGATCTCCGCGGCATGCTCGGGCACGCGGCTCCCGCGCCATCTCGTCTGGACGTAGTTCCACGCCACGGCCGCGAGGACGACGGCGATGATCGCCGACAGCAAAGCGCGGTAGAATCGGGCTCGGGTGATCAGCACCTCGGTCGACCGCCTCGAAGCGCCGTGCCGACCTAGGACTTCGGCAGGCTGCGTGCGTAGAAATTCACCGGGAAAACCTCTTTGCCGGGCAACTTCACTCGCCAGATGTACTCCCTTTCGGACCCGTCCGGCACATGCACGAAGGTGATGCGCACCAGCATCGCGCCTTCGTCGATCCTGGCGGCGGCCCATTCCTTGAATCGCAATGTCGCGTCGCTTCCGCCCACCATGGAAGCCAGCTGGCGGTTGGACTCGAGAACCAGCTCGTAGGCCTGCTGCTCCGCCGCGCCGCGACCGAAGACAGGCTCTCCCGCCGGCGCCTCGGACGGTTCCGGCGCGGTTGGCTCCGTCGCGGCGCCCGAAACGGGCACCGCGGGACGCACCTCCGCTCCCGGTGCAATCCGGTAGGCCGGCGCCGACATGCCCAGGATACGCGCCCAGTCGGGAGGCTTGGCGACCTTGAAATATTCGGCAGGATACGGCTGCGGATTGCCGCCGACCTCGAGCCGCACCGGCTCCGATGCCGGGACGCGCGCGGTCAGAGCCGCCCGCAATGCCTGCACCCGGTTGCGCGCGCGCGATCGCAAGGCGGGAATGCCGACGATCGGCAGCCCGAGGGCAACCACCACGACGAGCAGCACCCAGGTCGTGCGCCTGCGGCGCCGTATGCGCTCCTGCAGCAAGGGCTGCAGGGATTGCGACGCCTGCTTGCGAAGTTCGCCCGCCAGATCCCTGAGATCGCCCATGTAAGTTCCGCGACGGACGCGCTCCCCCTCACTGCATCTGCTCCATGCGGGCCCTGGCGCCCCGCTGGATCAGATACCGGTAAATGAAATCGTCGATCTTTCCGTCCAGCACCCCTTCGGTGTCCGATGTCTCGAGCTTGGTCCGGTGGTCCTTGACCAGGCGATAGGGGTGCAGCACATAGGATCGGATCTGGCTCCCCCAGGCGATATCCATCTTGGAGTCTTCGACCGCCTGGAGTTGCTTGCGCTTCTTTTCCATCTCGAGATCGTAGAGGCGCGCGCGCAGTATCTTCATGGCGGTTTCGCGGTTGCGGATCTGCGAGCGCTCGTTCTGGCATGAGACTACGATCCCCGTAGGCAGGTGCGTGATGCGCACGGCCGAATCCGTGACGTTGACGTGCTGGCCGCCGGCCCCGGAGGAGCGGAAGGTGTCGATTCTGAGATCCTTTTCCTCGATGCGCACTTCGACCGAGTCATCGATCTCCGGATAGACGAACACCGAAGCAAAGCTCGTATGCCTGCGGGCATTGGCGTCGAAAGGCGAGATACGCACCAGCCGGTGAACCCCGCTTTCGCAGGAGAGGTACCCGTAGGCGTAGTCGCCCTTGACCAGGAAAGTCACGGACTTGAGGCCCGCCTCTTCCCCCTGCTGATAGTCCAGGATTTCGGTGGCGTAGCCGGCCTGCTCGGCCCAGCGCAGGTACATGCGCATGAGCATTTCGGCCCAGTCCTGGGACTCGGTTCCTCCGGCGCCGGGATGGATGGTCACGATGGCGTTGGCGTCGTCGTGCTCGCCCGACAGCAGCATGCGGATCTCGGTGTGCTGCACCTCCTGTTCGAGCCGCCGGATCTCGCGCTCGAGGTCTGCCAGGACATCCTCGCCCTCGACCGCCAGCTCGAGAAGGGCCTCGAGGTCGGCGGCTTCCCGGGCCAGCCTCGCGTCGAGTTCGACATCCCGCTCCAGCCGGCGCCTCAGCCGGAGAGTCTGCTGCGCCTCGTCCTGCTTCGACCAGAACTCAGGTTGTGCGATCTTCCTTTCGATTTCCTCGATGCGCGAGCGGCTGTTTTCGGCATCAAAGATAGCCTCGGATCCGTTCGATCTTCGCGTCGATCTCCCGCACCCTGTCCTGCAGCTCTTCCAGCATCGCGTCCTCCGGCTCAAAGGCGCCGCAAGCGAATTCGGCGCCGTGCGGAACCAACCACCATGACGCAACAAATCATAACACACAGTATCGCAAACACCTCGCCGCGCCGGCAGTAGAAGGTCGTGCCGTATTCGAAGCCGAAGTTCCCCAGGCATACGGCCTCGTGCCCCAGGGGGGTCGCGCTCTGGATTCTGCCCGTAGGCTCCACTACGGCCGTGATTCCGGAGTTGGTGGCCCGCAGCAGGAAGCGCCGGTTTTCGATGGCGCGCCATCGGGCCATCTGCAGGTGCTGGTATGGGGCCGCCGAATCGCCGTACCAGCCGTCGTTGGTCAGGTTGACGAACAGCCCGCTGCCGCGCAGAACGAACGCGCGCGAAAGCTGCGGGAAAATCGCCTCGAAGCAGATGATGGCGCTCAGGCGGTGGCCCGCCATTTCCGCGACGTAAAATTCGCTCCCCGGAGTGAACGAGCCGACGTCCTTCGTCACCGTTTCGGCGAAAAAGAAGAGGCTCCTCCAGGGGATATATTCCCCGAAGGGAACCAGGTAGATCTTGTCGTAGCGGCCCCGTTCGCGGCCGTCGGAGTCGAGAAAGTAGGCGCTGTTGTAATAGTGCGTCGGGCCGAGGCCTTCGCGGTAGTGCACGTTGTTGAGCACCATTCCCAGCGAGGCGCGCCGGGCGAGCGACTCCATGGCGCGGCGGTAGTCCGTATCGAACTGGAAATTCAGGGCTGCGGGCGCCTCGGGCAGAACCAGCAGGTCGATCTTCTCGTCTCCCAGCCCGCCGGCCATCTCGAGATAACCCTGCCCGAACTTCCACTCGAGGACCTCCCGCGGCTCCCCGAAGGCCAGGTTGCCCTGGAGCATGGCTACCCGGTAGGGCTTGGGGATTGCACTCCACCTGTCCAGCCGCGCACGGCCGTAAAGGAGGCAACCGGCAACCATCGCGGCTCCCAGGCCGAGGGGCCACCACCGGGCTGCGGACCGCCTGCGCTCCCCGAGGGCGTATGCGAGGGCCGCATTCGCCCACACGACGAGGAAGGAGACGCCGTAGACTCCCGCGACATCGGCGATCTGAATCAGCGTCAGCCAGCGCGTCTGCGAGTATCCGGCAAGCAGCCAGGGGAAACCGTCCAGGATGAAATGGGCACGAAAGGCCTCGAGTCCCACCCAGGCAAAGGGAAAAATGAAAAGGGCCTTTCTCCCCCCGAGCCCCATTGACCAGCGCGCAAGCGCGCAGGCGGCGGCCGGATATACGGAGAGCACCGATGCCAGCAGCGCCTCGAGCAGCCATGCGAGTGCAAGCGGCAGGCCGCCGTAAGCGGTCATTACCGGCGGGATCCACGCGAGCAGCCCGAGCCACTGGAGAAGGCCGGCCAGGAAACCCAGGCCCGCGGCGCAGCGGGCGGTTGCGGCTGCTTCCGTGGCGGCGAGCAGAGGCACCAGCGCCACCCACGCCAGATAGCCCTGCTCCGCACGCGGAAACGAAAGGAAGCCGAGGATCCCCGACAACCCGGCCAGGAGAGCGAGTTTCCAAAACGGGCGGCGCACCGGGGTTCAGCGGCTGGTCTTGATGAAAGAGCTGAAGCCGTCCTTTTTCAAGCGCAACTGCATGGCGACCGCTTCCGCCCGCGAGCCGAACTCGCCGACCAGAACGAGATACAGTTCATTCGCAGGGCCGGGCGGGACGACGGTGCAGGAATATCCCCTCGCTTTCAGGGCGGAAGCCCTGAATTCCGCCTGGTCGGCCTGGCGGAAGGCTCCTACCTGGACGCTGTATTTCAAGCCGGCCGTTTCGGCTGCGACCTGCCTTTTCGCGGGCGCCGGGGGCACGCGAGGCGGTCGCCCCGTGTCGGAGGGGGCCTTGGGCACGGGCGCGTCCTGCGCAGCCGCCTGGCTCCGGGACGGCCGATCGGCCGGCGTGCCGGGCTCGCTGACCTTTCCGTACCATTCCAATCGCGACCGGATGGCGGCGTCGTCCACCACCTGCGGCGCCGGCTCCGCGACCGCGCCGCGCTCCCCCTTGGCTTGCGGCGCCGCCGCGGGCGCGGCGGCGGGCGACTGCTCGGCGCGCGCCCTCTGCCCCTGGCGCTTCCCCTCCATGAAGCCGATCAGGAAGAACACGCCGCAGGCGATCATGAAAAGAAAGAAGGCGATAATCAGCTTGCGATTATCCAGTATCAGCTCACTCGACGATTCGCTCGCATTCGGGCTCATGGCGGCAACATCCCAACCCGGACGAGCACGAACCCAGGGGCGTTCCGCCGTCCGGCCAGTTTGTCGACTCTTGCAAGTGCCGTCAGCTTTCGGCAGCCTGCATTCGGCTTCCCTATCCCCTCGGCTTGAGCCATTCCCGGATGATGTCGATCGGGACAGGGAAGACCACGGTGGTGTTCTTTTCGACGCCGATTTCGGTCAGGGTCTGCAGGTAGCGCAGCTGGAGCGCGATCGGCTCGCGGTTGATCACGCCCGCCGCCTCGGCCAGTCGCGAGGCCGCCTGGAACTCGCCCTCCGCGTGGATCACCTTGGCGCGCTTCTCGCGCTCCGCTTCCGCCTGCTTGGCCATGGCGCGCTGCATCTCCTGGGGCAGATCCACCTGCTTGACCTCCACCAGGGAGACCTTGATCCCCCAGGCGTCCGTGTGCTGATCCAGGATTTCCTGGAGCTTCACGTTGAGCTTCTCGCGCCGGCTCAGCAGGTCGTCGAGTTCCACTTCCCCGAGGACCGAGCGCAGCGTCGTCTGGGCCAGCTGCGAGGTGGCATACAGGTAGTTTTCCACCTCGACGATGGCCCGCAACGGGTTCATCACGCGGAAATAGACGATGGCGTTCACCTTCACGGAAACGTTGTCGCGCGTGATGATGTCCTGCGGCGGCACGTCCAGGGTAACCGTCCGCAGACTGACGCGCACCAGCTTGTACACGGGCCAGAAAACGAACACCAGCCCGGGTCCGGCCGGCTCCGGCACCAGGCGCCCGAGGCGAAAGAGCACGCCGCGCTCGTACTCCCTCAGGATATTGATCGTGCTCCAGAGATAGAGCAGGACGACCGCCACACCGAACAGCAAGCCTGCATTGGATTCCATGATCGATGCTCCTCCATATGTTCGCGCCGGCGATGTTCGGGAGAAGCCCGCAGGCTACTCGCCGACTTCCTCGACGCGCAGTGTCAGGCCGTCGACCCCGACAACCCGGACCGTCTTGCCGGGAGCAATGGGGTGTTCCGATCGGGCGGCCCAGTATTCTCCCCTGACCCGGACGCGGCCCTGGCGGTGAATCTCGCTGTCCGCCGTCCCGACAAGGCCCACCATGCCCTCGGTTCCGGTGGCCGCCTGCTGTTTCAGCGACTTCAGCAGGGCAACCAGAAGGATGATGAAAATGACGGCGAAGGGTACAGCGACGGCCAGGGCCGTCGCCAACCCGATGCGCATCGCCGGATCCGGGGACTCCACGAGAATGAGCATGCCGACCACCATGGCTGCGATCCCCCCGAAACCAAGCACTCCGAACCCCTGCACTTTGACCTCGGCCACGAACAGCCCGAGGGCCAGCAGAATCAAGAGCACGCCGACATAGTTGATCGGCAGCAGCGAAAAGCCCAGGATGGAGAGCAGGACGCAAATCCCTCCGATGACCCCGGGAGCGACCATGCCGGGATTGGTGAATTCGACGTAAAGCAGTATCAGCCCGGCCAGGCCGAGCAGCAAGGCGAGATTGGGATTGGAT
>CAZHQK010000186.1:0-16023 GCA_964534795.1 uncultured Acidobacteriota bacterium
CGCGGGACCGGCAACTTGGAGCAATAAGCCAACGGTCAGCCGCGGCGCGGCGGACCTACTCGCGCGGCGGACCTACCATCCGGCCCCGGAGGGGCCCTGAGCCGGTAGCCGGGGGTGAGCCGCAGGCGAACCCCCGGAAAGGGGCGTGTCGATCAGGTGAGCCCCGGAGGGCCGACAGACCGGGGTTTCTGATACATCCTTCTGCCGGCCCTTCGGGGCTTGTCGCATGCCGCTCCCTTTTCTCCAGGTTCGCTCCCGCTCGCCTGGAGCTGTCAGCTTCCGTCCCTCCGGGACCGGTGACTTCAAGAAATAAGCCCATACGGGCGTGCCGGACCCCCGCCGGTGTCTGAATCGCGGCGGTTCCGGCCTTCTGGTCTCGCCTCCGCCCCGGGTGTATCATGATGTCCGGCGCGTGCCGGAAACTCCGGGCGCGCATACCGGGAACGACGATGAGAATCATAGCAGGATTGCTGGTCGCCATGGGCCTCGCCGCCGCGGCGTGGGGTCAGGGCCTCGAGGAGAAGGCCAGGGAGCTCGAAACGCAACTGATCGCGCCCTGCTGCTGGTCCCAGCCGGTCGCCCAGCACTATTCCCGTGAGGCCGACGAGATGAGGGTCGAGATTCGCCGGCTTCTCGCCGAGGGCAGGACGCCCGCGCAGGTGCTGGATCATTACGTCTCCATTTACGGCGAGCGCGTCCTCGCCAGCCCCAGGGCGAGCGGCTTCAACCTGACGGCCTACCTGTTGCCGTATCTTTCACTGGGCGCGGGCGCGCTCGCGCTCTTCGCGATCATGAAAAGACTGCGCGCGCGGGTGCCCGCGGCCGCGGCTTCCGGTCAGGAGCCGGCGGCGCCGGATCCGAAGTATGCCGCCCGCCTGGAGCGGGAACTTCGCGACCTGGAATGAACGGCCCTGCGGCGCATCGAGCCCGTGTGCGCCGCGAATCGCCCTCCTTTGGCCTTGACTTCGCTGTGCCGTCCGAATAGCCTGCACCCGTGTATCCGCATGAGGCGGGCATGAGACGCAGGTATGCATCCTTTCTTGCGACTCCTGTCGGTTGCGGGATTGCGAGCCTGGTGCTGGTCTTCGGCCTGGTGGTGCAGCCGCTGCTCGTGGTGTGCATTCGCGAGGACGGCCGGGTCCTGATCGAGGTCGCAGGCCACGACACCTGCCACGAGGAATCCGGGCAGGAGCACATGGCTTCGGGCGCGGCGGGCCGCCCGACTGCGGGCGTCGCCGCAGGCGATTGGCACGACCCCTGTCTGGACCTCAGCTTGTACCGGCCCGCCGACACCCAGGACAGGGTCGGTCCGGCACAGCATGCCTCGGACGGCGCCGCTCTTCAGGCCGACGTTGCGGCCCTCTGCGCCTTGCCCGACGGCCACGGCGCGGTGCACAAACCGCCGCCGAAAATGCTTCCGCCACCCTCGGGGCCCGCTCTTCTTTCCCTCCGGATTTAGATCCGCGCGCCGCGCCGCCGGCGCGGCGTCTTCCTTGCGGCAGATCTGCGCCGTCGAAGGTGCGCCGGCGACCGGCTGCAGCCGGCCGCCACGCCCTCTTTTCCATACAGCCTGAAATCATTGGAGCTCCGATGAGATCGCGCTTCGCACTGCTGGTATTCCTGTTGGCCGCATGGCCCGGTATTTTCCGCTCCTCCCGGGTAACGGCTGCCCAGGGTGGGGCCGGGCCGGGTCCCGGAGATCTGACTCTCGCCCGGGCGCTGGAACGAGTGCTTGCCGCGAACCCCGCGCTTGCCGCCGCGGAACTCGAGGTCCGGGCCGCTGAGGCGCGGGCGCGCCAGGCGGCGCTCAGGCCCAATCCGGAGTTCGCGGCCGAGGCGGAGAATTTCGCGGCGCTCGACGGCTCCGGGTTGGTGCGCTACAACGAGAGCACCGTGCTGCTCAGCCAGCGCTTCGAGACCGGCGGAAAACGGCGCCTGCGCGTGCGCGCGGCCGAGAGCGATCTCGGGGTGGCGGGCCGGGCTCTCGAGTTCGACCGATCGGAGCTGAGCGCGGCGACGGTGCTCGCGTTCGCCGAGGTGCTGGCTGCGCAGGAGCGCCTCGCCAATCAGCGCGAGTTGCGCCGCCTGGCCGAGCAGGCGCATGCGATCGTCGCCGAGCGCGTGGCGGCCGGCAAGGTATCGCCCGTCGAGCAGACGCGCGCGGCCGTCGCGCTGGCCTCGGCGCGCCTAGAGGAAGACAGGCTCGAGCAGGCACTCGCGGCCGCCAAGGACGGGCTGGCGGCGCTGTGGGGCGGAGACGCGGCCGATTTCGCTCGTGCCCAGGGGAAGTTCGAGATCCCGGTGTCTCCTTCCGGGCTGGCCCGGCCGTGCATCGACCTCAATCCGGGGCTGCGGCTCGCCGAGGCCGCCGTCGAAGCCCAGCGCGCGCTGCTTGCGCTCGAACAGGCCGCCGCCAAGCCGGATGTGACGGTAAGCGCCGGCTTCCGCTACCTGCACCTGGAGGGCGTTCCCGCCTGGACGGCCGGCGTATCGATACCGATTCCCGTGTTCGACAAGAGGCAGGGGGCGATCGCCGAGGCGCGCATCCGCGTGGAGAAGTCCCTCAAGGAAAAGCAGGCTCTCGAGTGGCGCCTGCGCGCCGGCCTGTCCCAGGCGAGGCATGAACACGAACGCGCGCTTCTCGAGGCCAGGGCGCTCGAGCAGGAAGCCCTGCCGGCGGCGCGGGAGGCCGCGGCCGCCCTGGAGGAAGGCTACCGGTTGGGCAAATTCGACTATCTGAACGTGCTCGACGCGCAGCGGACGTATGCCGAGCTGCAGCGGCAATACATCGAGGCCGTGGCCTCGGGCGCCAAAGCCGCCGCGGAGATCGAGCGCCTTGCCCGCTGCGGCTCGCTGCCCGATGCCGAGCCTTCCTCGGGCCGGCCGGCGATGAAAGGAGATCGGCCATGAAAGGCAGACACATTGCACTCCTTCTGGCGGCAGGATCCCTGGCGGCCGCGATTTTCCTGTATCTCGCGAACCGGCGGCCGGCGCCGGGATCCGTAGAGGAAGAGACCCCGCGGCAATCCGGGCAGATCCTGCCGGATGCGAGTGCCGAAAGAATCGTCCGCCTGAGCGAAGAGCAACGGCGGCGCTACGGCATCGAGACGGCGGTCGCCGGGCCGGGGCGGCTGCGCGTCGAACTGACCCTTCCGGGCGACATCGCCATGAACGCCGACCGAATCGCCCATGTCGTGCCGCGCGTTTCCGGCGTGGTGCGCGAGGTGCGCAAGAACCTCGGCGACCGTGTGTGCCGCGGCGAAATCATGGCCGTGCTCGAGAGCCGGGAGCTGGCCGACGGCACGGCGGCCCTCCTGGCGGCGCGCGAGCGGCTGGTGATGGCCCGCAGCAACTTCGACAGGGAAGAGCAGTTGTGGCGCAAGAAGATCACGCCCGAGCAGGACTACGTGCAGGCGCGAAACGCGCTCGCGGAAGCGGAGATCGAAGTGCGCGCGGCCGAGCAGAAATTGCGCGCGCTCGGCTTCGCCGACGACTACTTCGAAAAGCTCGCCGTCCGCCCGGCCCGCGATGCCATCCGCTACGAGATGGCTGCGCCCTTCGACGGCACGGTGATCGAAAAGCACATCAGCCTGGGCGAACTGCTCAAGGACGATACGACGGCCTTCGTGGTCGCCGACCTGAGTTCCGTCTGGGTCCATCTCGACGTGCAGCAGAAGGACCTTCCCTACGTGCGCATCGGCCAGACGGCTCTGATCTCGGCCGCCCCGGCCGTTCCCGAAGCCCGGGGCGTCGTTTCCTTCCTCGAGCCGACGGCCTCGGAGACCAACCGGACCGTCCATGCCCGCGTCGTTCTGCCCAATGCCGACGGGCGCTGGCGGCCGGGCATGTTCGTCACGGGACGGATCCTCGCCGATGACGTGCGTGCCGCGGTGGCCGTGCCGGGCGATGCCCTGTTTTTGGCCGAAGGCAAGACATGCGTGTTCGTCGAAGCGGGCGGCGCCTTTGAACTCCGGCCGGTGACTGCGGGCCGATCCGACGGCCGCAGCACGGAAATCATCGCCGGGCTGGCGGCGGGAGAGAAATATGTCCTCAAGGGCGCCTTCACGCTGAAGTCGGAGCTGCTCAAGCCCGAGGGGGAGCGCTGAAGCGCCGGATCGGGAGGGCGCGCGCGGCGCGCCCGGGGAGGAGCTATGATCGAATCGTTGATGGCCGCTGCCTTGCGCAACCGGGTTCTGATCCTTTTCGTGGTCGCGCTCATCGTCGGCCTGGGTGTGGTCGCTCTCAGGACCACACCCATGGACGCCTTCCCCGACGTCACCGGTGTCCAGGTCGAAGTGATGTGCGGCGCGCCCGGGCTCTCGGCGCTCGAGATCGAGCGCGTGGTCACCTATCCAGTCGAGATCGCCATGCGCGGCCTGCCCGGGCTGGCGGCCATGCGCTCGGTCACCAAGTACGGGCTGTCGGTGATCACCCTGGTTTTCCGCGACGACGTGGATGTTTTCTTCGCCCGCCAGGTCGTCTTCGAGCGCCTGCAGTCGGTGGCCGACCGCCTTCCCGAGGGGGCGCGCGCGGAGATGGGGCCCGTGGCCACGGCCATGGGCGAGATATACCAGTATACCCTCGAGGCGGACCTTCCGGCCGATCCCGGCGACAAGGTGCGGCGGCTCGCCGAGCTGCGCACGCTGCAGGATTGGGTGGTGGCGCCCCTGATCAAGACCGAGCCGGGCGTGAGCGAGGTCAATTCCTTCGGCGGGTACCTCAAGGAATACCAGGTCGTGGCCGACCCCGACAAGCTCCTCAAGTACCGGCTGTCGGTCGGCGACCTCTACGAGGCGCTGCGCTGCAACAACCGGAACGTGGGCGGTAGCTTCATCGAGCGGACCTCGGAGCAGTTCATCGTGCGCGGCGTCGGCCTGATCGCCGCCGCCGAAGACATCGGGCGCATCATCGTCCGCATGCGCGAGAGCTCGCCCATATACGTCAAGGACGTCGCCGAGGTGCGCACGGGACATGCGCCGCGGCAGGGAGCGGCGCTCAAGGACGGGCGGGACGAGGTCGTGGGAGGCATCGTCATGATGCTGAAGGGCGAAAACAGCCTCGACGTGGTGCGGCGCGTCCGGGCGCGCGTCGACGCCATCAACTCCGGCAATGTCCTGCCGGCCGGCGTGAAGTTGAAACCCTACTACGACCGTTCCCAGATCGTCGGGGAGAGCATCGCGACCATGCTGCGTACGCTCGCCGAGGGAGCCATCCTGGTGACGGTCGTGCTTTACCTGCTGCTGCGCAACGTGCGCGGCGCCATCGTCGTGCTCGCAGCCCTGCCGCTGGCGGTGCTGCTGACCTTCATCGTCATGAAGCAGGTCGGGCTGACCGCGAACCTCATGTCGCTGGGCGGCCTGGCGATCTCGATCGGCATGATCATCGACGCCGCCATCATCCAGGTGGAAAACGTGCAGCGGCATCTCGGCGCGCTCGAGGATCCGGCGCGCAGGCTCGCGACCGTGCTGCGCGCGGTGACCGAGGTGCGCCGCCCCAGCATATTCGGCGAACTGATCATAGCCCTGACCTTCATACCCATCCTCAGCCTGCAGGGGATGGAAGGCAAGATGTTCTCTCCCCTGGCGCTCACCGTCACGATCGCGCTGCTGGCCTCGCTGCTGCTTTCGCTTTTCGTGATCCCGGTGCTGTGCTCCTATTTCATGAGCCCGGGCGCCGGCGATGCCGGCCTCGTGCTGCGCGCGGCCCGGCGCCTGTACGCTCCAGTCCTGGATCTTGCGCTGCGCGCGGCCCCGGCGGTGTCGGTTCTCGCCCTGGTCGCGGTGGCCGTCGCTGCCGGGTTGATCCCGGGGCTGGGAACCGAGTTCGTGCCCGTCATGGACGAGGGAGCGTTCGACATGGACTTCCAGCTGCTGCCCGGCGTGGCGCTCGACGAGGCGCTCGGCGTCGCGCGCGAGGTGCAGCGGCGCCTGATGCGGTTTCCCGAGCTGGTAACGGTCGTGTCGCGCACCGGGCAGACCGGCATCCCGCTCGAGGCCCGGGGGGTCGACAAGACGGGTTTCGTGGGGATGCTGCGGCCGAGGAAGGAGTGGCAAAGCGCGCGCACGCGCGAGGAGCTTACCGACAGGATGCGCCGCGCGCTCGAGGACATTCCGGGCATGACCTTCACCTTCAGCCAGCCGATCCAGTGCCGCATCGACGAGCTGGCTGCCGGCTCGCGCGCCCAGGTGGTGGTCAAGCTCTTCGGGGAGGACCTGGATGTGCTGAGGGCCAAGAGCACCGAGATAGCGCGCGTGCTTTCCACCGTGCCCGGCTGCGCCGACCTGGCGGTGGAGAAGGTGTCCGGCCAGCCGTACATCAACGTTCGCGTCGACCGCGGCCGGATCGCCCGTTACGGCCTGAACGTCGACGATGTGCTCGGCTACGTCGAGATCGCCGTGGGCGGCAAGGCCGCCACGCAGGTCTACGAGGGCGACCGCGCGTTCGACCTGACGGTGCGCTTCCCGGAAGAGGTGCGCGATTCGACGGCGAAGCTGGCGAACACGCTCGTGGCCACCGGGGACGGTGTGGGGATCCCGTTAAGCCAGCTGGCCGAAGTCGTACTGGAGGAAGGCCCGGTGCAGATCAGCCGCGACAACGGAATGAGGCGCCTCGGGATCGAACTGAATGTCAGCGGGCGCGACATCGGCTCGTTCGTCGCCGAGGCGCAAAGCCGGATCAGGCGCGAGGTCGAGCTGCCCCCGGGTTACACGCTTTCGTGGGGCGGCCAGTTCGAGAACCAGCAGCGCGCCATGCGCCGGCTGGCCGTGATCGTCCCGGCGGTGACCGCGCTCATTCTGCTGCTGCTGTTCATGACGTTTCAATCGGCGCGCCTGGCGCTTCTGGTCTTCCTCGATCTGCCGTTCGCGCTTGCCGGAGGAGTGTTCGCCCTGCATTTGTCGCGCACGTACCTGTCGGTGCCGGCCTCGGTGGGATTCATTGCGCTCTTCGGCGTGGCGGTGCTCAACGGTGTGGTGCTGGTTTCATGCATCGCGCAGCTGCGCGCGGCCGGAAGGAGTGCCGTCGAGGCGGTGCGCGAGGCCTGCCTGCTGCGGCTGCGGCCCATCCTGATGACCGCCTCCATCACGATCTTCAGCCTGATCCCGCTGGTTTTCGCATCCGGCCCGGGATCCGAGGTTCAGCGCCCCCTGGCGATCGTGGTTGTGGGCGGGCTGGTCACCTCCACGCTGGCGACCCTGCTCGTCCTTCCGGCGCTCTACAAGCTGGCGGCCCGGGAGCGCGCCGTTTCGCGGCCCTCAGGCCCCGCGCTCTGAAAATCTTCGCTGAGCCTTCTCCGAGTTTTTCAGAGCTATGGGCGATTTCCTTTCATTGGCTTGGCAATTTGCCGGGATGCAATCACGCATTCCGGGAAAACCAGGATGGATCGCCCTTCAGCCGCTTCCACCTTGCGGTAGATGAGTCTTCTGTTTTTCTCGTTCTCCCAGACCTCCATCAGCACCATGCCCTGCACGGACCTCTTGTCGGCGACCGACTTGTGCTCGATGGGGGCGTAGGTGTCGGCGAAGCCGCCCGCGGCGAATGCATAAAGGTGCTCGTTCTTGCGCGGGCGGAAGCACGAAACCATCTCGGCGAGCTCCTCGTGCCGGACGCGAACGCCGGGATCGGGCCCTCCGATGCGGTTCGCCACATGATTCGAGCATACGGGGAAATAGGCTGTATAGAGCTCGAACCATACCTGAATGACCGCAGGAATCGTGCCCAGCTGGCGGCGCGCTTGGAGGAGTCCCTCGACGGCGTCCGCAACGGTCTGCCGGTAGTGCGAAACCGCTATGACGATGTTGCGCCCGATGGGTTCGTGCGCCTCGTGGTCGTAATCGACTGCAATCAATGCCCGGTATTGGTTCCACAGCCTTGCCGCATTCAAACGCGGACTGCCCATGCGCGACGAACATGCCTTTTCGACATCGAAGTCATCGAGCGACATGCGCCGGCTCAGGAGGCTCTTTTCGATCTCCTCCCTGGGCACCTCGTAACCCAGGCCCGGTTCATCGAGGATCTCCACCTCGCGGAAACTCGAGCGGATCGTCGCAATCTGTTTGGGGGTGACAGGCGGCGGTTGCCCCGTGACCTGGTACCGGGGACTCTTCACGTCATAGCTCTTCCGCACGTTCTGTGCCCTGTTGGCGAAGTCCTGGTACTTGTCTCCCAGGCGCTTTTTCAGCTCCTGCTCGATACGATCTCGGATGGCATGGTCGAGTCTTTTCGTCCTCGTTTCGCCTTGCAAGCCTCCTATCTTGTATGCCACGTACGGATCGCGCTCGTCGATGACTACAAGGTCGCCTGCGGGGAAAACCATGAAGACGTGCTTCAGAGGAACCTGCACGTTTTCGGATGTTCTAGCCACGATGACTTGCTCGATTTCGCTGCTCGCGCCATGCTGGATCTGATCTCCGAGCCGCGCCAGCTGCCTGATGCCATCCGGGATTTCCGGGTCCATATAGTCATGCGTTATGTTGATCTCTTCATTCATGTGCTGACGGTTGTCCCGCGCAAGGAGGAGCGCATCCGACCCGTCGCCCTTGTCTCCCATGAATCGACGGGCGCCCGACCGGAAGTCGACTACTTCGACAAGGTCCAAATCCGAGTAGAACCCGACCTGGGCCTTGTTCAGGATTCCCTTGATATCGCTGAGTCCCGCGGCCAGCGCTTGAGGCACCTTGGGCGGAGGGGGCATGGTGAGGTCATGGTAACCGTGTGCCGCCGCTTCCCTCAGCACGCGCACGGCACGGCTGCATGCGGCGGCATCTTCGGGATGGAGGGCGGCCCAGTTGGCGATCTGGTCGGGGTGAAATACGACACCGTCATCGCGCACCATATAGCCGGCGGCAAACATGCCGGGCGCTTCCTCGACCCAAGTCCTTTTCGCTGCCGCGAAATCCTTGTGGGTCGGGCCGCCCGGCTGCCCCTCGGCGACCGGTTTGACCACGAGCCCCTGCTTGCCTTGCGGGGCATCCGGATGGTCACTGGATTTGGCCTTGACTGCCATCGGTTTGGGGCTCTTCGCGCCGCGGTGCGCGGGATGGGTGTGAAGCTGCCGCAACTGCGAGGGCGCGTGGGCGATCACTACCAGTTCGTTGTCGTGGGCGAATCGACGGATCCTGGCAGCGGTGATGTATTCGAGGTTTGTGTCTTTCCAGGCGGTGGAAGTGTGCTTCTGATAGGTGTAGGCGGGTAGCGGCGGCCTGCGGGAGTGCCGGATACCGGCCAAGGCGGTCTTGCTCACAATGCCGTCTCTTGCCCACTCGCTCCAGTTCGTCTTTCTCATTACGTCCAGTGCTTCGCTGTAAGTGAGGCCATCTCCCAGGCCTTCGCTCCGCACGGCACGCTGCTGTGCGATGAACTCCGAGCTCTGCCGGGCCCGGCGCTGGATCAGTCCCACGACGGTGCCCTGGATGATGCGCATGATCGTGCCCGGCAGGTCGGACATAAGGACTTCAAGGACTTCGCGGTTCTGTTCTTTGGCGGCGGTTTTCGCATTGTTGATATCGATCAAGAGCGTGCGGAGGAGGCTGTCGGCAATGCTCTTGACCAATGTTTTCCATGCCTTTTCGCCGAGACCGCTGCTGAGGAAGATGCCGGCGATATCACCTACCAAGACGGCCAGGCGCTCGGACAATAGCTGCTCGAACTGTTGGTCCGTGAGCTTCCCGTCGGCATTTTCCTGCGCCATCCTGTAGTACGCGCAGGCGAACTCGATGATCTGTTTCACGACCAGTGCGCAGGCTTCCCTGGAAAAGCGGCCCATGCCGAGGCGCCCGCAAAGGCGATTCACCGGAGCGAGGATGACGTCCACAATGACGTAGGGGGCCTCCCGCTGGAGAATGGCGAATGCTTCGCGTAAGGCGCTGTCCAGGGTTCCTATCGCCAGGTAACCGCCGGCGCCGCGTGCGCCTGCGCGCACCAGGAGCACGCTGATTCTGTAAGCGGCTTCGCGCAAGGGATCCATGAGTGTGATGATGGGAACGACGTTCAGGATCTGGAACGCGGTGCTTTCGACCGTCTCCAACCCGCTCGTGATCTGCTCGGCGCTCTCTATGGAGTTTTCCCGATACTGCCGGATGACGGCAAGGAGCCTTTCGAGGTCCTGCCGGATGGCCTGGAGATCGAAGCCGTTTTTCGCTACGTGATCGGCCTCGTAGTTGAACTCGGCGAGTCGATGGATCACCGCGAACGTTCTGTCGGAGAGAACGTCGAATTGCCCGACATCGGGCTTGGGTGCGCTCTCGACCTCATGGATCCACTTGTCCCACAGCGCTCGGGCCTCCGTCCATTTCTCCACGGCACCCGCCACAAAAGAATCCATGAAGCGGCGCGGGTTGATCAATTCGTCGTAAATGCTGCGGTTGAAGCGGATGCTGTCGAGAAGGTTCCATGCCTCCTTCCAGTGAAGTTCGTGATACTTCGTCGCTTCCTTCTTGTATAAGGCGGGGCTGACGTAGTGGAGTTTGCCGAAGAACGGGATGAGGAGATAACCTGCCGGTGCCAGGGTCTGATCATGGGCCGGCGCCACTTTGGCGCACTGCTGGGGAGAGCGGAAGGTATCGAATCGCTCGCCGCAGATCCCTTGCGCGAATCTCAAGTCCCTGACGGTGCAAGGCTGACAGGTGTACTCTGCAGGCTTGGCGGCCTTGAGCGGTTTGCGGGATGTGATAGGAACGACTCCCATCGGGGTCTCATTTCTCCTTTTCAGACACGGTGGATTTCGCGAAGCTTCTCGCAGAGGGCGTCGTCTATCGCGTTGCCCTCCGGGAGGCCTGTCTTTTCGCGGAATTCGGCGATTGCCTGGAGAAACTCATCGCTCATTTCACCGTCGATGGCGCCGTCATAGAAACCCAGGTTCCTGAGTCGCGCCTGCACACCCGTCGCCTCCGTGATGGGATCGAGCTCGCCCAGGTCGAGGTCGCAGACGGCAAGCTCGCCGGATCGACCCACCTCGACCCTGCCGTGCCGGGCATTCGGCGGGATGGGGGCGCGAAGCCATCCCTGATCGTCCAGATTGCCTCTCGTATGTTTTCCGTCTATGGTGAGCAGGTAGGGGGCGTTGGCGCAGGGACTGCCTTCGAGATCGAGGAACTGGAGATTCAGTCTTTCCGGTACGCCCTTGCGTACGAAGCGGTGTCTCTTTTCGGTCGCGGCTGTGACCGTTTTGGGCTCCAAAGCAGGGATGAAAATCTCGTCCCCGGGGCAGAGAACATTGTGGTGGAAACGCAGGCGGCGGAGTTCCGCGTTCCGCGGATGAAGCCAGACGGTCTGCCAGAAAAGACCGTGCTCATAGGCCAGCCTGGTGGTCGTTTCTCCTTGCCGGACTCGATGAAGTTTCCCTTCCGAGGCCATTCAGGACACAATTCCAGGCAACCGCCGTTGAATATTTGTTTACGCTCACCAGCCGCCTTCTGTCAACAGGCCTTGTTGCGGCCGGACAGGCAGCCGGATGGCAGGCGCCCCGCCCGCGGCACCGTCCGGGCGGCGTGATTCAGGGATCGAATCGATGCCTGGGCACGGCGGACGCTTGCTGTTCTAGGACGACCGAAAGGCGCCTGTAAAGCTTGGGGGAAATGGTGAGCGTCCCCATTTTCAAGGCTATAATTATGGATTCGGATCGGGTGTATCCCATTACGGAGAACAGGTCGCATGGTTGAAGAGCCGTCGGAAGCAATGGCGGGCGGCAGGGTGCGCGACGTGGTCTGCGGCATGAGCGTCGATCCGGAGCGCGCGACCGCCAGATACGACTACCAGGGCAAGACGTACTATTTCTGCTGCCCCTCGTGCCGGGCCCGATTCGCGGCGGATCCGCAGAAGTTCCTGGAACCGAAGGCTCCGGTGCAGCTTATCGAGATGGCGCCGCGCGCCGCTCGTCCCGCAGCTCCGGCCCCCGTCGAGTACTCCTGCCCGATGGATCCGGAAGTCGTGCAGGATCACCCGGGGCTTTGCCCGGTGTGCGGCATGGCCCTCGAGCCGCGCGTGCCGCAGCCCGGAGAAGCGGAGAATCCGGAGCTTGCGGACATGAGGCGGCGCTTCCGCCTGGGCCTTGTCCTGACGATTCCCATCGTCGCGCTGGCCATGGGACTGCCGGCCGCCCTCGGCTTGGAGCGCCTGCTGCCGGGGCGCTCGGCCGTATGGGTCCAGCTCGTGCTCGCCAGCGTCGTGGTCCCATGGGCCGGATGGCCCCTTTTTCAGAGAGGGTGGGCCTCGCTGGCCAACCGCAGGCTGAACATGTTCAGCCTGATCTCCACGGGTACGGGTACGGCATATGTTTACAGTGCGCTCGCGGTCCTGTTTCCGCATCTTTTCCCTCCGTCCTTTCACGGCGCCGGAGGGCAGCCGGCGGTCTATTTCGAAGCGGCCGCTTCCATAGTCACGCTCGTGCTTCTCGGTCAGGTGCTCGAGCTGCGGGCGCGCAGCCGGACCGGCTCGGCAATCCGCGCGCTGCTCGATCTGGCTCCCAAGCAGGCGAGGATCGTGCTCGACGGCGGCCGGGAGGAGGATGTGCCCGTTGCGGTTGTCCGGCCCGGGGACCGGCTGCGCGTGCGCCCGGGCGAGAAGATCCCGGTCGACGGCATCGTGCTGGAAGGTTCGAGCGCGGTCGACGAGTCCATGGTGACCGGCGAGTCGATCCCGGTGGAGAAAGCGGCGGGAAGCCGCGTCACCGGAGGGACGGTGAACGGCTCGGGCGGCTTCATCATGCGCGCCGAAAGGGTGGGCGCCGACACGCTGATCGCGCAGATCGTCCGGACGGTAAGCGAAGTGCAGCGCAGCCGCGCGCCGATCCAGCGCCTGGCCGACCGGGTATCGGCCTACTTCGTTCCGGCGGTCGTCCTCGCCTCCCTGGCGACCTTCGGCGTATGGGCTTTCGTCGGCCCGGAGCCGCGCCTGGCACACGCCCTGGTCAACGCCGTCGCGGTGCTGATCATAGCCTGCCCGTGCGCGCTCGGCCTGGCCACGCCCATGTCCATCATGGTGGCCGCCGGTCGCGGCGCCCGAGCGGGCGTGCTCGTCAAGAAGGCGGAAGCGCTCGAGACCATGGAGCGCATCGACACGCTGGCCTTCGACAAGACCGGCACTCTGACCGAAGGCCGGCCCCGCCTGGTATACGTCTATGCCGTCCCGCCGTGGTCGGAAGGCGAGATCCTCAGGCTGGCGGGAAGCCTGGAAAAGGGAAGCGAGCACCCGCTGGCGGGCGCGATCACGGCCGGCGCGCGCGCCAGGGGCATCGAGCTGCCCGACCCGAGGGATTTCGCATCGGAGCCCGGCCGCGGTGTTCGCGGCGTCGTCGATGGCCGCGAGGTGGCGGTCGGGAATCCGGGCGTGCTCGGTCCGGGCGCGTCGGGCCCTGCGGGCTCGATCCTGCGGCGCGCCGAGGAGCAGCGCCGCGAAGGCCGCACCGCGGTGTTCGTCGCCGTCGATCGCAAGTCCGCGGGGCTTCTGGCGGTCGAGGATCCCCTGAAAAGGACGACGGCCGACGCCGTCCGCTATCTGCGGGAGAAGGGGCTGCGGCTCGTGATGGTCACGGGCGACAACCGCACCACGGCCGAAAGCGTGGCGCGCCGCCTCGGAATCGACGAAGTCCGGGCGGAGGTGCCTCCTCAGGAGAAAGCCAAGATCGTGCGCCGCCTCCAGGCGGAAGGCCGCGTGGTGGCCATGGCCGGCGACGGCGTCAACGACGCCCCCGCTCTGGCGCAGGCCCACGTGGGCATCGCCATGGGCACCGGGACGGATGTCGCCATCCACAGCGCCGGCATCACGCTCGTCAAGGGGGATCTGCGCGGCATCGTGCAGGCTCACAGGCTGAGCCTGGCGACGATGCGCAACATACGGCAGAACCTGTTCTTCGCTTTCGCTTACAACACCCTGGGCATTCCCCTGGCCGCAGGCGTTCTCTATCCCGTTTTCGGCCTGCTGCTCAGCCCCATGTTCGCGGCCGCCGCCATGACCTTCAGCTCGCTGTCGGTGATCGCCAACGCCCTCCGCCTGCGCAATCTGCCGCTGTGACGATCGACGGCAGCCGGCGCGCGAGGCGCCGGGCGGATTCTGCCGGCTTCATGCCCCGGAGGCAGTGCGCAGAGGGTTGACGACCTTGACGTCCGGGAACTGGAGAAAATCGGTGTCGACGGTGTAGATCCGGCGGATGCCGTGCTCGCGCATGAGAGCCGCCGTTCGGATATCGAAGAACAGATTCCCGGCAGGGTGGTTCAACGAGGCCAGGATGTCCTCGAGATGGCGCCAGTGGTGCTCCTCGGCCGTCAGGATCGCGAAACCGGGATTTTCGAGAATCGGCCTGAGAAAGCGGAGCGCTTCTTTCCAGTCCAGCGGCTTGGGGAAAACCTGCGGATGGGTGGCGACGCGCAAGAACTCGTAAACGATCCCCTCCGTAAGATACCATTGCTCTCCGGAGGCGGCTGCGGCGTGAAGAAAACGCGACGCTGCGGGATGCTGCTCGGCGTCGCGATTCGCCGCATACAAAAGGATATTGGTATCGATGATTCCCGCCATCAGGATTTCATGAGCGCTTCCAGCGCGTCCCGGTCGCCCAGGTTCACTCTCGGCTTTCCCATGGAATAGCTGGGCAGCTTGAATTCCCGGCGCCGCTTGGGCTTCCGCCGCTCAAGCCCCTCCACCAGAAGCTCGTTGACGATGCTGGACAGGTTTTTGCCCTCGCGCCGGGCCGCCTCTCTGATTCTCTCCAGGCAGGAGTCCTCCAGAATCAAAGTCGTACGCTTCATATGCTTCAGAATACCGATCGATCATACAAATGTCAAGATTGCGCATACGGACGATTCCGTCGCCGTGCCGCTTGCCTCGAGCCATGATCGCAGCCATTCTCCCCGCGGCGGTGCGGTGCCGCGATCGTCAGTCTTCGCGGTGCGCCGGAAGCTTACCGCTCCGATTGACCGCTCGGGGGCCGCACCGGGCCCGCGTGCCGCAGGGCCTTCTCGCGAGCCCCGTGCCAACAGGCGCCTCAACGCCGCACGTAGATGTTGCGCGCGACCTCTTCTTCGACGGCGATCTCTGTTTCGTCCACCTGGAGAACGAAACTGGGCCATTTCTGCAGGAGCTTGATGCGGCACCCGGGGGCGAGGCCCAGCGACGAGAGCTTCAGCATGCGCGCGTGCTCCGTGGCGCAGAAATAGGCGACCTGCGCGCTTTCGCCCACTCCGAGCTGGTTGCATGGAATCACGATGGGCTTGACCTCTTCCCGGTCCTGGCGGCAGCACTCGCCTGCGGGAATCGGCCGGTTGTGCGGGCAGAAGAGGGGGTGGCCGAGCAGGGTGCAGATGGAATTCACGATGCCGTCGGCCAGCAGATGCTCGAACTCGCAGGCGGCCGCCTCGCTGTCGTCCACCTGCGCGCCCAGCACGTCGCAGATCAGCCGCTCGGCGAGCCGGTGGCGCCGGATGATCTGTTCGGCCAGGCGCCGCCCTTCGGGAGCCAGAGCGACAAGGTCCGCGCTGTGGACGATGACGAGGCCGTCGCGCTCGAGCCGGCCGATCGTTTCGCGCGAGACCCCCGGACCCGCCTGGCGGATCACTTCGTCACAGGTAACCTCCCCTTTTTCCCCCAGAGTCCACAAAGCTTCCAGCACCTCGACCATCGGTTCCGTCAGAGGCATAATGCACCTTCTTTCTCGGTAAATCCGCCGCGCCGAGTAGGTCCGCCGCGTCGCGGCGGACCTGCGCGTCCTGGGTGGGCGGTACAGGCGTCAAGGTCTGCCGGCCCTCCGGGGCTCAGCTGATCGATACGCCCCTTTCCGGGGGTTCGCCTGCGGCTCACCCCCGGCTACCGCCTTAGGGCCCCTGCCGGGGCTGGTGGTCCGCCGCGCCGCGGCGGACCGCCCGCTTGGTGATTCATCGCCGCCCTCGCAAGCTCCGGGCACGGGCAGGCAGCGACCGTGCGCGCCCTGTGTGGGCCGTACAGGCGTCAAGGTCTGCCGGCCCTCCGGGGCTCAGCTGATCGATACGCCCCTTTCCGGGGGTTCGCCTGCGGCTCACCCCCGGCTACCGCCTTAGG
>CAZHQK010000187.1:0-46770 GCA_964534795.1 uncultured Acidobacteriota bacterium
CGCTCGATCTCCTCGGGCCGGGTCCCTGCCTTCAATAGATCCAAGGCGGCCTTTCTGGCGGCGAGCTCCCCCTTGGTCCCTTCATAGCTGTCGTTCAATTCGAGGTTCTCTATTTCCCCCAGGACGCTGCCGGCCCGCACCACGTCCCCCTCGTCGACAAGGATCGCCCTCAGGGTACCATCCACCTGCGGCGTAACCGTCACTTCCGTATACGGCAGGATGGTGAAATCGCCCCCGACCTTCAACTCCCAAGGCAGCGCGCCGCCTACGACAAAGACGGCAAGCACCAGCACAACATGCGGAAGCTTCCTTACCTTGGCGAGAACCAGTGCCCCGAATCCCCTGCTCCGGGGCATGGCGTTGCCGTTAACCACCGGAATTGCCATCAGGCACAGAGCAGTGGCGAGCAGAAGACCCCACATGCCGTATCCCCGAACCAACCAGCCTCCGATGCGCTCCAGCATGAAAATCAGGAGCCCGGCGCTGAATGCCAGGGCGGCAAGGCCATAGGCTACATAAATCCTCTCCTCCCGGCGCGGCAACGGCTCGCCCCGTCGGTAGGTCCACCTGCCGAGCAGGCCGGCGGAGCAAATACGCCGCAAATGCCGGAAAGCTCTGGCCCGCAGGTTGGGTATCTCCAGCGCGTCCGCCAGGAGATAATAACCGTCCAACCGGATCAAGGGATTCAAGTTGATGAGCGTGTGGATGCCCGCGAAGCCGATAACCACCAGGCAGACGGCCGAAGCGAGTGTCTCCTGGGCGAGGAAGCGCCACCCGATCGTGGCCCAAGCCCAGATCACCAACTGGAAGTAGCCGCCCGCCGCGGTCACCAGGAGTCTCTCGCGTTTTCTCAACATCCAAGCGTCGCTGACATTGCAGTACAACGCCGGAATGAAATAGAGAAACATGAATCCCATCTCCTCGACCTTGCCGCCGAAGTGTTTCAGCGTCAGGCCGTGGGCGAACTCATGCGCGCTCATGACGGCGAATGCCGCCGCGAGCACCAGCGGGAGAGAATGAAGAGACAGCAGTCGCCCCAGCGAAAAGTAAAGCGAGTCCCAGTTGACGGCCGTAATCACGACCGCCGCCGCGATCGATGCCAGTGCGAGCAGCGAAAAGACCGGGCGGAAACAGAAGCGCAGCCTTCTTTCCCACCGTGTCAAGAACCGATCCGGGTTGAAGGTAAAGACCTTTACCGACAGCAGCCGGGCGGGGAATCCCTTCCTTTTTTCACGGCGGTTCTCCAGGGATGCCCAACATGCCGGTTCATCGAGAAGCAGCAGTCGCCTCAGATTGAGGGCGAAATCTTCGATCTGCTGCTCCGTCACCGGAACTGCGAGCCTTTCCGAAACAGAGCGCGCGATGGCCCCGACCGATTGCTTCCCGTCCATGGCTCCGAGCACCGCAGCCTGGATGGCGCTGAATCGATAAAACTGCCGGGTTACGGAATCCTTGACAATGACCGCAGCATCCGGTCCCGTGGATTCCGGACGAAGCTCCAAATCCGATCGACGTCTGTAAAGTTCCTGGGCCACGGCGGGCTCCGCTGCTCTCAATGCCTTGTGCGCCGGCAACAACGGCCGCTTATGATGCCGCATGATATCGACAGCGCTTTCCGAATGCAACAGGAAATCTCTGCAGCAAAAAGACATAGCGCCAGGCCGCGGCGCCCCGCCACGACCGCGGGGCTGCGCTGCCGAGGCAGGTTCGTTAATTGAATTGACTGGGAAGGCCCGGGTGTATATAATCGCGGGCGTTTTTGGTATGGCTAACCATATGATGATCAAGGAGATATCATGACCAGGATCGGATACGGCGCTCTACTCTTGATATTCATGGGCCTGCTCGCCTGCGCCAAGAAGGAAGAAGCTACTCCGAGCGAGGAGGCTGCGGCACCCGAACGACCAACCATCACCCCCGGAGAAATGGTCTTGATCCCTGCGGGCGAATTCACATTCGGAACCGACGACTCCCAGGTCGACAGGGAAGGGCTGGCGAAGCCCGAGCAGAAGATGACCTTGCCGGCATTCTGGATCGACAAGTATGAGGTTACCAACCGCGACTACCTCGACTTTGCGATCAAGACCCAGTATGTGGGCGAAGGCGACAAGGAAGGCAGATCCTGGCGCACCTTCTTCACCGCCGAGAAGGCTCTCTACCCGGTGGTATACATCACGTGGAACGATGCCGCAGCATACTGCAAGGCGCAGGGAAAAAGGCTGCCCACGGAGTTCGAGTGGGAAAAAGCGGCACGCGGGACCGACGGCAGGCGGTATCCCTGGGGCAACCAGTGGGAGACCAACAAGAGCAATACCTACGAAGCGGGGTTCTTGCAGCCCGTGGCCGTGGGGCAGTTCGCCGACGACGTGAGCGTCTACGGTGTTCACGACATGCTGGGCAACGTGCAGGAATGGACCGACAGCTGGTTCAAGCCGTACAAGGGGAACACCAAGAAGAACGAAAACTGGGGCGAACGCTGGCGGGTGGTCCGCGGCCTCTCCTACGGCTTTTACGGTTCGCGCGGAAGTCTCGCCATCCGCTCGGCGTCTCTTCCGAACGCGCTCTATAACTACGGCTTCCGCTGTGCCAAGGATGCTACGCCCGAGGAGGCCGCCCAGGCCGCTGCGCCGAAATAGGCGCGGGCTGCGATTCCATCGACCATGCCCACCGCCTAAAGGATGCGCAGTACGAAACACTTGAGGTAGCGCGTTTCGGGCATGCTGGCGAGCTCCGGGTGATCGGAAGCTTGGGATCGTCTTTCAAGCACCTGCACGTAGCGGTGTGCATCGCGCGCGGCGTCCCGGATCAGGTCCATGAACTGCGGCTCGGAAAGATGATACGAGCAACTGGAAGTGACCAGGATCCCGTCGGAGCGTAGCAGCCGCATCGCCCGCAGGTTGATCTCCTTGTACCCGCCCTTGGCGCCGGCCAGCGAGGATCGGCTCTTGGCGAAAGCCGGCGGATCCAGGCATATGAAATCATAACGCCGGCCGGCGCGCTCCTGCTCCCTCAGAAAATCGAACACGTTGCCCTCGTGGAATGTCACGTTGTCCGCACCGTTGAGCCGGGCATTCCTTCTGCCCTGTTCGATGCATTTCGCCGAGATCTCGACGGCCGTGACCGAGCTGCAGGCGCGCGCGATGTGAAGGGCGAAGGCGCCCGTGTTGGCGAAGCAGTCCAGGGCATCGCCCCGCGCATAGCGGGGGGCCGCCGCCCGATTCTCCGCCTGATCCAGGAAAAACCCGGTCTTTTGCCCTGCGAGCAGATCCACGTCGAAAACGATTCCACCCTCCTCGATGCGGACACGCTCAGGCACCTCCCCCCAGAGGACGCCGCTCGTTTCCTCCAGGCCTTCCAGACGGCGCGCGTGCAGGTCGTTGCGCTCGACGATGCCCTCGGGGTGCAGCGTCTCCTTCAGAATCTCGGCCACCTGCAGCTTGAGTGCTTCGGCCCCTCGGGACAACGTCTGCAGAACCAGCCACCGGTCGTAGCGGTCGACGATGATCGAGGGAAGCAGGTCGGCTTCCGCAAATACCAAGCGGCAGGCGCGCCCGGGCCCGAGCAGGTCCGAACGCCGCTGCACCGCCGCACGGATTCGCCGGCCGAGCAATTCGGGCGTCGGCGGTTCGTCTCCCCTGGACAAGAGCCGCAGCCGGATCTGCGAGGCGGCACTATAGAGGGCATAGCCCAGGCAGTTGCGCGCCGCGTCGATCACCTTGACCATCGCCGGTTGCGCCTCCCTGAGCTCGCAGGCAACCTCACCGCCGTAGACCCAGAGATGCCCGTGGCGCAGGCGCTGCGCGCCCGCCGGCGTCACTTCCACTTCGTGTTCGACGGCAAAGGTGTCCAATTCCCGTCCTATGCCCGGTTTCTGTTCCCGGCCGCCCGCGGAAACGTCCGGCGCACGAAGGCCATGGCCTCATCGCGGGTTTTCAGGCTGCCTTCCAGCCGGCGTTCTTCCACGGCCCCGAGAATCTCGCGGAAGATGGGCCCCGGTTCGTATCCCATGGCGATCAGATCGTCGCCGGTGACGAGCCGCGGCGGCAGCGGCGGTTCGCTCCGCATCCTCTCCAGCTCGCGCCGGCAGAACAAGTAGTTCTCGAGGTTCTTGTGGCTGCTCAGGCAGTCCACGCGGTGCAGTTCCAGATGGTCGCTGATGTCGGGCAGGGAAAGGAAGCGCCGCAGGGTGCCGGGACGCATCTCCCGGGCATGCATGAAGCGCAGGTGCCCGTGCACCAGGTCGCGCACCTGGGCCGTCTCTTCGTTCGACATGCGCAGGCGTCGGCAGACCTGCTCCGCCATCAGCGCCCCCCGCTCCGCATGCCCGTGAAAGCGAATCTGCGTGTCCTCGCTGTAGCAGGGCGGCTTGCCGATGTCATGAAGCAGCACGGCCAGGGCCAGGATGGGCGACGGCCGCCGCAGCAGCTCGAGAGCCATGCGCGTATGCGTGAAAACATCTCCCTCCGGGTGGTATTCCGGCGGCTGCGGGACCCCGCGCAGGGCCTCCACCTCGGGCAGGATCCGGGCAAGGAGCCCCGATTCCTGAAGGAGATCGAGCCCCCGGCCCCGGCCCGGGCTCTCCAGAATCGAGAGCAGTTCGTCGCGGATCCTTTCCCAGCTGACCTGCACGATCTCGTGCGCATGCTGGCGGATTGCCTCCATGGTCTCCGGCGCGATCGTGAATTCCAGAGTGCAGGCGAAGCGCACCGCGCGCAACATGCGCAGTTTGTCCTCGGCGAACCGCTCGTGTGCGGAACCGATGGTCCGGATCCGGCGGCACCGCAGATCCGCAAGGCCTTGCACGTAATCGATGACGCGTTCGGCAATCGGGTCGTAGAACAGCCCGTTGACCGTGAAATCCCGGCGCTGTGCATCTTCGCGCGGGCCGGCGAACGAAACCGATGCGGGATGGCGCCCGTCCAGGTACGGCCCCTCCGAACGGAATGTGGCCACCTCGAACGAGCGCCTGTAGGAACGGACCAGGATTACCCCGAAGGCGGCGCCTACCGCCGTGGACTTCGGGAAGATGCGCCGCACTTCCTCCGGCCGCGCGCTCGTGACGATGTCGATGTCCTTGGGCTTGCGGCCGAGGAGGAAGTCGCGGACCCACCCGCCGGCAAAGAAGGCTTCGTGATTGTGCAGGCGGAGTTTTTCCACGATCCGCCGAGCGGCTCGATACATGGTATGGCAGAGACCTTCGAAGCCCGGCGCCACACGTCCGGGCGGTCTACATGAGTTTCGCCAGGTAGTTGTTCCAGGTGTCGTCCCTGAATCTCCTGCGACACAGCGTGCGATAGCGTTTGAAGGCCTTCTTGTCGCCCAGCTTGTAGTAAGCGAGGGCCAGGCGCACATAGAAGATGTTGTCGCCGGGGAACCTCTTCGCCAGCTGCAGCGTCTTGGCGGCCTCCGCAACGGCCTCCTGATACCGTCCCAGTTCGTAGTAGTTGTTCGTCAGATAGCTGCGCAGCTCGGCTCTTTCCGACCGGTTCCTGGGCCGGCGCCTCAGCGCCTCGAGCGTGGTGAGCAGCGATTTTTCGAACTGCTCCGTCTGGAAATAGCAATGCGCGATCCGTATGTAAAGCCAGGCGAGATTCTCTCGCGCACCCGTCAGCTGCTTGAGCTCCAATATCTTCTTGTAGGATTCGAGCGCGCGCTGATGATTGGCCAGCCTGTGATAGCAGTCCGCGAGCTTCAGGTAGATGTCGTCGCGGCGCTCGAAGTTGGGGTCGAGCTCGAGAACCTTGGAGAAGTATTTGATGGCCTCGGAATACTGCTTCAGCCCCATGTAGTTGTTGGCCATGGTTTCATACAGATAGGTGAGGCCCGGGTCGTTGTCGCTCAACACCTGGATGGCCTTCTGCGAATAGCGGATGGCATCGTCGTGCTTGCCCAGCGCCTCGTAATTGCGGCTGATGCCGGCGTACAGCATCCACTTGGTGTCCTTCTCCTGGCTGTCGATGTATTGCTCGCATATTCTGCGGGCTTCGAGCGATTTCTCCACCTTGCCGTGATATTCGTAGAGGGAGCCGAGGTAAAAGTAGACGATGCCGTACATGTCCGGCATGAATTCGGGCTGGTCGGGCTGGAACAAGCGCGCGGATTTCAGCAGGTGCTGGAGTGCCTCGCGGTCCTCGCCGGCATTGTAATGGCAAATGCCCACGCGGCCGGCGAAGTACGCGCGGATGTTGTTCTGTCTCTCGAGGCCCATGGCCTGCATGTAATACTTGCGCGCAAGGGTGAAATTGCCTTTTTCGAATTGCTGCTCGGCAAAGGCATCCAGGAGCGCGATCTTCTCCTGCTTCGAGGTGCACCGCTCCAGCTTGCCGTTGAATTCCTTCTGATCCATCGCCATGAAAGCCTCCGAACTCGGGTATGCCGGCGCGCAACGCGCCGCGGCTCACTGGTATACCATGATCCAGCCGGGGTGGAGTTCGACCCGGCGTATACGGTACGGCATCTCGGACGGCTGCATCGGGTCGAACGGCGGCTCCTGCCTGCGGCCGACCGCGGAAATGATCTCCTCCACCAGCAGGTTCGGCAGGTTGGTCGAATCGAAGCGCGCATCCAGCAACTGGAAGCGAGCTTTGCCTTCCTGCGCCCACAGCGTTCCGTAAAGCGAGAGACGATGCACCCCGGAAAACATTCTTGCCAGCAGCTGGGCCGCGAGTTGCGTCGACTCGAGCCGGAGCTGGTCGAAATCGATGTCGGCCACGCAGCGCAGCCTGGACTCCTCGAAGGCGAACGCGACTCGTTTCAGGCTGGGATGATACCTGGCGCTCACCTCGAGCGCCAGGTACGAGTTGATTTCATCCTCGGTGAAACGGGTGGCCTGCGTCGTGCCCTCCTTGCCCGCGGCGGCGAAAACTTCGAGGCGCTCCAGCTTTTCGGCGCAGCGCCTGGCGGCGGCCGGCGTGATCCCTATTTCATTCGCCGGGACGGCTGCCGGAGGCGATGCAGGCAGGGCAGCGGCCAGGATCAGAAGCTCCAGCAGGCGGCGCCCCGATCGACGATCCCGAGCGGCGGTCCATGCCCGATCGCTTGCCGGCGGGGCGGGGGCGCTACTCCTCATCGAATGACCTTGAAGGTTCGGCTCCAGCGGGTCTTGGTGAAAAAGTTCAGGAACACGTCGGCGAACTGGCGCATGCGCGCCGCAAAACCGGTCTGCAGGTATTCGTCGCGCGGCGTCTCGAACGACCAGTAAATCACCAGGGCCTTGCCGATGAAGTAGTCTCGCGGGACATACCCCCAGAAGCGGCTGTCCTGGCTGTTGTCGCGGTTGTCCCCCATGACGAAATACTGATTCTCCGGCACCTGGTACGGCCCGAAACGCTCGTAGATGCTGCCCTGATCGATGTACTGGGTATACTTTTCCTCGAGCGGCTTGCCGTCGATATAGACCGTGCGGCCGACGATTTCCACCTTCTCTCCCGGCAGGCCGATCAATCTCTTCACATAGGCGACCTCCGGCGTGTTCGGGTACTTGAAAACCACCACATCCCCGCGCTTGAGGTCCTTGTAGGGGAGCATGCGTCCCAGAGCGGCGGGATGCAGCCCGTAAACGAACTTGTTGACCAGAAGGTGGTCGCCGATCAGGAGATTGGATTCCATGGAGCCGGTGGGGATCTTGAAAGCCTGGACGACGAAGGTAGTGGCGAAGAGGGCCAGGATGGCCGTGATCACGATGGATTCGAAATACTCCCTGATCGTGGACTTCTTGAAGTCCACCGCAGCCTCTTGCGTCATAAGCCGATCCGCCGGCGCTTGTCGTCGTACCGGGCTGCAAGATTATCACACCGCCGCAGACCTGACAAGTTTCGGTGACAGGCTACGCAACCCCGAAACTCCCCCTCCCATGCTTGGGGGCGATACGAGCCGGATACGCATGCAACGCGTTCCCGAGCGGGCCCTATGGAGGGTGCTGCGCTTGACGGGATCGGCACATCAGGGGTAAAGTCTCCCCGCGTCGGGCGATCGGGGCGGTTAGCTCAGCGGCAGAGCACCGGTCTTACACACCGGGGGTCGCAGGTTCAAGTCCTGCACCGCCCACCATCGCCGGCTCGTGATCGAGACACCCGCGGTTGCTGGCTCCGCTCCGGCTGCTTCCCCGCAGGCCGGTCCCGGCCTGAAGTTGCACCGCCGGACGCGCGGGGCACAGGAGCCGCTTCCGGGTCAGAAACCGTAACTGTAGCGGAAACCGACGCTGCGCCCCGGAGCGTCCAGTCCCCAACTGATGCCACGATAATTCCTGTCGGCGAGATTCTCGAGGAAGATCGTCAACTCCTGTCCTTCGCCGGTGCGGATGCCCGCGCGCAGGTTGATCGTGAGAAAGCCGGGAATCGCGCGGAATAAGGGAGCGCTGTTCACCCCCGGACCGAGCACGCGATCCTGCACCTGCGCCAGCGTCTCGCCGGTGGCGAGCAGGATATCGTCGGCGGTTCCCGCCTTGCCGTCGGGCCCCGGCCCCACCAGCCCGCGCACCGTGGCGCCCCGGTAGAAGAAACTGCTGATGTTGGAGCGCGAACGGCTGGCTCCCGTGCGCCGGTCTCCGAGGTCCAGGGAGGAAAGGCGGTCCTGGCGGCCGGCAGCGTACACGTAAGGCTCGATCCAGAAGCGGTGCGCCGGTCGGGCATAGCGGAGTTTGATCCAACCCTGGGGCGCAGGCGTTCCGCCCTCGATGTTGGGCGGCTCGCCGGTGCGACGGTCATGCGCGTGCAAGTATGTGAATGTCTGGCCGATGCTGAGCCCGCCGGCAAGCCAGAGGTCCAGCTTCTGCTCGATGCCGTATATACGCGCATCGTCGAAGTTGCAGCGGATCAGCACAGGGTTGGTGGACGCCGGCACGAAGACCGCGCCGGCTGCCGTCTGGCCGGTGACGACCTGGTCTCCCAGCGAAGTCCCCACCGCCCCGGGAGGCAGGATCAATGCCTGCACGGCGATGTTGTCGTAGATGTCGTTGACGAATCCGGTGACGTCGAAATCGAAGCGGCTCCGGCGCACATGGAGGCTGCCCTCATAGTTCCAGCTCGTCTCCGGCTTGAGCTGCCGTATCGGCCGGCCGGTGGAAACGGCGGTGTTGTCCGCGGTCGAACCGATGAAGGCGCCCCGATCGGCCACATCGGCGAATGCCACCTCGTAGCCGTTGCCCGTCAAGCCCAGCGTGCCGAGGTCCGTGATGTGCGGCGCGCGAAAGCCGCGGCTGACCTGGGCGGAAAGGCTGATCCCGGGCACGAGCGAGAGCATCGCCCCGATGCGCGGCGTCACGCTGGTGACGTTCAGCTCGTCGTCCGGCCACAGCGGTTTGCCGTCCACCAGCGGGCTGTTGGCCGCGCGCGAGCGGTAGGAGGCGAAACCGAAACGCAGCGCCCCGGTGATCCGCAGACGCTCGGGAACGGCGGTCCAGACGTCCTGCACATACGCCCCGCCGCTGTGATAGCGCGCTTTGTCGGGCACCCGCGGGCGCGAGGAGGTGAACGCCAGGGTCACCGGATTGAACGTGTAGGCCGGAGAGCGCACGAGGTCATGGTAGTACTCGCCGCCCAGCACCATGCTGTTGCGTTGCCCCCATTGCCGCGAGGCCTGGACCTGGGTGCCGTGGACCCAGGTGCGCTCCTTCTGGTGGGTGATCGTACCCCTGGGATTGCCGTTGCCTCCCTGATTGACGCGCTCCTCGCGCTGGGTGTTGAGGGAATAGGAGAGCGAGAAGGTGTCGAACCACTTCGGGCGCAGCTTCTCGTAGCGCACGTAGAAGAAATCCAGCATGAAATTGCGCAGGTCGGCGATCAGATTCCCGTCGCCGCCCAGCGTCTGGTCGTACCGCTTGCCGCCGTCCTGCTGGCTCCGCTGATAATGGAGCGTCAGTTGATGCGTAGGCGCAGGCTGGTAGCTGAGTCGCAACATGCCGCCGTACTGGGTGAAGGCCGTATCCGTCATCCGCTCCCCGAAGACGCTGGAGGGGAGACCGAGGAAGCGCGTCACCGCGGCGTGCGTGTCGATGCCGCGCCCGGGGCGGATCGTGTTGTGGCGGCTCGAGGACAGGTTGACCAGCAGAGCCAGGTTGCGCCGGCCGTATGTCGATCGCACGTTTCCGCCGAAGCCCAGATCGGCACTGTGGAAAAAGGTGCTCACGCGGCCGTGAATCTCGGGGCCGTCGGCGGCGTAAGTCGGCACGTGGGATATCAACTGGACCGCGCCGCCCAGGGAGTCGCTGCCGTATTGTGCGCTGTTCGGGCCGCGCAGCACCTCGACCGCTCGCAGGTTGCTCGGTTCGTTGAGGTTGAAGAAGCTGTTGATGCCGCCGCGCGCTGCCGCGGTGGAAAAGCGGATCCCGTCGACGAAGGTCACGACCTTGGCCCCGGTCAGACCGCGCACGAAAATGGCGCCGATCGTCGGGCTGGTGCGCTGCAGGTTGATGCCGGCTTCCTCCTGGGCTGCCTGCGCGAGGACGGCCGGCGTGCGCTCTTCGAGGCGGATTGCGTCGATCACGTTGACCCGCTGGGGGCTCTGATCCACGCCCTGAACCAGCCCGATTTCCGCCGTGACCGTGACCTCTTCGGCCAGGCCTGCGATCCCGAGAGTGATCTCGAGTTCCCGCGCGGCCGAAGAGGGAAGGGATACCGCCATTCTGCGTTGCGCAAAGCCGCGATGGGTGACGAGTATTTCAAAACTTCCCGGCGCCACCCCGCCGATCCGGAAGCGCCCCTGCTCGTCGGTTTGTGTCGCCGCAACCATGAACTGCCGCGCATCCAGCAGATGGACCGCAGCCCGCGCGATGGCCGCCCCTGAGGGGTCTTTTACGATACCCGCAACTTCTTCCTCACCTGCGGATTGCATGGTCGCAGCCGCCGGTGAAATCAACGCCAGGCACAGGCCCGCCGCCGTCATGATCTTTCGATGAATTCGCAGCATTTTTTCACCCATTTCGTGAGGCCCCGACCCGGGCGCCGTGAATTGCGTCCGCCCTACGGGGACACAAACTCGGTCGATTCCGGCGGCATTGTAGATGGAGGGGAAAATTACTACCAGACTTCGTAGTTTTACCGCCTGTCCCGGCGCCGCCGACAATCCGGTTCAGGACCGGGCGCCGCGCCGGCGGGCAGGGCCGGCCGGCATCCTGAAATCCGGTTTACATCGGCGCCGCGAATTTCTATCATGCAATGGCGTGATGCTTCGAGGGCCACAGGGATGACCGGAGATATCATAAAGCGCCGCGAATTCCTCGCCCGTTCGGCACGGGCGGGACTGGCGGCGCTCGGGGCCACGGGCGCCGGATTCTGGCTGCGCGCGCGCAACCGGCACCCGCACGAGCTGGCGGCGGCCTCCCTGGTGCGCAATTACGCGGTCAAGCTCGAGCAGCCCGTGCCGGCCATGGTCGTCGCGCGGGGCGGATCTCCCGAGCAGCTGGTGGTCGAAGCGCTGCGCGCTCTCGGGGGGATGCAAACCTTCGTCGCGCGCGGCGACATTGTGGTGCTCAAGCCGAACATCGGATGGGATCGCGTGCCCCAGCAGGCGGCCAACACCAATCCCGAAATAGTCCGGAAAGTCGCGGAGCTTTGTTTCGAGGCGGGCGCGAAGAAGGTTGTGGTCACGGACGTCAGCTGCAACGACCCGCGCCGGTGTTTCCGCAGGAGCGGCATCGCCGCAGGCGCCGAATCCGCAGGGGCGACCGTGATCCTGCCCGAGGAACGTATGTTCCGCAGTTACCGCATCAACGGAGAGGTACTCTCGGTGTGGCCCGTCTTCACGCCCATCATCGAGGCGGACAAGGTGATCAACCTGCCCATCGTGAAGCACCACAACCTTTCGCGCGCCACCATGGGCATGAAAAACTGGTACGGGATTCTCGGAGGGCGAAGAAACCAACTCCACCAGAACATCGATGTGAGCGTCGCCGACCTGGCCACATTCATACGGCCGACCCTGACGGTCATGGATGCCTATCGCGTCCTGGTATCCAACGGACCCCAGGGCGGCAACCTCAACGACGTGAGGCTGATGAAAACGTTGGTGGCCGGCACCGATCCCGTGGCGATCGACGCTTACGGTGCGACTCTGCTCGGCCTGCGGGCGCAGCAGATTCCCTACATCACCATCGCCCACAAGCGGGCGCTCGGGAACAGCAACTTCGAAGAGATCGACGTGCGGCATATCGACCTCGAGTGACCGCGGACCGGCAGACATGAAGCCGCATCGGCTGAAGGCAACGACGTCCAAGCAGCGAGCGCAGCCGCCGGGCCGCCCGCGCGGCCGGCAAATCAGGATGCTGCGGCGGGTTTCCCAGGGACTTTTCCTCGCCCTGTTTCTCTTTCTGCTCTTCCAGACCGAATTCCGCGGCACCTTCGACTCGGCCTACTCGGAGCTCATCCGGCTGAATTATCCCGTGAGCATCTTCCTGGAAATGGATCCACTGGTCGCCTTCTCGACCGCCATTTCCAGCCATGCACTGTACGGCAAGGTGATCTGGGCCCTGGCCATCATCGTGGGCACCGTGATCGTCGGCAGGTTTTTCTGCGGCTGGATCTGCCCGCTGGGCACCATCAACCATCTCTTTTCCAGCTTCCAGCCCGAGCACAAGGGCAAGAAGCGCGTCGAGGCGAATCGTTACAAGAAATGGATGGCGACCAAGTACTACCTGCTGTTCGCCCTGATCGCGCTGTCGATCTTCACTTCCTTGCAGACGGGCCTGATCGATCCCATCCCTTTCCTGGTGCGCTCGCTCTCGGTGGGGATTCTGCCCGCCGTGAATCTCGCCGTCCGAGCGGGCCTGGATTCCCTGTATGCCTCCAATGTCGGCATCCTGCAGAGCCTCGCCGATGCCGGGTACCGCGTCCTGGGATCGAGCATCCTGAGCTACAAGGCGCATTACTACCACTTTGCCTTTCTGATCGGCGGGATCTTCGTGGCGGTCCTGGTTCTGAATCGCTTCATCACGCGCTTCTGGTGCCGGGGCATCTGCCCGCTCGGAGCGCTGATGGGGTTGCTGTCGCGCTTCGCCGTTTTCGGCATGGAGAAGGACCACGCCAAGTGCGACGACTGCAACATGTGCCTGCTGCACTGCCAGGGGGCCTGCGATCCCCAGGGAAAGGTTCCCTGGAGGCAGGCCGAGTGCCACCTCTGCTTCAATTGCGACAGCGTCTGCCCGAATGACGTCATCCGCTTCAAGTTTTTTCCCAGGCTCGATGCGGTCCGCGTCCAACCCGACTTGAAACGGAGGCGCGTGCTGGAGAGTTTCGCGGCCGGGTTGGTCGCACTTCCCCTGTTCCGCGCGAGTCTGGGCTGGGCGAAGAATCGCAACGACCGGCTGATCCGGCCGCCGGGGTCGCTCGAGGAAGCGGAGTTTCTCGCGCGCTGCATCCGCTGCGGCGAATGCATGAAGGTGTGCCCCACGAACGCCATCCAGCCGACCATGTTCGAGGCCGGGATCGAAGGCATATGGACGCCCACGCTCGTCATGCGCGTCGGCTACTGCGAGTACCATTGCGTGCTGTGCAGCCAGGTGTGCCCGACCGGCGCCATCTGGAAGATCACGGAAGCGGAAAAACTCGGCCTGCCTGCTTCCGGCACGGAAGCGGAAGCGGGCGCAGCCGACGGCCGCCGCTCTGCGCCGATCAAGATCGGCACGGCATTCTACGATCGCGGGCGCTGCCTGCCCTGGGCCATGGATATCCCGTGCATCGTGTGCGAGGAATTCTGCCCGACATCGCCCAAGGCCATATGGGTGCTGCGCGAAGAGGTCACGCGTTCCGACGGCAGCACGGTCGTGGTCCAGCGGCCGCGGGTCGATATCGACCGGTGCGTGGGATGCGGCATCTGCGAATATGTCTGCCCGGTCCAGGACCGGCCGGCCGTCTACGTGACCAACATCGGCGAGACGCGCTCGCGCACCAACCAGATCCGGCTGGAGAGCGGTTCGTACAACAAGTGAAGGCGGAACCATGGATTTAAACCGTCAATATGGGAGTCGCTATGGAATTCGCATCGTGCTTTAACAGGATCGCATGCCTGTCGCTGCTCGCGCTGTCGGTCTCCTGTTCCACCGGCAGGGAAGGCACCCGCGAGCCCGGGACAAAAGAGGCACAATTGTCCGCCGGAGAGCGGGCGCTGTTATCCCTGCTGCCCGAAGACGGTGCGGTGCCGGGCTGGAGCCGCAGCGGCGAGGCGAGATTCTTCGATGCGGGCAACCTCTGGGAATACATCGACGGGGCGGCCGAGGGGTACCTCACCTACGGGTTCGAAAACGTCGTCACGCAGGAATATGCCGATCCTTCCCGGGCGTGGCAAACCGTGGTCGATATCTACCGCATGAAGGATGCGCGCAACGCTTTCGGCATCTACACGTCCGAACTGAACCCCGAGTCCGAGTTCCTGCACATCGGCGTCGAAGGATACCTGGGCGGAACGGCGCTCAATTTCTGGTCCGGCCCTTACTATGTGAAGATCACCGTGTTCCAGGAAAGCCCGGAGCTGAAACAGGCAATGCAGCGCTTCGCCGAAAATGTGAGCGCCAGGCTCGGCGAGCCGGGAACCGAGCCCGCCGAGGTCGGCTATTTTCCCCCGGCCGACCGCATCGCGCACTCCGTCCGTTATCTTCCCAAGGACGTGCTCGGGCAGAGCTATTTGACGGAAGGCTTCGAAGCTCGCTACCGGCGCGGAGCGGCGGAGTCCAAGCTGGTGATCGTCTCGGCTCCGGACGAGGAGCGGGCCAGGGACGCCCTGGCACAATACCGGCAGTTCATCGCGGCGGGCGGTGGGGTGCAGCGCGAATTGAGGGCGCCGGGGGATGGCGGTTTCGCGGGCAAGGACTCCTATTACGGTCCCATGGCGGCGGTGCGCAGCGGCAGCAGAATCGTGATCGCCCTCGGCGGGCCGTCCATCGACGCCGCCCTGGGACTGATCAAGGAAGCCGTCGCGCGCATGAGACAAGGAGGGTGAAATGACCAACCTGACTCGCAGGGAGTTCCTCCACGCTTCGCCCACCCTGGCGGCGGCCGCCGCACTGCCCGGCGCCGGCCCGGCCGGCGCTCAGCCGCGCATCCGTCGCTACAAGCCCTTCGGCAGGACGGGCTGGCAGGTCGGCGACATATCCGCAGGGTCGGGCCAGCGCGAGCCCGGGATGATCGAATACCTCTTCGAGTGCGGCATCAACCTGATCGACACGGCCTTCCAGTATCCCGGGCACGAAGAACTTCTGGGCAAGATCCTCCCCAAGTGGCGCGACAAGGTATTCGTCGTCGACAAGTGGGATCCGCCGCTGGTGACGCCCACGGTGGACAAGGCGACGCTCCTGCAGGCGATCGACGTATCGCTCCGCAGGCTCAACACGCGCTACATCGACTGCTTCATGATCCATTCGATCGGGCACCCGCGCTACGGCGGCATCGAGCGCATCCAGAACCCGGCGATCTACGAGGCCTGGGACGAAGCCAAAAAAATGGGGAAGATCCGATTCACCGGGGCCTCGAGCCACGGCGTGCGCATGATCGAGGAGATCGGCTGGGGCATCGACAACAACCGCTTCGACGTGATCCTCGTGGGCGCGAACTTCCTGACGCACGGGGTCGAGCCGCTGCTCAGGAAGGCCCGTTCCAGGGGCGTCGCCACCATGGCGATGAAGACCATGACCATCTACAAGTCCAATCTCAATATCCGCGAACTGCAGGGGAAGGAAACCAACGCGCGCCAGGCCGTCATCAAATGGATTCTCGCCTCGGACCTCTTCGACACGATGATCATCAGCATGCGGAACTTCGATCAGGTGCGCGAATACCTGGCGGTTTCGGGAACCACAAGCCTGGCGGCCGAAGAGCGCGCGCATCTGGCGACGCTGGCGCGCGTCATCGGGCCGCAATACTGCCGGCCGGGATGCGATGCCTGCTGGGGATCGTGTCCCGCCGATGTGCCCATCTGGGACATTCTCCGTTACCGCATGTACTTCGAGAACTACGGCGACGAGAAGCGTGCGATCGAACGATACCATCGGATTCCGCCGGCGCAGCGCGCCGCGGCCTGCGCGCGCTGTGCTGCGCCGTGCGAGAGCGCCTGCCCCTACGGCCTGCCGGTGCGCGCGCGGCTCGTCGAAGCGGACCGGATGCTTTCGCTGACCTGAGGACGAGCATGGGAAAACCGCGGCTGTGTCGGCTCATCACGGCAGTACTGATTCTCCTGACGGCGGGGGCCTGCTCCGTGGCGCGCCCCCTCGGGCCGCGGGAGATACTGCGCCGCTCGCTGGCGGCGCACGGAGGGGAGAGGCTGGGTAGCTGGCGCACGCTCACCGTCGAGGGCACCGTGGAAATGACGGACGGCATCAAGTACAACGCCGCCTACCTGCTGTGGGCGAAAATGCCCGGAAAGCTGCGCGTCGAGCACGACATGACCGCCGACCGCGGTCGCATTTTCTACGAATACTTCCTCAACGACGGGGTAGCCTGGAGCCGCCGCAACCTGATCCCGGCAGCCGCCGACGCGCCGCAGCTCAGGCGCTGGTGGAACCAGTGCTTCGGTATCGCCTATTACGCAGAAAAAGCGGAATCGGTCGAAGCGCGCGGCGAGACACAGGTGGAATACCCGTCCGGCGGTGCGCGCTCCGCCTATGTCCTGGCGGTGCGTGCCGGCGAGGAACCCGCGGAACTTTGCATCGACAAGCGCACCTTCTACCTGCTGCGGGAAGACTCGGGAAACATCCGGCGGCTTTATGCCGACTTCCGGGACTTCGGCGGCACCGTCCATCCGGCCGTGATCTTCGAGATCACGCGCGGCAAGCAGGGAGAGTCCGTGCGGCCTTTCCGCATCCGCTCGGTACGCTACGACGAGCCGATCGAGGACTGGCTGTTCGCCGAAGACATGCCCTCGGGGAAATAGGCTTTCCCGGAGCGCCGCCACTCTCCCCTTACAGGTACATGGCCCGCAGATCCCCGATGTTGCGCGCGATATCGATGTATTCGGCGCAGCGGGCGCTGCAGCGCGGGCAGTCGCGGCAGAGCCTGAGATGGCGGCTTTCTTCTATTCCGTCGAGCGTCGCCCGGGCCTGGTAAAAGTTACCGTACGAAGCCGCGTACATGTGGGTGCGCATCAGTGCGGGTATGTCGACGCCCGCGGGGCAGGTGGGCTCGCATTTGCCGCACTGCTTGCAAAACGGCACGTCCGCCTGGAGGTTGCGCTCGGCGAGGAATTTCTTTTCCTCGTCGGTATATTCGAGGGCGTAGGCCACCGAGAAATCTTCCTTCATGTGCTCGAAGTTCGTATACCCGGGGACCGCGGTGGTGATTTCGGGGTGGCGCAGCACCCACTTGAGGGCTGCGGTCTGGTTGACGCGGCCCGTGCCGGAAAAACGCCTCCCGGACGCTTGGGTCTTCATGGCGATGACGCCGATCCCTTTGGCCGCCGCGTTGCGGATCGCCTCCAGGAGCGCCTGATCCCCGGCCTGCGTAAAATTGAAAGCCGTCAGAACCACGTCATAGAATCCTGAGCGGGCGGCGTCGTTGAGCACGTCGGCCTGGGCCGCATGGGTGGAAACTCCGATGAAGCGCGCCCGTCCCTGCTTCTTGGCCTCGCCCATGGCCTGCACGACGCCGGGATCGTTCATCTGGCTCACGGTGGGCTGGTGCATCATCAGCACATCAACGTAGTCCGTCTGCAGCCTCTTCAGGCTGCCCTCGAAGTCCTCGAGGATCCTGGCGCTCTTTTCGGCGGTGCTCAGCGAGCCCGAGTCCCCGCCCGAGCGGGAGCGCGCACCCGGGACCGGGATCTTGGTCTGGATGATCACCTTGTCGCGCACGCCCAGGCGCTTGATCACCGATCCCACCATCTCTTCGTTCCTCCCCCCTTGATAGCTGAGAGCGGTATCGAAAAGCCGCACGCCGATTTCGTACGACTGCTGCACCACGGCCGGATTGTCGGCGTTCATCACTCCCATGCTGACGATGGGCACCTTCAAGCCCGTTCTGCCCAGGGTGCGAAAGATCGGGCTTGGCGCCGACGGCGAGACTTCGTGCGACAGGCGGGAAGCGATGCCGGACCCGACCGGCAGATGCGGGACGGCCGCCGCCGACAGGGCGAGCGTGCCGCCGCGCAGAAAACCCCTGCGGCTCAAGTTATGTTGCGTGCTCGGCATACAGAAATCCCTCCACTTTCCAGACCTTAATCGTGATTGCTTGCGACCGACGCGGACTTCCAGGCGGGCCGCTCGCAGAAGAATTACCGTGCCCGGCAGAGGGCGTCAAGAGAAAAGGGAAAGGCTTCAGACGCGATCCTGCGGGCGCGCGCCGGCACGCCGGCTTCGCCCCTCTACCACGGCGCGCCACACCAGGTATCCGCCCATGAGAACCAGCGCCGCCGGCCACCAGTCCTCGATCCATTTCAGGGAATAGCCGAAGCGCGTGTGGGCCAGCAGAACAGCCCCGACGACAATCATGGCGGCGCCGCCCACGAGCGATCCGCGGCCGGACGATATCCCGCCTTCGCCCGGCAGCCGCAGGCCGGCCGCCGCCTGGTTATGGAAGACGGCCTTGCGGTGGGCGTCCACCACGTTGAAGAGCCAGTAAAAGGCCAAAAAGAAGCCCAGGAGCGGCTCCCCCGCGCCGATGCCGTAGTCGAGCACTGCAATCAGGGATGCGACGATCAGGGCGTGGGTGAAACCTGGTTCGTAAAAGCCGGCGTATACCTGCCCCAGGCCCGGCATGATCAGGGAGAGGAGCACTGCCAGGGCGGGGCTCTTGCGCCCGGGATCCTGCCGGTCGGCATGCGCGGGCTTCAGCTGCCGTGGTGCCGCTCGAAATGCGCTTTCCTCTTCCGGCCCGAGGTGCGGCCGATCCCCTGTCGTATCATTGTCCATATCACCCTCCTGCGGCCGGCCTCGGCATGGCTTGGAACCCGTGCCTCGTCAAACCGCCGCACCCATTCTCTAACGTAACAACGGCGGGAGGGTAGCGAAAGTTCCGTCGGCGCCGGAGGACCTGGAAGGGTTGCTGTCCTTTGCGCCCGCCATGGGCTAAAATTCTGCCGAGGTTCTGGAGCCATGCCCGTGCTTGCCGATGTGCTCGCGGCCCATACGCGCGAGGGCGAACTTTTCGAGAAAATCGACGAAGGGCGCATCCGCTGCTTCGCTTGCGCCCATCTCTGCCCCATACCCGAAGGACGGTCCGGGGTTTGCAAGGTGAGATTCAACCGCGGCGGCAAGCTCATGGTTCCCTTCGGCTACGTCGTCGGGGCGCAGTGCGACCCGATCGAAAAGAAACCCTTCTACCATGTGCGCCCGGGGGCACTGGCCTTCAGTTTCGGGATGCTGGGCTGCGATCTTCATTGCGGGTATTGCCAGAACTGGCTGACCTCGCAGGCGCTGCGCGACCCGCGCGCAGGCTCGTCGATCACCGAGGTGACGGCGCAACAGCTCGTCCGCGCCGCGCGCCGCCACGGGGCCGAGATCGTGGTGAGCACGTACAACGAACCGCTGGTCACGAGCGAGTGGGCGGCCGCGGTCTTCGAGGAGGCCAGGAAGGTCGGACTGCTGACCGGCTTCGTTTCCAACGGCAACGCCACCCCCCGGGTCCTGGAATATCTCAAGCCGCGGACCGACCTGTATAAAGTCGACCTCAAGAGCTTCGACGACCGGCGCTACCGCAAGCTGGGCGGAAGGCTGCAGCCGGTGCTGGATACCATCCGCTTGGTCCATCGGATGGGCTTCTGGGTGGAAATCGTCACGCTGCTGGTGCCCGGATTCAACGATTCCGACGCCGAGATCGCCCGGCTCACGGAGTTCATCGCGAGCGTTTCCGCCGACATCCCATGGCACGTGACCGCGTTTCATCCCGACTACAAGATGACCGACGCCGGCTATACGAGGGCGGCCGACCTGGTGCGGGCGGCGGAAGCGGGCCGCCGCTCCGGCCTGCGTTACATCTATGCCGGGAACCTGCCCGGGCGGCTCGCCGAGCTGGAAAACACATACTGCCCGCAATGCCGCCGATTGCTCGTGGAGCGCCGCGGTTTCAGCATTCTTTCCTATCACCTGTCGAGCGACGGGCGTTGTCCCTCCTGTTCGACTGAAATACCCGGAAGGTGGGCCGCTTCCTTCCGGCCGCAGATCAGCGACTATCCTCTGCCTACCCGGCTGGATTTCTGACGCCGGCGCATCCGCCGTCTCTCACGACAGCACGCCGTGGGCGCGGAAGAGCGTGCGGATGCGGGCGCAATACTCGGCATGGCCCGGCGCTGTCAGCTCGTCGAGGCGCCGGGGACGGTGCAGGTCGATGGAAATCACCTGGAGGATGCGGCAGGGAGCCGGCGACATGACGAAAACGCGGTCGGAAAGGAAAACCGCTTCCGCGATGCGCGATGTGGCCAGGACGGCGGTCAAGGGTCGCGCCAGCCAGAGGCGCTGTATGTCGGCCGCGAGATCCTCGGCGGCCAGGGCATCCAGCGGTGCGAAGGGATCGTCCATGACCAGCAGCGCGGGCTCGTGAAGCAGAGCGCGGCAGAGAGCGGTGCGCATGCGGTCCGCCGGCCCGAGGGTGCGCACCTGCGCATCGGCCGCTTCGGCGAGCCCGACTGCAGCCAGCAAGCGCCTGGCGCGGGCACCATAGGCGCGCGCATCCATCCGGCGCAGCTCGGCTGCCAACAGAACGTTGCCGAGGACGCTGCGCCAGCCGAGCAGAAGCGGCTTGGAGAAAACCAGGCCGATCTTGTCGAGCGGGCGGCGCACGGCGGCGCCGTGAACCCTGATATCACCCGAGCTTGCCGGCACGAGTCCGGCGATCATGCGCAGCAGCGTGCTGCTGCCGCAGCCGGCAGGTCCTACCAGGGCGGCAAACTCGCATTCGCGGATTTCCAGGCTGAGCGGCCCCGCGGCTGCAAGGCCGGACCGCCGGTCCGTGCCGCCGCAGCATACGCGATCGGCGATGATCGCCGCGCCGGGCAAGGGCGCTTCGCCGGATCGTTTCGCCCGGACTCCTGACGCACTTTCACGCTCTTCGACAAGATCCATGGCTTTGTTGTCTCACCAGAGTACGCTTGCATGCGCGCCCGGGAGCACGGCAAGAGATCTCCCGAACGCAAGCTTCTCCATCAGTCGGATCACCGCCGCAGCGGCCGCCACGAACAGCATCGCGAGGCAGAGGGCGGCGAAAAGCAGGCAGACATCGCCGGCGGCGGCGCCCCTGACCATCAAATGACCCAATCCCTCGTCGGCGGCGATCACCTCCGCGGTCAGCGCCCCGCTGGCCGCCAGGGGAAGAGCCCGCCTCAGGTCCCGCAGCAGAAACGGCAGCAGGCCGGGCCCGTAGACCTTCCGGATCCGAAGAAACGCTCCTGCGCCGGTGGCGCGCAGCCACTCGGCAAGCTCGGCCGGTGTCCGGCGGAGGGCGGCCGAGACGCCGTGTACCACGAACAGGACCGAGAATGACCAGGCGACCGCCGTGCGGGAACTCATTCCGAATCCGAGCCACACGAGCAGTATGGGTGCCGCCGCTGCCGCCGGAATCATGGCCGCACCCCGCGTCATGCGGTCGGCCATTGCGAGAATCTTCGCCGACAGGATTCCCGCGCATCCCACGAGCAGCGCCGTCACGCCTGCGAGCAGCAGCCCGACGGTCGCTGCCAGGAAGGTGAGATACCCGTTGCTCCAGAGAAGGGTCCGCCTTCTCCAGATCTCCATGACGATTCGCGAAGGCGTGGGCAGCAGATCCGTGGGTACTCCGAAAACCCTGCCGGCCGCTTCCCATGCGCAGAGAGCCGCTATCGCAGCGAGCAGGCCCGCGTGTCGGCGCCCGAAAGCGGCGGGCCGTCCGGATCTCTCGTGTGCGCCTTGCCGGTATGCGTATGCCATCGATCTCCTGACAGAGTGACGCCCGCCTATTCTACATCGGCAGGGTCGTACTGCAGGGTCCGTCGTGGGTGAAAACGGGAAAGCGCCGCCATAGGCGTCGGTACTGCGATTCAGATACCGGCAGCCGGGGGTGAGCCGAAGTTGAAGGCAGGTAGATCAGTAGTGGGTCCCGCGCGCCGCGCGGGACCGGTGACTTTAAGCAATAAGCTCACATCGGGCCCCGGCAGGGGCCCTGAGCCGGTAGCCGGGGGTGAGCCGCAGGCGAACCCCCGGAAAGGTGCGTATCGATCAGGCGAGCCCCGGAGGGCCGGCAGACCGGGGTTTCTCACATATCCCTCTGCCGGTCCTTCGGGGCTTGTCGCATGCCGTCCCTTTTCTCCGGGCTCGCATGCGCTCGCCCGGAGCTACTTTCTTGCGTACCTCCGGCACGCCCGAAGTACGTCGCGCGCGCTGAGCAGCGGGACGATGCGTGCTCACGATTTTTTTGCGTCTCCATAAAATCTCGAATGGGGCTGATTATAAATCCTGCAGCAAAAAGCGCTGCAGGATAGCTATAAGGTCCCGCGCGCCGCGCGGGACCGGTGACTTGGGGTAATAAGCTCGTGGTCCGCTGCGGCGCGGCGGACCTACGTGCGTGCCGGTGTCTGAATCCCGGGCGTCGGTACTTGCCCGTTGCCGGGCCTCGCTCATACCCGTATAATGGCGAAGCGGCGCGCGAGTCGAGACGATGCATCTGCCGGGCGGGCGTGTTTTCTTGCGATCGGTAGCCAGGGACTTCCGGAGGACCGGGGCCATAGCGCCCAGCTCCAGGAGCCTGGGCTATTCCATGACCAGCGAGCTGGCGACGCGCCCGAACCGCCCGATCGCCGTCCTCGAAGTCGGCGGCGGAACGGGGAGCATTACGGAGGTGATCGCCAGGCGGCTCCGAGCCGGCGATCGGCTGGATGTGTATGAGATCGACGGCGCCCTGGCCGCGGTCATCCGCCGCCGCCTCGTCGACAATCCGCGGTATCGCAGGACGGGCCTTTCGATCCGCGTTTTCGACAGGCCGGTCGAAAGCGTCGTGGCGCAGCCCTCCTACGATTACATCGTCTCCTGCCTTCCTTTCACCAACTTCGAACCCGAACAGGTCCGGCAGATCCTGGAAATCTACCGCGCCTGTTTGAGGCCCGGGGGCGTGTGCAGCTTCTACGAGTACATCCTGCTGCGCCGGGCGGCACGGTGGGTGGGCAGCCGGTCGCATGAGCGTACGCGTCTGGCCGGCGTGGAGCGCGTGGTGCGGCATTACCGGGATCGGTACTGCTACAAGTCCGATATCGTCCTGCCCAACCTGCCCCCGGCCACGGTCTACCACCTCCGCTTCGATCGCGGCGAGGGCTGAAGGCCGGCACCCATGAAGCACGGAAGCCTCGTTCTCGCTCTTTTCTGGTTTTGCCGGCTGCACCCGGCCGCGCCTGCCGATGGGACCGCGGTCGACGTGACCGGGACCTGGGACCTGAGCGTCGATGCAGGATCGTCATCCGGAGAGGCGGAGCTTCTCCTGAAACAGGAGGGCCAGGAGCTCAGCGGCATCTACAAGGGCCGCCTGGGCGAGAGCCGGCTCTCGGGCACGGTGCGCGACGGTACCATCCGCTTCTCCGTCGTTCTCCGTTTCCGCGACCTGTCGTTCACGGTCGTATACAGCGGGCGCGTTGAAGGCGACCGCATGCAGGGCAAGGTGGACTTCGGAGACGGGAGCAGCGGCGAGTGGCACGCCAGGCGGCGCTCGTGAGAGGAATGCCGCGCGCCGCTCAGACGGGCATTTCGAGGAGGTCGCCCACGATGCGACGGAGTCCAGGCGCGCAGATGACGGCATGGAGGGCGTCGATGCGTCCGGTTCCGTCCCGCGTCAGGAAGGCCGCGCCGCATTCCGCGGCGATGACGTGCGCCGGCGCATAGTCCCAGGGCATTCCGTTGCCGCTCAGCCAGATGTCGGCCTTGCCGCGGGCGATCATGACGATGTCGTAGCATGCGCCGTAGCCGCGCACGGTCCAGCACCCCTGAGTCAGGCGGCGCAGCTTGTCCGCCGGCCAGACATCCCAGGCCGCCTGGAAGCCGCTGACAAGCAGGATGGCCTCGTCCAGGCGCGCGACGGCGGACGCATGCACGCGCTCCCCGTTCCAGAAACAGCCGGCCCCGGCGACCGCATGGATGAGTTCCCCGCGGCAGGGCAGGTGAACGACTCCCAGTTCGACCCGGCCGCGGACTTCCAGAGCCAGTTGGATCGCCCAGAAAGCGGTGCCGCGGATGAAATCGCGCGTACCGTCGATCGGATCGATCAGCCAGCGCCTGCCCGAGCGGGATTCCCGGAACGAGCCCTCTTCGCCGTAGATACCGTCCAGGGGAAACAGCTCGGAAAGACGGCTGCCGATGAGCCGCTCGCACTCGCGGTCGGCTTCGGTGACGGGGGAGCGGTCCTGCTTTTCTTCGAACTCCATCGGCCGGCCGGAATAACGCAAGGCCAGCTCTCCGGCCAGCCGGACGATCCGCTGCGCCTCTTCGAGTTCTCTTTGCAGGTCCATCGATGCCACGCGACGGCCGGCACGCGCGCCGCGACTTACTTCGGCGCCGCTTCCACCGACAGGGTGACGTGCGCCCTGACCTCGATTGTGCCCGGCTCGGCCTCTTGGACAGGGGCGGGCCGGGCGAGCGATACGCGCATGAGCGCCGGCGATAGTTTCACGGTCACCCTCCGGAAAACCCGTCGATTCCTGCTGCTAGTTTAGCCTCGAAGCACGGAAAATCAACCTCGGCCCGTGCCGGCGATCGGCGGCGGGGCGCGATCAATCCTGCAATTCGACTACGGTCGCGCCGCCTCCTCCCTGGTTGGCGGGCGCCGGCTGAAAGCTGCGCACCTGACGGTGGCCCGTCAACAGGCGGGCGATCGCCCGGCGCAGCACTCCGCGACCGTGGCCGTGGATGATGCGCACCGAATCGACGCCTGCATAATAGGCGGCGTCGATGAACTTGTCGACCCGCTCGACGGCCTCGTCGGCCGTCATGCCGATCACGTTGAGCTCGCGGACGAAATGCTCTTCCGCATCCGGCTGGACTGCGGGCACGGGGTGCGGTCTTTCCGGCTGGGAGGCCGCCGGGACGCCGCCCGCCGGTTCGATCTCGTCGCGGCGCGCATGAAACTTCAAGGGGCCGACCGCCACCGTGCACGCGTCGCCCTGCACCGACTCGACGATACCGGCCTTGTCCAGGCTTCTCACCCGGACGCGGTCGCCGGGGCGCGGTTCGTACGGTGCGACAGATCCGGCGCCGTCCGCCTTGGTCGACAGTCCCGGCATGGCGGCCGCGGCGCGGGCGGACAGTTCGGCGCTCTTCCGCCGCAGGCTGCCCGCCACGCGGGCCGCCGCGCGCCGCGCGCTGTCGGCCAGCAGGCGATCCTTCAGGCCGGCGACCAGGCGCTCGCTTTCGGCGCGGAACTCGGCGGCGATATCGGCCAGCAGTTTTTCGAACTGCAGGCGACGCTGCTGCTCGCTGCGGGCGTGCTCCTCTTCCATTTCGCGCATGCGGCGCGCTAGATCGGCGCGCTCCTGTTCGAGCCGGCGCTGCAGCTCTTCCATTTCGTCGGCACGCCGCTTGATCTGCTTGAGGTACTCTCCAGCCTCGATCCGGCGCGGGTCGAGCATGGCCCGGCTCTGTTCGATGATCGAGCGCGGGACGGCCATGCGCTCCGCTATGTGCAGGCCGGACGACGCGCCCGCGATCCCGAGAATCAAGCGGTATGTCGGGCGCAGTGTGGTTTCGTCGAATTCGACGCAGGCGTTGACCACGCCCTCGGCGCCCGCGGCCCACATCTTGAGCTGGTTGTAATGCGTGGTGGTGAGGGTGAGGGCGCCGCTGCGGCGGAAATAGTCGACGACCGCGATCGCCAGCGCGGCTCCCTCGTCCGGGTCCGTGCCGGTGCCGACCTCGTCGATGAGAACGAGAGCCGAAGGGGTCACGCGGCGCGCCGTATCGGCGACGTTGCGCATGTGCGCCGTGAAGGTGGACAGGTTGGCCGCGATGGACTGCTGGTCGCCGATGTCCGCGAACACGGCGGAGAAAACGGGCAGCTCGGCTTCCGCCGCCGGAACGTGCATCCCCATCTGCGCCATCAGGGAGATCAACCCGACGGTCTTGAGCACCACGGTCTTGCCGCCCGCATTGGGGCCGCTCACGATCAGGACCCGCCGGCTCGCATCCAGTTCCAGCGAGATGGGCACGGCTCGGGCGCCCGCCTGGCGCAGGTTGTCGTCGAGGAGGATGTGGCGCGCCCCGCTCAGGCGCAGGCGCCCTCGCTCGGACAGCACGGGCCGGACGCAGTCGAAGTCGTCGGCCAGCCGCGCTTTCGCCTGCGAAAGGTCAAGCTCCGCCAGCACGGCGGCCGCCGCCTGCAGCGCGTCGAGGTTGCCGCGGAAGGCCTCGGTGCACGATGCGAGGATGCGGGCCACCTCGAGCTGTTCTTCCTCGCGCAGGCGCACGAGCTCGTTGTTTTCGTCGATGACGGCCAGCGGCTCCAGGTAGGTGGTCTGGCCGCTCGAGGAAAGCCCGTGCACCACACCCGGCAGGCGGCCGCGGGAATCCGTGCGCACCGGGATGACGAAGCGGTCGTTGCGGAAGGTTACCAGCTCTTCCTGCATCACCTGGGGCTGCCGGCGCATGATCGATTCGAGGTGGCGGTGAATGCGGTCGCGCACGACCTGGAGCTCCTTGCGGATGGCGCGCAGCTCCGCGCTGGCGTTGTCGTCGACCCCGCCGTCGGGGAGGATCTTGCCGTCGACCGCCTTCAGAAGTCCGCGCAGGTCGGGAACCCGCGATACAAGCTCCGCAAGGGCGGGGTAGAGTTCCCGGACCTCGGGCGCGCGGAAGGAGGCGCGCAAATCGACTGCCGCCGCCGCCAGACGTTCCAGGAGGAGGATCTGGTGCGGGGCAAGGCTGACGCCCTCAACCTTCAGCAGCGCCAGGGCCGGCGCCGGATCCTCCAGGCCGGCCAGGCCGAACCGCTCGCCGACAGCCAGGTAGCGCCGGCATTCGGAGACGAGGTCCAGCTCACGTTCGATCGCAGGCGGCTCGAGCCGCGGCTCGAGGCGCGCGACGAGTGCGTGACCCATAGGCGTCTGCACATGGCGTGCCAGCAGCTTCTTGAGATCCCCGACTTCCAGGGTTTCGAGTGTTTGCGGATCCATCGCAAGCAGATCCCGCGCGCGCCGCGCGGATCGGTCATTTGAGGCAATAGGCAGACGCTCCGCCACGGCGTGCCGGACCCGGGCGTGCCGGAGCCTTTCCCGTCTCCCGCGCTCATTATCCCATATATGCAGCCCTCTGGTGCCGCCGATCGTCCGGGGAATGCCGCCATAGCGGCGGCGCGCGATTATTAAGGGTGGCATTATGCAGGCGCGGCGGGTATATTTCTCCCTCGCGGATTGGCGGCAAAAGTCAGATCGAGGAGCTGAGCGGACAATGGCTCGAAAAAAGAGAGTGATCATCATGGGGGCCGCAGGCCGGGATTTCCACAACTTCAACATGTACTTCCGCAACAACGGGCGCTACAAGGTCGAAGCCTTCACCGCCTTCCAGATCCCGGGCATCGCCGGCAGGACCTACCCGGCGGAGCTCGCCGGCAAAGGCTATGCCCGGGGCATACCGATCTATGACGAGGCGGAGCTGCCCGATCTGATGCGCCGGCTGGGGATCGATCAGGTCGTGTTCGCATACAGCGACGTGCCCCATCTCGAGGTCATGCACCGCGCCGCCCTGGCAAACTCGCTGGGCGCCGACTTCGTGCTGATGGGGACCGGGTCGACGACCCTGAAATCCTGCAAGCCGGTCGTTTCCGTGTGCGCCGTGCGCACCGGTTGCGGCAAGAGCCAGACGTCACGGGCCGTGACCGCCCTGCTGCGCAAGCGGGGAAAATCGGTGGCCGTGGTGCGCCACCCGATGCCATACGGCAGCGACCTCAAGGCGCAGCGCTGCCAGCGCTTCGAGACCTTGGCCGACCTGGACCGGCATCACTGCACCATCGAAGAGCGCGAGGAATACGAAGCGCATATCGAAAAAGGGCACGTCGTATACGCCGGCGTCGACTACGCCGACATCCTGCACGCGGCCGAGCAGGCCGCCGACGTCATCCTGTGGGACGGAGGGAACAACGACACTCCCTTCTACCAGTCCGACTTCCACATCGTGGTGGCCGACCCGCACAGGCCGGGCCACGAGGTCCGCTACCACCCCGGGGAGACGAACCTGCGCATGGCCAGGGTCGTCATCATCAACAAGGTCAACACCGCCGCCCAGGCCGGCATCGACGAGGTGCGGGCCAACGTCAAGGCCGTCAACCCGGGGGCGCGCATCATCGCGGCGGATTCCGTGGTGGCCGTGGCGGACGCCGAGGCGATCGCCGGCAAGAGAGTCCTGGTGGTGGAAGACGGCCCGACCCTGACCCACGGCGAGATGACTTACGGCGCTGCGCATGTCGCGGCGCGGCAATGGGGCGCGGCCGCGATCGTGGACCCGAGGCCCTTCGCCGTCGGCTCGATCCGGCACGTTTTCGACCAGTACCGGCACCTCACGGACGTACTGCCGGCCATGGGTTACGGCGAAGAGCAGGTGCGCGACCTCGAAGCCACGATCGCCGCCGTGCCCTGCGACCTGGTGCTGGTGGGGACGCCTTTCGACCTGTCGCGGCTGATCCGAAGCGACAGGCCGATGATGCGCGTCACGTACTCGCTGGGGCAGGCCGCCGTCGATGAGCTCGACCGGCTGCTGGACGAATCCGGTTTCCGCGCCTGAGCGCATGGGAGGGAGACATGAAGAAAGATTTTATCGACGTTTCGGACTTCACCGCGGAGGAAGTGCGGACCTTCATACAGGACGCGGCACGGATCAAGGCCGACCCGGGCGCATTCACCCGCGCCCTCGAGGGGAAGGCCCTGGCCATGATATTCGAAAAGCCTTCGTTGCGCACGCGGGTGAGCTTCGAGGTCGGCATCCATCAGCTGGGGGGATTCTCGCTCTATCTGTCGCCCGCGGATATCAACCTGGGCAAACGCGAATCCGTGCCCGACGTGGCGCGCAATCTCGAGCGCATGGTCCAGGGGATCATGGTGCGCACCTTCAGCCACAAGATCGCGCTCGATCTGGCCGCCCATGCCCGCATCCCCGTGATCAACGGGCTGACCGACTTCAGCCACCCGTGCCAGGCGATGGCGGATTTCATGACCATCCTCGAGATCAAGAAGAAGTGGCAGGGCGTCAAGCTGGCCTACGTGGGCGACGGCAACAATGTGGCCCATTCCTTGATCCACGCCGGGACCCTGCTCGGCGCCCATGTGGCCGTCGGAACTCCGGCGGGATACGAGCCGGATGCGGGGGTGATGCGCTGGGCCGCGGAGCACGCCGGTGCGACCGGCGCGCGCATCGAGCTGACGCACGATCCCGCCGAGGCCGTGCGTGACGCCGACGTGGTCTACACGGACGTCTGGGCCAGCATGGGTCAGGAGGCCGAAGCGGCCGCGCGGCGGCAGATATTCCGGCCCTATCAGGTCAACGAGGCGCTCTTTGCCTGCGCCCGGCCGGACGCCGTCTTCATGCACTGCCTGCCCGCGCACCGCGGCGAGGAAGTGACCGACGGCGTCATCGACTCCCCGCGCTCCGTGGTCTTCCAGCAGGCGGAGAACCGGCTGCACGTCCAGAAATCCATCATGTGGCACCTGATGAGATAGGCCGCCTATGAAGCACAAGTCGGCACTGATCGCGGTCGGGGGGAATGCCTTGGTGCGCGCGGGGCAGAAGGGAACGATCCCGGAGCAGCTGGACAATGCCAGCCGGATCTGCCGGGCACTGGTGTCGCTGCTGCAGGACGGATTGAAGCTCGTCGTCACGCACGGCAACGGCCCGCAGGTGGGCGCGGCCCTGCTGCGCTCGGAGCGTGCGGCCGGCCAGGTCTACGAGCAGAGCCTGGACGTGTGCGTCGCCGCCACGCAAGGGGAGATCGGATACATCCTGCAGCAATCCATGCAGCGCGAGATGCTGCAGGCCGGCCTGCCCCGCCATGTGGCGGCCGTCGTCACCCAGGTGCTGGTGCGCGGCGACGACCGGGCCTTCCAGCATCCGACAAAGCCCATCGGCCCCTTCTATTCCGAATCCGCAGCCCAGGAGAAAAAGCGCCTCTACGGCTGGACCATGGTCGAGGACGCCGCACGCGGCTACCGGCGGGTCGTGCCCTCGCCCGAACCGCTGGAGATCATCGAGGCCGAGGCCATCCGGCTGATTCTCGAGCAGGACATCCTGGTGATCGCCACCGGAGGGGGCGGCATCCCCGTGGTGCGGGAAAACGGCATCCTGCGCGGCGTCGAGGCCGTCATCGACAAGGACCGCGCCTCGACGCTGCTGGCCTCGCAGCTGGGGGTCGATCTGCTGCTGTTCTCCACCGACGCCGATTACGTCTACCTGAATTTCAAGAAGCGCGACCAGGTGCCTCTCAGGGAGGTGGGCGTGCGCGCAATGAAGGACTATTGCGCCGCCGGTCACTTTCCACCCGGAAGCATGGGCCCCAAGGTCGAGGCGGCGCTCCGCTTCCTGGAGCGCGGCGGGAAGGAGGCGATCATCACCTCGCTCGATTCGCTGTGCGACGCCGTGCACGGCGGCGCCGGCACGCACATACTGCCCGAGCCTGCGCCTTAGTTCCTCGGCGGTGAATCTTTGTCTGTTTCGGGCGAGCGGTCGAAGGATGGAATGATCCGCGTTGCTGCGGTCGTTTGCGGGAAGGATTCAGCCATCGGCTTTCAGCCGTCCGCCTTCGCGCATCACCCTCCCTTCGGCTGATTGCTGAATGCTGATGGCTGACAGCTGACGGCTGGGATCCGACGACGCTCACGCGTTGGATCAGGACCACCGGATCGGGGCGGACCTGCTTGGGTTGCGGCTCGTCCGGGTCGGGAGGTAGTCGAATGAAACTCAGGCATGTGGTCGAGTCGCAACAGTTCACGGTTCCGCTCCTGATGGAGCTCTTCGAGCGCACGCGCGGCATGGAGCGCATCGTCGCCAAGGGCGGCACCCTCGAATACCAGCACAAGATCATGGCATGCCTCTTCTACGAACCCTCGACGCGCACCCGGCTCTCCTTCGAGGCCGCGATGTACCGCCTGGGAGGCAGGGTCTGCTCGACGGAACAGGCGCGCATCTTTTCCTCGGAGGTGGCGGGGGAACAGCTCGAGGACACCATCCGCATCGTCGGAGGATATGCCGACGTCATCGTGCTGCGCCACCACGAAAAAGGAGGAGCGGCGCGCGCGGCCGCGGTCTCGCGCGTCCCCGTCATCAACGCCGGGGACGGCAGCGGCGGGCAGCACCCGACCCAGGCGCTCCTGGATCTGTACACGATCTTCCGGGAGCGCCGCTCGCTCGACGGCCTGACCATCGCTATGATCGGCGAACTGGACGTCGGGCGCACCGCGCGCTCGCTCGCCTACCTGCTCAGCAAGTTCGACCGCGTCAAGATGTATTTCGTCAGCCCTCCCGAACTCCAGATGAAGCAGGACATCCTGGACCACCTGGAAGAGCACGACATCTGGTATACGCTGGAATCGGACCTGACCCGCGTGATCGGCGAGGTGGACGTCGTCTACCTCACCCAGATCCGGCCCGGCCGGCTGGCCGATCAGGTGCACCTGAGAAAGTACGTGGTCGATTCCTCGATCCTGAAGGCGATGAAACCCAATGCGATGATCCTGCATCCGCTGCCGCGGACGGTCGAGCTCCACAAGACGGTCGACGGCGATCCGCGGGCTTTCTACTTCCAGCAGGCGACCAACGGCATTTACGTGCGCATGGCACTCCTGACCATGCTTCTCGACTGAGGAGGCTTCATGAAGAGCGATACGGCGCCGGGGCGCACCCCGACGACTGCGGATTACATCGACCTGGAAAGCCGTTACGGCGCCCACAACTATCATCCGTTGGACGTGGTTGTGGAAAGGGCGGCCGGCGTCTGGGTTTATGACGTCGAGGGACGAAAGTACATGGACTGCCTGGCAGCCTATTCTGCGGTCAACCAGGGACATTGCCACCCGGCGATTCTGGAAACGCTGATCGAGCAGGCCCGGCGCGTCACGTTGACCTCGCGCGCCTTCCGCAACAGCCAGTTGCCGCTCCTGTACAAGGACCTGCACGACCTGACGGGCATGGACATGGCTCTCCCCATGAACTCGGGCGCCGAGGCGGTCGAAACCGCCCTGAAGGCGGCGCGCAAATGGGGATATACCAAGAAGGGGATTCCCGACGGAAAGGCCGAGATCGTCGCCTGCGAGGGGAACTTCCACGGGCGCACGATCACCGTCGTGAGCTTCTCCACCGAGCAGCAGTATCGGCAGGGATTCGGGCCGTTCACACCCGGATTCAAAATCATCCCCTACGGCGATGCCGCGGCGCTGCGCCGGGCGATCACGCCCGAAACCTGCGCCTTTCTCGTCGAACCCATCCAGGGGGAGGCCGGGATCATCGTGCCGCCCGAGGGCTACCTGAAGGCCTGCTACGAGATCTGCAGGGAGAACAACGTCCTGCTGATCCTGGACGAAATCCAGTCGGGGCTCGGCCGATGCGGCAAGCTGTTCGCTTACATGTACGAGGATGTCCGACCCGACGTGCTCGTCATCGGCAAGGCCCTCTCGGGCGGCTACTACCCGGTCTCGGCCGTGCTCTCTTCAGCCGAGATCCTGGGGGTTTTCAAGCCGGGCGATCACGGCAGTACCTTCGGCGGCAACCCGCTGGCATGCGCGGTCGCCAGGACGGCACTGAGGGTGCTCAAGGAAGAAAAACTTGTTGAGCGATCGGAGGAATTAGGCAAATACTTCATCCAACGGTTGAAGAGTTTGCGTTCGTCCTTTGTCCGCGAAGTGCGGGGGCGCGGCCTCTGGATCGGGATCGAGCTCGATCGTCCGGCCCGGCCTTATTGCGAGGCGCTCATGAAGGAAGGGGTCCTGTGCAAGGAGACCCATGAACGCGTGATCCGCGTGGCGCCGCCCCTGGTGATCACGCGCGAAGAGATCGATTGGGCCATGGAGCGCTTCGCACGAGTCCTGCAGTGAACGGCGCGCCGCCGGGTGTCACGGCCGCAGAAGCACCTTGCCCGACGTCTTCCGGCCCTCGAGCGCCCGGTGAGCCTCGGCTGCATCGTGCAAGGGGTAGGTTCTGTCGATTCTGAGCTTGAGCTTGCCGTCGCGCACCCAGGCGAGGACATCGCCCGCGCGCCACTCCAGCTCCTCGCGCGTCGCCGTATAATCGGCGAGGCCGGGTCTGGTCACGAACAGCGATCCTTTCCGGCCGAGCAGGTTCAGGTCGATCGGGGGAACCGGGCCGCTCGACTGCCCGAACAGCACCAGCATCCCGCGCGGCCGCAGGCAATTCAGGCTCTTGGCGAAGGTGGTCCGGCCCACGGAATCGAAAACCGCGTCGACGCCGGTGCCGGCCGTGATCTTCCGCACCTCGGCCTCGAAATCCTCCGTTTCGTAAAGCAAAACCGAGTCGGCTCCGGCGCTCATGGCGAGTTCGCGCTTTTCCGGCGACGACACGGTACCGATGACGTGGGCGCCGAGCATCCGGGCGATCTGCACCAGAAGCAGGCCCACCCCTCCCGCAGCGGCATGGATCAGCACCGTCTCGCCGCCGTGCAGGGGGAAGGCGGAGCGCAGCAGATAGTGCGCCGTCATGCCCTGAAGCATGGCGGCCGCGGCCGTCTCGAAGTCGATTTCCGGAGGCAGTTCCACCAGCTTCCAGGCATCCACGAGCGCGTATTGCGCGTAGGCCCCGAGGCTCATGGCATAAGCGACGCGATCGCCCGGGCGGACCGCGGCCACACCCGGCCCGACGGCATCCACCGTGCCCGCGGCTTCCATCCCGGGCGTGAAGGGCAGGGGAACTTTATAAAGGCCGGTTCTGTGATAGATGTCGATGTAGTTCACCCCTATGGCCTGAAGTCTCACCCTGGCCTGGCCGGGACCGGGCTCGGGCAGGGCGACTTCCTCGAGCAGCAGCCGCTCGGGACCGCCGGTTTCGTGTATACGAATCGCTTTCATCACCGCCTCCTCTGCGCGCATGAAGGTGCCGCCGGATTGCGCTGCCGCAAAGCTCCATGCCGGCCGGCGGCAGATAGAGCATGAGATCGAATCCGCACATTGATATACTTTGGACCATCGTGCGACATGGTGCAACCCTTGAGCTTGCTGTCTGGAGGAATTCTCATGAAGCGCTTACGTGTTGTCCTGGGCGCTGCGACCTGCGTCGCCGCCCTCGGTTTTCCACTGGCTTCGCAGGACCGGCATCCCATGAACTTCGACGACCTGATCTCGCTGGCGCGCCTGGCCGATCCCCAGATCTCTCCCGACGGGCGGTACGTCGCCTTTGCCGCCACGCGCTACGATCTCGCGAGGAATGCAGGGGACAGCGACATATGGCGGATTCCCCTCGCCGGGGGGCCGCCCGAGCAGCTGACGCGCAGCGAAAAGCGGGACAACAATCCCCGATGGTCGCCCGACGGCAAGACCATCGCCTTCATTTCCAGCCGCGAGGGCGGGCCGCAGATCTGGCTCATGGACGCCGCAGGCGGCGCGCAGCGCAAGCTGACCTCCATCTCCACCGGGGCCGACGGCGTAATCTGGTCGCCCGACGGCCGCTACCTGGCGTTCACTTCCGAAGTTTTTCCGGACTGCCCGGACGATGCCTGCAACCGCAAGCGCAACGAGGCCGCCGAAGCCTCCAAGGTCAAGGCCAAGATCCTCGAACGCCTGTTGTACCGTCACTGGGATTCCTGGAAGGACGGCAAGCGAACCCACATCTTCGTCGTCCCGGCTGCCGGCGGCACGCCCAGGGACCTGACGCCCGGCGATTACGATGCGCCCCCGTTTTCCTTGGGCGGCCCCGCGGACTACGATTTTTCTCCCGACGGCAGGGAGCTGTGCTTTGCCCGTAACACCGACAAGATGGAAGCGACCAGCACCAACGTGGATCTGTGGACCGTACCTGTCGAGGGCGGCCCGCCCGTGCGCATCACGAGCAACCCGGCCTACGACGGTTCGCCGCTCTATTCTCCCGACGGTCGGTACATCGCCTACCGGGCGCAGCGCCGGGCGGGATTCGAGTCCGACCGCTTCGAAATAATGCTCTACGACAGGTCGGCGCGAACGAGCCGCTCGCTGACCGAAAGCCTCGACCGCTCGGTCGATGCCTTGGCCTGGGCGCCCGACAGCCGTGCGCTCTATTTCACCGCGGGCGACGAAGCGTACATGAGCATCTTTCGCGTGACCCTTGACGGCGTCGTCGCGCGCATCATCGATAAGACCTGGAACGGTGATGTGCAGGTTTCGCCCGACGGCCGTACACTCGTGTTCCTGCGCCAGTCGATGTCGAGCCCGGCCGAAATCTATCGCGCCGATGCGGACGGCCGCAATGTCGCGGCGCTCACCGCCGTCAACCGGGAGGTGCTCTCGGAGATCGATTTCGGCGCGCCCGAAAGCATCGTCTACCAGGGCTCGGGCGGAACGCCGGTCCAGGCTTGGATCCTCAAGCCGCCGCGCTTCTCGCCCGACAGGAAATACCCGGCCGTCGTGCTCATCCACGGCGGGCCGCAAGGCGTCTGGAGCGACTCGTTCTCCTACCGCTGGAATTACCAGATGTTCGCCGCGCGCGGCTACGTCGTGTTTGCGCCCAATCCCCGGGGGAGCACCGGATTCGGCCAGAAGTTCACCGACGAGATCTCGGGCGACTGGGGCGGCAAGGTCTACGAAGACATCATGCAAGGGGTTGATTACCTGGCGCGCCTGCCTTACGTCGACGGCACGAGACTGGCAGCCGCAGGGGCCAGCTACGGCGGATACATGATCAACTGGCTGGAGGGGCACACGGATCGCTTCCGCTGCCTGGTAAGCCACGACGGCGTCTACAACACGACGAGCATGTTCGGGGCCACCGAGGAGCTGTGGTTTCCGTTGTGGGAGTTCCGCGGCACGCCGTGGAGCAACCGCGAGCTCTACGAACGCTGGTCGCCCTCCAACTATGTGACGAACTTCAAGACGCCCATGCTGGTGATCCACGGGGAGCTCGATTACCGGGTGCCGGTGACGCAGGGGTTCGAACTTTTCACCGCGCTCCAGCTCATGCAGGTGCCCTCGAAGCTTCTCTATTTTCCCGACGAAGGGCACTGGGTTTTGAAGCCACAGAACAGCCGGCTGTGGTACGAGACGGTGCTCGATTGGATCGACCGCTGGACCCGGTGATCGGGGTGACGGCGCCGCCGGCCGGGGGAATGCCATGGCGATAGACCTCGAGAAGTTCCGGGCCGCCTATGACCGATGGGTCGAGGAAAGCCTGCCGCATTACCGGACGGGCGACCTGAAGGCGATCGTCGACAGGTATCCTTTCATCGTTCCCGACGACATACCGTGGGCGCCTTACAGCGGCGAGCCCTCGGAGCACACTTTCGCGCTCGTGACCAGCGGCGGCCTGTACCTGAAGGGAGCACAGCCGCCTTTCGATACCGAGTCCATCCACGGGGATCCGAGCTTCCGCGAGATCCCGCGCAGCACTCGGCCCGAGGATTTGGGCATCGCCCACGCGCATTACGACCACAGTCTGGCGGAGCAGGACGTCGATGTGGTCTTCCCCCTCCGTCGCTTCCTGGAACTTGAACAGGATGGAGTGGTCGGCAAGGTGGCGGGGAGCCATTACAGCTTCAGTTACGTGAACGACGTGGTTCCGCTGGTCACGCATTACGTACCGGAAGTCGTCCGGCACATGAAGGCGCAGGCGGTCGACGCGGTGATGCTCGTTCCCGTCTGACCCAAATGTCATCAGACCGTGGGTCTGATCCAGAGGATGATCGAAGAGGCGGGAATTCCGACGATTTCCCTGGGCAACATGCCCGACCGCATGGCGCATATCAAGCCGCCCAGGGCGCTGCTGGTGCGTTTTCCGCGCGGCGCCATGCTGGGCGAGCCGGGAAATGCCGCGCGCCAGCGCCGCATCATTCTCGATGCCCTCGAGGCGCTGCGGAACATGACGGTGCCGGGGACGGTCCGCGAGTTGCCGTATCGCTGGAAGCATCCGGACCCCTGGTAAGCGGCGACGCAATCGTTAGAGTGATGCGCCGGCCCCGGTGCCGGCGAAGAAAGGGGCAGACCGATGGCAAAGCATTGCTGCAGGTGGGTAATCGCGTTGTTTCTGTTTGTCTTTTACCTGCCTGGGCTCCGGGCGCAGGAGCCGGCGGCGCAGCCGGAGAGTGCGACGGTGCGCGGGTTGAGAGACCGGGCGGAACTCGAGGCCTTCCTCGACGGCATCATGGCCGCCCAGCGCGAGTCGCTTCACATCCAGGGCGCCGCCGTATCCGTGGTCAAGGACGGGCAGTTGTTCTTTTCGAAGGGGTACGGATACGCGGACACGAGAACGGGCAGGAAGGTCGACCCGGCGCGCACGCTCTTTCGCATCGGGTCGGTCTCCAAGCTGTTCACCTGGCATGCGGTCATGCAGCTCGTCGAGCAGGGAAAGCTCGATCTGGACACGGACCTGAACGCTTACCTGACCGCGTTCAAGATACCCGCGACCTTCCCCGAGCCGGTCACGATGGCGCACCTGCTGACTCACACCCCGGGTTTCGAGGACCGGGTAATCGGGCTTTTCCGGAGAAAGGCCGAGGAGATGAAACCGCTCGGCGAGCTTCTGGCCGAGGAGCTGCCGGCCCGCGTCCGAAGGCCGGGGTATCTGGCATCGTACTCCAACCACGGCACGGCGCTCGCCGGCTACGTTGTCGAAGTCGTTTCCGGGATGCCGTGGGCCGAATACATCGAGAAGAACATACTCGAGCCGCTGGGAATGCGCCACGCGACCGTGCGGCAGCCGCTGCCGCCGGAGATCGCCGACGACATGGCGCAGGGGTACCGGTACCGTTCCGGGGAATTTCAGGAGCAGCCCTTCGAATTCGTGCCGGCGGCGCCGGCCGGCTCGATGAGCGCGGCCGCCGAAGACATGGCGCGTTTCATGATCGCCCACCTTCAGGACGGCCGCTTCGGGTCGGTGCAGGTCCTTTCGGAAGCGGGCGCGCGCCGGATGCACAGCCGGCTGTTCGGCCACGATCCGAGATTGAACGGCATGCTGCACGGCTTCTACGAAATGAACCGCAACGGGGAACGGATCTTCGGCCACGGGGGCGACACGCTCTGGTTCCATACCCAGCTGGCTCTCTTTCCCGAGCGCAACACGGGACTGTTCGTTTCCTACAACAGCGACACGGGCTCCAGGGCGCGCAGCGACATGGTCAAGGCTTTCATCGACCATTATTTCCCGCCGGGCGAGCGTGCCGCGCCCGCTCCTGCGCCGGACTTCAAGGAGCGTGCGCGGCGCCTGACGGGCAGTTACGCTTCGTTGCGGCGTTCCTACACGTCCCTGGCCAAGCTCGCCATGCTGGCCGGCGCGGTGAAGATCTCCGTCACCCCCGAGGGCTACCTGCGCAGCACGGGCATGGGCGAGCAACCCAAGCGGTGGGTCGAGATTGAGCCCGGGCTGTTTCAAGCGGTCGACGGCCCCGAGAAGGCGCTCTTCCGCGAGGAGGCGGGAAGGACCTACCTGTTCCTCAACGAGCTTCCCCCGATGGTTTTCGAGAAGCTCGAAGGATTCGAAACGCCCGCGTTCCAATATGCGCTTCTCGCCCTGGCCGGCATCGTGCTTGCAACCGCGCTCGTGGGCTGGCCCATCGCCGCCTGGCGCAATCGCAACCGACCGCGCGCGTCGGTCCCATCGCGCTGGCCCCGGCTTGCGGGATGGATCATGTGTGCATTATTCGGGCTGTTTGCCCTCGCGCTCGTCGGCACCCTGGGGGATGCGCAGCAGATCGTCTTCGGGGTGCCGCCTGCTCTGCGCCTCGCGCTGGCGCTTCCCGTGGCGGCGGCGATTCTGCTGCTTGCCGTCCTGATATGGAGCGTCCTGGCTTGGGTGCACCGGTACTGGAGCTTCGGCGCGCGTGTCCACTACACGCTGGTCGCACTTGCCGGCATTGCCTTGGTGTGGTGGTTGCGCTACTACAATCTGCTCGGCTGAGACGCCCGGCGCGCCGGCAGGTCCCGCGCGCCCGCGGGAGCGGTGACTTGGAGGAACAAGCGAACGGTCCGCCGTGCCGCGGCGGACCTGCCATCCGGCCCCGGCAGGGCCCCTGAGCCGGTAGCCGGGGGGCTGATATATCCCCTCTGCCGGCCCTTCGGGGCTTGTCGCATGCCGTCGCTTTTCTCCAGGTTCGCTTGCGCTCACCTGGAGCTACCAGCTTCCGTCCCTCCGGGACGGATACGTGCCGCATGGCGCGCGGGACGACTGACTACTCGGCGTGCCGGATCTACTGCCGCGCCCGCCGCTCATTCGATCGGCAGGGGAGTCACCGATACCTCCACCTGGACATCGGTCACTCCGGGCACGGAGCTTGCGATGCGCCGGATATCCTCCTTCATCATGTTGACGCCTGAGTGCATGATCCCCCCGGTCACGATGTTTGCCGTCACCCGCACGGCGCCTTCCCGGACGGTGACTTCCATGTCCAGGCCGCGCGTGGTGTGCTGCTGGGCGAGAAGGCTCTTGATCTTGCATGCCAGGGCTGCCTGTTCTATGGCCTTCCGGCTTTCCGGCGTGTCCTGGAATTCAGGCGACCGGACGGCCTGGCAGATGATATCGGCGACGGTGTCGACCGACAGGGTCGAAAGATTGAAGACCGCGTCGTAGATGGCGGGATCGCTCCAGTCGACGTCGTAGAGAAAGCGCGTCCACTCCACGCGCTGCCTGTCGACCTGCTGGATGTATCGTATCCCCGCCTCGCGGCTCATGCCCATTCTTTCCATGACGTTGCGGATGCGGAACTCCATCGGGGCGATGAGCCGCACCTTGAAGACTCCGGGGATGCCTTTCAGCAGGAGGTGGCCTGCGTACCCGTGGTAGATGTAGCTTCCCTGAAGCGCGCGTTCGATGAGCGCGGATTCCACGGCCACCAGGTAAAGGCGCCGTTCCGCGGTGTAGCGTTTGAGCCATCCGGGCCCTTTGGTCAGCTGCTCGGCCACGATCTTCTCCGATACGCCGTGCTTCTCGGCGGTTTCCGTGATCACCTCGCGGCTGACGGCCGGCCAACCCAGCCTGCCCGAGAGCTGTCTGGCCAGAGCCTCGCCCCCGCTCATTGTCCCGCGCGATATCGTTATGACGGCCATGTTCTCGCCCCTTTCTCAAATGGAATATCGTGCGCCGCAATCCGTGCGGATCCCGGAATTCGGCCGGCACGGGTACGACATGCAAACGCCTTTGGACCAATTATACTATAAGCTCCCGGCGCATTCCCTTGATTCGCTCTGCTATTCAGATTCCGGAAAGCCGCGCGGGGGCGTTGCTCTCCCTCGGGGCGCCAATCATTGCTCTCTTGGCAGCGGAGCTCCGGTGATGATGGCTGCCACCCCCGCCAGTGCCTCAATCGCAGTCATTCGCTCGCTCAACCCGGAGGCGCGGCGATGCCGGCTGCCCGGCAGATCGACTCGAAGGCGCGCCGCACGTGGGTTTCGCCGGTCGCCAGATTGCCGATTGCGAGGCGCAGGCTGTAGCGCCCGTGCAGTTTCGTGTGCGAGAGGAAAACCTCGCCCCTCGAGTTGACCTCGTCCAGCACGGCTGCGTTCAGGCGCTCCAGTTCCTGCTCGTCGTCGACCGCGCGCGGATGCACTCGAAAGCAGACCACCGAAAACGGAACCTCGGCCAGCCTTTCCATTTCAGTGCAGCCGTCGACCCAGGAAGCAAACATGCGCGCCAGGCGCGCATGCTCGCGGATGCGCGCCGCGATGCCCTCGGTGCCGAAATAGCGGAACACGAACCAGAGCTTGAGGGCGCGGAATCGCCGGCCCAGCTGGAACGAGTAATCCATGAGGTTGACGGCGTCCTGGACACCGGTACGCAGATACTCGGGGGTCAGGGAAAAGGCCTGGCGCAGGACTTCCGGCCGGGCGGTAAACAGCGCCGAGCAATCGATCGGGGTGAAGAGCCATTTATGGGGATTGGCGACCAGCGAATCCGCCAGCTCGCAACCCGCCAGGGCCCAGCGGAATTCGGGCGCCACGGCGGCGCTGCCGGCGTACGCGGCATCGACGTGCAGCCACAACCCGAACTGACGGCACAGGCGCGCGATCTCCGGCACGGGATCCACGGCCGTCGCCGAGGTCGTGCCGACGGTTGCCACGACGGCGAAGGGGTACAACCCGCCCGCGCGGTCCTTGAGCACGGCGTCTTCCAGGGCATCGACACGCATCCGGTAGGCGTCGTCCGACGGGATCCTCCGGATGCCGCGCATGCCCGTTCCGAGAACCAGGGCGGCCTTGTCCACCGACGAATGCGCCTCTTCGGAGCAGTACACGACCAGGGGAGGCTTGCCGGACAGGCCGTCCTCGCGCACGCCGAGCCCGGCGGCCTCGCGCGCCGCCGTCAGGGCGACGAGCGTGGAGGTCGAGGCCGTATCGGTGAACATGCCGAACCAGCCGGCAGGCAGACCCAGCGCCGCGGCATACCAGCGCAGAACCACCCGCTCGAGCTCGGTGAGCGCCGGGCAGGTCTTCCACAGCATGCCGTTGACGTTGAACGCGCTGCTGACGAGATCGCCGAGAATGCCCGGGCCGGATCCGGTTATCCCGAAGTAGGCCATGAAGCCCGGGTGGTTCCAGTGGGTGATCCCCGGCAGGATGATCTCCTCCAGGTCCTTGAGCCACGACTCGAGTGGCTCGCCGTGAAGCGGGGCGGCGGGCGGAAGCGCTCTTTCGATCTCGCCCGGGCGCATGCGCGGCAATACGGGCAACTCGCCTGCCCGGTTGCGGTATGCGGTCACCCACTGCGCCACCCTGGCCAGCGCGGCCTGAAATTCCTCGACGGGCATGTCTCCCGACGCGCGCGTTTCTTCTCCCATGGCTTGCTCCTTTCAGGCGACCGGCCCTGTGCGCGCAGCGGCTCGCTGCGGCGAACCGGCGCGCGCCGATCCGGGGGAAGCCGATTCGACCACGGGAGGATACCACGGTTTTGCTTCGGCCGCGATCGGTCGCGCCGGATCAGCCTGCGGTGCGCTTCCGCGCGATGCCGAGCCTGGCGAGGATGTCTTCCATCAGGCACCAGCCCGTGAGGGCGGACTGCAACAGATTGGCGCCCACGAAGGCGGTGAACCACAGCCAGCGAATGTCCACCCAGTGAGCGAGCGCCAGGCTGGCCAGAATGAAAGTGCCGGCGATCATCCGGATCCAGCGTTCCATGATCATCTTTCGTTTTCTCCTTTCGCTGCCGGTTCGACGTTGGGGACGACGAAGACGGGAACCGTCGCGGACTGGATCACCTTCTGCGTAGTCGAGCTGAACATGCGCGCCGGGCCGGACGACTTGACCTCGGCGCCCATGATCAGGACGTCGGGCGCGCTGCGCGCGGCGTGCCGGAGAATGACGCTCGCCGCGTCGCCCTCGATGACGGTTTCTTCCACCGTGCAGCGGCTGCGCACGGTCTCGTCGACGATCGGGCACGGCATCGGCTTCGCCCCGGGCTCGGCCGCGTGCAGGGCATGGAGCGTCGCGCCGAAGGCCGCAGCCAGTTGCGCGGCGTAGTCGAGCGCGACCATGCCCGAAGGGCTGGAGGCCACCGGGCACAGGATGCTGCGGATGTCGTCGATGCGCGCATCGGGACGCACGGCCAGTACGGGGCGCCGGCTCAGACGCAGGACCTGTTCGGCGACCGATCCCGGCCAGAAGCGCCCGGCGCCGCGCCGTCCGTGGGTTCCCACGACGATCAGATCGGCCTGCACGGACTCGGCGGTCTCGAGAATGGCCTCGACCGGAGGGCGCTCCACCACCCGGGCATCGACGACTTCACCCAGGGCCTCACGGCAGACACGGCGCAGGTTTTCCTCAGCCCGGTCTCTGAGATCCGCGAGCCCTTGCGCCAGTGCCGGAAGCTGGCTGGCGGCGAAGTAAGGCGGCAGCTCGAAATAGTGGGCGTGCACGACCGACAGCGCGCTTGCGAAGCGCTCGTGCAGCCGGCGTGCAAAATCCAGGGCGGCGCGCGAAGTGTCGCTCATGTCGGTGGCCGCCAGGATGCTCCGCGGGGGGAAAATGTGCCGGGTCATGTCGGGCCCTCCTATGTCTGTTGTGCCGTCGGAGTCGCTCCGCCGGCGTGCCGCATCTCGCGGCGGCGCATCATGAAGTAAAGCACCGGGACGGTCATGCGGCTCAGCAGGAGCGAGGCGACCTCGCCCGCCATCAGGGAGATGGCCAGCCCCTGGAAGATGGGATCGAAGAGAATCACCGCCGATCCCACCACCACGGCCGCGGCCGTCAGCATCATGGGCCGGAAGCGCACCGCTCCGGCATCGACGACGGCGCGCTCGAGCGGCTCGCCCATGCTGAGCCTCAGCTCGATGAAATCGACCAGGATGATGGAGTTGCGGACGACGATGCCGGCGCCGGCGATGAAGCCGATCATCGAAGTCGCGGTGAAGAAAGCCCCGAGCGCCCAATGCCCGGGCAGGATGCCCACCAGGGAAAAGGGGATGGCGGCCATGATCACGAGCGGGACCTTGAAACTCTGGAACCAGGCCACGACCAGGACGTAGATCAGAACCAGCACGGCCGCGAAAGCCAGGCCGAGATCCCGGAACACCTCGTAGGTGATGTGCCATTCGCCGTCCCATTTGAGGGCCAGACGGTCGCTGTTTTCCGGCTGGTGCGCCGTGAAGGTTTCCAGCCGGTAACCCTCGGGGAGCACCATGGAGCGCAGGGCCGCATCGAGCTTCAGTATGGGGTAAACCGGGCTTTCTTCATGCCCGGCGACGTCGGCCGTGACATAGACGACGGGCATGAGATTCTTGTGATAGATGCTCTTTTCGACCAGGGCTTCTTCCCAACTGCCGAGTTCCGACAGGGGGACGAGTTTGCCGGCGGCCGACGGCACGCGCAGCTCTTCGAGATCGGCGATGCGCGTGCGCGCGCCAAGCGGGAGGCGCAGGGTGATCGGGACGTCTTCGGCTTCCTTCGGCAGATGCATCAGACCGGCGCCGGTGCCGCGCAAGGCGGCCTCGACGGTATCGAACACCTCGGCCGCGGACACGCCCGCCATGGAGGCCTTGAGACGGTCGATCTGGAAGCGCATCTGGCGCTGATCGTCCTCGACGTACCAGTCGACGTCGACCACTCCCGGGGTGGCTTCCATGAGGTCGCGGACGCTGCGCGCCAGCTCGATGCGGCGCGTCGGGTCCGGCCCGTAGATCTCCGCCACCAGCGTCTGCAGCACCGGCGGCCCCGGGGGTACTTCCGCCACTTTGATGCGCGCGCCCAGCTTGTGCGCGACCGGCTGGAGCAGGGCGCGCGCCTCCAGGGCCACCGCGTGGCTCTGGCGCGAGCGCTCGCCCTTGGGCGAGAGGTTGACCTGGATGTCGGCGACGTGCTCGCCGCGGCGCAGGTAGTAATGGCGCACCAGCCCGTTGAAATTGAAGGGCGAGGCCGTGCCCGCGTACATCTGCATATCCGTGATCTCGGGAAGCGGTGCCAGGGCGAGAGCCAGCTCCCGCGAGGCGGCGGCCGTCCTTTCCAGGCTCGATCCCTCGGGCATGTCCACGATCACCTGGAATTCGCTCTTGTTGTCGAACGGCAGCATCTTGACCACGACCAGGCGCACGTAGATCATGCCGAGCGACAGCAGGAGCAGAACGGTCACCAGCCCCAGGAAAAGCAGGCGGCGCGTCCCGCTGCGGAGCAAGGCCCCCATGAACCGGCGATAGAGGCGCGTGCCCGGGTCCTCGGTTTCGCCGCCGTGGCGGTGTGCGCCCGCCGAGCCGAGCAGGCGGATGGCGGCCCAGGGCGTGATGACGAAGGCCACCAGCAACGAAAAGATCATGGCTGCCGAGGCTCCGACCGGGATGGGGCGCATGTAGGGTCCCATCAGGCCGCGCACCATCGCCATGGGCAGGATGGCGGCGATGACCGTGAAGGTGGCCAGGATCGTGGGATTCCCCACCTCGTCGACGGCCTCGACGGCGACCTGGGCGAAGCTGCGGCCGCGGTTCTGCGGCATGCGCTGGTGCCGTACGATGTTCTCGATCACCACGATGGCGTCATCGACCAGAATGCCGATGGAGAAAATGAGAGCGAAGAGCGTGATGCGGTTGAGCGTGTAGCCGTAAAGCAGGAAGACGACCAGCGTGAGCGCCAGGGTGACGGGAATGGCGACCGCGACCACGCCGGCTTCCCTGAATCCCAGAATGAGCCAGATCAGCAGCGTCACCGACAGGACGGCGATCATCATGTGGAGCAGCAGCTCGTTGGACTTTTCGGCCGCCGTCTCGCCGTAGTCCCGCGTGACGGTCATGTGCACGGAGGCCGGCAGATGGCGCAGCCGGAATTCCCCGGCTTTCCTGATCACTTCCTCGGAGAGCGTGACCGCGTTTCTGCCCTTGCGTTTGGCCACCGAGATGGTGACCGCGGGGAACAGGCTGTTTCCGATCACGCGCGCCGATGCGCTGCGCGCGGCGCCGGAGCCCGAGGCCGCCGCCGGGCTCGGGATCCCTTTGGCCGCCGCCGCGGGCCCCGGGATGAAAAAGACGTAGTCCCGGGGTTCTTCCGGGCCGTCGACGATGCGGGCCACATCGCGCAGGTAGACCGGTGCCTGCTCGTGAACGCCGACGACCAGCGCCGCCAGTTCTTCGGCCGAGCGGAAGTAGCCCCCCAGGCGCACGCCGATGGACTCGTTGGCGCCGGTCAGCGCGCCCGCATCGGCGGCGCGGTTTTCCATGGTCAGCAGCGCGCGCAGGCGCGAGAGGGCGACGCCGCGCGCCGCCATGGCTGCCGCGTCGGGCTCGACACGAAACTCGCGGCGCTGCCCGCCGATCAGCTGTGTCGCGCTGATTCCCGGGATTTCCTGGATGACGTTGCGCAGTTCCGCGGCCGCGCGCCGCAGCTCGAAGCCGTCCAGTTCGCCGCTCCACAGGGTCAGGGCGAGGAAGGGCACGTCGTCGATCGAGCGCGGTTTGATCAGGGGCAGCGAAGTCCCCGGGGGGATGAGATCGTAGTTGGCGAACATTTTCTGATTGAGCCGGACGATGCTCTTTTCCTCGTCTTCGCCCACATAGAAGCGCACGACGGCCATGGCCATGCCCGGGCTCGAGGTCGTGTAGACGTATTCCACCCCGGGGATCTCCCAGATCAGCCGCTCCATCGGCCGCGCCACCCGCGTTTCCACCTCGGCGGCGCTCGCGCCCGGCACGGCGACCATGATGTCGATCATGGGCACGACGATCTGCGGCTCCTCCTCGCGCGGCAGCAGAACGACGGCCGCCGCGCCCAGGGAGACGGCCGCGAGCAGGGCGAGCGGGGTGAGCTTCGAATGAATGAAGGCGCGCGCCACCTTGCCTGCAGGGCCGAGGGCGTTCATGGGCGAACCTCCACCGGCGTGCCGTCCAGAACCCGGGCGGGCGGATCGACGATGACGCGCTCGCCCGGCTCGATCCCGGCGATCAGCTCCAACCTGTCGGCGTCGTACGGCTCGGTCTTGACCAGGCGGTAACGGGCTCGTGCCGAGGAGTCGACGACGAAGACGCCCGCGAGCTGCCCGGTTTCGCGCAGCGCCGCGCGCGGCACCAGGAGGGCCCGGCGGCTGCCGGCGGGGATTTCCAGGCGCACGAACGTGCCGGGGAGCACGGCCAGGCCGGCGGGGAGAGCGGCCTTGAACTCCACCGTGTGCGTGGCGGAATCCGACAGGGGAGCGATTTCCGTGATCGTCGCCGTCGTGGGCGCCTGACCGGGACCGGCGGCCGCGACCCGCACGCCGAGACCGCGCTTCAACAATGCCGCCTGAGCCGCCGGCACGCTCGAGACGACCTCGAGCTCGCGGGCGGTTTCGACGACCAGCAA
>CAZHQK010000188.1:0-5809 GCA_964534795.1 uncultured Acidobacteriota bacterium
GCAGGTGCAGCCCCGATCCCGAGAGCGCCGCCATTGGGTCGATGTCCGTCCCGGCAGGGACGGCAGATGGTAGCTCCGGGTGAGTGCAACGAACCCGGAGAAAGGGATCGCCGCCGCAACAAGCCCCGGCAGGGGCGGCAGCGGAAACGCCCGCCGATATGCCCTGCTCAGCCGAACAATCCGGAGATCGTGCGCGCCAGGGCCAGGCGCCAGGCGCGCACGTGCGCCAGCCAGCGCAGCTCGATAAGATCCTCCAAGATGGTGTAGAGCACCGGGATCGCCAGGAGGGTGAGCAGGAAGCAAAGCGTCTGGCCGCCCACGATGACGACCGCGATCGCCGAACGCGATCCGGAGCCCGCTCCTCTTCCCAGAGCCGTGGGGATCATACCGGCGACGATCGATAGCGTGGTCATCAGGATCGGCCGCAGGCGCGCGCGGTTGGCCTCCATGATCGCCCGGTGGCGCTCGTATCCCTGCTCGCGCCGCAGCCGGTTGGTGAAATCGATCTGCAGGATCGAGTTCTTCTTCACGATGCCGAAGAGCAGCAGCACTCCCAGGGCGCTCCACAAATGCAGCGTCTTGCCGGTCAGAAAGAGCGACATGATGGCGAAGGGCACCGCCAGCGGCAGCGAGGCCAGAATGGTGACCGGATGGATGAAACTCTCGAACTGCGCCGCCAGCACCATATACATAAAGATGAACGAGAGGCCGAAGGCGATGATGAAGTTGAGAAAGAGCTCCTGCATCATCTTGCCGCGGCCGGTGAAGTAGTAGTCGTAACCCGGCGGCAGCCCCGCGCGTTCGATGATCTCCTGCACGCGGGTCATGGCCTCACCGAGCGAGAGCGTGGGCAGCAGGTTGGCCGAGACCGTCACCTGGCGCTGGCGGTTGTAGCGGTCGATCTGCGCCGGCCCGGTGCCGCGCTCGATCCGGGCCACGTTATCGAGCCGCACCAGTCCCCCCGCCGCCGAAGGTATCATCAGGCCGGCGATGGCGTCGGCACTCGCACGCTGCTCCGGCCGGACGCGCAGGCGCACCTCGTACAGCTGGTCACCTTCCTTGTATTTGGTGATGCTCTCCTCGCCGGAGATCATCAGGCGCAGGGCGCGGGCGATATCGGTGACCGAGACGCCCAGATCGGAGGCCTTGTCGCGCAGGATGCGTATCTGCACTTCCGGGTTGCCGACGTTGAGCGAGCTGTCGACATCCACCATGCCGGGGATCTTCTTCATCTCCGACGTCACGCGCTCCGACAGGCGCGCCAGAACGTCGAGGTCGGGGCCGCGCAGGATCGCGTTCACCGGCGTCGCGCGCATCGTGCCGCCGCCCATGGAGCTGACGCTCTGCACGCCGACGCGCACCCCGGGGAAGTCCTGCAGCACGGCGCGTGCCTGCTCCATCACGGCGAACTGGCTGATCGAGCGTTCGCGCAGCGGCGACAGGCGCACGTAGATCGATCCGTCAGTGACGCTGCCGCGCCCCCCGGCATTGACCGTCGTCAGCAGGTGGCGCACCTCGGGCAGCTTCTTCACGCGCTCCTCCATCACGCGCAGGATCGCGTCGGTGCCCGCCAGCGAGGTTCCCTCGGGGGTTTTCACGGTGATTTCGAACTCGTCCTGGTCGTCCTCGGGGAAGAAGTCCTTCCCGATGCGGCTCATCAGGGGGAATATCGTCAGAAAGACCAGCGTGCAGATCAGGACGATGCTCTTGCGGTGCGTCAGGCTCCAGTCGAGCGCACGCAGATAGAACTTCTCCAGCCAGGGATAGAAGCCCGCCTGCTTGGAGCTGCGCCGGTGCGCACCATCCTCCTCCGTGCGCACGCGTATGAAGCGCGACGAGAGCATGGGCGTCAGGGTGAAGCTGACCAGCAGGGACACGATGATCGCCGCCGCCGCCGTGACGCCGAAGCTCTGCAGGAACCTTCCCGGCACGCCGCCGAGGAAGATCACGGGCGCGAAGATGACGACCAGCGACAGCGTGGCCGCCATCACCGCCAGGCCGATTTCGCGCGTCGCCGCCACCGCCGCTTCGAGCGGCGCCACGCCCTTCTCCTCGATATAACGGAATATATTCTCCAGGACGACGATGGCGTCGTCGATGACGATGCCCACCGACACGGTCAGGCCGAGCAGCGTCAGGCTGTTGAGCGTGTAATCGAGCGCGCGCATCACCATGAAGGTCGAAATGATCGACGTCGGGATGGCGACCGCCGCGATCAGGGTGGCACGCAGGCTGCGCATGAAGAACAGCACCACCAGGCTGGCGAAGAGTCCGCCCAGGATCAGGTGCTCGTAGATCGCGTGCACCGAACCCAAAATGAATATCGACTGGTCGCGGATGATGAAGACTTTCAGATCGCGCGGCAGGCGCGACTTGATCTCTTCGAGGCGCTCCTTGACCGTCTCGATCACGCGCACCGTGTTGCTTCCCGACTGCTTGCGGATCAGCAGGGTGACGGCCGGTTCGCCGTCCAAGCGCGCCAGGTCGCGCGGCTCCTCGTACAGGTCCTCGACCGCGGCGAAATCGCGCACGCGCACCGGCACCCCGTTGCGCGCGGCGACCACGAGATCGCCGAACTCTTGCGGCGACGCGATGCGCCCCAGGGTGCGCAGGGTGAGTTCGCGCCGGCCCTGGTCGAGGCGCCCGCTCGGGACTTCGAAGTTCTGGCGCTGCAGCGTCGCGGCGACCTGGCTGATGCCGAGGCCGAGCGCGTTCAGCTTTTCCGCGTCCACCTCCACCTGGATGGCCCGCTTGCGCCCCCCGACGAGAAGCACCTGGCCGATGCCGGTGACCCCTTCCAGCTGCTGCTTGATCTGCTTGTCGGCGATCTCCGTGATCTCGCGCATGCTGCGCGCTCCCGACACGCTGATCGACATCACCGGCGCGGCGTCCGGGTCGACCTTCTCGATGATCGGCGGGTCGATCCCTTCGGGCAGGTTGCGCAGGATGGTCGACACCTTGTCGCGCACGTCCTGAGCGGCCTGGTCGATCTGGCGCTCGAGCACGAAGGTCACGATGACGCGCGACACCCCTTCAATGGTGCTGGCGCGCAGCTCGTCGATCCCCTGGATCGTATTGACCGCTTCCTCGATCGGCTTGGTGACCTCGGTCTCCATCTCCTCGGCGCTCGCGCCCGGCAGGATCGTCGTCACCGTCACGATGGGCAGGTCGACCTTCGGGATCAGGTCGACGCCGAGACCGCTGAAGGAAACGACGCCGAGCACCACGAGCGAGGTGATCAGCATGGTGGCGAAGACCGGCCGGCGGACGCATAGGGCGGCGAGACCCATCTAACTCTCCTTTTTCACCTGCACGCGCATTCCCTGGCGGATGCGCGCGAGTTCGGAGATCGCGATCCAGGTACCCGGCGCCAGGCCCTCGGTGACTTCGATGCGGTCGCCGGTGCGATCGCCCAGCTTCACCACGACCTCCCGGATCTCGTCGTTCTCGACGGCATAGACCTTCTGCACGCCGTAAAAGGAGATGACCGCGTCGGCCGGCACGCGCAGGACGGTGTCGACCTTGGAAGTGAACAGGGTCGCGGTCGCAAACAGCCCGGGGCGCAAGCGCCCGGCGGAATTGTCCACCAGCGCCTCGATGGCGAACGTTCGGTTCTGCACGTCCACCGCCTGCGACACGCGCTCGACCCGTCCCGTGAAGACGTCATCGTAGGCTTCGACGCGCACGTCCACGCGCGCGCCCGGCGCGACGAAGGGAAACCAGCGTTCGGGGACGCCGGCCTTCAGCTTGAGGGGATTGGTGCTTACGATGGTCATGACGGGCGTCTGCTCCTTGACGTACTGCCCGACTTCGACCAGGCGCCGGGCGATGCTGCCGGCGAACGGTGCGCGGATCGTGCAGTCGGCGACCTTCTTTTCGGCGAGCGCCAGCTGGGCGCGCATGTTCTGCACCTGCGCTTCGAGGTTGCGCACGGTTTCGAGCGCGGCCGAGTAATTGGCTTCGGCGGCCCGGTAGCGCGCCTCGGCGGTATCCGCAACCTGCCTGGAAAGAACGTTCTTGGCCACGAGCGCCTGAATACGCTCGTAATTGGCCTTGGCGTCCGCGAGCTCGGCGGCGGCCTTGCGCACCATCGAGGTGCGCGCGGGGTCGGGCATGGGGTCGCTTTCCTCTTCCAGGCCGAGCTGCGCCAGGACCTGCGCCAGGGCCGCGCGCTGCCGGTCCACGGCGATCTGGAGCTCGGTCGGGTTCAGCTCCACGAGCACCTGCCCCCGCTGCACGCGGTCGCCCAGGTCGGCGTGGACGGCCGCGACGCGCGCGCTCACCTCGCTGGCGACGGTCACCTCCCGGCGCCCTTCGAGCGTGCCCACCAGCTCGATCCGGCGCTCGATCTTCTCGGGCTGTACCTGCACGGCGGAAACCTCGACCTGAGCTTCCCGGGTCGCCTCCACACTCGGCACCGGCCTCGAACAGGCCCCGATTGCAACGGCCGACATTACCCACAAAGCTGCGATGTATGCCTTCCTACAGTTCCTCATTCACCGTCCTTCCGCGTTCCCGTAAGCCTGCCACGCGAAGCCGCAAAGACTCCCATGCTCCCGTGAACCGTACTGGCCTGCCCGGCCCGGCTGAAATTGTACTACCTCGCCCCGGCCGCGCGTAACGACTATCTCTGCGCCGTCGAGTTGCGGATGTTCGCACCGAGACGCGGCGCGGCCCGCCGGGGGCGCCACCTCCGGGGCGCCCGCAGTCTGCCGGCAGGATCCTCCTGGATGGGCGCGGGATCCCAGTGGAATCGGGTGGTCGCGGCTGCCGCCGCGGTGGGGACACAAACGCGCCCGGGGCCGCGCCCCGGGCTCAAGGCCGGCGCGCGCGAGACCCCGGCGGGAACGGGCGGCAGGATTCCTGCAGCTTACGGTTGCTGAGAGTCCGCCTGCTCTCTCCTCACGATGGTGATCAGGATGTCCTTCATCAGCTGGCCGGTCTTCATGTTCATCCAGGGAGTCTGGATCGTGACGTCCACGCTCCCCTTCCTGAACATGGCGCCTTCCTTGCTCTCGCCCATGAACTCCAGGCCCGGCTCCTTCTTGTAGAAGGCCACCACCTTCTCGAGCCCGTCGGCCGTGCGGTAGCAGAAAGCCTCCATGGAAAACGCCTCGGACACCGCCGCCGACGTCTCCTTGTCCGCTTTCGCCCCTTCGTACACCTTCACCCCGAACTTCTCCTCGGCAACCAGCGCGGCGGCAAGCGCGGCCACGGCCAGTACCATTATCATTCCCAGCTTCATGGATTCCTCCCCCTCGGATCGGCACCCCGTCACTTGCGGATCGTCTCCGCCCCTGCGGCGGAACCCCTGCGCATCAGCTCGGGAGCATCTTTGATCGTCCGGCCGCAGCCCTCCAGAAACGAACGATAGATCTCGGCTTGCTCGAAAAAGTTCTCCAGCCTCGCCGACAACCCTTCCGTCTTGGCCAGAAACCCCTGCAACCTGGCCTGCATCTCCTGCCTGGGGAGCGAGCGCGCGCCGGCTACATCCTTGACAGCCCCGCTCAAGAGATCCAAATCGCTCTTGAATCCCGCCAACACATTCGATTCGAACGCTTCCGTGCACTGAGCCGCAAGCCCCAGATCCTCGGAGAGCTTGATCAGACCGGCGCCCGAACTCCCCCAGGATTTGTACCTCCAGCCGTCGCACCCGCAATTCAGCGGAAGCCCCGCTGTCCCCCCACCCGCACGTCTTGCCGGAGGATTGTCCGGCGGCTTTTCCCCTCCCCCTCCTGTCGCCGGCTTCCCGCCCTTCGGTTCGCCAGGCGGCTCGGTTTGAGGCTGCGCCGGTTCCGCCTTTGGGGGT